>NZ_JBLUQD010000003.1:0-664219 GCF_048068415.1 Pseudomonas sp. NY15463
CTGGAAGTGGGGCGCATTATAAGGGGATCTGAAACCCCGTCAACCCTTATTTTCAAAAAACCTTAATATCGCCGAAAAACAAAGCGGGGAGGCCTGTCGGCCTCCCCGCTTTATATAGAGAGAAGCGTCAGAGCACACCCGCCCCACGCAGCCGCTGCACAGCCTCGGCACTCAGCCCCAGCACTTCGCCGAGCACCGCCTCGGTGTGCTCGCCCAGCAACGGCGGCCCCTGCCGATACTCCACCGGCGTCTGCGATAGCCTGATCGGGCTAGCCACCTGCGGGACGCTCCCGGCGAGCGGGTGGGGAATATTCACCGCCAACCCACGGGCGAGCACCTGCGGATCCTGGAACATCTGCGCCAGATCGTTGATCGGACCACAAGGCACACCAGCCTGCTCCAACGCACTCACCCATTCGGCCGTGGTCTTGAACACTGTCGCCTGGCGAATCAATGGGATGAGCTCAGCACGGTGCGCCACTCGCTGCTTATTGGTCGCGAAGCGCGGATCATCCGCCCACTGCGGCTGACCGGCCACCTCGGCGAACTTTCGGAACTGCCCATCATTACCAACGGTGAGGATGAAATCCCCATCCGCCGTGGGAAAGTCCTGATAAGGCACGATGTTGGGATGCGCATTCCCCAGGCGACGAGGCGAGACTCCTGTGGTGAGGTAGTTCATCGCCTGATTGGCGAGGCATGCCACCTGAACATCCAGCAACGCCATGTCGATGTGTTGGCCAATCCCCGCCTGGTCACGGTGGGCGAGGGCAGCCAGTATCGCCACCGTGGAATAAAGGCCCGTCAGGATGTCGGTCAATGCGACACCTACCTTCACAGGTCCTGCACCGTCTTCACCCTCCGGGCGTCCAGTCAGGCTCATCAGCCCACCCAGCCCCTGGATCATGAAGTCGTACCCCGCCCGCTTGGCATATGGCCCGGTCTGACCGAAGCCGGTAATCGAGCAGTACACAAGCTTCGGGTTCATCGCCTTCAGGCTTTCATAGTCCAGCCCATAGCCCGCCAAGCCACCTACCTTGAAGTTCTCGATCACCACATCCGACTTGGCCGCTAGCTCACGCACAAGGCGCTGCCCCTCGGGCTGGGTGAAATCGATGGTCACCGAACGCTTGTTGCGATTGGCCGACAGGTAATAAGCCGCCTCACTGGTATTTTCCCCCGCGGCGTCCTTGAGGAAGGGCGGCCCCCAAGCGCGGGTATCATCCCCCGAGCCTGGACGCTCGACCTTGATCACGTCCGCCCCAAGATCAGCGAGGATCTGCCCCGACCACGGCCCGGCCAGCACCCGTGAAAGATCCAGCACCCGCAGATGGGAAAGCGCACCCATGGCCTGGCTCCTCTATTAATAGAACGCCTGGATGCCGGTTTGCGCACGCCCAAGGATCAGCGCATGCACGTCATGGGTGCCTTCATAAGTGTTGACCACTTCAAGGTTGACCAAGTGACGCGCCACGCCGAATTCGTCGGAGATGCCATTGCCACCGAGCATGTCACGCGCCATGCGAGCGATATCCAGGGCCTTGCCGCACGAATTGCGCTTCATGATGGAGGTGATCTCAACGGCAGCGGTGCCTTCATCCTTCATCCGCCCGAGGCGCAGGCAACCCTGCAAGCCCAAGGTGATTTCGGTCTGCATGTCAGCGAGCTTCTTCTGAATCAGCTGGTTGGCTGCCAACGGCCGGCCAAACTGCTGGCGATCCAACGTGTACTGGCGAGCCGTGTGCCAGCAGGCTTCGGCCGCCCCCAACGCACCCCAGGAAATGCCGTAGCGGGCGGAGTTGAGGCAAGTGAACGGCCCCTTGAGGCCACGCACCTGCGGGAAGATGTTCTCTTCGGGCACGAATACGTTGTCCATGACGATTTCGCCGGTGATCGAGGCGCGCAGGCCAACCTTGCCGTGAATCGCCGGGGCGCTGAGCCCTTGCCAGCCTTTTTCCAGGATGAAGCCGCGAATATCGCCTGCGTCATCCTTGGCCCAGACCACGAACACATCGGCGATCGGACTGTTGGTGATCCACATCTTGGCGCCCGTCAGGCGATAGCCACCCTCGACCTTGCGCGCACGGGTAATCATCGAACCTGGATCGGAACCGTGGTTGGGCTCGGTCAAGCCGAAGCAACCAATCCACTCCCCGGTGGCCAGCTTGGGCAGATACTTCTGCTTCTGTGCTTCGCTGCCGAATGTGTTGATCGGCACCATCACCAATGAAGACTGCACGCTCATCATCGAGCGGTAGCCCGAGTCGATGCGCTCCACCTCGCGCGCAATCAGCCCGTAGCACACATAGTTCAAGCCACTACCGCCGTACTGCTCGGGGATGGTCGCACCCAACAGACCCACTTCGCCCATTTCGCGGAAGATCGCAGGGTCGGTCTGCTCATGACGGAACGCCTCCAGCACACGCGGAGCCAGCTTGTCCTGGGCGAATTGGAAAGCGCTGTCACGCACCATGCGCTCCTCTTCAGTGAGCTGCTGGTCGAGCAGCAGGGGATCGATCCAGTTGAAGCTTGCTTTACCGGCCATGTGCAGAAACCTCGAAGTCGGGCAGGGAAGGGTGGCGTTGGATTGATCCTAGGCCCGAACCGTCGGCACGACAAACGAGGATTGCGCACGCTTTAGTGATATTTTCTCACTTCGTAATCAGCCAAACGCCAAGTCTGCTGACTAACTAGTGAGGTCGACGTACATGCGCCGTAAGATCCCGAGCACCACAGCCCTGGTTTGCTTCGAAGCGGCGGCACGCCACGAGAGCTTCACCAAGGCTGCCCATGAACTGGCCCTTACCCAAGGCGCGGTCTGTCGGCAGATCGGTGGCCTGGAAGCGTTCCTCAACGTGGAACTGTTCCGGCGCTCGCGCCGTGGCGTGAAGCTGACCGAAGCGGGCCTGTCCTATAGCCGCCAGGTCTCGGCGCAGCTCGATGCCGTGGAGCGCGACACGCTATCGGTCATGCGCCAGCAGGGCGCGAACGTGATAGAGCTGGCGGTAGTGCCAACCTTCGGCACTCAATGGCTTTTGCCCAGGCTCAAGGACTTCCAGCGGCGCCACCCGGAGGTCACGGTCAACCTCACCAACCGCACGCGACCTTTCCTGTTCGCCGATACTCCGTTCGATGCCGCCATCTACTTCGGCGATGCCGACTGGTCGGGCACCCAGGCCCATCGCCTGATGGGCGAGAACCCGCTGCCGGTGTGCAGCCCAGCCTTGCTGGGCGGCCAAGATAGACTTGAGGCCAAGCGGATTGCCGAGTTGCCGTTACTGCAGCAGACCACACGCCCTTACGCCTGGCGACAATGGTTCGGCGGGCAGGGCATGAGCGTTGAGCGCGATTTGACCGGCCCTCGCTACGAACTGTTTTCAATGCTGGCCCAAGCGGCCATGCACGAGATGGGCATAGCACTGATCCCACCGTTCCTGATCCAGCGCGAGTTGGAAGAGGGCAGGCTGGTGGTCGCAAACAGGCATGCCCTGTCCAGCGACAAGGCCTACCATCTGATGATTCCCGAGCGGAAGGTGGAATCCGCCTCGCTGCGGGCCTTCCGAGACTGGCTGGTGGCACAGGCGCAACAGTACACGGCGCTTGAGAAACGACAGATCTGACCCGGTAGTCAATTATTCTAAACACCTACAGATATACGTATTTGTCGCCAATTCGTAATCTGTACCAATGACACGAAAAACTCGATCAACCCTAGCAGCCGCGCGGTTTTGCAGCGTATTTTGCGACATTCACCACGCTACTAACGATCATCGGCAAAAAATTTTCAAAATTCCTCCTAACCTCGAAATAGCGCGTCCTTGAAGGGTTTCTAGCCGTCAGTTGCGACATACGGTCACAGGATGACTTGTAGTTTTGAGTTCGTATCGCTTCAGAACCGGTTGAAGGCCCTTGGGTTCGTCTGCAAAATGCCTCCCCCGGCCGGGATCCGGCGGGGTCGTGCTCTACGACCGCCCAGCTGCACCTTCCGAAGTGCGCGGGTTTTTATAAAGACAAAAGGTCACCGCAGGAGACAAAGTCGTGCACATTGGTGTTCCTCTCGAGACGCAGACCGGTGAGACAAGGGTCGCCGCGACCCCGGAAACCCTCAAGAAACTGATAGGCCAGGGCCATCAGGTCACCGTGCAACGGGGCGCTGGGCTCAATGCCAGCATCCCGGACACGGCCTTCGAAGCCGTTGGCGCGAAACTGGGCGAAGCGGCCGATGCCTTCGGCGCGCAGTTGGTGCTCAAGGTGGTCGCGCCCAACGATCAGGAGCTTGCCCTTATCAACCGCGGCAGCCTGCTGGTGGGCATGCTCAACCCGTTCAACAGCGAACTGATCGGCAAGATGGCCGAGCGAGGTATCACTGCCTTCGCCCTGGAGGCCGCGCCACGTACATCGCGGGCCCAAAGCCTCGACGTGCTGTCGTCCCAGGCCAACATTGCCGGCTATAAAGCCGTGCTGCTGGCGGCCCATCACTATCCGCGCTTCATGCCCATGCTGATGACCGCTGCCGGCACGGTGAAGGCAGCCCGCGTGCTGATTCTGGGCGCCGGTGTCGCTGGCCTGCAGGCCATCGCCACGGCGAAGCGCCTGGGCGCGGTGATCGAAGCGTCGGATGTACGCCCGGCGGTGAAGGAGCAGATCGAGTCCCTAGGCGCCAAGTTCATCGATGTGCCCTACGAGACCGATGAAGAACGCGCCTGCGCCGAAGGGGTGGGCGGCTATGCCCGGCCGATGCCGGCCAGCTGGATGCAGCGTCAAGCGCAGGCCGTGCACGAGCGCGCCAAGCAGGCCGACATTGTCATCACCACCGCACTGATCCCAGGACGCAAGGCCCCCACTTTGCTCAGCGCCGAAACCGTCGCACAGATGAAGCCCGGTTCGGTGGTCATCGATCTGGCTGCTGCCCAAGGCGGCAACTGCCCGCTGACCGTCGCCGACCAGGTGGTTCAAACCAATGGCGTGATCATCGTAGGGCCGACCAACCTGCCCGCCCAGGTGAGTGCCGATGCATCGGCGCTGTACGCACGCAACCTGCTGGACTTCATGAAGCTGCTGTTCGACAAGGACGGCGCACTGACCATCAACCTCGAAGACGACATTGTCGCCGCGTGCCTGATGTGCCGCGACGGCCAAGTCGTGCGCAAAAACGGCTGAGGAGCACGACAATGGAAGACATGCTGATTTCCCACGGCATCTATAACCTGATCATCTTCGTGCTCGCCATCTATGTCGGCTACCACGTGGTATGGAACGTCACCCCGGCCCTGCACACCCCGCTGATGGCCGTGACCAACGCCATCTCGGCGATCGTCATCGTCGGCGCCATGCTGGCGGCCGCGCTGACCGTCACCCCGGCAGGCAAGCTGATGGGCACCCTGGCCGTGGCACTGGCCGCAGTCAATGTGTTCGGTGGCTTCCTCGTCACCCGCCGCATGCTTGAGATGTTCAAGAAGAAAACCAAGAACGAGGCGCAGAAGTCAGCATGAGCATGAATCTGGTAACACTTCTGTACCTGGTCGCTTCGGTCTGCTTCATCCAGGCGCTCAAGGGCCTGTCGCACCCGACCACCTCGCGGCGCGGCAACCTGTTCGGCATGCTTGGCATGGGGATCGCCATCCTCACCACGGTAGGCCTGATCTACAAACTCGGGGCTGAGCTGGCGACCGCCGGCATCGGCTACGTGATCGTCGGCCTGCTGGTCGGCGGTACTGCCGGCTCGATCATGGCCAAGCGTGTCGAGATGACCAAGATGCCCGAGCTGGTCGCATTCATGCACAGCATGATCGGCCTGGCGGCGGTATTCATCGCCATCGCGGCGGTGCTAGAGCCACAGTCGATGGGCATCGTGGCCACCATCAGCGATCCGATCCCGACCGGTAACCGTCTGGAGCTGTTCCTCGGCGCGGCGATTGGTGCCATTACCTTCTCCGGCTCGGTGATCGCGTTCGGCAAGCTGTCGGGCAAGTACAAGTTCCGCCTGTTCCAAGGCGCACCGGTACAGTTCGTCGGTCAGCACAAACTGAATCTGATCCTGGGCTTGGCCACCATCGCCCTGGGGCTGCTGTTCACCTTCACTGGCCACTACAGCGCGTTCACCCTGATGCTGGTGCTGGCCTTCATCATGGGCGTACTGATCATCATCCCAATCGGCGGCGCCGACATGCCGGTGGTGGTCTCCATGCTCAACAGCTACTCGGGCTGGGCAGCGGCCGGTATCGGCTTCTCGCTGAACAACTCGATGCTGATCATCGCAGGTTCGTTGGTCGGTTCGTCCGGTGCGATCCTCTCGTACATCATGTGCAAGGCGATGAACCGCTCGTTCTTCAACGTGATCCTCGGCGGCTTTGGTGGCGATACCGATACTGGCACAACACAAGGTACGAAAGAGCAGCGCCCAGTGAAGTCCGGCTCAGCCGACGATGCCACCTTCCTGTTGAGCAACGCCGACAGCGTAATCATCGTCCCCGGTTACGGCTTGGCGGTGGCACGCGCCCAGCATGCACTCAAGGAACTGACCGAGAAGCTGACCCACAACGGCGTGACCGTGAAGTACGCGATCCATCCGGTGGCGGGGCGCATGCCTGGGCACATGAACGTGCTGCTGGCCGAAGCCGAGGTGCCGTACGACCAGGTGTTCGAGATGGAAGACATCAACGCCGAGTTCGGCCAGGCCGATGTGGTACTGGTCCTGGGTGCCAACGACGTCGTCAACCCGGCAGCCAAGAACGATCCCAAATCGCCGATCGCCGGCATGCCGATCCTCGAAGCGTTCAAGGCCAAGACCATCATCGTCAACAAGCGCTCCATGGCCAGTGGCTATGCGGGCCTGGATAACGAGCTGTTCTACCTGGACAAGACCATGATGGTGTTCGGCGACGCGAAAAAAGTCATCGAAGACATGGTCAAGGCCGTGGAATAACACCACCCCTATATAAAGAAGCGCATAAGGCCCCCGAGGAGTTATTCCGCGGGGGCCTT
This sequence comes from Pseudomonas sp. NY15463, assembly GCF_048068415.1. NCBI lineage: Bacteria > Pseudomonadati > Pseudomonadota > Gammaproteobacteria > Pseudomonadales > Pseudomonadaceae > Pseudomonas > Pseudomonas sp. NY15463. The sequence goes on from NZ_JBLUQD010000003.1 coordinate 6,985, forward strand.
TTGATTGGCTTGATCCAGATCAACGGCTCTACTTCCGGCCCTGGCATACGACCATGGTCGCGGGACGGCATCGGGCGAAATCTCTAGACTGCGCTCCCAGTAGCCTCAGTAGCCCGAGATAACAATCCATGTACCGTGATCGTATCCGCTTGTCCTCCCTGCACAGCAAGGTAATGAGTGCGGCTGATGCCGCTGGACTGATCCAGGACGGCATGACCGTCGGCATGAGCGGTTTCACCCGCGCCGGCGAAGCCAAGGCCGTGCCACACGCACTGGCCGAGCGTGCTAAACAGTCGCCGCTGAAGATCAGCCTGATGACCGGCGCCAGCCTGGGCAACGATCTGGACAAGCAACTGACCGAGGCCGGCGTACTGGCCCGCCGCATGCCCTTCCAGGTCGACAGCACCCTGCGCAAGGCCATCAACGATGGCCAGGTGATGTTCATCGACCAGCACCTGTCGGAAACCGTCGAGCAGTTGCGCAACAAACAGCTCACCCTGCCGGACATCGCGGTGATCGAAGCGGTGGCCATTACCGAGCAAGGCCATATCGTGCCGACCACCTCGGTCGGCAACTCGGCCAGTTTCGCGATCTTCGCCAAGCAGGTCATCGTCGAAATCAACCTGTCGCACAACACCAACCTCGAAGGCCTGCACGACATCTATATCCCGACCTACCGCCCGACCCGTACGCCAATCCCGCTGGTTAAGGTGGACGATCGCATCGGCAGCACTGCCATCCCGATCGATCCGGCCAAGATCGTCGGCATCGTCATCAGCGACCAGCCGGACTCGCCGTCCACCGTGCTGCCGCCTGACCACGAAACCCAAGGCATTGCCGACCACCTGATCGCCTTCTTCAAGCGCGAAGTGGAGGCCGGGCGCATGACCAACAAGCTCGGCCCACTGCAAGCCGGTATCGGCAGCATCGCCAACGCGGTGATGTGCGGTCTGATCGAGTCACCGTTCGAAGACCTGACCATGTACTCCGAAGTGCTGCAGGACTCGACCTTCGACCTGATTGACGCGGGCAAACTGAGCTTCGCCTCGGGCAGCTCGATCACCCTGTCGAGCCGGCGCAACGCCGATGTGTTCGGCAACCTGGAGCGCTACAAAGACAAGCTGGTACTGCGCCCGCAGGAAATCTCCAACCACCCTGAAGTGGTACGTCGCCTGGGTATCATCGGCATCAACACCGCACTGGAGTTCGACATTTATGGCAACGTCAACTCCACACACGTCTGCGGTACCAGGATGATGAACGGCATCGGCGGCTCGGGCGACTTCGCCCGCAACGCGCACTTGGCCATCTTCGTCACCAAGTCGATCGCCAAGGGCGGTGCGATTTCCAGCGTGGTGCCGATGGTCAGTCACGTGGACCACACCGAACACGATGTCGACATCCTGGTGACCGAGGTGGGCCTGGCCGACCTGCGCGGGCTGGCACCGCGGGAACGCGCGCGGGTAATCATCGACAACTGTGTACACCCGGACTATCGCGCGGCCCTCAACGACTACTTCGAGCGTGCCTGCCAGCGCGGCGGCCACACTCCGCACATCTTGCGCGAGGCCTTGAGCTGGCACGAGAACCTGGAAGAAAGCGGGCGCATGTTGGCCAGCTGATCCTGTAAGCGACTCAATCGCGGGGCAGACCCGCTCCCACAAACACCCTACCAGGTCATGTGAGAGCGGGTCTGCCCCGCGATGCGTTTGGACCGACACACCAAGATCAAATAACTGTTCTACTGTACTGGTAAATCCTCGCCCTACCGAACAGGGCGAAGGAGTCTTCACGTCAAAATGCACACTATTGGTGCAGACCAGTACAGTTTAGCCAATTTTGAGTGCAACAGCGGCATTACACAGTTAACTGAGTGAGCGTATTACTGTTGAACTGTATCTACTGTTATGGACAGCGGAGGAGGAAGATGGGCACCAGTTAAATCACTACCTAATCCCGCCATAAGCGGAAGGATGTCAATCATGGAACGTACCCTCAGTTCCGGTCTGGTTTTCGAAAGCAACGCCCAAGCTTCCAACGCCTCGCTGCCGCTGCGCGCCCTGTCGACCCTGCTGCTGTGGCAGCGCCGCATGGCCAGCCGTCGTCAACTGGCCCGTCTGGACGCCCGCCTGCTGGCTGACGCCGGTATCAGCGAGTCGCAGCGTTACGAAGAGCTGAGCAAGCCTTTCTGGCGCTAAGCACCGGTCTGCGGCCCAGGCCGCAACCGCGAATTCACAAGAACCCGTCGCAGGTGACTGCGACGGGTTTTTTGTTTGTATGCCGCACAATAGAGCGGTCCAGGCCGCGACCATTACAGTTTTGTAAATCTATTAAATGACAGTAACAGTTACGTTTTGTCATCCCTGCTCACTGCAGAGGGGCGAACCGGCACGTGTTACGCTTGTCATACACGCCTGGCCACGCCCATCCGTACCGAGCCCGTAACACACAGACACAGACCTGCGCAGGAGTTCCAACCATGTCCCGTAATCATCTGCTTGGCGCCGCGTTGCTGCTGTCGCTGACCGGCGCGGCTCACGCCACCAGCTTCGTGGTCACCACCGACGCCGTGGTCGGTGCGCTTGCCGCGACCACTGACGCCACCTCGGACGTGACCTCGTCGTTGCGCGACGACAAGATCGTCCAGGCCGCTCGCGACGATGCCGCCAGCTTCGTTGGCAGCGAAGGCGCCATTCGCGGTGCCAAACTGGAAAGTGCCTTCGTTCACATTCGCCAGCAACTGCCCGACCTGCAAGCCAGCGACACGCAACTGGCACGCGCTATCCTGACGCTCTAACACAAGCCTCGCGCCCGGATTCACTAGCCCTGGCCCGTGCATCCGGGGTAGCCTTCGCTGCCCGAAACCACGACCACCCGAGAGCCTATGCGTTATTTACCGCCTTTGCTGTTCGCCTTGGCCGGTGTTGGGAGCGCCCATGCCATGGATGTCACCACCCAGAGCCTCGTTGTCACTGGCTACGTCACCAGCCAGGTGACCACCGCACCATTCGATCGCAAGGTCGTCGCCGCCGCCCGTGACGATGCTGCCGCGTTCGTCGCCACCGATGGCATGATTCGGGGTGCACGCCTGCAAGCGGCGCTGATTTCGCTGCGTGAACAGCGCGCCTGTCATGCTGTCGGCGATCTTGAACTGGCCGAGGCAATTCTCGTCCAATGAATACCTCTGACTCCTTCGTATCTTTTGGAGATGCTCCATGCGTAAACCGCTGATCGCCGCCACCCTCGGCATGTTGCTGCTGGCTGACTTGGCTCAGGCACACACCTTGGTGGCCACCAGCAACATCATCGTCCGTGCCTTTGGCCGTTCGATCGATTTCACCTCCGACACCACCACCTCGATCCGCGACTCGAAAGTGGTACGCGAGGCCCACGATGACGCCGCCAGCTTCGTTGCCAGCGACGGTGACATCCGTGGCGCGCAGCTCGAAGCCGCGTTCGACACCCTGCGCGCCCGCGTACCCGAGGCCCGTGACGCCAGCGACCAGGTGCTGGCCGAAGCCATTCTCGCTCTGTGAAGCGCGTGCGTGCCTGGCTGCTAGGCTGCGTCCTGACGCTGCTTGGCACGCCCGCCCTGGCCGACCTGCAGCTGACGCTGCAGGCCGACAGCCTCGACCCTGCGCAACGACAAGCCACCCAAGTATTGCTCGATGAAGCCATGGCCAAGCTGCCACCCCGCTTCAAGCAGGCCCTCGACCGCCAGGTGCTGGTCAGCTGGTCCGCGCACATGCCCGAGGATGCCTACGGACAGGCGACCCCTGTCTCGACCCTGGACCTCAATCGCCGCTTGCTACCCAGCCTGGTCGATGGCAGTGCTGCCCGCGAAAAGACCGGCCGCCCCCACGGCACCGTGCGCGAGGAACTGCTGGCCACGGTCCTGCATGAACTGACCCATATCTACGACCGTGCCCGCCTGTGGCCGAGCGCCGAGCGCCAACTGATCAGCCGCTGCAAGCGCCAGCAGGACACCCTAGGCAAGGTAGGCCTGCCTCAGGACTGTCGAGGCGAGGCCGAGCGCCGCTTCACCCTGAGCGACGATCCGCGTCTGCTCGACCTTGCCGGCTGGCCGCAGTACGTGGGCCGCCGCGGCGAGCGCGAACAGCACAACGGCCAAAGGGTGCGCAGCCCCGACGCCTACGAGTTGAGCAGCCCGAAGGAATTCATCGCGGTCAACATGGAGTATTTCCTCCTCGACCCGAGCTACGCCTGCCGCCGACCGGCGCTCAATCAATACCTACGTGACCACTTCGGCTGGGCGCCGCAACAGGATACGTGCGCCAAGGGCTTGCCGTTTCTCAACGCCGGCAACGACTTCGCCCGCCAACCGCTGGGCGAAATCGACCCCGAGCGCGTCTACCAAGTTGACTACTTGCTGGCCGAAGCCAACCAGAACTGGGTCAGCCGCTGGGGCCACAGCATGCTGCGCCTGGTCATCTGCGCCCCCGGCCGCCCGCGGGGCCCAGACTGCCGCCTGGACCTGGACCAAAGCCTGGTGCTGTCGTACCGCGCCTTCGTCAACGACGTACAGCTGTCCAGCTGGGACGGCCTCACCGGCGCCTACCCATCGCGGCTGTTCGTGTTGCCACTGGGGCAGGTGATCGACGAATACACCAAGACCGAACTGCGTAGCCTGGCCTCGGTGCCCCTCAAGCTCAGCCGCAGCGAGATCGAGAACCTGGTACGCCAAGCAGCCGAGATGCACTGGAGCTACGACGGCAACTACTACTTCCTGTCCAACAACTGCGCGGTGGAATCGCTCAAGTTACTGCGCAGTGGCAGCGCTAACCCGCGCCTGAACGACCTCGACGCGATCATGCCCAATGGTCTGCTAGAAGTGCTCAAAGGTCGCGGCCTGGCCGACACCAGCGTGCTGGATGACCCGCGCGAAGCACTGCGCCTGGGCTATCGCTTCGACTCGTACCGCGACCGCTACCAAGCCATGTTCGAGGTGCTGAAAAAGCAGCTCCCGGTCAAGCAGAGCGCCGTTGAGGACTGGCTGGCCCAGGACGCCGAGGCGCGCCGCCCATGGTTCGAGCGCGCCGACCTGCGTACCAGCGCGGCGTTGTTGCTGCTCGAACAGGCCGCACTGCGCCGCCAGCTGCTGCTCGCCCAGGACGAGGTGAAACAGCGCTACCTGAATGAGCGGGCGCTCAAGGATGGCAGCTTCGACAAAGCCAACGAAACCTTGCAGGCGATGCTGGCCAACAGTGGCTTCCTCAGCCGTCCGGCTGAGCTGCTGGGGGCGGGTGGCTATGGCCTGCCGCAGCCGGATGAGCGCAAGCAACTGGAGCAGGTGAGCAGTGAGCGTCAGGCGCAGTTGCTGCAATTGAGCACCACTCTCGACCAGCAGGTAAGGGCGCTGCTGGGACCGGAGCGGGGCAGGGAGATCAAGGCGGTCGAGGCCAATATCAAGCAGGTGGGCGAACACCTGAGGGCGCTGCACAAGGCGGCGGGCGGATTGCAGTTGCCCTGACCACACGGTTCTAAACGCCATCCTGTAGAAGCGGCCTTGCCGGCGCGCCGGACCGGCCAGAACGGGCTGCGCTGGATTCGGGATTCACGCAACCCTGTGGAAGCGGGTTTACCCGCGAATGGCTCCGGCTACAGGCGTTCCTCATCCTCCTGCGGCAAGCCCTCGTCCACCCGCATCCACGGCAAACGGCTGCCGACCCAGATATGCCGCTTGGGCACCGCCCGCTGCGGCTGATCCAGCGTCGCCACTGTCACGTCGATGGTCTGCGGGCTGTGAGTGGTCACCAGCGCCACATGCGCCCCACAGCCGCCACAGAAATAGCGGCTGCAACTGTCCGGCGCCACGTACCGCTGGGGCGACCCGCAGAGCCATTCGAAATCGTTCAGCGCCAGCGTCACCCAGGTCACCAATGTGCCGCCGCTGACCCGCCGACAGATCGAGCAATGACAATGCGCGACGTCACCCAAATCGCCGCGCAACCTGTACCGTAGAGCGCCGCAATGGCACCCACCCTCGACCACTTCAAGCATCGATACGACCTCCCGTCGCCTTGCGCAGGACGAAAGCTGGCTGAAAGCTTGCCCGCATAGGATAGCGCCACTACCGGCGTAAGACCGGTCGCCAGGGCATCTGGAATTTTCCGAGCCCGGCCCATCCAACAACAACAATGGTGATACCGATGTTTTCCTGTGCCCGTGTTTGCGTTATCCCCCTCCGCTTACTCCTCGTGCAGCGCCCGACGCGCTGACCCTCGCCCGAATACTTCTTCTTTTCGCCGCGCCACGCCTGGAGTACCGCCATGCTGACCTTCCTCGGCTTTGCCATGGTCATCACCTTCATGTACCTGATCATGACCAAGCGCCTGTCGGCCTTGATCGCGCTGATCCTGGTTCCAATCCTGTTCGCCCTGTTCGGGGGCTTCTACAGCGACATCGGTCCGATGATGCTGCAAGGCATCAGCAAGCTCGCGCCCACCGGCGTGATGCTGATGTTCGCCATTCTCTACTTCGCCCTGATGATCGACTCCGGCCTGTTCGACCCGGCCGTGCGCAAGATCCTCAAGCTGGTCAAGGGCGATCCGTTGAAAGTCTCGGTAGGCACCGCCGCGCTGGCCTTGGTAGTGTCCATGGACGGTGACGGCGCCACCACCTACATGATCTGCTGCGCGGCCATGCTGCCGCTGTACAGCCGCCTGGGTATGAGCCCACGGATCATGGCCGGCCTGATTATCCTGGCCGGCGGCGTCATGAACATGACCCCGTGGGGCGGTCCGACCGCACGCGCCGCCAGTGCCCTGCACGTGGACCCATCGGACATCTTCGTGCCGATGATTCCGGCCATGGCCTTCGGTGTGCTGGCGATTCTGGCCATCGCCTACTGGTATGGCAAGCGCGAACGCGCCCGTCTGGGCGAGCTGCACCTGCCCACCGACGACATCGACCACAGCGAAATCAGCGTCTCGCAGTTCCCCGAAGCGCGCCGTCCCAAGCTGATCTGGTTCAACGGCGCACTGACCGCCGCCCTGATGGTCGCGCTGATCGCCGGCGTGTTGCCGCTGCCGGTGCTGTTCATGATCGCCTTCAGTATCGCCATGATCGTCAACTACCCCTGCCTGCAACAGCAGAAGGATCGTATCGCGGCCCACGCGTCCAGCGTGCTGGCAGTAAGCGGGCTGATCTTCGCGGCGGGCATCTTCACCGGCATCCTGTCCGGCACCGGCATGGTCGAGGCCATGTCCAAAAGCCTGCTGGCGGTCATCCCTGAGGCGTTCGGCCCGTACATGGCCGTCATCACCGCCATCGTCAGCATGCCGTTCACCTTCTTCATGTCCAACGACGCCTTCTACTACGGCGTACTGCCAGTGCTGTCGGACTTCGCCAGCCACTACGGCGTGACCCCGGTGGAAATGGCCCGAGCCTCGATCGTCGGCCAACCGGTACACCTGCTCAGCCCGCTGGTGCCCTCCACCTACCTGCTGGTGGCGCTGGCCGGGATCGAGTTCGGCGATCACCAGCGCTTCACCCTCAAGTGGGCAGTGCTGGTATGCCTGTGCATAATGTTCGCCGCATTGGCGCTGGGCACCTTCCCGCTGTTCAGCAGTCTTTGATACAAGCGCATCATCCCAACCGCCCGACCCCCTCCACGTGGGTGTCGGGCCTTTACCGCTCGAAGGAATACACATGGAATGGCTGACCAGCCCGGAAATCTGGGTTGCCTTTTTCACCCTCACGGCCCTTGAGATCGTGCTCGGGATCGACAACATCATCATGATCTCGATCCTGGTCAGCCGCATGCCCAAGCACATGCAGCCTCGCACCCGGATCTTCGGCCTGGCCCTGGCCATGGTCACGCGGATCATGCTGTTGCTGTCGATCACCTGGGTCATGCGCCTGACCGACGACCTCTTTGAGGTGCTCGGCCAAGGTATCTCCGGCCGCGATCTGATCCTGTTCTTCGGCGGCCTGTTCCTGCTGTGGAAAAGCTCGCAAGAGATCTACCACGGCCTGGAAGGCGAAGACGAAAGCAGTGACGCGCCCAAGGGCGCAGGCGGCAAATTCCTCTACACCATCATCCAGATCGCGATCATCGACATCGTGTTCTCCCTGGACTCGGTGATCACCGCCGTGGGCATGGTGTCGCACGTACCGGTGATGATTGCCGCGATCATCGTCGCCGTCCTGGTGATGATGCTCTGCGCCGGCACCATCAGCGACTTCATCGACAAGCACCCTTCGCTGAAGATGCTCGCCCTTTCGTTCCTGATCGTGGTCGGTACGGTGCTGATCGCTGAATCCTTCGATGTCCATGTACCCAAGGGGTACGTCTATTTCGCAATGGCGTTCTCGCTGGCGGTCGAAGCGATCAACATCCGCATGCGCACCGCCAAGGCGCGCAAACAAGGGCAGGAGCCGGAGGCAGTGAAACTGCGCAAGGACATTCCCGGTCAGTAAACGCTGCAACCGCGGTTAAACACAGGGCCCTTCGGGGCCCTGTGTCGTTTCGGCCCGGCCTGCACCACCCCCGCAGCTGTTTCAAATAGATGTCAGCCATGCCAAGCTGGCGGCAGCTACGCAAAACAACTAAAGCTTGAATGAGCCCTGCACAAAACCGATGCCCACCCCCGGGCCAGGCTCACTGCATTGCCAATTGGCCCCGTGTGGGGCACAAGAACACAGGGGGCCCGACCATGCTGACCTTGCTCAACCTGCTCTCCGCCGTGGCCTTGCTGGTCTGGGGCACGCATATCGTGCGCACCGGCATCCTGCGCGTGTATGGCTCAAACCTGCGCCGGGTGCTGAGCCAGAACATGAACAAACGCCCACTGGCGTTCATCGCTGGCATCGTGGTCACTGCCGTTGTGCAGAGCAGCAACGCCACTGCCATGCTGGTCACCTCATTCGTCGGCCAAGGCCTGATGGCCATGACCCCGGCCTTGGCGATCATGCTCGGAGCGGACGTGGGGACCGCACTGATGGCGCGGGTGCTGACCTTCGACCTGTCCTGGCTGTCGCCACTGCTGGTGTTCGTGGGGGTGATCTTCTTTCTGTCGCGCAAACAGACCCGCCTGGGGCAGATGGGCCGCGTGGCCATCGGCCTGGGGCTGATCATCCTGGCTCTGGAGCTGATCGTGCAGGCCGCTGCCCCGATCACCCACGCACAAGGGGTGAAAGTGCTGTTCGCCTCGCTGACCGGCGACATTCTGCTCGACGCATTGGTCGGCGCACTGTTCGCCATGGTGTCCTATTCAAGCCTAGCCGCCGTGTTGCTCACCGCGACCCTGGCCGGCGCCGAGGTGATCAGCCTGCCAGTAGCCATTGGCCTGGTGGTGGGCGCCAACATCGGCAGTGGCCTGCTGGCGTTCATCAGCACCAGCATGCAGAATGCCGCCGGGCGCCGCGTGGCGCTGGGCAGCCTGCTGTACAAGCTGATCGGCCTGGTGCTGATCATCCCGGCGCTGCACCCGCTGGTGGAGTGGATGGACAGCCTGAGCTTCAGCCCGCAGGAGCTGGTGATCGGCTTCCACCTGCTCTACAACACCCTGCGCTGCCTGCTCATGCTGCCCACCGTGCCCCTCATGGGCCGGCTGTGCAACACACTGCTGCCCGAGCGCGACAACACCACTGGCCCGCTCAAGCCCCGACACCTCGATGCCACCGCCTTGGCAACCCCAAGCCTGGCACTGGCCAACGCCGCACGCGAGACCCTGCGCCTGGGCGATATCGTCGACAGCCTGCTCGAAGCGATGCTCAGCGCCCTGCGCGGCCACACCACGGCCATGCCGCAGCAAGTCCGTGCCCTGAGCGAGGACGCCGAAGCACTGTACAGCGCGATCAAGCTGTATCTGGCGCAGATGCCCCGGGAAGACCTCAGCGAGGCCGACAACCGGCGTTGGGCCGAGATCATCGAACTGGCCATCAATCTCAAGCTGGGCTGCGACCTGATCGAGCGCATGCTGCGCAAGGTGCAACAGCAGAAGACCTCGCAACGCCGAGAGTTCTCGCAGGTGGGCCTGGAGGAACTGACCGGCCTGCAAGAGCAACTGCTGTCCAACCTGCGCCTGGGCCTGACCGTCTTCCTCAGCGCCGACCCCGAGAGCGCACGCCTGCTGCTGCGGGAAAAACGTCGTTTCCGAGCGCATGAGCGGCGCCTGGCCCACGCCCATGTCAGCCGCCTGCAACGCAAAGTGGTGCAGAGCATCGAGACCAGTTCGCTACACTTGGAGCTCATTGCGGACATGAAACGGTTGAACTCTTTGTTCTGTAGCAGTGCCTATGTGGTACTGGGCGGAACCGACACCGGCGGGCTGATGCTCGACAGTGTGCCAGACGAAGCCCGCCAGCCCTGACCCACGCATCCCGGAGACCGTAGCTCGCTTATGCGTTGCCTGATGTTCGTTTGCCTGCTGATCTGCAGCCTGCCCAGCCTCGCCCTGGACCGTTCGCGGGTGGAAGGTTACCTGTTGCCCAATGGCCTGCAAGTGATCCTAAAATCCGGTTACGAGCGCGATCATGTGTCGATTCGCCTGGTCGTCGGCGTGGGCCTGGACGACTTCGACTGCAACCAGCGCGAGTTGCCGCACCTGCTCGAACACCTGCTATTCAGCGGTATCGACGAAACCGGCGAGGGTGGCCTGGAAGAACGCTTGCAAGCACTGGGCGGGGAGTGGAACGCCTTCACCAGCAGCGCCGACACCACCTTCGTAATCGAGGCGCCAGCACGTAACCAGCGCAAGGTCCTCGACCTGTTACTGGCGCTGCTGCGCGACACGCGTATCGATGACAAGGCCCTGGCCACCGCCAAGCGCATCATCGAGCGCGAGGACGGCGGCCACTACGGCCACCTGCAACGCTGGCTCGACCGCCAGCAAGTCGGCCACCCGGCCAGCGACCAGCTGGCGACCGAGCTGGGTCTGAAGTGCAAGGAGCGCTCCGACCTCGACGACATGACCCTTGAACAGGTCCAGCAGTTGCGCGAACGCTGGTATGCAGCCAACAACATGAGCCTGATCGTGGTCGGTGGGCTCGACCGCGTGCTGCCCGCCTACCTGGAGCGCACCTTCGGCACGCTGCCAGCCAGCGAGCCCGAGGAGCGCCGCAACCTCGAAAGCATTACCCAGCAAGCCGAGCACCGCCGTGACCTGACCCGTGGCTGGCTGGGCGACAGCGTCAAACTGCACTGGCTGTTCGTCGAACCCACCCCCGAGGATGGCCAGGAGCAGACCCTCGAGCTGTTGTCACGCTACCTGGATTGGGCCCTGTACGACCAACTGCGCCTGCGCCACGGCCTGTCGTATGGCCCTTCGGTGCAGCGCGAAAGCTTCGGCGACAGCGGCCTGCTGAGCCTCAACGCCGATCTTGAGCGCAACGACCTCGACGCCGCGCTCAACGTGCTCGACCAACTGTTCGAGCACCTGCGCACCCACGGCCTAGACCCGGACACCTTTGCCCGCATCAAGGAAGCAGCAATCGCGCGCGAAAGCTGGACCACACAGGGCAACAGCGCGCTGGCCGACTACTACTGGGGCGCGCTCAACGCCTACGACAATGGCCGCTTCAGCGACCCGGTCCGTCAAATGCGCCTAGTCAGCCTCACACAGGCCAACCAGGCGCTGCACGAACTGCTGAAGCAGCCCGGCTACCTACGCATCGAAAAGCCCTTGCTCAGCTATGACGAGCTGTACGGCTGGGTGGCGTTAGTGTTGGGGCTGATCCTGGCCGCCGCGCTGATCCGCTGGCGGCGCCCAAAGGCCGCCAAGCCCAGCGATGCTACACGGGAGCGGTGAATCGGCGGTATCCTGTACAGCCCTCTTCGCGGGTAAACCCGCTCCCACAGGTATTGCGTGTGCCTCAAGGACTGCGCTAGACCTGTGGGAGCGGGTTTACCCGCGAAGAGGCCGGCACAGCCACCTCATTTTCCTTGTCGTAGACCCATGCCCCCAATCCCCAATTTCGTCCTGCGCGTGATCGAACTGCTCAAGCGCTACCCCGGCATCATCGCGCTCGGCGGTTTCCTCTCTGGTATCGGTAGCTTCATCCTGGTCGACCGCCAGGCCGGACTTGCCAGCTGGATCGCCATCCTCATGCTGGTCAGCTGGGTCTGGCTGATGCTGGAAAACACCCTTACTGGCCTGTTCACGCGTACGTTCAAACGCGAGATCCCACAGCCGCTGTTGCGCTACGCGACACAGATGATCCACCAGGAAAGCCTGTTCTTCGTCCTACCGTTCTTCTTCATCACCACCACCTGGAACAGCGGCCAACTGGTGTTCACCGGCCTGCTCGGCGCGGCGGGCCTGATCTCGATCATCGACCCGCTGTACTACAAATGGCTGGCCCCCCGGCGCTGGCTATTCCTGGCCCTGCACACCCTGACGCTGTTCGCGGCGATGCTCACCGCGCTGCCGATCATCTTGCACCTGACCACCGCGCAGAGCTTCAAGCTGGCGCTGATCGCGGCCATGGTGCTGTCATTCCCCAGCCTTGCCAGCAGTTTCCCGATCCGCACCTGGCGCCGTGGCGTGGCGCTGGTACTGGTGACCCTGGCGGTCGGCGCTGGTGGCTGGTGGCTGCGCTCGTGGGTGCCGCCCGCTACGTTGTGGCTGACGGATGTGGCGGTCAGTACCGAGGTAATCAACCGTCAGCCAGGCGCGTCGCTGGACGAGGTTCCCGCCAGCCGTGTCCGCAATGGCGGCTTGTACGCCTACACCGCGATCAATGCCCCACGCGGCCTGGACGAGCGCATTTACCACGTGTGGCAGCTGGACGGCAAAGAAGTCGACCGCATCGCCCTGGACATCCACGGTGGGCGTAAAGAAGGCTACCGCGCCTGGACCCGCAAGCAGAACTTCCCGCCCAATCCGGTGGGCAAGTGGCAGGTGCGGGTACTGACCGAGGACGGGCAGGTCATCGGGGTGCTGCGATTCGAGGTGGTGGACGACGCACCGGCGGGTTGAGGCCATCGTCCTGCGCCCAGCGCCCGCTCAGTACGCACGCACCTGAACAGCCTGCGCTTGCCCGGTCCGATACCCGGCTCAGGCAAAGAACCAGTAGCAGACGAAGATCGCCGCGATTACTCCGCACAGCTCGGCCAGCAGGGCGCAACCGACGGCGTGGCGCACCCGCTGGATACCCACCGCGCCGAAGTACACCGCAAGCACGTAGAAGGTAGTTTCGGTACTGCCTTGGATGGTCGCGGCCACCAATGCGGGGAAGCTGTCCACGCCATGGGTCTGCATGGTTTCGATCAACATGGCCCGTGCAGCGCTGCCGGAGAACGGCTTGACCAGCGCCGTGGGCAGGCCTTCAACGAAGCGGGCGTCCAGACCCAGCGCATTCACCGCATGGCGGATGCCGTCCAAAGCCAGCTCCAGAGCGCCCGAGGCACGCAGCACGCCCACGGCGACCAGCATCGCCACCAGGTAGGGCAACAGGCCCTTGGCCACATCAAAACCTTCCTTGGCCCCCTCGACGAACGCCTCATACACTTTCACGCGCTTCAAGGCGCCGATCACCAGGAACAGCATGATCACCCCGAACAACGTCAGGTTACCGAGGATCGACGACAGGCTCGCCAACGCGGCAGCCGACAAGGTGCCGAGAAACGCCATGAAACCGCCCAGCAGCAAAGCACCGGGGATTAGATAGGCCAGCACCACCGGGTCCCACAGGCGCAGACGCTGCATCACCGCTACCGACAGCAGGCCGACCAAGGTCGACGCACTGGTAGCCAGCAGGATCGGCAGGAACACCAAGGTCGGGTCGGTGGCTCCTTGCTGGGCGCGGTACATGAAGATGGTCACCGGCAGCAGGGTCAGCGACGAGGCATTGAGTACCAGGAACAGAATCTGCGCGTTGCTGGCCGTAGTGCTGCTGGGGTTGAGTTCCTGCAGGGCACGCATGGCCTTGAGCCCGATGGGTGTGGCGGCGTTGTCCAGGCCCAGGCCGTTGGCGGCGAAGTTCATGGTGATCAGGCCCAAGGCAGGGTGGCCAGGCGGCACTTCGGGCATCAAGCGGGCGAACAGCGGGCCGAGCACCTTGGCCAACCATTCGACGATACCGGCCTTCTCGGCGATCTTCAGAAAACCCAGCCACAGCGTCAGGGTGCCGAACAGCAGGACCATGACCTCCACCGATAGCTTGGCCATGGCGAAGATGCTCTCGACCATCGCGGCGAAGATACCGGCATTACCGCCCACCAGCCATTGGAGCAGGGCGGAGATGGCCGCCACCAGGAAAAAGCCGAGCCACAGACCGTTGAGCATCCGTGAGTTCCCCTGTGAAAAATGCCCGAATGATAGCGCAAGATCGCCTCGAATCATTCGCCTACCGTGGGAGCGCATGGCACTGCAAATGCAGAAAGCCCCGACGAGTCGGGGCTTTCTGTTTTCAGCGCAGCCGTCTTATTGGTTGGCGGTCTGGCCGGCGACCGCAGCCGCCTTGTTGCTTTTTGCCAGCGCCAGCGACGCGTAGTAAGCCTCGCCCTTGGCGCTGTCGTACATGCCTTGCCACTTGGCGATGACCACCGCGGCCAAGGCGTTGCCAACCACGTTCAGTGCGGTACGGGCCATGTCCATGATGCGGTCGACACCGGCGATGAACGCCAGGCCTTCCAACGGGATGCCCACGCTGCCCAGGGTAGCCAGCAGGACCACGAACGATACTCCCGGAACCCCGGCGATGCCCTTGGAAGTAACCATCAGGGTCAGTACCAGCATCAACTGCTGGCCAATCGACAGGTCGATGCCGTAAAGCTGGGCAATGAAGATCGCCGCGATGCTCTGGTACAGGGTCGAGCCATCAAGGTTGAACGAGTAACCGGTCGGCACCACGAACGAGCAGATCGACTTCGGCGCGCCGTACTTCTCCATCTTCTCGATCACGCGCGGCAGCACGGTCTCGGAGCTGGAGGTGGAGTAGGCGAGGATCAGCTCGTCCTTCATGATGCGCATGATCTTGATGATCGAGAAGCCGAACACACGTGCCACCAAGCCCAGCACCATGAAGGCGAAGAAGGCGATGGCGAAGTACACCAGCAGCACCAGCTTGGCCAGCGGCAGCAGCGAAGCGAAGCCAAAGTTGGCGACGGTGGCGGCGATCAGGGCGAACACGCCGATTGGGGCGTAGTTCATGATCATGTGGGTGACCTTGAACATGGTCTCCGACACGCCCTGGAAGGTACGCACCAGCGGCTCGCGCAGCTCGGCGTTGAGGCTCGACAAGCCCATGCCGAACATCACCGAGAAGAAGATGATCGGCAGCATCTCGCCACGCATCAGCGCTGCGAAGATATTCGACGGAATCAGGTTGAGCAGGGTTTCGATGAACGCATGCTCATGCTGCACCTCGGCCGCAGTGGCCTGGTACTTGGAGATGTCGACGGTGCCCAGAGTGCTCATGTCGATGCCAGCGCCTGGGTGGAACACGTTGGCCAGCACCAGACCAACGACGATGGCGATGGTGGTCACCACTTCGAAGTAAACAATCGTCTTCAGGCCGATACTGCCCAGTTTCTTCGCGTCGCCTACCCCGGCGATGCCCACGATCAGCGACGAGATCACGATCGGGACGACGATCATCTTGATCAGGCGAATGAAGATGTCGCCAGCGGGCTGGAGGACGTTGCTGATCCACCATGCCTTTTCTGCACTGAAATGATTCAGTAGCGCGCCGACTGCAACGCCCAGTACCAGACCGATGACGATCTGCCAGGCGAGGCTCAGTTTTGCCTTCTTCATGTCATTACCCTTTGTTGTAGTGGTCACAGTCACCCACCGCAAAGCCTCGTCCCAGAGCCTTTAGTAGGCAGTTGGAGAAGGGCTGTGCAGGCATGGTGGCCCCATGTAGGTTTACCGCGAGCTCGCCTTGAAGGGGCTCGGGCCAGGTAAAAAAGGCGGCAACTATTGCGATGGGAGAGGGGCCAGTCTAATGCCTGAAACGACTACCCTATGCAGAATCGGCATGAGACTCAGCGCTGAAATCGGGCATCGTCAAACCCTTGATTTTAAGCGTTCGGATTTCCGAACAGGGCCGAACCGCCATTTTTCGGCAGATTTGACGGTATGAACTGGAAGGGGAAAATGGCGTGTTCGACAATCCGAATGGCCGAAATACCGCCTGAGCTGACCGCTCGGACAGCCGAAAAAAATTAGATGTACGGTCGCGACAAAATGTTTCTTCGAGGACAGGCGCACACCTGTAAGTCGGTTTTCACCGACAGGCGCTTCGGAAGCCAGATCGGCCCCTGCACCACGCAGGCCCTGGCCGATCTGCAGCTCCCGATGCCACCCTCTCCTGACCCGGCCCATCAAGGAGGTACTCCCTGTACCCCTAGGCCACTCCGATCCTGCATCGATCAGAACAGCCCGGCCCCCTGGTCATACGCCACCTCTCTTCGAGGCGGCGCATCATAGAAGCCAGAAAGATAGAAAGGTTCGGCTTCTATTTCGTGACAATGCGTGGCCCGCTTCAGTACCAGTTCGGATCACGCTTAAGTTGCTCCTTGAGCAACGCCTTCATGCCGTCATCGGGCTTGCCCAGCCAGCGGTAATCCGCGTGACGGGTGGGCGACTTATCCGATGGCAAGCCTTCGGGAACCTCCACGAGCATCCCGTAGGCCGCATCCTTGTCCCAGCTGAAAGCCACGATCAAGCGCTTGTAGGTGCAGTTGTCAGCGGACTCGCACAACGGGCCGACCAAGTAACGGTCGCCGTCCTCGGTGACCGCCGACATCTGCAAGGGCGCACTGCCACTGAGGTTGATCACCCACTCGGGCAGGCGCTCCTCGCCCTTGATCGCGCCTTGCCAGGCTGTCCGGTACTGGGCGTCCTGACCCAGCAACTCATCGACACGGGCCTGGCCGTCGTTGGCTGCCATGGCCGTGCTGACGGCGCCCAACAGCAGGGCGCCGGCCAGGATCCTCTTCATGGTTCAGCCCCTGCGACGTCCGAAGAAGAAGGAAGCGACGAACAGCACCAGGAAGATGATGAACAGAATCTTCGCGATACCGGTCGCAGCACCGGCGATACCACCGAAGCCCAGCACAGCAGCAATGATGGCGATGATCAGGAAAGTGATGGCCCAACTCAGCATGATGTTTCTCCTTTCTTGCGTGTGCGAAATCGGTCGTCGTTGGGTTAGAACACCCAGCGCTCCTGCGGTACGACGGTTTCAAGGACAGCCGGGGCGGTGTCGGCAGCCGGCAGCGGCTCGGCTGCCCTGACCAAGGTGTTGGCACGGGTCGCGCGCAACTCAGTCAACAGCGCGGTCTGCGCCGCGACCTGCTCGGCCAGCCGAGCAGTCTGCACGCTGTAGTAGAACTGACCGGCCGCCAAGGTGAGCAGCACCGCCATGCCGAGGAACAGCATCTGGCGAATGGGCAATACGGCGGACTGCGTGCGGTTGGCGGTTGGGCGGTTCATGCCGGCTCCTCCTGCTGTACTTGTTGTGTAAACCTGAGTACGTCATTGCAGCCTGCATGCCAGTCTTGTTTTCTAAATAAAATCCTTATTAATCAATAATTTAAAAACATTACCAAACAGCTCGGGGACGTATCTTGCACGATGCCCCTTCGGCGAGCCGTGCGTTTTGCACGATTCAGCCCTCGACCTTGGTCGCCACCTTGAGCAGATCCGCGTCAACGCCGCGTACACCCACGACCTGTCGCGCCACCTCCACGGCGATAGTGCGCTGCTCGCTGCTGACCACCTCACCAGACAAACGCACCATGCCCTGCTCGCTGGCGACCTTGATGTTCAAACCATCGAGGTTGCGGCTGAAGCGGTAGCTGGTCTGGATCTTGTCGACGATCCAGCTGTCGGCAGGCTGCGGCCCGGCCGGGGCATCCACGGGCTTCTCGCGGGCCTTGGCCAAAGCAGTGCTGTCCAAGCTGACCAGGTTGTTGACCAGGTAGACTCCGTCGGTGGTACGCGCCAGCACTCCGGCCAGTTCCTTGGCCTCGGTGCTGTCGACCTTGCCGCGCAAGGTCACCACACCCTCGCGGCTTTGCACCTCGATCGGCGCCTGCTCGGTGACCCGGCTCCACAACAGGCGTGCGCGGATCACCGCACCAAGCGTGGCGTCCTCCACGCGCTGGGCATAGGCGCGAGGTTCCAAGGAGCGCTCGCTCAGCGCCGGGTTGACGCGCAATTGGTTATCGACCTGTTCAATGCCGCGGGTGGCCATCGCCACCCGCTCGGCAAGGTCGCGCTCGACCGGGTTCTCCACTTCACCTGTCAAGCGCGCCTGGCTGCCATCGACTTCTACCTTTATCGGAAAGGGGTTGAGCAGGCGATTGAGCGACAGCGCGGTCTGCAAGGCGCCCTCCAGGCGCGCATCCTGCACCGGGTCGGCGCTGGCCATGACACTCAGCGGCAAGAGGCAGCACGCCAAGACGATCGAGCGAGGGGAAAAGAACATGAATGATCTCCTGTCGAACACTTCGAATCGGGGCCTTTACAACCTTCAGGCCCTCCAAAAAAATCAAAAAAATTTAATATAAACAGCCATTTAGCCATCACCACTGCATCCGGGTAGCATGCGTGCCGCAGAATCAATCAGAATTGACCATGCAACTTGCCCGATTTTTCCGACACTAATTGAGATCTTTCCCAAAGGAGCGTAGGAAATGGATTCATCCCAGGACAAACAAGGCCGCATTCTGTTGGTGGATGACGAGTCCGCGATCCTGCGCACCTTCCGCTACTGCCTCGAAGATGAGGGGTACAGCGTGGCCACCGCCAACAGCGCTGCCCAAGCTGAGACCTTGTTGCAGCGCCAGGTGTTCGACCTGTGTTTCCTCGACCTGCGCCTTGGCGAGGACAATGGCCTGGATGTATTGGCGCAGATGCGCGTACAAGCGCCTTGGATGCGGGTCGTGATCGTCACGGCCCACTCGGCGATCGATACCGCCGTGGACGCCATCCAGGCTGGCGCCGCCGATTATCTGGTCAAGCCATGCAGCCCAGATCAATTGCGTTTGGCGACCTCCAAACAATTGGAAATGCGCCACCTTTCGGCGCGCCTGGAAGCGCTCGAAGGCGAAGTGCGCAAGCCCAAGGACGGCTTGGACTCGCACAGCCCGGCGATGATGGCGGTGCTTGAAACCGCCCGACAGGTGGCGACCACCGATGCCAATATCCTCATCCTGGGCGAGTCGGGAACCGGTAAAGGGGAACTGGCCAGGGCCATCCACGGTTGGAGCAAGCGTGCACGCAAGGCCTGCGTGACCATCAACTGTCCATCGCTCAATGCCGAGTTAATGGAGAGCGAACTGTTCGGCCACACCCGTGGCGCTTTCACCGGTGCCAGCGAGAGCACCCTCGGGCGGGTTAGCCAGGCCGATGGCGGTACGCTTTTTCTCGACGAGATCGGCGATTTTCCCCTCACGCTTCAACCCAAGCTGCTGCGGTTCATCCAGGACAAGGAGTACGAACGTGTCGGCGACCCAGTGACCCGCCGTGCCGACGTGCGCATCCTCGCGGCGACCAACCTCAACCTTGAAGAAATGGTCCGCGAAAGCCGTTTCCGTGAAGACCTGCTGTACCGCCTGAATGTGATCACCCTGCACCTGCCGCCACTGCGCGAGCGCAGCGAGGACATCCTGACCCTGGCTGACCGCTTTCTCGCCCGCTTCGTCAAGGAGTATTCGCGCCCGGCCCGGGGCTTCAGCGAAGAAGCGCGCAGTGCGCTGCTCAACTACCGCTGGCCGGGTAACATCCGCGAGCTGCGCAACGTGATCGAGCGTGCCAGCATCATCTGCCCGCAGGAGCGCGTTGAAGTCAGCCACCTGGGCATGGGCGAGCAACCAGCCAATAACGCGCCTAAAGTCGGCGCCGCGATGAGCCTGGACGAACTTGAGCGGGCCCACATCGGCGCGGTGCTGGCCGCCAGCGACACCCTCGACCAGGCCGCCAAGACCCTGGGTATCGACGCCTCCACGCTGTACCGCAAACGCAAGCAGTACAACCTATGAAATGGCAGATGAAGCTGCGTACGCGGCTGTTTCTCAGCACCTCGGTCTTGGTCACGGTGGCCCTGCTAGGGTTGCTGCTGGGGCTGGTCAGCGTGCTGCAGATGGCCAGCGTGCAGCAACGCCTGGTGCAGGACACCAACCATACGCTGTCGCTTGGCCTGCAACTGCGACAGAACCTGGGTGAACAGCTCACCCTTATCCTCGACGACGATGCCAATCCGCAAAACCTGAGCGCCCTTCAGGAGCGCTTCCAGAGCCTGCTTGAGCAAGGCCTTGAAGAGGGCGGCGAACGTGCAGCTTTCAGCCAGGCCAGCAGCAACTACCAGGCGTTTCTACAGGCCTATCGGCAAAGCGCGGCGCCAGCCCACAGCATGGGCTTGGATCAACCGCTGGGCGCCGCGTTCAACCAGGTCCGCACCGACCTGCTCGACTCGCACCGCCAAGCCCTGGAACACATCACCCGTAGCGAAGAGCACGCACGCGACCGGGCACTGCTTGTCAGTGGCGTACTGGGGCTGATGGGGTTGACCGTGCTGGTGCTAGGCTTTATCACCGCGCACAACATCGCACGCCGCTTCGGCGCGCCTATCGAGGCCTTGGCCAAGGCCGCCGACCAAGTGGGGCAAGGCAATTTCGAAGTGACCCTGCCGATAACCCAGGCCGCCGAGCTGAACCAGCTCACCCGCCGTTTCGGCTTGATGGCCGAAGCGCTGCGTAAACACCAGGCAACTAACGTCGATGAGTTGCTGGCCGGCCAGCAACGCCTGCAAGCGGTACTCGACAGTATCGACGACGGCTTGCTGATCATCGACCGCAAAGGCTGCCTGGAACACCTCAATCCGGTCGCGCAGCGCCAGCTTGGCTGGGACTCTAGCCGCCTGGGGGTGAGCCTTGCCCAAGCGCTGCAACGCCCTGAGCTGGAGCAGCAAATGCGCCAGGTACTGCGTGGCGGCAGCCTGGATCGCCCGCCGGAAGACTTGAGCCTTGAGGTGGATGATGAAAGCCGCCTGCTGACCTACAGCCTGACCCCGGTCAGCCACCCACAAGGACCGATCCTCGGCGCGGTGATGGTGCTACACGACGTCACCGAGCAGCGCGCGTTCGAACGCGTACGCAGCGAGTTCGTGCTGCGCGCCTCTCACGAATTGCGCACCCCGGTCACCGGTATGCACATGGCCTTCGGCCTGCTGCGCGAGCGCCTGCGCTTCGCCCCGCAAACCCGCGAGTACGACCTGTTGGAAACCATCGGCGAAGAAATGCAGCGCCTGACCCAGTTGATCCACGATCTGCTCAACTTCTCCCGCTACCAGAGTGGCCTGCAGAAGCTGGACCTGGCGCCCTGCGTCCTCGACGAGCTGTTCGAGCGTGCCGAGGCGCGCTTCGCCGCACAAGCGGCGGAGAAACAGATCGAACTGATCCGCGAGCTTGAACCACCATTGCCACGCATCCAAGCCGATATCGCCCAGCTCGACCGGGTGCTGGACAACCTGCTGAACAACGCCATCCGCCATACCCCCAACGGTGGACACATCCGCCTGCATGCGCGCCGGCACGCCGAGCGGGTGATCATCAGCGTCGAGGACAATGGCGAGGGCATCGCCTACGGGCAGCAGGGCCGCATATTCGAGCCATTCGTACAGGTGGGGCGCAAGAAAGGCGGCGCCGGACTCGGGCTGGCACTGTGCAAGGAGATCGTGCAGTTGCACGGCGGGCGCATGGGGGTGTTTTCACGACCGGGGCAGGGTACCCAGTTCTACATGGCCCTGCCGGTCTGATCAGGGTTCATCATCGAGCCTGCGCCCCAGCACTCGCCGACCACGGGTGATCAGTTCGATGAACTGCCGGGCGCTGAGCGGATGGGCGAACAGCCAGCCCTGGCCATAGCGGACCCCTTCGCCGCTGAGCAATGCCGCTTGCTCCTCGCTCTCGATACCTTCGGCAATTACCCGCAGGTGCAGGTCATGCGCCATGCGGATGATGTGCGGCGCCACACCGCTGCTCGCCGCATCGTGACCCAGGGCGTCGATGAACGCCTTGTCGATCTTCAGGCAATCCACCGGCAGGGTCTGCAAATACGCCAGGCTGCAATAGCCGGTGCCGAAATCGTCGATCAACACCTGATGCCCGGATGCGCGCAACGCTTGCAGGTTGTCGCGGGCTATCACCACATCGATCAGCCCACGCTCAGTCACCTCGAAGGCGATCTGGCGCGCAGCTACCCGATGCTGGGCCAACAGCTTGGCCGCGACCCGACCGATGCGCGGTGCCATCACATCGCAGGCAGCCAGGTTGACCGAGATGTACAGCTGGCAGTTGGCGCGCAATAGCTGGCCCAGTTGTTCGAGCACCCGTTGCAGCACGAAATCGGTGATTTGGCGGATCTGCCCGGTGTTCTCCGCCAGCGGGATGAACAAGTCCGGGCTGGTCAGGCTGCCATCCGGGCGGCGCCAGCGCACCAGTGCCTCAGCACCCACGCAACGCCGGCTGTCGAGTTCGAAGATCGGCTGATAGAGCACCTGTAACTCGCTACGGCGCAGCGCGTTCTGTAGCTCCGAACTCATCGAGCGGCGCTGCTGGATCACTTGCAGCACCAGCCAGCCAATGCAGCAAGCCAGCACCAGGCTGCCGGGGAACAGCAACCACAGCATGCCATTGAGCCTGAGCGGCAGGCCGGCCCGAGGGGCGATCAGCACCAGTTGGTAATCCGGCGACTTGGTGGCCATCCGGTAAACCAGCCGATCATTGAGCTCGAGCAACGACTTGTGCGAGGGCGGCGGCCAGTCGGCGGTAGGAGGCCAGGTTTGTGCCGGGCCCAGTACCGGAATCGCCCGGCTCCCTCGGTCGAGCACCACCAGCAGGCTGCCGCCTGGCGGCAGGTCGACCACGTCGGTCAGGTGCCCGCGCGAGGTGGACACCAGGAAGTTTCCCCGCCCCAGCATCAAGGCCGCGAGGTTTTCGTTGGGTTCGGTGGTGGTATTGAGCCAGTAGCTATAGGTGGGGCCTTGGATATCCGGGCCGCGCAATGGCTCGACCAGTCGCTCCCCGCGGTTGGAACAGGCGACCTGCGAGTCAACGTAGGCGGTCTCGTAAATGAAGCGGGACGCCAATGCCACCTGCTGCAACTGGCGCAACATCGCCTGGCTGCAACCGCGCAGCGGCTGGGCCTGCAATTGATCGACCCCTTCGCGCAACTGGCCGAATACCTGTTCGAGCCGGTCGAGAAAGCGCTCGCCACGCGCGTTCATTTGGGCGATTTCGCTCTGGCGCATCTGCTGCAACGTCACCCCCACGCTGGCAGCCAACAGCAGCGCGGCACTGGCCGAGGCCGCGAGCACCGCCAGCGGCCAGGGACGGTGAAAAAATTGGCGCACTGCGGCAGTGAGGGCGAGCATGCACGGCATCCAGTTGAATACCAAAGGTATAGCAACGGAACGGCAGGCTGGCTCAGCCGTTGGGCGGGCTGAATTGCCCGTACAAAGTCAGCCAGCCCTGCCAGGCTGCGTGATCGCCTACAGATTACCGCTGGCGGTTGAGCACCTGCAGCATGGCGGCGGTCTGGGCGTCGGGCATACCATCGAAGCGTTGCGGGCGGAAGCGCATCTGGAACGCGGCAATCACGTGGCGGGTGGCCACGTCCAGCTCGCCGGTCTGGTCGATGGCGTAGCCAAAGCGCGCCAATTGCTGCTGATACCAGCCAACCGTCGGCGGGTTGGCCTCGAAGTACACCTGCTGGCGAGCCACCGCGCTGGCGTCGGGCCAGATCCCCAGCCCCGCATCGGCCAGGCGCTTCCACGGGAACATCGGGCCCGGGTCGAGCTTGCGCAGGGGCGCGATATCGCTGTGTCCGATGATGTGTCTTGGGCTGATGCCGTTGCGTTTGACAATGTCCTTGAGCAAGGCGATCAACGCTTGCACCTGCGCTTCGCTGTATGGGTGCCAGACCCTGCCGTTCGGGGTGTCGGTGTAGCCCGGGTTGACGATCTCGATGCCAATCGAGGTGGAGTTGAGCCAGGTACGGCCTTCCCACTGGCTTTCACCGGCGTGCCAGGCGCGACGGCTTTCATCCACCAGTTGATAGACCGTGGCAGGTCCGTCGCCAATCAGGTAGTGACTGCTCACCTCACCGTGGGTCAACAAGGCCAGCGAACGCTCAAGCGATGCGTTGGTGTAGTGCAGGACGACGAACTGGATCCGGCTGTCCTGGTTGACCGAAGGGTGGCTGCGGTCGATGCGCAGGCCACTGGCGCAACCGGCCAGGGCAAGCAAAAGCAGGGCGGTGAGAAGTGTTTTCATTGCAAGGAGCACGTCATGGTCAGCGGACAACAGCGCTACAGTATAACGTGCTCTTGATCCACTGCCTCAACGAACACACATGAGCTGAAACTGCATCGCCCCGTCACCGGGCGCCTCCAGCCCCACCAAGCGAGTCGCGACCCTCACCATCCCCGCCGAGGCCGCTCCGATGACCTTGCCCTGGCCATGAATCAGCCGTTCATAAGTACCTACATCGATAGGGGACATGCTGCAGAAGGTCGGATCGCCTTGCGTGACACCCTCATCCAGCAGCAGGGTGTATTCGGTAATGTCTTGCCGCGTATAACGTTTGACCTCAGTGATCCAGTCTGGTGACTGCTTCACCACATAGCCACGTGCACTGATGTGCGCCGTGAATATTTGCGGGGCCGCCTGGACGACACACTGCAATCCCATCGTCAGCAGCAGCGCGCTGAGCAAACGCTTGAGCGTCATGTTTTTCACCTTCTACCTGAATCACCGCGCAGGCCTGATGCTTCAGCCAGGCCCAGTGCGGTGATGTTCGATGAATCCAGGTAGGTCGCTGCGGTAACTACATACAGCCGGGTAAAGGCAGCTTCATGCCTGCTCCACCCGGTTACGCCCACTGTCCTTGGCCCGGTACAACGCCTCGTCGGCGCGCTTGAGCACCTGGTCGCCGCGCTCGCCGGAACGGAACGCACTCACGCCAATCGACGTGGTGATCACCACCCGCTCGCCCTTGAAGTGGAACGGGCACGCCTCGACCGCCGCACGCAACGCTTCAGCGACCTGCGCAGCAGCCGGCGGCGATGTCTGTGGCAGCAGCAGAACGAACTCCTCGCCGCCAAAACGCGCGATGAAGTCACGTCCACGCAGGCGTTTGCGCAACTGCTCGGCGACGATCTTCAGTACCTTGTCACCGGCCAGGTGGCCATATCCGTCGTTGATTCGCTTGAAATGATCGAGGTCGAGGATAGCCATGGCCAAATGGCCACCGTTTTCCTGCCAGTCGAGTACCTCACGCTCAAGCTGCTCGGACCAGGCTGCACGGTTGGGCAGGCCAGTCAGCGGATCGACCATCGCCTTCTGCCGCTGCTCTTCGAGGTGCTCGCGGTAACCCAGTGCCTCCTGCTCCATACTCGCAACCCGCTCGACCAACCCTTGCAGGCGACCGGCCAGTTCCTGCTCGCGGCGGTCGCGTTCGAGCTGGTGCTGGTCCATGGTCCCGAGCAAGCCTTCAAGACGGTTTTCCAGAATGTGCTTGAGGCTGTCCACATCCGCTGCATCCTGCACGCTGCTCTGCAGGCCGTCGACCTGCTCGCGAAGCTGGCTGTCCAGCTCGCGGGCAACGAAGCTGTTGTCAGCGTGACCGGCACTGGCTTCGTGCAGGTGGCTCTGGAAACTGTCCAGACGCTCGTTGAGCTGCTGCAGATAGGCTTCGAATTCATGCTGACCGCTGTCTGTGATCGCCAGCATGAGTACCGCCAGATCATCCAGCACCGGGATCAGCTCGTACCAGTTCAGCCCACGCGCAACGCGCTCGCGCATCTCCAAGGCTTGGGCCTTATGGCGCTCAGGCAAGCTGAGGTCATCGAGCAAACCGATAAGGGTCTGCTCGATATGCGCGGCCACCTGACTGTAAGGCGGCTCGACAGCGTCAGGCAGGGCGTAGGGGCCGTCCTCGCCCTCGATGATGTCCTCGCCATCCGGTGCAGCGCTAGGTGGCAGCACTGATACGATTTCGGCTGGCGCCTGGTTCGGGGATTCGCTCGCAGCTTGCGCGCTTTCAGATTCGGGCTCAGCCATCGTCGCAGGTTCATCGGCACCGCCCGACGCAGTGTTTTGCAGAACCTCGAGCGCTGACGCTGGCTCAGCCGTGATCGGTGCCGGGCCAGGCACCTCGACATGAGCGAGCGAAGCCTGCCCAGTTGCCTCAACCACCACCTGCGCGCCAGCCGCAGGGGCAGGCGTGGGCAGGGGATGCAGTTCATCGGCATCCTGTGGCATTTCCTGCACTTCCTGCACTTCCTGCACTTCCTGCGCTTGCTCCGCCGCCGGCGTGGGCGTTTGTGGCAGCACGCTCGGCAAGCCAGGCATATCGCGGGGCACGTCGGTATCCCCTGAAACTTGCGGGTTCTGCTCGCGACCACCGAACAGGCGCTGAAGCAGGCCAGGGCGTGCCTCCTCATCAGGTTTGCTCAGCGCATTTAGAGCCTTGCCCTGCAGGCCACTGAGTTCGCCGAGCAAGGGCGGCAAGTCGCGGGACTGAGCGACCCCGCCGTCGAGCTTTTTCGCGAGTTTCTTCAGGGGGCGCGACACATCGCCGGGCAGCGGCAGGGTCTGCAACTGGGTGACCAGCGCGTTCAACGCATCGCTGACTTGGTTCATGCGGGTTTCGCGGCGCTGCTCGGAGTCGAGCACGGCTTGTTCCAGACGCGGAATCAGCCCGGCAAGGCCTGCGTCCATGTTGTCGCTGCGGATCACCTCGCGCATTTCCTTCATGCACTGGTCGACGATCTTGTCACTCCCCTCCGCCGCCAGGGTGCTGCGCACCAGGCCGCGACGCAGCAAGTCGAGACGCGCTTCCCAGCGCCGTTCGAGCTTCTCCTGCTGCTCGATGCTCTTGAGGTACTTTTCTTTCCAGCGCTCGGCTTCTTGGGTCATGCCTGGATCCGCATCCGGTGAGGGCTTCTCGCCCAGTGATGACTCCGTTTCGGCGCCAATGCCAAACGCTTGAGTCCTCCTGACGCTAATGATCTGTGCGGGAAACACCGGCGCGGGCCGCGGCAGGGCCCGGGAGGGTTGCCCGACACGACGCCGCAACCCTTCACGGCAGCGCTACGCCAACGTGAACAGCTGATTTCCGACACAAGGCACTAGGTCAGGACCGGCAGCGTATCCACAGTCAATGCATCAGGCAATCGGATCTCGACGGCAACCGGAAGGTGATCGGAAATCGGCTGTGCCAGTACCTCGACGCGCTCGAGGGTAAGGCTTGGGCTGAGCAGGATATGGTCCAGGCAGCGCTGCGGTCGCCAACTGGGGAAAGTGGCTTCGACGTGCGGCGCGATCAGACCCAGGTCGCGCAGGGGCGAATGCTCGAGCAGGTCATTGGCATGGGTGTTCATGTCACCCATGAGAATCTGGTGGCGGTAGCCGCCGATCAGCTCACGTATATAGGCCAACTGCCGCGCGCGGGTCTTGGCGCCCAGGGCCAAGTGCATCATCACCACGATCAGCGCGTCCTCGCCCTCGCCAAAACGCACCAGAATCGCACCACGACCCGCCGGGCCGGGAAGTGGATGGTCTTCGAGATGTTGCGGCTTTAGGCGGCTGAGCACACCGTTGCTGTGCTGGGCAAAACGCCCGAGGTTGCGGTTGAGCTGTTGATACCAGTAGGGGAACGCGCCCAGCTGCGCGAGGTGTTCCACCTGATTGACGTAGCCCGAGCGCAGGCTGCCGCCATCGGCTTCCTGCAACGCCACCAGGTCGAAGTCAGCCAGCAGGTCGCCGATCTTCTGCAAGTTGCCGGCGCGGCCGTTGTGCGGCAGCACGTGTTGCCAGCTGCGGGTCAGGTAGTGGCGATAGCGCTCGGTGCTGATACCGACCTGGATATTGAAACTGAGCAGCCGCAGACGACCATCCTCCGGCAGGCCCGAGGCCTGTAGGTGATGCTCGTTGACCTGCGGCTGGTGCAAACCGACGACGCGTGAGGTGCGAAAGCGGCCCATGCTGGCGCCGCTTACTTAGCGGCGCGCTCCTTGGCGATCAGTTGGTCAGCGACGTTCAGCACGCCTTCCGGCCCTTGGGCGGTACCCAGGTCGAAGCGGTACTTGCCGTTGACTACCATGCTCGGCACGCCGGTGATTTCGTACTTCTTGGCCAGCTCTTTGGCTTGGTTGACCTGGCCCTTGATGGCGAAGGAATTGAAAGTGGCGAGGAACTTGTCCTTGTCGACGCCCTGGGTGGCCAGGAAGTCCGCCATGTCTTGCGGGTCGGTCAGGCGCTTGCGCTGGTTCTGGATGGCATCGAACACCGCAGCATGCACCTTCTGCTCGACGCCCATGGCTTCGAGGGTCAGGAACATCTGGCCGTGGGCATCCCATGGGCCACCGAACATGGCCGGTACGCGCTTGAAGTTGACGTCCTTGGGCAACTTGTCGATCCACGGGTTGAGGGTCGGCTCGAAGTGGTAGCAGTGCGGGCAGCCGTACCAGAACAGTTCGACGACCTCGATCTTGCCGGGCTGGGACACAGGCACCGGGTTGCTCAGCTCGATGTACTGCTTGCCAGCGGTTGCAGGCTCTGCGGCCTGCACGGTGGCCATACCGAATGCGCTGGCGGCGACCAGTGCAGCGCTGAGAATCAGTTTACGCATGCTTTACTCCTGAGCAGTCTTTGGTCGCCTCGACGCGACCTGTGCTCAGACAGGCCGGGAAGGGCGCGAGTTCTGTAGTGTACGGCCATGAACAGCAAAAAGGGCAGCCCAAGCTGCCCTTTCATCTTTGCCCGACATCATTAACCGAATGTTAATGCAGGCCCTGGATATAGCTGGCGATAGCCTCGATATCCTTGTTGCTGAGCTTGCCGGCGATGGTGCGCATGGTCATGGCATCGCCATCGTTGGTACGATTGCCTTCGCGGAAGTCAGTGAGCTGCTTGGCCACGTACTGCGCGTGCTGGCCACCCAAGTGCGGGAAGCCGGCCAAGGCTAGGCCTGCGCCATTGGGTGAGTGGCAACCGGTGCAGGCAGGCATGCCTTTTTCGAGGTCCCCGCCGTTGAACAGCGCGCGGCCGCGCTCCACCAGTTTAGGGTCGGCGGCGCCGACGCTACCTTTCTGGCTGGAGAAGTAGGCGGCGATATCGGCCAAGTCCTGGTCGTTGAAGTTGGCCAGCATGCCCGTCATTTCCAGAACCGTACGCTTGCCGGACTGGATGTCGTGCAGCTGTTTTTCGAGGTAGCGCTGGCCCTGGCCTGCAAGTTTGGGGAAGTTCGGTGCCAGGCTGTTGCCGTCAGGGTTGTGACAGGCCCCACAGACAGCGGTTTTGGCCTGACCGGCAGTGGCATCGCCTTTAATGGGATCGGCAGCACTTGCCGCACCTGCGACCCCCATGGTCAACAGCAGACTCACGAATAGTTTGTTCATCAGCTAATCCAACACGGCTAAGGGTGAAATGTTATGTATCGGGACTGCCGCTCATCCAAAGGATGACCAATCGGTAGTCCTCGGCACTGCAGTCCATGCACAATCCACGCGGCGGCATAGCCTTGAAACCCTGTGTAACATGCACCACCAGCTGTGCCATGCCTTGCGCCAGTCTCGGCTCCCAAGCTGCCCGGTCACCCCGTTGGGGGGCCTGTGGCAACTGTCCGGCGTGACAGGCCGCACACGTGCGGTTGTACAACGCCTCGGGATCCTGTGTAGCCTGTGCGCTGAAAATCGGCAGGAACACACCGACAGCAAGCAGCCATTTCGCCATGCGCAACGACCTGACAGGGTTGGGGGCCGCGCTGCGTTCTGTCGCGCGAGCTATTGTTCGACACCCCATGCCCAATCTCCTTCGCTGGGAGAAAGAGCACACAAAAACTGGGGCATTATATACTTCCGCCATCCAAACGGAAACGACACTGCTTGCCGGCCCTGGCCTTGGCAACACCCACATCGGATATCCCATGCAAGTCAAGAACCCCATCCTCGGCCTCTGCCAGAAAGCCAAATTCGCCCTCAGCGCCGCCAAGGTCGAACAATGCCCTGAAGACCAGGGTTACGAGGTGGCCTTTGCCGGCCGTTCCAACGCTGGCAAATCCAGTGCCCTCAATACCCTGACCCATGCCAGCCTGGCGCGGACGTCCAAGACCCCGGGCCGCACCCAGCTGTTGAATTTCTTCAGTCTGGACGATGAACGGCGATTGGTCGACCTGCCGGGCTACGGATATGCAAAAGTGCCGATTCCGCTCAAGCAGCACTGGCAAAAGCACCTGGAGGCCTACTTGGGCGGACGTGAGTGCCTGCGCGGGGTGATCCTGATGATGGACGTGCGCCACCCGATGACCGATTTCGACAAGATGATGCTCGATTGGGCCAAGGCCAGCGGCATGCCGATGCACATCCTGTTGACCAAAGCCGACAAGCTGACCCACGGTGCGGGCAAGAACACGCTGCTCAAGGTGCAGTCGGAGATCCGCAAGGGCTGGGGCGACGCGGCGACCATCCAGCTGTTCTCGGCACCCAAGCGCCAGGGGCTGGAAGAGGCCTATCGGGTGCTGGCGGACTGGATGGAGTTGGAAGACAAGCCGGCGGCTTGACCGCTTGTGTGGGGCGGCACAAGGCCGCTCCTACACGGTTGCGCAGTACCTGGAGGTCAAATTCCAGGCAAAAAAAACCCCGGACTTCATATGGGGAGGGGGAA
Source organism: Pseudomonas sp. NY15463 (assembly GCF_048068415.1). Classification (NCBI taxonomy): domain Bacteria; kingdom Pseudomonadati; phylum Pseudomonadota; class Gammaproteobacteria; order Pseudomonadales; family Pseudomonadaceae; genus Pseudomonas; species Pseudomonas sp. NY15463. The sequence goes on from NZ_JBLUQD010000003.1 coordinate 37,631, forward strand.
GTTCGGGGTTCAAGTCCGGACCGCTAGGGCGGGGTCCAGATATCTGCCAACACTTAACACAACATAGGAGCATCGAAAGGCTTCACCAGCCATTCAGGTACTCTGAGTGGCGGTTCACCGGTTTAGTTCCGGGGCTCTGAAAACTATTTGCGATAGTTTCATGAAACACCGGATCTAAGGGAGGGGAGGCCAGCCGGATCCGCGACACTACGCCGCAGATCCTACACCGCTTCACGGCGCCATTCAGTGAGCTTCGTCCCAATTCGAGCCAACGCCCACTTCCACCAGCAGCGGAACGTCCAGTTGCGCAGCGCCGCTCATGTACCCGCGAATTTCATCTTTCACCTGCGCCACCAGGTCCTCACGCACCTCCAGCACCAGTTCGTCGTGCACCTGCAAGATCACCCGTGCATCCAGGCCGCTGTCAGTCAGCCAGTTATCCACAGCCACCATGGCGCGTTTGACGATGTCCGCGGCGGTGCCTTGCATCGGCGCGTTGATCGCGGTGCGTTCGGCGCCTTTGCGCAGCGCAGGGTTCTTGGCGTTGATATCCGGCAGGTACAGCCTGCGGCCGAACAGCGTTTCGACGAAACCTTGTTCAGCGGCCTGGGCGCGGGTGCGCTCCATATAGGCGAGCACGCCCGGGTAGCGCGCGAAATAGCGGTCGATGTAGTCCTGGGACTGTTTGCGATCGACGCCGATCTGCTTGGCCAGGCCGAACGCGCTCATGCCGTAGATCAGGCCGAAGTTGATGGCCTTGGCGCTGCGCCGCTGGTCGAGGGTGACGTCCTCCAGGGCCACGCCGAACACTTCGGCAGCCGTTGCCCGGTGCACGTCCAGGTTATTGCGAAACGCGTGCAACAACCCCTCGTCCTTGGCCAGGTGGGCCATGATGCGCAACTCGATCTGCGAGTAGTCCGCCGCCAGCAGCTTGTAGCCGGGGCTGGCGACGAAGGCCTGACGGATGCGCCGGCCCTCGGCGGTGCGAATCGGGATGTTCTGCAGGTTCGGGTCGTTGGAAGACAAGCGCCCGGTGGCTGCCACAGCCTGCTGGTAGGAGGTGTGGATGCGCCCGGTACGCGGATTGATCTGCTCGGGGAGCTTGTCGGTGTAGGTGTTCTTGAGCTTGCTCAGGCTGCGGTATTGCATCAGCACCTTGGGCAGCGGGTAGCCTTGCTCGGCCAGTTCATCGAGCACCGCCTCGGCCGTGGACGGCTGACCCTTGGCCGTCTTGCTCAGTACCGGCATGCCCAGCTTGTCATAGAGGATCCCCCCCAGCTGCTTGGGCGAGCCAAGGTTGAACTCCTCGCCGGCCAACACGAACGCCTCACGCTCAAGCTCAACCATCTTTGCCCCCAGCTCACCGCTCTGCACCTTGAGCAGCGCGGCATCCACCAGCGCACCCTGGCGCTCGATACGAGCCAGCACCGGCACCAGCGGCATCTCGATGTCCATCAGCACCGGCTGCACGCTCGGCGTCTCCGCCAGGCGTGCCTGCAAGGCGTGGTGTAGGCGCAGGGTAATGTCGGCGTCCTCGGCCGCATAAGGGCCCGCCTTGTCCAGCGCAATCTGGTTGAACGTCAGCTGCTTCGCGCCCTTGCCGGCGATTTCTTCGAAGGTAATCGTGGTGTGGTCGAGGTAGCGCTGCGCCAGGCTGTCCATGTCGTGGCGGGTGGCGGTGGAGTTGAACACATACGACTCAAGCATGGTGTCGTAGGCCACGCCGCGCACCTGGATGGCTGGGCTGCCATTGGCCAGGATGTTGATGTCGTACTTGGCGTTCTGGCCGACCTTGGCCTTGGCCGGATCTTCAAGCAAAGGCTTGAGCGCCAGCAGCACGGCTTCGCGCTCCAGCTGCGCGGGTGCGCCTTCGTAGTCATGGGCCAGCGGCACATAGGCAGCCTCGAAGGGCGAGACGGCGAACGACACGCCCACCAGCTGTGCCTTCTGCGCATCCAGCCCGGTGGTCTCGGTGTCGAAGGCGAACAGCGTTGCCGCACGCAGCTTCTCAAGCCAGGCGTCGAAACGCGCCTGTTCGAGGATTGTTTCGTACTTAGGCTCGACCTTTTCCGCCGGTGCCTGGGCAACGGCGGTCATCGCATTGCCAGCCTGTACGGCGTCACGCTGCACATCGGCGATCCAGCTCTTGAACTCCATCTCGGTGTACAACGCCAGCAGGGCGTCGCGATCAGGCTCGCCGCACACCAACGCGTCCACCGCCACGTCCAGTTCGACATCGCACTTGATGGTGGCCAACTCATAGGAGAGGAACGCGGCATCACGGTGCTCGGCGAGCTTGGCCGGCAGAGTCTTGGCGCCGCGAATGGCCAGCGCCGGAACCTTGTCGAGATTCTCGTAAAGGGCGTGCAGACCGCCACCGATACCGGTCAGCAGCCCCACGGCGGTTTTTTCGCCAACGCCCGGCACGCCGGGGATGTTGTCGACCTTGTCGCCCATCAGGGCGAGGAAATCGATGATGTGCTCGGGACCCACGCCAAATTTTTCGTGCACGCCAGCAACGTCCAGCACACTGCCGGTCATGGTGTTGACCAGCGTAACGTGGCCGTCCACCAGTTGGGCCATGTCCTTGTCACCTGTCGAGATGATCACCGGGCGCCCGGCTGCGGCGCTGCTACGTGCCAGGGTGCCGATCACGTCATCGGCCTCGACGCCTTCGACGCACAGCAGCGGATAACCCAATGCGCGCACGCTGGCGTGCAACGGCTCGACCTGCACACGCAGGTCATCGGGCATGCTCGGGCGATTGGCTTTGTATTCGGCGAACATGGCATCGCGGAAGGTTCCGCCCTTGGCGTCGAACACCACCGCGAACAGGCTGTCCGGATACTGTCGGCGCAAGCTCTTGAGCATGTTCAGCACGCCCTTGACCGCGCCGGTAGGCATGCCTTTGGAGGTGGTCAGCGGCGGCAGCGCGTGGAAGGCGCGGTAGAGGTAGGACGAACCGTCCACCAGGACGAGGGGCGCTTGGCTCATGAGGAGAATCAACCTTTTCGGCAGGTCCGGCGCTAGAATAGCCAGAACATTTGACGACAAAGGGACTAGGTTATCATGCGTACACTCAATCGCCTGTTACTGCTCGGTCTGCTGGCCACCATGCCAGTCGTCACCCTGGCGGCGGAAGACGCGCCATCGGCAGATCCCGATGTCACCATTCGCACGGAAGGCGATAGAACCATCCAGGAGTACCGTCAAAACGGCTTCCTGTATGCGATCAAGGTCACGCCCAAGGGCGGCAAGCCTTATTTCCTGGTACGCGCCGATGGCACCGATGCCAATTTCATTCGTTCCGACCAGCCGGACATGCTGATTCCGGCCTGGAAAATTTTCGAGTGGAAGTAACCGCGGGTACCGTTCATATCAACCCGGCACTTCCCGGCGGAAGTGCCCGTATGGGCAATTTTTCGACATGTCAGTCTTCACCCCCGTGACCCGGCCTGAGCTGGAAACCTTTCTGGCGCAATACGAGCTGGGCCGTCTGCTCGACTTCCAGGGCATCGCCGCCGGCACAGAGAACAGCAACTTCTTCGTCAGCCTGGAACAGGGGGAGTTCGTCCTGACGCTGGTCGAACGTGGGCCGGTCGAGGACATGCCGTTCTTCATCGAACTGCTCGACGTCCTGCATGAGGCCGACATGCCGGTGCCCTACGCCGTGCGTGCGCGCGACGGCAAAGGCCTGCGCGAGCTGTGCGGCAAGCCTGCCCTGTTGCAGCCACGGCTGTCGGGCAAGCACGTCAAGCAGCCGAACAACCAGCATTGCGCCCAGGTCGGTGAATTGCTGGCGCACATCCACCTGGCCACCCGCGAGCGCCCCCTCGAACGCCGCACCGACCGTGGCCTGGACTGGATGCTGCAATCGGGCGCCGAATTGCTGCCGGGCCTGAACGCCGAACAGGCCGCGCTGCTGACCCCGGCCCTGGCCGAAATCACCGCGCACAAGGCGCAGATCATGGCCCTGCCCAAGGCTAACCTGCACGCTGACCTGTTCCGCGACAACGTGATGTTCGAAGGCACCCACCTGAGCGGGCTGATCGACTTCTACAACGCCTGCTCCGGGCCAATGCTGTACGACATCGCAATCACTGTGAACGACTGGTGCCTGGACGCACACAGCGGTATCGACCTGGCCCGCGCCCAGGCGCTGTTGGGCGCCTATGCGGCGCTACGGCCGTTCACGGCGGCCGAGGCCGAACTGTGGCCGGTGATGCTGCGGGTAGCGTGCGTGCGCTTCTGGCTGTCGCGGCTGATCGCCGCCAGGGAGTTCGCTGGCATGGACGTGACCATCCATGACCCACGGGATTTCGAAGTGCGCTTGGCGCAACGCCAGCAGGTGGCATTGCACCTGCCGTTCGCCTTGTAATCGCACTGACCAACACCAACACCGCCGCTCCCTGTAGGAGCGGCTTTAGCCGCGAACACCGGCGCAGCCGGATGGGCTGCGCAGCAGCCCTGGCGATCTTGCATGGCCCCGAGATCTTGAGCCGCGTCTAACGGCCCATGCCGAAGCTCAAAGCTGCTCCAGGCACCCCGCCAGATCCCCGCCCAGCTTCTCCAGCAAACGCTCGTAGCCCTTGCCATCCACCGGATCCGTTCCGCCCAGTGCATCCAGCTCGGCCAACCGCACCGGCAGGCCCGCCGTCAGCGTTTCGGCCAGGCGCGGACGCAGCGGCGGCTCGCTGAATACGCAGGTCTTGCCCACTTCCTGCAAGCGCTTGCGCATGGCCGCAACATGCTGCGCGCCCGGCTGCACCTCGGAGGCAACGCTGAACACGCCGGTGTGCTTCAGACCATAGGCAGCTTCGAAATAATCGAAGGCTTCGTGGAACACGAAGTAAGGCTTGTCGGCAACGCCTGCCACCCGCTGCTTGATGCGCACATCCAACGCATCCAGACGCTCGACGAACTGTTTAAGGTTCGCCTGGTAGCGCGCCGCATTGGCTGGGTCCGCTGCCGCCAGGTCAGCGGCCATCTTCGTCGCAATCACCCGCGCGTTGACCGACGACAGCCACAGGTGTGCGTCGAGACTGCCTGGGCGGTGGTCGTGATCATGGTCGTCGTGGTCAGCTTCATCGTGGGAGTGGCTGTCCTCGCCAAAATGGCGCAGCTGCATGCCAGGGAGCGACTGCACAGCCACGCTTGGCTTGCTACGCCCGCCCAGCACACGGGGCAGGAAGTTCTCCATGTCCGGGCCGATCCAGTACAAAAGGTCCGCGTCGCCGACCTTGCGCACATCGGAAGGGCGCAACGCGTAATGGTGCGGCGACGCCCCCGGCGGCAGCAACACGTCGGGGCTACCGACACCGTCCTGTACCGCGGCAGCAATCTGTTGCAAGGGCTTGATGCTGGTCAGCACACGCACCTCGGCGTGGGCCGAAAAGGCGATGAAAGCGACAAAGAGAGCAAGGAATCGGGACACGGTGGATACTCGGCTCGTCAGAAACAGGTAACATAATAACGTCTCCATCCAGAACCGTCGCTGCCCATGTCCATCACGCCGCTGGCCCACCGTCCCCACGATCATTCCCATTGCGTTCATAGCGCGCTGGCCGAGGCCGATGCGCTGTGCAATCGCCAGGGCTTGCGTCTGACCGCCCTGCGCCGTCGCGTGCTGGAGCTGGTGTGGCAGAGCCACAAGCCATTGGGCGCCTACGACATCCTCGCCGTGCTCAGCGAGCAGGACGGGCGCCGCGCCGCGCCACCCACGGTGTACCGGGCCCTGGATTTTCTCCTCGACAACGGCCTGGTACACCGCATCGCCTCGCTCAACGCCTTCATCGGCTGTAGCCACCCCGAGCATGCGCACCAGGGTCAGTTCCTGATCTGCCGCGAATGCCACGTGGCCATCGAACTCGAACAAGACAGCATCAGCAACGCCATCGTCGACAGCGCCAAAACCGTTGGTTTCAGCGTCGAAACCCAGACCGTGGAAATCGTCGGCCTGTGCGGTAACTGCCGAGGCAAGGCATGAGCGACGCCCTGATCCGCCTCGAACAGGTCGGCGTTAGCTTTGGCGGCGAGGCGGTGCTCGACAGCATCGACCTGGCCGTGGCCCCGCGCCAGATCGTCACGCTCATCGGCCCCAATGGCGCCGGCAAGACGACCCTGGTGCGCGCCGTGCTCGGGCTACTCAAGCCGCACCGTGGCAAGGTGTGGCGCAAACCGAAGCTGCGCATCGGCTACATGCCGCAAAAGATCCAGGTCGACGCCACGCTACCGTTGTCAGTGCTGCGTTTTTTGCGCCTGGTGCCCGGGGTAGACCGCGCGGCAGCCTTGTCGGCGTTGCAGGAGGTGGGCGCCGAACAGGTGATCGACAGCCCGATCCAGACCATCTCTGGCGGCGAAATGCAGCGCGTGCTGCTGGCCCGCGCGCTGCTGCGCGAACCCGAGCTGCTGGTGCTCGACGAGCCGGTGCAGGGCGTCGACGTGGTCGGCCAGACCGAGCTGTACAACCTCATCACGCGCCTGCGCGACCGCCACGGCTGCGGCGTGCTGATGGTCAGCCACGACCTGCACCTGGTCATGAGCGCTACCGACCAGGTGGTCTGCCTAAACCGTCACGTGTGCTGCTCGGGCCACCCCGAACAGGTCAGCAACGACCCGGCCTTCGTCGAGCTTTTCGGCCAGAACGCGCCGAGCCTGGCCATCTACCACCACCATCACGACCACAGCCACGACCTGCACGGCTCGGTCGTAGCCCCCGGCGCCCACGTTCACGGAGAGCACTGCAAGCATGGCTGATTTTCTTCTCTACGCCCTGCTTGCCGGCCTGTCGCTGGCGCTGGTGGCCGGTCCGCTGGGTTCGTTCGTGGTATGGCGGCGCATGGCCTATTTCGGCGACACGCTATCCCACGCCGCGTTACTCGGTGTCGCACTGGGCTTCGCCCTGGATGTCAGCCCGGCCCTGGCGGTCACCGTTGGCTGCCTGCTGCTGGCGATCCTGCTGGTGACGCTGCAACAACGCCAGCCACTGGCATCGGACACCCTGCTCGGCATCCTCGCCCCCAGCACCCTGTCGCTGGGCCTGGTGGTGCTGAGTTTCATGCACGATGTACGCATCGACCTGATGGCCTACCTGTTCGGCGATTTGCTGGCGATCAGCACCACGGACCTGGCCTGGATCCTGGGCGGCAGCGCGTTGGTGCTGACGCTGCTGGCCGTGTTCTGGCGGCCACTGCTGGCCGTTACCGTGCACGAAGAACTGGCGATGGTCGAAGGCCTGCCAGTGGCAGGCCTGCGCCTGGCACTGATGCTGCTGATCGCCGTGGTGATCGCGGTTGCCATGAAGATCGTCGGGGTGCTGTTGATCACCTCGCTGCTGATCATCCCGGCAGCCGCGGCACAACGTCACGCTCGTTCGCCTGAACAGATGGCACTGGGCGCCAGCCTGCTGGGTATCACTGCCGTATGCGGCGGTCTGGCCATGTCGTGGTTCAAGGACACCCCGGCAGGGCCATCGATCGTGGTCTGCGCGGCAGTGCTATTCTTGCTGAGCCTGGCGTTGCCAAAACGCTGAAAAATCCCAGCCACACGCAACCTTTTCGCTGGTAAAGGGTCTGTAAGACCGGTTTTCGAGCGTGCGCACCTGGGTGTAGACTTGCTCGCTTTTTGCGCAAATAGAGAGTCGCAGGAATGAAGCTGTTCGCCTCCCGTTATCTGCTTGTTGCCACGTTTTCCCTGTTCCTGGCCGCCTGCTCCAGCGCACCGGTCGAGCAGCCGGTCGTGCCTGCCCAGCCAGATGCCTGGCAGCAACTGGAACAGAGCATCGCCACCAACGAGCTGGCCACCGCCGAAGATCAGCTGGCCGCCTTGCAAACCCAGACGCCGGACGATGCGCGTCTCGAACCGCACCAGCGGCAGTTGGCCGAAGCCTATTTGAAACGCAGTCAAATCGTCCTGCAAAAGGGCGATGTCAACGCCGCCGCGACCGCCTTGGCCCGCGCCCGCGCGCTGATGCCTCAGGCACCGGCGGTGACCGGCGGCGACACCATGGCCCATGCCCGCAAGGCCGAGCTGGAAAAAGCCGAAGCCGCACTCAAGGCTGCCGAAGCCAAGCCCAGCGCCCGGATCATCGACCCCGCCGCGCCACACACAGTCATCGCCCTGAAGACCACTGACAGCCGCGCGCTGCGGCGCCAGTTGGTCGACATCGCCGCCGACGTGGTGAGCTATCGCTGCGAGGTGGTATTCCAGGTGCCGCGTACGCGTGATGCGCCGTGGCTCAAGACCCTGCTGCAAAAGCGCGTGCACATGCTCGACAGCAGCTTCGTGCTCAAGCAGAGCCACGAAATTCAGCGCGCGCTGCCAGCACAGGTTGTGCTGATACCGCATCAGCCCTGACGGATTGGCATCAAGGGCCAAGTCGGCGCCATGCGCCGACGTGCCCCCATCGGTCAGGCCGGCACCGACTCGGCAACCGCCTCGCGCGCCCACACCCGATGCTCCGCCAACGCCTTGAAGAACGCCTCGAAGGTCTTTTGCTCATCGCCCAGCAATAGCCCTGCATCCTCCTGTAGCCCCAGCTTGTTCAGCAACAGCTTGCCGTCCAGGCTCAGGCCCATGGGCTTGAGGTGCTTGTAGGTCTCCAACAGGAAGTGCTTGGCCACCCCACTGCCTTCCAGCGCCTGGAGCGAAGCCTTGCCCGCCGGCACCCAGACGCCATCAAACATCACCGAAGGCATCCCTTCGATCGAGGCATCCACCGGCAAGGCCTTGCCGTCGGCGGTCTTCACCGGCGCCGACGTCGGCCCCAGCAGCATCGGCCGGGCACGCTGCGCCTGCAGGGCCTTGACCACCTTGTCGACACTCGCCACCTCCACCCCATCGGCCACCAGCACGCCGATCTTGCGCCCGCTGATGCCAATCTCGCCTTGCTTGCCGAGCTGGCTCAGGGCCTTGGATTGTTTGAGCTTGCTGCCTTTGACCTTGACCGTCGCGGCCTTCGGCGCGGGCAGACCCAGGTTGGCCGACACTGCCGCCGCCAGCGTGAGATCGATGTTGGCAAGGATTTCGTTGACCACGCGGGCCCGGATCGCTTCGCGCTCCACCTTACCCAGCTCGAAGCTGTACGCCTTGATGATGTGCTGTTGCTCGTGCGCGCTCATGCTCTGAAAGAACAACCGGGCCTGGGAAAAGTGGTCGCCGAAGGAATCGCTGCGCTGGCGAATCTTGTGCGCATCGATGCGCTCCTGGTAACTCTCGAAGCCGCCATCCTGAGGCGCTGGCGGGGTCTCTTTGGGCCAGCCGCCATCGATGGAATTAGGCTCGTACGAGGCGCGGCCCTTGTCGAGGGTCATGCGGTGCATGGCATCCCGCTGGCCGCTGTGGTTGGGCGCCAGCGGGCGGTTGATCGGGATTTCGTGGAAGTTCGGCCCGCCAAGCCGGCTGATCTGCGTGTCGGTGTAGGAAAACAACCGGCCTTGCAGCAGCGGGTCGTTGGTGAAATCGATGCCCGGCACGATATGCCCTGGGCAGAACGCCACCTGTTCCACTTCGGCGAAAAAGTTGTCCGGGTTGCGGTCGAGCACCATCTTGCCCAACGGCGTCACCGGCACCAGTTCCTCGGGAATCAGCTTGGTCGGGTCCAGCAGGTCGAAGTCGAACATATGCTCATCGGCTTCAGGCACGATCTGTACACCCAGCTCCCATTCCGGGTAGTGCCCGGTTTCGATGGCTTCCCACAGGTCACGGCGATGATAGTCGGTGTCCTTGCCCGCAAGCTTCTGCGCCTCGTCCCACAGCACCGAATGCACGCCCTGGCGTGGCTTCCAGTGGAATTTGACGAAACTGGCCACGCCTTGGGCGTTGATCAGGCGGAACGTATGTACGCCAAACCCTTCCATCATCCGCAGGCTGCGCGGAATGGCACGGTCGGACATGGCCCAGATGACCATGTGCGCCGTCTCCGGGACCAGCGACACGAAATCCCAGAAGGTGTCATGCGCCGAACCGCCGGTGGGCATCTCGTTGTGCGGTTCAGGCTTCACGGCATGCACGAAATCGGGGAACTTGATCGCGTCCTGAATGAAAAATACTGGCATGTTGTTACCAACCAGATCGAAATTGCCCTCATCGGTGTAGAACTTCACTGCGAAACCGCGCACGTCGCGCACCGTGTCGCCGGAGCCACGCGGGCCCTGCACGGTGGAGAAACGCACGAACACCGGGGTGATCTTCTCTGGGTCTTGCAGAAAGCCCGCCTTGGTCAACTCGGAGTGGCAGCCATAGCTCTGGAAATAGCCATGGGCCCCGGTGCCGCGGGCATGCACGATGCGCTCAGGAATGCGCTCGTGGTCGAAGTGGGTGATCTTCTCGCGCATGATGAAGTCTTCGAGCAGCGATGGCCCACGCGCACCGGCTTTGAGGCTGTTCTGGTTGTCAGCGATCTTCACGCCCTGATTGGTGCGCAGTGCCTGGCCCGTAGCATCGCTACGGAACGCCTCGAGGCTCTGCAGCTTGGCATTGGTGTTGGCGCGGTCCGGCGTGTCGGTGCCCGCCACCTGGCTCTGGCGGGACTCGGGGGTCTTCTTGCTGGCCATGTTCGCTTCTCCTCAGTCTTCAGGCTGCCCGTGCGGGCTTGTTCAAGTAGTGACTGAGGGGCGTTGGCGAGCGTTCAATCAGGATTACCGGTTGTCGCGTTATGCCCGCTGGGTTGGACGGTGACGAAATAAATGCTAAGAACAGCGAGTGGAAAAGGCTAAAATGCGCGACCCCGGCTCACCGCTGGCCCACATTCCATGCGCCCCACAAGGTTCGCTCAGTGATCGAGTTTCAAAACGTCCATAAGACCTACCGCGTCAATGGTAGGGACATCCCGGCCCTGAACCCGACCAGCCTGACCATCGAAGATGGCCAGGTGTTCGGCCTGATCGGCCACTCCGGCGCCGGCAAAAGCACGCTGCTGCGCCTGATCAACCGCCTCGAAAACCCCACCGGTGGCCAGATCATCGTCGACGGCGAGGAGGTCACCGCCTTCGACGCCAATCAGTTGCGCGGCTTCCGCCAACAGGTCGGGATGATCTTCCAGCACTTCAACCTGCTGGCCTCCAAGACGGTTGCCGATAACGTCGCACTGCCGCTGGTGCTGGCTGGCGAGCTGTCGCGCGACGCGATCAACGAGCGCGTCATGCAGCTGCTGCAACGTGTCGGCCTGCAAGACCATGCCAAGAAATACCCGGCCCAGCTCTCGGGCGGTCAGAAACAGCGCGTCGGCATCGCCCGCGCCCTGTCGACCAACCCCAAGATCCTGCTCTGCGACGAAGCCACCAGCGCCCTCGACCCGCAAACCACCGCATCGGTGCTGCAACTGCTGGCCGAGATCAACCGTGAGCTGAAGCTGACCATCGTGCTGATCACCCATGAAATGGACGTGATCCGCCGAGTCTGCGACCGCGTGGCGGTAATGGACGCCGGCAAGATCGTCGAGCAAGGCCCGGTGGCCGAGGTGTTCCTGCACCCAAAACACCCAACCACCAAGCGCTTCGTCCAGGAAGACGAGCAGGTCGACGAAGGCGAGCAACGCGACGACTTCGCCCACGTCCCTGGGCGCATCGTGCGCCTGACGTTCCAGGGCGATGCCACCTACGCACCGCTGCTGGGCACCGTGGCCCGCGAGACCGGCGTGGACTACAGCATCCTCGCCGGGCGTATCGACCGCATCAAGGATGTCCCCTATGGCCAGCTGACCCTTGCCCTGATCGGCGGGGACATGGACGCGGCGTTCGCACGCTTCACGGCAGCTGACGTACATATGGAGGTACTGCGTTGATGGACGCTCTGAATTTCTTCGCCAACGTCGACTGGGCCGAAATCTGGCTGGCTACCCTCGACACCATGATCATGCTGTTCGGCTCGCTGTTCTTCACCGTGCTGCTGGGCCTACCGCTGGGCGTGCTGCTGTTCCTCTGCGGGCCACGCCAGATGTTCGAACAGAAGGGCGTGTACGCGCTGCTGTCGCTGATCGTCAACATCCTGCGCTCGCTGCCGTTCATCATCCTGTTGATCGTGATGATCCCGGTCACCGTGCTGATCACCGGCACCTCGCTGGGCGTGGCCGGCGCCATCCCGCCGCTGGTGGTGGGCGCCACGCCGTTCTTCGCGCGGTTGGTCGAAACCGCCCTGCGTGAGGTGGATCGGGGGATCATCGAGGCGACCCAGTCGATGGGCGCCACGACCCGCCAGATCATCACCAACGCGCTGCTGCCCGAGGCACGCCCGGGTATCTTCGCCGCCATCACCGTCACCGCCATCACCCTGGTGTCCTATACCGCAATGGCCGGTGTGGTGGGTGCCGGTGGCCTCGGCGACCTGGCCATCCGCTTCGGCTACCAGCGTTTCCAGACCGACGTGATGGTGGTCACCGTGGTGTTGTTGCTGGTACTGGTTCAAGTTCTGCAGAGCGTCGGCGACAAACTGGTCGTGCATTTCTCCCGTAAATAACCCCAATGGGGTCGGCCCGGCCGACCCGTTCGGGGGCCGTCGCGGCCCTCACAAGGAGTGATCAATGAAGAAGCTGCTTGCTGTCGTCGCCGCTGTCGCGGCCTTCTCGGCCCACGCCGAAACCCTGACCGTCGCGGCCACCCCGGTGCCGCACGCCGAGATCCTCAACTTCGTCAAACCACAGCTGGCGAAAGAGGGCGTGGAGCTGAAGGTCAAGGAATTCACCGACTACATCCAACCGAACGTGCAAGTGGCCGAAAAGCGCCTGGACGCCAACTTCTTCCAGCACCAGCCGTACCTGGATGAGTTCAACAAGGCCAAGGGCACCCAGCTGGTGAGCGTTGCCGGCGTGCACATCGAACCACTGGGCGTGTACTCGACCAAGTTCAAGAAGCTCGACGAGCTGCCAACCGGCGCCACCGTGGTCATTCCCAACGATGCCACCAATGGCGGCCGCGCCCTGTTGCTGCTGGACAAGTCCGGCGTGATCAAGCTCAAGGACAACAAGAACATCCTGTCCACCGTGAAGGATGTTGCCGAAAACCCCAAAGGCGTGAAATTCCGTGAGCTGGAAGCGGCCACCATCCCGCGCGTGCTGACACAGGTCGATGCTGCCCTGATCAACACCAACTACGCGCTGGAAGCCAAGCTGAACCCAGAAACCGACGCCCTGGCCATCGAAGGCAGCGACTCGCCGTACGTGAACATCCTGGTTGCCCGCCCGGACAACAAGGACAGCGATGCCATGCAAAAGCTGGCAGCAGCACTGCACTCGCCTGAGGTGAAGCAGTTCATCAACGAGAAGTACAAAGGCGCTGTGGTTCCAGCGTTCTAAGCTGACCTACCTCGCTGGAATCGCAGGCCGTCCAGGCTACCGCGATTCTATGTAGGAGCGGCCGGTCCGGCGCCCCGGCTAGGCCGCTCCTACAAAGTCCACGCGCGACTCAATCGCGCTTGACCAGCCCCGGCAACTGCGCCACCAGCTTCTGGTTGTTGAACGGCGCGCGAATGAAGCCGCGCTGGCGCCCGTCCGGCCCGACCACAGCCAGATTACCGCTGTGGTCCACGGTGTAGCCGGGTTTGCTGGTATCTGCCGGAATGAACGGAATGCTCAGGCCGTTGGCCAGCTTCTGGGTGTCCTCGATGCTTCCCGCGACCCCGACGAAATCCTTGTCGAAATAGCCAAGGTACTGCTTGAGCTGATTTGGCGTGTCACGGTTCGGGTCCACGCTCACCAGCACCACCTGCAAGCGTTCGACCGCTTCCTTGGGCAACTCGCTCTTCACCTGGCGCAGTTGGGCAAGGGTGGTCGGGCAGATGTCCGGGCAGTAGGTGTAGCCGAAGAACAGCAACGACCACTTACCCTTAAGCTGGTCCAGCGCGATTGGCTGGCCGTTCTGGTCGGTCATCTTCACATCCGGCACCGTGCGGCTCTGGGGCAGCAGGATGATGCCGGCATCGATCAGCTCGGTGGGGTTCAACTGCCCCCGGTCGTTGAGCACCTTGTTGACGGTCAAACCCATGATCAGCGCGACCAGGGCAACGAGGATGAAGACGGTTTTCTGGGTTCGGGTCATAGGCTCAGCAACAGGTAGTGATCAACGAGCAGGGCGATGAACAGGGCGAACAGGTAGCCGATAGAGTACTTGAACGTCTTGATCGCCGCGTGCGGCCGGCTGCCACGGTACAACACCCACGCCCAGTGCAGGAAGCGCAGCCCCAGTACCAATGCACACACCAGATACAGCGGCCCGCTCATGTGGATGGCGAACGGCAACAGGCTCACCGCCAGCAAGATCAAGGTGTAGAGCAAGATATGCAGGGCCGTGTAGCGCTCGCCATGGGTCACCGGCAGCATGGGAATATCCGCTTTTTCGTACTCGGCCTTGCGGTGGATGGCCAACGCCCAGAAATGCGGCGGGGTCCAGGCGAAGATGATCAACACCAGCAACAGCGGCTCGGCGCCCACATGTCCGCTGACCGCGACCCAGCCCAATAGCGGCGGGGCAGCGCCAGCCAACCCACCGATCACGATGTTCTGAGGCGTGGCACGCTTGAGAAAGCCGGTATAGAGCACCGCATAACCCAACAGTGAGGCCAGCGTAAGCCAGGCGGTCAGGGCGTTGGTGAAAGCCAGCAAAACGGCCATGCCCGTCAGCCCCAGCACCAGGGCGAAACCCAGCGCCGCATGTGGCGCGACCCGCCCCTGGGCCAGCGGACGTTGGTGGGTGCGTGCCATCAGCGCATCGATGCGCCGGTCGACCACATGGTTGACTGCCGCCGCCGCGCCGGCGCACAGGCCAATCCCCAAGTTGCCAAACAGCAGCACGCTCCAGGACACCCCGGCGCGGGTGGCGAGGAACATGCCCACCAGCGAAGTGATGAGCATCAGTACCACTACCTTGGGCTTGGTCAGTTCCAGGTAATCGCGCCAACCCGCGCGCTGGCGTTGCGTGCCTAGAAGCGTCGCCACGAATCGTTCCTCATGTGCAGTGAGACACCCGCGTGAGTTACTGGGCGCAGGCGCCAGCCCAGCCCGACAGGCAATTTGTCCGCCACGCGAATGCGGTAGTTCACCAGCACCATGCTTAGCAGCAGCAGGGCGCCGCCCGCGTTATGCGCCACCGCGACCGCCAGCGGCAGGTGCAATACCACGTTGCTCACGCCCAGCCCCACCTGTACCGCCAGCGCCAGCAACACCAGGCGCGCCAGGCCCGTGAGGCCGTGACGATGGAGTTTCCAACTGAGCGTCAGCAGCACTGCCACGACCATCAAGGCGCCCAGTCGGTGGCTGATGTGGATTGCCGTGCGTGCATCACTGTCCAACTGCCCGCCGAGGTAGTTGGGGCCCACATGCTGGGTGAGGTGGAAGCCATTGCTGAAGTCCGCTGCCGGCCACCATTGGCCATGACAGGTGGGCAGGTCGATACACGCGACGGCAGCGTAATTGGCACTGACCCAGCCGCCCAGGGCGATCTGCCCGATCACCACCAGCAAGGCCAGCGCCGCGATCCTGCGCACACTCAACGGCAGCTTGGGCAATGGCGCAAAGGCCCGAGATAGACGCAGGGATAACAGGAACAAGAGGCTCAGGGTGGTGAATCCGCCAAGCAAATGCGCGGTGACCACCTGCGGCCAGAGTTTCAGGGTCACGGTCCACATGCCGAACGCCGCCTGGGCCAGTACCACACCCAGCAACAGCAGCGGCAAACGGTAGGGCTGGCCGTCCCGGGCATGTCGGCGCACGGCCTGGACGGCCAGCAGGGCAATCACCAGGGCAAGCGTGCCGGCAAAGTAACGATGCACCATCTCGGCCCAGCCTTTGGCCGCCTCGACCGGGTGCTCGGGGAAATGCCGCTCGGCATGCGCCAGTTGCGCGTCGGTCTTGGGCACGCTGATGAAGCCGTAGCAGCCCGGCCAGTCAGGACAGCCGAGGCCGGCGTGGGTTAGCCGGGTATAAGCGCCGAGCAGTACCACCAACAGCGCCAGCAAGGTGGCGAACACCGCGAGTCGGAATCCAGGTCTGGCCATGGCAGGCTCCTAGCCGATGTTGGACAACTTGAGCAGATGGCGCAGGTCGTCCAGCACCTGCTTACCGTTGGCTTTAGCGTCGTAGCGCAGCACTAGGTTGCCGTGCGGATCGACGATCCACAGCTGCGGCCCCGGCACGCTGACAGCGTGCTGGTAGCGCTGAAGATCCAGCGGGTAGCGCTGCAACTGCGGGTATTCACGCCCCAGCAGCGCCTGGTAGTCCGTCGCCAGCGGCTGCGCGGCGGCCAGGGCATGGCTGGCACGGCTGGCGTCACGGCCCAGGCCGATCTGGATCTGCCGGGCCAGGTACACCAATTGGCGGCAGTCATCGGCACACGCCTGCGGGGCGCTGACCAGCAGTTGCCAGCGTGCGTCCTGGGCATCGATGCCAATGTCGGCGCGGCCCTGGCCGTTGCCGATCATCTCGCCGTGGTAGCTGCGACCGTCCGGCACCCAGAAGTTGAGCTTGTACATGCTGGTGGCGAGGATCATCGGCCCCAGCACCACCAGCAGGATCAGCAGCAGTTGCAGGCGCCCACGGGCCTTGCGGCCTTCAGGCACGTTCAGCGGGGAGGTGGCGGCGGCCATGAGGGTTCTCCTTATTGTGTCTGTGCCATCCGAAATACAGGTAGAGCAGCACCAGGGTGCTGGCCAGGGCGAACCACTGCATGGCATAGCCCAGGTGTTTTTCCGGCCCCATGGCAACCACCGGCCAGTCCAGCCGGTAGCTGGCCGGGCCTGGCTGCAGGCGCAGCTCGTGAGCGAAACCTTCGCGCCCCAACTGCTGCCAGAGCCCGTTGGGTTCGATGGCAGTCAGCAGGTGCGGCCACTGGCCACCAGTAGGGTCGGGGTGCAGTTGGAAGGTCTTGCCGGGGGCTACGTACACCGTCGCTTGCAATGCCAGGGCTTGCTCCGGGGTGTCGAAATGCACGGGCACCCGACGATCAGGCCAGGGCAGCCAACCGCGATTGACCAGCAGCCACTGACCGCTCTGCTGATCGAAGAAGGGTTGCAACAACTCGACGCCGGCCTTGCCGTCGCGCATTTGGTTGTCCAGCAACAGGCTGTGCTGGCTGTCGAAGTGGCCATGCAGGCGCACAGGGTAGAAAGCCGGATCAGGCAACTGCTGCAATTGCGCAACCGCCACCGGGGCCTCCAGCTGGCGCACCGCATAGGTGTCCATCAGCGTGCGCTTTTCGTCCGCACGGCGCAGTTGCCAGCAGCCAAGGGCGATCAGCCCGGGCAGCAGCGCGAGCACTACCAAGGTTGGCACCAGCCCCGGACGGAACGGCCTCATCGGGGGCCTGCCAGGGCGAACGCTATACTTGTGTTCATAACCGCATCCCCCGGAGTTTCGCCATGCTCAAGGCCGCGATCGTCCTGATGTTGCTGGCTACCATCGCCAGCCTGTTCAGTGGCCTGGTATTCCTGGTCAAGGATGAAGACCACTCGACCCGGCTGCTCAAGGCCCTCACCGTGCGCGTTGCCCTTGCCATCCTTACCGTCGGGCTGGTGGCCTGGGGGTTCATCAGTGGGCAACTGGTGTCCCACGCGCCGTTTTGAAGATGTCATCTGAACATGTGGGAGCGGGCTTGCCCGCGCATACGATGTTGCATGTTCCGACGCATTCGCGGGCAAGCCCGCTCCCACAGGGGTCTTGGTTGTCCTTCAAAGCACGTACACGAAGATGAAGAGCCCGACCCACACCACATCGACGAAATGCCAGTACCAACTGGCCGCTTCGAAACCGAAGTGCTTGTCCGGGTTGAAGTGCCCGCGCATCACCCGGCAGAACATCACGAACAGGATCAACGTCCCCAGCGTCACGTGCGCACCGTGGAAGCCGGTAAGCATGAAGAAGGTCGCGCCGTAGATCCCCGAGCCCAGGGTCAGCCCCAGCTTGGTGTAGGCCTCGTGGTACTCGAACGCTTGCAACGCCAGGAACGCCAGCCCCAGCAGGATGGTCAGCCCCAACCAGAGCTTCAGCGGCCCACGATGCCCCCTGCGCAGGGCGTGATGGGCGATGGTCACGGTCACGCTGGAACTCACCAGCAAGAGGGTGTTGATCAGCGGCAAATGCCATGGATCGATCACCTCCTTGGGCGGCGGGAACAGTTTCGGGTCGGGGGTATGCAGCAGCGGCCAGACGAACTCGAAGTTGGGCCACAGCATGTGCGCCACTCCCTTGTGCCCCTCGCCCCCAAGCCATGGCCCGGCGAGCACCCGCACGTAGAACAGTGCTCCGAAAAAGGCCAGGAAGAACATCACCTCAGAGAAGATGAACCAGCTCATGCCCCAGCGGAACGAGCGATCCATCTGCGCGCTGTACAGCCCAGCGTGGCTTTCCTTGACCACCGCGCCGAACCAGCCGAACAACATGTACGCCAGGAACAGCCCGCCGACGAAGAAGATCAGCGGCCCGTGGGACTCCGGGTGACCGGCCTTGAGGTCGTTGAACCAGGTGCCCAGGCCGAACACGGTGATGAACAGGCCGATCGTGGCAATGATCGGCCACTTGCTCTGCGCTGGGACGTAGTAGTGCTCGTGGCTTGCCATGGCGTTTCTCCTTCCCTCAACGGGCGGCCTGGGTCGCGGCAGGGGCGACGGGCGGGTGGCGAGCGGTGATGTCGAACAGGGTGTAGGCCAGCGTGAGGTGTTTCACCGACTCAGGCAGATCGCGGTCGACGATGAAACGCACCGGCATCTCGATGCGCTCGCCGGGTTGCAACACTTGCTGGGTGAAACAGAAGCACTCGGTCTTGTGGAAGTAAGCGGCCGCCTCGGCCGGGGTGATACTGGGGATGGCCTGGGCGCTCATCGCATGCCGGGTAGGGTTGCGGGCGATGAAGACCATCTGGTTCACCGCACCAGGGTTGACCTCGATCTGGTCGGCGGTTGAGTGGAACTCCCAGCTCATGTCTCCGGCATTGGTCGACATGAACTGCACCCGCACCGAACGCGACGGGTCGCTGACCTGCGTGCCTGCGTACTGCCCGCCAGTCTTGCCGTTGATGCCGAACGCCTTGCACATCACGTCGTAGATCGGCACCAGGGCAAAGCCGAAGGCGAACATCACCACCGTCAACAGCAGCAGGCGGGTGACCAGGCGTTTGAGCGACAGGCCGTCCATCGCCGCGCTCCTACTTCACGTCCGGCGGGGTCTGGAAGGTGTGGTAGGGCGCCGGCGACGGCACCGTCCACTCCAGGCCGTCAGCGCCATCCCACGGCTTGGCAGGCGCCGGGGCGCCGCCGCGGATGCACTTGATGACGATGAACAGGAAGAAAATCTGCGTAGTGCCGAACAGGAAGGCACCGATCGACGACACCATGTTGAAGTCGGCGAACTGCAGGTTGTAGTCGGGAATACGTCGCGGCATACCGGCCAGCCCTACGAAGTGCATGGGGAAGAAGGCCAGGTTCATACCGATGAACGACAACCAGAAGTGCAGCTTGCCAAGGGTTTCGTCGTACATGTGCCCGGTCCATTTCGGCAGCCAGTAGTAGGCCGAGGCGAAGATGCCGAAAATCGCGCCAGGCACCAGTACGTAATGGAAGTGGGCGACCACGAAGTAGGTGTCGTGATACTGGAAGTCCGCCGGCGCGATGGCCAGCATCAACCCAGAGAAACCACCGATGGTGAACAGGATGACGAAGGCGATGGCGAACAGCATCGGCGTCTCGAAAGTCAGCGCGCCTTCCCACATGGTGCTCACCCAGTTGAACACCTTCACCCCTGTGGGCACGGCGATCAGCATGGTGGCGTACATGAAGAACAGCTCACCCACCACCGGAATGCCGACCACGAACATATGGTGGGCCCAAACGATGAACGACAGGAAGGCGATCGCGCCGGTGGCGTACACCATCGAGGTGTAGCCGAACAGCGGCTTGCGCGAGAACGCCGGGATGATCGAGCTGACCGCGCCGAAGGCCGGCAGGATCATGATGTACACCTCGGGATGGCCGAAGAACCAGAACACATGCTGGAACAACACCGGGTCGCCGCCACCTGCGGCGCTGAAGAAGCTAGTGCCAAAGTGGATGTCCATTAGCATCATGGTCACCACACCTGCCAGCACCGGCATCACGGCAATCAACAGGAATGCGGTGATCAACCAGGTCCAGACGAACAGCGGCATCTTCATCAGGGTCATGCCCGGTGCACGCAAATTGAGGATGGTGGCAATCACGTTGATCGCGCCCATGATCGAGCTGATCCCCATCAAGTGGATGGCGAAGATGAAGAAGGTCACGCTGGCCGGGGCGTAGGTGGTCGACAAGGGGGCATAGAAGGTCCAGCCGAAGTTCGGCCCGCCGCCTGGGCTGAACAAGGTCGACACCAGCAGCAGGAACGCCGCCGGCAGCAGCCAGAAGCTGAAGTTGTTCATCCGGGGCAAGGCCATGTCCGGGGCGCCAATCATCAGCGGGATCATCCAGTTGGCCAAACCCACGAACGCCGGCATCACCGCGCCGAACACCATGATCAACCCGTGCATGGTGGTCATCTGGTTGAAGAACGCCGGTTCCACGATTTGCAGGCCTGGCTGGAATAGCTCGGCGCGGATCACCATGGCGAACGAACCACCCAGCAGGAACATGCTAAAGGCGAACCACAGGTACATCGTGCCGATATCCTTGTGGTTGGTGGTCAGCACCCAGCGCATCAGGCCCTTGGCCGGGCCGTGGGCGTGCTCCTGGCCGTGGGCGTGGTCGTCGATCACTGCACTCATGTCCTGTCTCCTGCCATCTGGCACCGGTTCATTGCGCGTCGGCCTGCTTGAGCGCCAGCACATCCTGTGGTGTCACCATGTCGCCTTTGTTGTTGCCCCAGGCGTTGCGCTCGTAGGTGACCACGGCGGCGATATCGACTTCCGAAAGCTGCTTGCCGAAGGCGGCCATGGCCGTGCCCGGACGGCCATGGAAGACCACGCTCAGGTGTTCCTCCTTGGGCCCGGTGGCGACTTTCGAGCCCTTGAGCGCCGGGAACATCGGCGGCAGGCCCTGGCCTTCGGCCTGGTGACAGGCCACGCAGGTGGTGTGGTAGACCTTGTCGCCACGCTCGACCAGCTCGTCGAGGGTCCATTGCTTGCTGGTCAGTTCCTTGAGCTTGGCCGCCTCGGCCTTGCGCTCACCCAGCCAGGTGTCGTAGTCGGCCTTGGACTTGACCTCTACCACCACCGGCATGAACCCATGGTCCTTGCCGCACAGCTCGGTGCATTGGCCACGGTAGATGCCGGGCTTCTCGATGCGCGTCCAGGCCTCGTTGACGAAGCCTGGGATCGCGTCGCGCTTGACCGCGAAAGCCGGCACCCACCAGGAATGGATCACGTCGGCTGCCGTGACCAGAAAGCGCACTTTCGCCCCCACCGGCAGCACCAGTGGCTGATCGACTTCAAGCAGGTAATGCTCGTCCTTGGGCGCCTTGTTGTGGATCTGGTCGGCGGGGGTGGCCAGGTTGCTGAAGAACTCCACGTCCTGGCCGAGGTACTTGTAGTGCCATTTCCACTGGTAGCCGGTGACCTGTATATCGATGTCCGACTCACTCGCATCGTAGATATCGATCAAGGTCTTGGTGGCGGGAATGGCCATGGCCACCAGGATCAGGAAGGGGACCACCGTCCACAGGATTTCCACCCAGGTGTGCTCGTGGAAATGCGCAGGCTGCTGCCCGGTGGAGCGGCGGTGCACGACCATCGACCAGAACATCGCGCCGAACACCACGATGCCGATGATCACGCAGATCCAGAAGATGGTCATGTGCAGGTCGAACACGGCGTGGGAGACATCCGTCGCCCCGGGCGCCATGTTCACGGTCCAGGCCGCGTGCGCCTGACCCAACACCGACCACAGCAGGAGGCCCATCCAGACATGTGGATGTCGCATCATTGCGGGTTCCCCTTATCGTTCTTGTTGTCCCGGAGGCGTGGACGACCTGCTACGACAAAGGGGGGAACGGCGGCCAAGACTGCCTGACTTCGACGACCGAGCCCCCTGCTAAAGGCAGTCGGGCCTCATCAACGAATCACGTTTCAAGCGGAGTATAGACAGCGGTCATTGCGGCGCAATGCACAGTATTAAATGATCTTCACAGAATCCGATATCGGCCTCGAAACCTGCATGCTACCGGGCTTGAGGCAAGATGATGGCACTTTGATATAGCCGAGCTTTCGAAGACGTGGAATTTTTATTCCAAATACGTCTTATACATTCCGTATACCGCGCTAATTTAGTGTCTTCCGTTTGTAACGCCTTGTCCCTGGAGTTGTCATGAACATCGCTGCGGTACGCGAGCAGATTCACCAAGCCCATCAACATGAGAGCCGTACAGGCCAACTGAAATCCCGCCTCGAACAGCAAGTGCCTCACCTGCACCCCTCGATCCAACTACCACAGCAGGATGCTCAGGGAACCTTGGCGCGTTTTGTCAGCGCCTACATCGACGAAGTCCCCGAATTACTCGAAGCAGCGCACAACGTAGCGCTCGAAGCGGGCATCGAATCGCAGATCAAGCCCGTACTGAAAATTGCCGAAGCCTACTTCCTGCAACCGCCAAGCGTAATGGCCGGGCATGTCGGCCTCGATTGCCTGCTCGATGAAGCCTACCTGGCGCACCGGCTGGTGGAGGAAGTCAACGACCTGTATATCCGCCACTTCCAGCAGCCGCTGATCCCGGTGGACACCACTGTGGCCAACCTGATCGCCCACCAACTGATCGGCGAAACCTTCGCCAACCAGCTCGATGAAGTGGTGCACCACTCGGTTGACGAGATGCTCGACGAGGACAGCTTCGCCGTGGAGTCGGTGGAGGCCTATCGCGACAGGCTCAGTAGCCCGGAAACCGGCGCCGCCTGGAAACGCTGGCCGTGCCTGTCACGCCGGCTGGGTGTGGAGTTGGGCCAGTCGGCCTGAACTTGACGCTTCCCGTCCCGGCCTCTTCGCGGGCAAGTCGCATCGGCGGTGCACCGATGCGACTTGCTCGCGACAGGTCCCTATCAGGCGAGCGAGATACCGGGGTTCAAGCCCCAACCCCCGCCGTTGTGCGCAACCTTCCTTCAACCCGCCGCTTCAAACGCCGCTGCTCCAGCACCAACCGCGAACCGTGGGCCGCACCGCTACGCCCCCAATCCTCCAGCAATTCCAGGCAGGAATGGTCGATGTAGCTCAGGTTGCCCAACGGTACATGCAGGGTGGTCCCAGCCGGCACGCTGTCCAGCACCTGGGTCAACGCCGGGACCTTGAGGAAAGTCGCCGCGCCGCTCATGCGCAGTTCCATGTGTCCCGGCTCGGTCCGTTGCGACAGGTTGATCTTCAACCGCGCCGCCTTCAGCGCCAGGGTCAGCAAGGTCAAGGCAAAGCCCAGCAAAACGCCACTCAACAGGTCGGTGAAGATGATCGCCAGAGCGGTGGCCGCATAGGTGAGCATCGGCATGCGCCCGTAGCGCCCAAGGCTGCGCAAGGCCTTGATGTCCACCAGTTTCACCCCGGTGTACACCAACACACCCGCCAGGCTCGCCACTGGAATCTGCTGCAACACGCTGCTCAACGCCACCACGAACGCCAGCAACCACAGCCCATGCAGGATCGCCGAAGCGCGGGTCTGCGCACCGGCCTGCACGTTGGCCGAGCTACGCACGATTACCCCGGTCATCGGCAATGCGCCAAGCAGGCCGCATAGCATGTTGCCGATACCCTGCGCCGACAGCTCGCGGTCGAAGTCCGAACGCTGGCCGCTGTGCATGCGGTCCACGGCTGCGGCAGACAGCAGCGTCTCAGCACTGGCGATGAAGGCCAGGGCGAAGGCCGCCACCAGCAGGGTCGGATCAGCCAGCTTGAGCAGGTCGTCCAGGCGCAGCCAGTCGATGGCCTCGGACAAGTCGGCCGGCACCTGCACCCGGTTCACCGGCAACGCCAGCCACAGGCTGACCGCCGTCATCGCAGCAACCCCCAGCAGGGCGCCCGGGATGAAGCGCACGCGCTGCGGGCGAAAACGCTCCCAGCCCCACATGATCGCGATAGTACCCAGCCCCAGCGCTCCGGCCTGCCAGCCAGCGCCTGCGCTCTCCAGCGGCAGTGCCGCCGCCAGGGTGGCCGGGAAGCCCAGCAAGTTATCCATACCCGAGGGTTGCGGCGCTGTGTCGAACATCACATGCACTTGCGACAGCACGATCAGCACGCCGATACCGGCCAGCATGCCGTACACCACCGCTGGTGCAGTGACCCGGAACCAGCAACCCAGGCGAAAGCGTCCCGCCAACAGTTGCAGCACGCCTGCCAGCAACAGGATCGGCCCGAGCATCGCCATGCCGTGCTGACGTACCAGCTCGAACACCAGCACCGCCAGGCCCGCCGCCGGGCCGCTAACTTGCAGCGGCGAGCCCGCCAGGAAGCCCACCACGATGCCACCGATGATGCCAGTGATCAGGCCCTTGGCCGGTGGCATACCCGAGGCGATGGCGATGCCCATGCACAGCGGCAGCGCCACCAGAAACACCACCACTGAGGCCAGTAATTCGCGCGGCAGGGCCGCTTTGATCTGTGTCTTGTTCACCATGAAGCTCCTTTCTCGATCACGGCCATCCCGCTGGCCGCAGGCACGGGGATCCCTGAATCGCGCGCAGGCGCAGGCCGCCAGCGGACGTGCCGGCAAGCGAGTCAGGGAAATTCAAGGCAGGCGAAGGCCGCGCCGCACCCATTGGGTGCAGCCGGCTATCAAGGTCTGTTCAGCGTGACAGGGTCGCTTAGTAGCGGCCTCTCGGAGTGGCGCAGGGAATCGATTCGCCCGAGGTCAGCGGCAGGAAGCTGTCGCTGGCGGCATCGTAGGCTTCGATCTGGCTGGTTTCGATGTCGTAGATCCAGCCGTGGATGTGCAACTGACCGGCCGCCAGGCGCGAGGCCACCGACGGGTGAGTGCGCAGGTGATGCAACTGGGCGATGACGTTTTCCTTGGTCACCAGCTGCATGCTCTCGTGCGGGGTACCGCAGCTGCAGTTGTCCTCGACCACGGTGCGAGCCACTTCAGCGTGGCGCAGCCAGGCAGAGACGGTCGGCATCTTGGCCAGCGATTGCGGGTTGAGCACCGCACGCATCGCACCGCAGTCGGAGTGGCCACAGATGATGATGTGGTGCACGCCCAGGGCCAGCACGGCGTACTCGATAGCGCTGGAAACGCCGCCGTTCATCTGGCCATAAGGCGGAACCACGTTACCCACGTTACGGGTGACGAACAGGTCGCCCGGCGAGCTCTGGGTGATCAGTTCAGGGACGATGCGCGAGTCGGCACAGGTAATGAACATCGCGCGGGGCTTCTGCGCGGTGGCGAGCTTCTTGAACAGCTCTTGCTGCTCAGGGAAGACGTCGTTGTGGAAGCGCAGGAAGCCGTCGACGATATGCTTGAGGGCAGCATCGGCACTTTCGGCGGGTGCAGCCGGGACGGCCTTGGAAGGGTCCTTGACGGGCATGATTCATCCTCTTGACGGTTGTGGGTACGTTCCATGTTACCGGGGAAAGATTATGGCTATGCGAGGATTTAGATGACACGCACAGGTAATTAATCACAGCCGCGGTGGACTGATTTCCTACGCTAGCGGAGAAAACTTAACTGAAACTTAATTGGGAGGCTCTAGAACGGGCGTTCCAGATAAAAAAGGCGGGAACCGGATAATAGCAAAAAAACATCAAATGCCAATAGCCACTAATGATTTTATGAGGTGGCATGAGTGACATTCCGGGTAACTCGCCGAACACACCGACACGCCAGTGGCGACCGATCAGAACAACGCCATCTGCCCACCCGGCGGGCAGAACGCCGTGCAGTCCAGCGCCAGCGCTTCACGCCCTGCAAAGCCCAACTGCCGCGCGGCCTTGCGAAACCGCTGCTCAAGCAGTTCGGCGAACACCCCTTCACCGCGCATACGCACCCCAAAACGGCTGTCGTACAGCTCACCCCCTCGGCTCTGTCGGATCAAGCTCAGCACATGGGCGGCGCGCTGCGGGTAGTGATCGTGCAACCACTGCTCGAACAGCGGCGCCACCTCCAGCGGCAGACGCAGCAGCATGTAGGCGGCACTCTGCGCGCCGGCACCATGGGCGGCTTGCAGCAGGTGCTCCAGCTCGCGGTCGTTGATCATCGGGATCATCGGCGCGCACAGCACCCCCACCGGCACCCCGGCCTCGCGCAGCACACGGATAGCTCGAAGACGTGCGTTAGGCGCCGCCGCACGGGGCTCCAAGGTACGCTTGAGCTGGTCGTCAAGTGTGGTCAGGCTGACCATCACCCGCACCAGGCGCTGGCTGGCCAGTTCAGCCAGCAGGTCGAGGTCGCGCAGCACCAACGCGCCCTTGGTGACGATGGTCACCGGATGACGGTAACGCAGCAGCACCTCGAGCAGACGCCGGGTCAGTCGCTGTTCGCGCTCGATGGGCTGGTAAGGGTCGGTGTTGGCCCCCAGGTTGATCGGCGCACAGACATAGCCCGGCTTGCTCAACTGTTGTTCGAGCACCTCGGCGGCGTTGGTCTTGGCAATCAGCTTGGTCTCGAAATCCAGCCCAGGGGAGAGGTCCCAGTAGGCATGGCTGGGGCGTGCGTAGCAGTAGATGCAGCCGTGCTCGCAACCGCGATAGGGATTGATGGACCGGTCGAAAGGTAGGTCGGGCGAGGTGTTGTGGCTGATGATGGTCTTGGCCGTCTCGATCCGCACCTCGGTACCCTGAGTGGACGGGACCTCATGGTGCCAGCCATCGTCCTCTACCACCGAAACGCGTGCAGCGAAGCGGTTATGCGGATTATGCGCCGTACCACGGCCTTTTTGCGGGGCTGGAGGAATCATGATGTCGCACCTTTACTGTATATAAATACAGTATCGCGATAATGCTGACGCCTCCAGCACCTTCGATCAGGTCAAGCGATGATAGGCGAGGTAGGCCTCATCGTTCGGCTCGCGCCCCAGGAACATACGCATCCCGTCGAGCAACGGTCGCGCGGCACCGGGGTCGAGCAAGGCCGTTTGCAGTGCCAGGCCGGTGTTGCGATCCGTCAGGCCATTGGCCTGAAAGCGCGAGAACAGGTCGAAGGCGTGCACGTCCGACCAGACATACGCGTAGTAGCCCGCATCGTAGTAACTCAACAGGTAATCGAAGCTGTGCGCGGGGTGCTCGTACGCCTCCAGCGGCCAGTACCCACAACGGGCACGCGCATCGGACAAGCGCTGGCGCAGGGGCCTGCCATCGTTCGGCGTGGTGTGCAAATCCAGGTCGAACAAGGCCAGCGATAGATTCTCCGCGGCCTTGTCCAGCTGGTCCAGGCGCAGGTTCTCCAGCAAACGCTCGAGCTCGGCCTGGGGCAGGCTGGCGCCGTGGTCCTTGTGCGCCGACATGTCGGCCAGAAAACCTGCGTCCCATACCCAGCGCTCGAACAGATTACCGAACACCTCCACCCCGTCGGCCCCCAGCCCCCTGATGTCCGAGTTCAGCTGGTTGGTGGTGCGTACCAATACACAGTGCAACGCATGCCCAAACTCATGGAACAGCTTGCGCAGGGCCAGGTGATCCAGCAGCGGCGGGCTGCCAGCGGGTGGCTGCGCAATATCGCTGAACACAATGGCCACTGCAGGATGGAAGCGTCCTTCGGCGTCGACTCGGCGGTTATGTACAAAGCGGGTCTCAACCTGGTCAGGGACCTTACCTGGGTACTGCAACGCATCTACGTAGAGGTAGCCAACCCGTGCATGATCGAGCCATACCTCGAACGCCTCGACGGATGCCTGCCAGACCGCCATCTTGGCCGGGGCGCGCACCAGTTGTACGCCAAACACTCGCTGCGCCAGGGACTGCAAGGCTTCGAGCACCTTGGCCAGGGTAAAGTACTCGCTGAAGGTATCCATGCCGGGCAACTGGGCCGCCTGGCGCTCCAACTGCTGCACGTAGGCCCGGTCCCACGGTTGCAGACAGTCCAGCCCAAAATCACTCGCCAGGCTTTCCAAAGCGGCGCGACGCTGCGTCATGATCGGCTGGATCCGCTCCGCCAGCCCGTTCAGGAAGGCCTGGACTTGTGCCAGGGAGCCGGCGCTCTTGGTCTTCAAGCTCAGTGTCGAATGATCGGCGAAACCGAGCAAACGGGCTTTCTCGTCACGTGCCTGGGCCAGCGCCAGCAGCACCGCGCCGTTGTCCTGACGTTCAGCGTCCCCCACGCCGCGCTGGTGATGACGGCGGTACGTCGTCTCGCGCAGCTCGCGATCGCTCGCCCCCTCGAGGATCAGGCGCGTCGAGTCCTTGTCGGCACCAATCAACCAACCGTCCATTCCCTCTGCCTTGGCTTTTTCCGCCAACTCCGCCAAGGCCCGCGCCGGCATGCCGAGCAGTTGCGCGGCATCCGTGACGAGGTGGCCGTCCAACTGCATGTTCGCGCCAAACTGCCCGACCAGATCGAGAATGCGTGCCTGACAGGTGACCAGCCTGGCCTTGCCGGCCTGATCGAGCGCCGCACCGTGCAACAAGAACGCGTCGCGGTGCCCGTTCAGGGCCGCGCGTTCATGGGCATCCAGGCTCATGCCTTGCGGACTCTCGGCAAGGCGTTGGTACAGGCCCTGAAGCACACTATCGGCAAGTTTTTCATCCAGGCGCGCCACCATTTGGCCATACAGCTCGTTGACCAGGTCGATCCAGTCATCGCCTCTGTAGGCCAGCGGCGAAGCCGCCATCAGGACGGCGATCAGCGTCGCATCGAGGGCATCGACAGCAAGCACCAGGTCGTCCCAGGTGGGTTGTTCGCCTTGGTCAGCGATGATTCGGGCAATACCCTCACGGTGGGCATCGAGGGCGTGGGCGAATGCCGCGCGGGTATTGTCCAGGGTCACCGCATCGTAATCGATCGGTGTGGCACTGGGCTGCAGAAGGGGATTATCGGTGGACATGAGGCAATCTCGCGCTATGAATGAGCGAGCGAGCATGCCCTGTCAGCGGTTAGCCGCTGCGTTGAATAGCTACCACCTACGCGCAACAGGCGGCCCGGCCAGCATCGCCAAGCCGCCTGTTGGCGTTACTCAGTGGGTTTCTTCAACTTCGGATTGGGGAAGAACTGCACCGTCTGTACCTTGGCCGGCGCCGGTTTCGGCGCCAGCTGGTTGACCCGAGTGCCGATTTCCTTGGGCACTGACAGTCCCTGCTCATTGAGGGTGTCGGTGAAACCACAGGACACGCACTCGCGGTGCGGCACCTCGTCCTCGTTCCACATCATCAGCTTGTCCATCTCGCTGCACGCGGGGCACACGGCCCCGGCGATGAAGCGTCGCTTGGTCTTGCTCACGGCTACCTCACTCATGCCGCCGCGTCCTCGGTGAGGCCACTGTGGCGCAACAGTGCATCGATGGAAGGTTCACGGCCCCGGAAGTCGACGAACAGCACCATCGGCTCGCGGGAGCCACCACGAGCCAGAATCGCCTCGCGGAAGGCGCGGCCGGTCTCGGCATTGAGCACGCCTTCTTCTTCGAAACGCGAGAAGGCATCGGCCGACAGCACTTCAGCCCACTTGTAGCTGTAGTAGCCCGCCGCATAGCCCCCGGCGAAAATGTGCGCGAAGCTGTTGGGGAAGCGGTTGTACACGGGAGGACGCATCACCGACACTTCGTCGCGCACGCCTTCGAGCACTTGCAGCACGCTGCGTCCATCGCCGTGGGTGGCGTGCAACTCGAAGTCGAACAGCGAGAACTCCAGCTGACGCACCATCATCATGCCGGACTGGAAGTTCTTGGCCGCCAGCATCTTGTCCAGCAGGTCCTGAGGCAGGGCTTCGCCAGTCTCGTAGTGACCAGAGATCAGCGCCAGACCCTCGGGCTCCCAGCACCAGTTCTCCATGAACTGGCTCGGCAGCTCAACCGCGTCCCAGGCCACACCGTTGATGCCGGAAACCCCGGCATGCTCGATGCGGGTCAGCAGGTGGTGCAGGCCATGGCCGAACTCGTGGAACAACGTGGTGACCTCATCGTGGGTCAGCAATGCAGGCTTGCCGGGCGCCGCCGGAGTGAAGTTGCACACCAGGTTGGCCACCGGGCTTTGCAAGCTGCCGGACGCGGTACGACGGCGGTCGCGCGCACCGTCCATCCAGGCGCCGCCGCGCTTGTTGGCGCGGGCGTACAGGTCGAAGAAGAAGCGCCCGACATGCTGGCCGTTTTCGCTGATCTCGAACAGGCGCACATCCGGGTGCCAGCTGTCGAAGCCCTTGAGTTCGGCGATTTCGATGCCGTACAGGCGCTGCACGATGCTGAACAGACCATCGAGCACCTTGTCGATCGGGAAGTAGGCGCGCAGGGTTTCCTGGGACACACTGTAGCGCTGCTCCCGCAGCTTCTCACCGAAGTAGCCGGCGTCCCAACTGGCCAGCTGCGCAGTGCCTTGCTCGGCGGCATACGCCTTGAGCTGCTCCAGGTCCTGGGCGGCGAACGGTTTGGAGCGCTTGGCCAGGTCGCGCAGGAAGCTCAGCACCTGGTCACTGGACTCGGCCATCTTGGTGGCTAGGCTCAGTTCGGCGAAGTTCGCATAGCCCAGCAGGCCCGCCAGCTCCTGACGCAAGTCGAGGATCTGCTGCATCACCGGACCATTGTCGAACTGGCCGGCGTTCGGACCCTGGTCGGAGGCGCGGGTGCAGTAGGCCGCATACAGCTCTTCGCGCAGGGCGCGGTCGCTGGCGTAGGTCATCACCGCGTAGTAGCTGGGGAATTCCAGGGTGATCAGCCAGCCGTCGAGGCCTTTGGCTTGGGCGGCGGCGGCCATCTGCGCCTTGGCCGAGTCGGTCAGGCCATCCAAGGCAGCCTCGTCGGTGACATGCTTGGTCCAGGCCTGGGTGGCATCAAGCAACTGGTTGGAGAAGCGGCTGCCCAACTCGCTGAGCTTGCTCTGCACCTCGGCGTAGCGGCGCTGCTTGTCAGCCGGCAGGTCGATACCCGACAGGCGGAAATCGCGTAAGGCGTGGTCGATGATGGTCTTCTGCGCCACGTCGAAGCCGGCGGCTTCAGGGCTTGCGGCCAGGGCCTCGTAGGCCTCGAACAGGGCGCGGTTCTGGCCCAGTTCGGTGGAATAGGCGCTCAGCGCCGGCAGGCACGCTTCATAGGCCTCGCGCAGCTCCTTGCTGTTGCACACCGCATTGAGGTGGCTGACCGGGCTCCAGGCAGCGCCCAGGCGGTCGTTGAGTTCGTCCATAGCCAGCACCAGGCCGGCCCAGGTAGGGTTCTTGCCCTGCTTTTCGAGGATCTCGGCGATGGCCTTGCGGTTGTCGGCGAGGATCTGCTCGATCGCCGGCAGCACATGCTCGGCGCGGATTGCCGAGAAGGGCGGCAGATCATGGGACTGCAGCAGCGGGTTGTTCGCACTCACGGTTCGGGTACCTTGGCAGGAGAAACACACGACCATCTTAATTACAATCGACGCCGACCGCAGCAGGCAGCCTGCCTATCGGCATTGCAGAGGAACACTATCATGGCCCTCCGGACGTTCCGGGAACACACGCCGAAAGTTGGACCACGCGCCTTCGTCGACCGTTCGGCGGTGGTCATCGGCGATGTCGAGATCGGTGAAGACAGCTCGATCTGGCCGCTGACGGTGGTGCGCGGCGACATGCACCGCATCCGCATCGGCGCGCGCACCAGCGTGCAGGATGGCAGCGTGCTGCACATCACCCACGCCAGTCCCTTCAACCCCGACGGTTTTGCGCTGGTCATCGGCGACGAAGTGACCATCGGCCATAAAGTCATGCTGCACGGCTGCACCCTCGGCAATCGCATCCTGGTGGGTATGGGCAGCACCATCATGGATGGTGCCATCGTCGAGGACGAGGTGATTATTGGCGCTGGTAGCCTGGTGCCGCCGGGCAAGCGCCTGGTCAGCGGCTACCTGTACATGGGCAGCCCGGTGAAGCAGGTACGCCTGCTGAGCGAGCAGGAACATGCGTTCTTCCCCTACACCGCGGGTAACTACGTCAAGCTCAAGGACCAGCATTTGGCAGAAGGCTACGACGAATAACCCTCAAGGGCACACCGCCGCTCCCGTAGAAACTTCCAGACACGAGTTGACCATGCACCAGCAAAACATCCTCTTCGACCTCGATGGCACACTCACCGACCCGCGCCAGGGGATTACCCGTTCGATCCAGTATGCCCTGGCCAAGCTGGGCATCGACGAGCCCGACCTGACCCGCCTCGAACACTTCATCGGTCCCCCCTTGCTGCAGGCCTTCATGCAGTTCTACGGTTTCGACGAAGCCAAGGCCTGGGAGGCGGTCAACTTCTACCGCGAGCGCTTCAAGGTCACCGGCCTGTACGAGAACCATGTGTTCGACGGCGTGCCCGAGCTGTTGCAAGCGCTCAACGACCAAGGCCGCACCCTGTACATCGCCACGTCCAAGCCCTGGGCGTTCGCCCGTGAAATCGCCCGGCACTTCGCCTTCGACCGGCATTTCAAGGTGATCTACGGCAGCGAGCTGGACGGCACCCGGACCAACAAGGTCGAGCTGATCCGCCATCTACTGGACGAGGAGGGCCTGGATCCGGCACACACGCTGATGATCGGTGATCGCAAGCACGACCTGATCGGTGCGCGCAGCAATGGCCTGCAAGCGGTAGCGGTGGGCTATGGCTTCGGCAGCCGCGAGGAGCTGGAGGCCGAGGCGCCGGCGTTTCACTTCCAGACACTGACCGAGCTGCACCAGGCGTTCGTGCGCTGACGAATCAGGGCCGCTGTGCGGCCCTTCACAAGGTATCAATGGCGCGGCATCAGCTCACCAAGCGCAGCCTTGCGCTGCAAGGCCGACATGCGCCCCAACTTTTCGACCTGTGCATAAAATTTCAGCCAATCCCTGTCAGCATTCTCGAACAGCTGGGAAAACGCCGGCACCCATTGGTCATAAAGTCCAAACGGCAGTAGCTTGGCATTGTTCAACGGCGCATACATCCACGCATCGAAACGCCGATCACCATGCCAGTCTCGGTCACGCACTTCACGGTACTCAGCACGCAGCCGCGCGAACTCAGCTTGTTTGGCCTCGCGCTTTCTGGCCTGGTCCAATGGTCCCGCATAGATCGCCTGCAAGCGCTCGCGGCTAGCCAGTACCAAGCGGATGAACTGCTCGCGCTGCGCCGCGCTGCCATCCTCGATCGCCCCAAGCCCACGGGCAGCACGCCATTGCCGCGTGCCTTCCTGCTCCACGAACGAGGCGAACGACTCGTTGAACGCGGTATCGTCCTTCACGTAGAAACGTTGATGCGCCAGTTCGTGGAAGATCACCGTGGCCAAGCGCTCATCGCCCCAGCCGGTCATGCTCGACAAAATTGGATCGTCGAACCAGCCCAGGGTCGAATAGGCCTCCACCCCGCCCACGTACACATCCAGCCCCTGCTGGCGCATCAAAGCCGCCGCGCCACGTGCGGCGCCCGGCTGGTAGTAGCCACGGTAGGCCACGCAACCGGCAATCGGGAAGCAGTGGGTCAGCGGCTGCAACGACAGCTCCGGGGTAGCGAACACGTTCCACACCACGTAAGGCCGACCAAGCTCCACGTACACCCGGTAGCTGCCGTTGTCCGGCAATTTCAGCTGCGCACTGGCAAAGGCCCGGGCCTGTTCGGCGAGCAGCAGGCGCTGGCGTAACGCCGGGCCGGTGGCCGGGTCGTCGATCACTTGCTGCACCGGCTCGCGGTCACGCAGCAGTTGCCACTGGCCGTTGGCGAGCTGTGCGTAGTAGCCAAGGCTTGAGCAACCGCTCAGCAGAACGCCCAGGGCGAGGGGAACAAAGCGCGTGAAAACACGGTCCAGAGCCCGACGGCTGCAGCGCCTGAAAAGCACACGTCCATACATAGAGGCTGTCTATCTCGCTCGTCGGCCGAATGCGACCAAGACTATCTCGCCAAGGGGAGCTTCGCCATGCGTACTCGGTTTGCCGTAGGCACACTCATGCTGCTGTCAGGTTGTGCCACGTTGCCCGACCCGGACCCGAACCAGGCCTGGATAGACCTGAGCGCGCACGACGACACCTCCCTGCATGCCCTGCAAGTGGACGAACGCGACTGGGCAGACACCCGCTACTTCGAAGTACCGCCCGGCAATCACGAACTGACCGTGCGCTATCAGTTCGCCGTTGCGCCGAGCAATATCGGCCCGGTGCAAAACCCGCTGTGGCGCGATTGCCAGCTCAACCTGACGTTCAAGGACTTCAACGCCGGCCAGCGTTACCAGATGCAGGCCGGTAGCATCGGTTTTCGGCCCTGGATCAAACTCTACGACCAACAGCGCAAGCTGATTGGCCAGGGTGAACCTGCGGGCTGCCAACGCACCTGAAGATCATGAACGGCGCTATGCTTAAAGCCTATGAACCGCGAGCGGAGTTCTACCATGCGCCAGCCTTTGATGCTCATCGCCCTTAGTGCGCTGGGGGCGTGCGCAAGCCCTTTGCCTCCTGTCGACCCCGGCAAGGCCTGGGTCGATCTCTCCACCACCACCCCCGGTCGAACCATCATGGCCGACCGTCTGGATGGCCAACGCCTCAACGATGGCCGTTACTTCCAGGTATCACCCGGCAAGCACGAACTGGTGGTGCGCTTCGATTTCGAGGTGTACTCCGGCGGGCTCACCTCCGAGCCGACGGAACGGACCTGCTACCTCACCGTGCGCTTCAACGACTTCAAGGCAGGTGAACGCTACCGCCTGGAAGCGCGGGCACCGGTGATGCAGCCACAGCTGCTGATGTACGACGCCAGCCGCAAGGTGGTGGTAGACGAGCCCAGCGAGGTGTTTTGCATTCCGTGATAACGCCCCTGTGGGAACGTAATGCTGCTCTCCCTGGGCTGCTTCGCAGCCCATCGCGGCATAAGGCCGCTCCTACACCGACCGCGCAAGCCGACATTCACGGGCTAGTGCGAAGGTTGTAGGAGCGGGCTTGCCCCGCGAACACCGGCGCAGCCGGTACCATCCACCGCGTCGCGGTGGTCCGGTTCAAGCCGTTTTCAGGCATTGGTCAAGGCAGTTGCACCTACCGATCATTCTTCTGGTAAATGATTTTCTTGGTCCCGCCATCACAGCTGCCCACCACCATGCTCGAATCGCTGACGTCAGCGTTGGGTACGATTTCCAAGGTGTAGGAGGTCACTCCACTGGCCTGGATCTTGGTTTCGATCTCGGCCTTGAGTTCCTCGCACGGCTTGGGAGCCGCCAAAACAGCCGTGGCCAAAGTCGATGCCAACACGGCGATTGCTACGCGGATCATGGAACGCTTCCTCAAAGGGCAGGCGGCGCTGCCGACGTTGGTTAGACTACCGCAACGCGCCGCCGTTGCGCCCTACTGCAGCAAGGTCGCGTCGAGCGTGATCGAGGCGTTGAGCACCTTCGACACGGGGCAGCCGGCCTTGGCCTGGTTGGCGATCTCCTGGAACTTCGCCTCGCTCGCACCGGGCACCTTGGCCTTGAGGGTCAGGTGCACCGCAGTGATGGCGAAACCGTCAGGCTGCTTGTCCAGGCTGACCTCGGCGATGGTGTCGATACGCTCGGGCGTCAATCCCGCTTCGCCCAGCATCATCGACAGCGCCATGGAAAAACACCCTGCATGGGCGGCGCCGATCAGTTCCTCGGGGTTGGTCCCCGGCGTGCCCTCGAAGCGCGTGTTGAAGCCATAGGGGTTTTGCTTGAGCGCCCCGCTTTCTGTGGACAACAGGCCCTTGCCGTCCTTCAGACCACCTTGCCAGATCGCCGATGCTGTCTTCTTCATGTTGCCTCCTGGTACTGGGTTGACTACCTAGAAATGTGAGGACAGCGCCGACGCCAAGTTCAGATCAATCCCAGGCCAGCCATTGAATCCACCGAATGTGCCCATACACAGTCCATAGGGCCTTCGGGCCAACCATCCATTGCGGAGGCTCCAATGACGCACCTGCGAGACCTGAAAATTTCCACCCTCGACCTGGTGCCCGTGCGCGCCGACAGCGGCCCTGCACAGTCGCTGCGCAATTCGCTGGACCTGGCGCAACACGTTGAGCGCTTCGGCTACCAGCGTTTCTGGGTGGCCGAGCACCACAACATGGACGGCATCGCCAGCTCCGCCACGGCGGTACTGATCGGCTACCTGGCCGGCGGCACCTCGACCATCCGCATCGGTTCTGGCGGCGTGATGCTACCCAACCACGCGCCGCTGGTGATTGCCGAGCAGTTCGGCACCCTGGCCAGCTTGTATCCGGGTCGCATCGACCTGGGGCTGGGCCGCGCGCCGGGCTCAGATCAAATGACCGCGCATGCCCTGCGCCGCGACCGCGCCGGCAGCGCTGACGACTTCCCAGACGATGTCGAGGAGCTGTCACGCTATCTCGGTCCGCGTACCGATGATCAAAAAGTGATCGCCGTCCCAGGCCACGACACCGAGGTGCCGATGTGGCTGCTCGGCTCCAGTCTGTTCAGTGCGCAGTTGGCAGGCATGCGCGGCATGCCCTATGCGTTCGCCTCGCACTTCGCACCGCGCTACATGCACGAGGCGATCCGCATCTACCGCGACCACTTCAAGCCGTCGACCAGCCTGGATAAACCCTACGTGATGCTCGGGGTGCCGATGGTGGTGGCCGAGACCGACGAGAAAGCCGAGTACCTGGCCACGTCGGTGTACCAGCGCATCCTCGCCCTGATGCGCGGCCAGAGCTTGATGCAGCGCCCTCCGGTGCAGAGCATGAACGGCCTGTGGCTACCCCACGAACGTGAAGCGGTGAGCAGTTTCCTGGGCTTGGCGATGATCGGCAGCCCGCAAAAGGTGCGGGCAAAAGTGGAGGTGTTGCTGGAGCAGACAGGGGCCGATGAATTGATCTTCACCAGCGACCTGTACGAACACGCCGACCGGATTCGCTCTTATGAACTGATGGCGCAGGCGCTAAAAACCGAGTGAGAGGCCTCGCAGGTAACCGCCCCCACAGCGACCGTGCGCGTTGCGCCGGGTGCCACCTGTGGGGGCGGATACCCGCGAAGAGCGCTGCAGCTTAGCTGCGCTTGTAGACAATCTCCTTGGTCCCTGCCTCGCAGGTGCCGACGACCTTGCCCGCCACTTCACCCTTGGCCACTTCACCCTTGTTGACGATCTTCAGTGAATACCCTGTGACCCCCTTGGCATCGAGCTTAGCGGCGATTTCCGCCTTGAGTTCCTCGCACGGCTTGCCCGCCGCCAAAGCCCCGCCCGCCAGTGCCATCAGCCCCATCGCAACGATCAACTTCTTCATCTAGCGCATTCCTTGTACAGATAGAAAGTCGAAAAGGGCGCAGCCGCTGCGCCCCCCTCTGGCTAATTACCCCATCGCGCCGGGCAAAGCCAGCCCGGATCTCGATCAGCTGTTGGCGATACGGAAACCCACCTTCAGCGTCACCTGGAAATGCGCAGCCTTGTTATCGCGGATGTGCCCGCGCGTATCGACCACTTCGAACCACTCAAGGTGCTTGATGCTCTTGCCGGCCTCAGCCAGGGCATTGTTGATCGCATCCTCGATGCTGGTCGGCGAGGATCCCACCAGTTCGATTTTCTTGTAGGTGTGATGATCGGACATGAGCGCTCTCCTTTTGCGTGAACCGTCAGTTGAGCCTAGCAGCGCAGGCCTGGTTTACCTGCGAGCACACTTGGCCCTGCAAAGTTCGATCGCACTTTCGGCAGGCGGTGTAGTCGCAACCATTACACCCATTCACTGCGAAGGAGAGTCACCATGGCCCACAACTCGCTGCGCAAGACCTCGCTGGAAAGCATGGAAGCGGAGATCGAGAGCCTGCTCAAGGCACTGGAGCACCTCAAGCATGACGCCTCGGAAGAGTCCCACAAAACCATGAAGGCGCTGCGCGGCAATGCCGAGAACGCCCTCAAGCACTCGCGCAGCCTGCTCAGCGATGCCTACGAAGAGGTCAAGACCCGCACCCGCGAAACCAGCATCGCCACCCGTGACTATGCTCAGCAGCATCCCTGGACCACCGCAGGTGTGGCCGTTGGCGCCCTAGGCCTGTTGGCCGCCTACCTGATGTGTCGCCGCAACTAACCAGCTTGCTGCGCAAGCGCCTGGCGCAGCCACTGCGCCAGGCGTTCTGCGCGCCCATCGGCAGCGCGCCGAGGCACCCACAGGGCCAAGGCCGCGCGGGTAGGGGAAAAGCCCCAGGGCGCGGCCAAACGCCCGGCCTTCAGGTCGTCCGCCACCAGCGGCTGTGGCGCGATGGCCACCCCCAGGCCTGCGACCGCTGCCTCCAACAGGTAGTACAGATGCTCGAAGGCCTGGCCGTACTCGAGCACATCGCCTGCCAACCCATTCTGCTCTGCCCATGTCGGCCAGGCTTGCGGCCGGGACGTGGTATGAAGCACCACTTCTTGCTGCAATGCCTCGGCTGACGCGGCTTTCAAACGATCGTAGCCTTCGAAGTGCGGGCTCAGCACTGGGCCGATACGTTCCTCGGCAAGCACATGCACCTGCATGTCTGCCGGCCACGGCGGCTCAGCGAACACCAGCAACGCGTCCAGGCCAGGGCGGCGCGGGTCGAGGTCGCCTTCGCCGGCTGACAGGTGCAGGCGCAACTCTGGCAGGTCGGCTTTCAAGCGTCCGAGCCGGGGTATGAACCAGCGCGCCAGCAAGCTACCAGAGCAGCCCAACACGAAGGGCGCCTCGAACGCGTCCCGCGATAGCTCGGCGCAGACGCCGCGCAAGCGGTCGAACGCCTCGAAGCTGGCATCGCGCAGACGAATACCGGCATCTGTGAGTTTGACGCCACGCCCGTCCTTGACGAACAGCGCCACACCCAGATGCTCTTCAAGGACCTTGATCTGCCGGCTTACCGCGCCATGGGTCACGTGCAGCGCTTCGGCAGCTTGGCTGACGCTGTTGAGCCGGGCAGTCGCCTCAAAGGCGCGCAAGGCGTTGAGCGGGGGAAGGTCGTGGGCCATTTTACTTGTGAGTTTTTCTGACAGGTTTGCGCAATCTT
This sequence comes from Pseudomonas sp. NY15463, assembly GCF_048068415.1. Taxonomy (NCBI): domain Bacteria; kingdom Pseudomonadati; phylum Pseudomonadota; class Gammaproteobacteria; order Pseudomonadales; family Pseudomonadaceae; genus Pseudomonas; species Pseudomonas sp. NY15463. The sequence continues at coordinate 76,568 of NZ_JBLUQD010000003.1, forward strand.
ATCGGTTTTCATGACAGCGTGCGCTAGTTAGAGTAAAGCCCATCGACGGTGTTGGTTTCTTCGCGGGCAAGCCCGCTCCCACAGGGAAGGTGTAAACCTGAGGATGACCTCGATCCTGTGGGAGCGGGCTTGCCCGCGAAGAAGCCAACACGGTACCAACCCCTTACACCGCCTATGGAGCGTCCCATGACCCAGACCCAATATCGCGCCGGCCCAGATGCCAACGGCCTGTTCGGCGCGTTCGGCGGCCGCTACGTGGCCGAAACCCTGATGCCGCTGGTGCTGGACCTGGCCCGCGAGTACGAAGCTGCCAAGGCCGATCCTACGTTCCTCGAAGAACTGGCCTACTTCCAGCGCGACTACATTGGCCGTCCCAACCCGCTGTACTTCGCGGAACGCCTGACCGAACACTGCGGCGGCGCGAAGATCTTCTTCAAGCGTGAAGAACTCAACCACACCGGCGCGCATAAGGTGAACAACTGCATCGGCCAAGTGCTGCTGGCCAAGCGCATGGGCAAGAAGCGCCTGATCGCCGAGACCGGCGCCGGCATGCACGGTGTCGCAACCGCCACCGTGGCCGCGCGCTTCGGCCTGCCCTGCGTGATCTACATGGGCGCCACCGACATCGAGCGCCAACAGGCCAACGTATTCCGCATGAAGCTGCTGGGCGCCGAGATCGTGCCCGTCACCGCCGGCACCGGCACGCTGAAAGACGCCATGAACGAGGCCCTGCGCGACTGGGTCACCAACGTCGACGACACCTTCTACCTGATCGGCACCGTGGCCGGCCCGCACCCGTACCCGGCGATGGTCCGCGACTTCCAGTCGATCATCGGCAAGGAAACCCGCGCCCAGTTGCACGAGAAGGAAGGGCGACTGCCCGACAGCCTGATCGCCTGCGTCGGCGGCGGCTCCAATGCCATGGGCCTGTTCCATGAGTTCCTCGACGACGCCAGCGTGCGCATCATCGGCGTCGAAGCCGGCGGCCACGGCGTGAGCACCGACAAGCACGCGGCCAGCCTCAACGGTGGCGTACCTGGCGTGCTGCACGGCAATCGCACCTACCTGCTGCAAGACGGCGACGGCCAGATTACCGACGCGCATTCGATCTCCGCTGGCCTGGACTACCCCGGCATCGGCCCGGAACACGCCTACCTGCATGAAGTGAAGCGCGTGGAGTACGTCAGCATTACCGACGACGAGGCCCTGGACGCCTTCCACACCTGCTGCCGCCTCGAAGGCATCATCCCGGCGCTGGAAAGCGCCCACGCCCTGGCCGAGGCGATCAAGCGCGCCCCGACCCTGCCCAAGGACCACCTGATGGTGATCTGCCTGTCCGGTCGTGGCGACAAGGACATGCAAACCGTGATGACCCACATGGCCGCCCAGGAGAAACAGGCATGAGCCGTCTCGAACAACGCTTTGCCGAACTGAAAGCCGAAGGCCGCGCGGCCCTGGTCACCTTCGTCACCGCCGGCGACCCAGGCTACGACGCCTCGCTGCGCGTGCTCAAGGGCCTGCCCGCCGCAGGTGCCGACGTAATCGAGCTGGGCATGCCCTTCACCGATCCGATGGCCGATGGCGTGGCCATCCAACTGGCCACCCTACGCGCCCTGGAAGCGGGCCAGACGCTGGCCAAGACCCTGAAAATGGTGCGTGAATTCCGCGTCGACAACCAGACCACGCCGATCGTGCTGATGGGTTACTACAACCCGATCCACCGTTTCGGTGTGCAAGCGTTCGTCGCCGAGGCGCAAGCCGCTGGCGTCGATGGCCTGATCATCGTCGACCTGCCGCCGGAGCACGACGCCGAGCTGGCGACCCCGGCCCAGGCCGTTGGTATCGACTTCATCCGTCTGACCACCCCGACCACTGACGACGCGCGACTGCCGCGTGTGCTGGAGCGTAGCTCCGGGTTCGTCTACTACGTGTCGGTGGCAGGCGTCACCGGTGCAGGCTCGGCAACGACCGAACAGGTAACCGAAGCGATCACCCGGCTGCGCCGCCACACCGACCTGCCGGTGAGCGTCGGTTTTGGTATCCGTACGCCCGAGCAAGCGGCGGCCATCGCGCGCCTGGCCGATGGCGTGGTGGTGGGTTCGGCGCTGGTCGACAAGATCGCCCAGGCCAAGGACGCTGACCAGGCTGTCGACGACGTGCTGAGCCTGTGCTCGGCGCTGGCTGAAGGTGTGCGCGGCGCGCGGCGCTAGCAGCGCCAGCCCGCTCCCACGCGTGCAGCGCCAGCTTGAAGCTAGGCGCGCCTCTGTGGAAGCGGGCTTGCCCGCGAAGCATCGCAAAGCAACTGGCTGGCCGGTGTAGGCCTAACCTGCAAAAATCGACAGGTCCAGCGGCCTGACCGCGCCCATCCAGATCGCATGGTCGCGGTGATCGGCCAACTCATCGCCCGTCAGCGGGTGCAAGAACACCACCAGCCCTTTGCGATACAGCGCCAGCCACGGCAACACCACGCCCACCAACTCCGGGCCGAAGGCCAGCTGACAGCTCCAGTCCGGGTGCGGGCCGACCGGTTTCTGGTGCATACGCCCCATGCTCACGCCAAACAGCCGCGTCGCCTCTTCGCACAGCTCGCGGGCCTGCTCCATGGTCGATGCGTCGTAGTACACGTGGGCGTGGTAACCCTTGATCCTTTGCACGGTGGCTCCTGTTTAGACAGCGTTTTGCCTTAGCATCGGCGTTGTCTGCTTCGCGGACAAGCTCGCTCCCACATGAAAAGTCTGGCGCGGTCCCGACGGTGGGTTGCGCAGCAACCCCAGTTACGACCCACGCTCCTGCTCCAGCCAATCCACGAACCGCTCGATCAACGCCCCGCGCCGCTTACGCGGCGGCAGCACCGCGTAATACCCGCGTGTCGAGCGCAAACTGCCCTCCAACGGGCGGCACAACAGCCCTTGCTCAACCAAGCCGTCTACCAGGTGTGCCCAGCCAATCGCCACGCCTTGTCCGGCGATTGCCGCCTGGATCAGCAGAGTGTAGTTGTCGAACCGCAGTTGTCCGGCAGGCGGCGGGCTATCCACACCCAGCCCTCGAAACACCCCAGCCCAGTCGAACCAGCGGCTGGCCTGCTCGCCCTTCAGATGGAGCAACGGCAACCGTTGCAAGGCCACGGCTGACAAGGGTTTGTCACGGATCAGACGCGGGCTGCAGACGGGAAACACCTCTTCGTCGAACAGCCATCGGGGCTCACCTTGGTGAAAGCGCCCATCGCCGAACAGCACCGCCACGTCGATGTCCGGGCGCAACATGCCCTGGCTGCGCTCACCGGTCACCAGACTCACATCCACGTGCGGATAGGCTGCGTGAAAACGTTGCAGCCTGGGCATCAACCAGAACGCGGCGAAGGCGAAATCAGTGGCCACCTGCAATACCTCGCGCTGGCCACGCCCACTGACCTGCGCCACCCCTTCGTCCAGGGCCTGCAAGCCTTGTTGCACCTGCTCGAACAGCACCTGGCCTGCCTCGGTCAGCTCGATGCCTCGGTAGATGCGGTCGAACAGCCGGGTACCCAATTGCACTTCCAGGCGCTTGACCTGCTGGCTCACCGCCGGCTGTGTGGTGCCCAGTTCGAGCGCAGCGGCGGTGAAACCACGCAGGCGGGCGGCGGCTTCGAATACGCGCACGGTGTCGAGCGACAAGTCAGCGAGGTGGTCATACATAAGCTGGGCTAATCCCACTCATTGCCCGGCATGGGCTTTACCGCCTTTATCCACAGCAGCATGCTCGATTGCAAGCACTCCCCATAACAATCGAAGATGGAAGGCACACCAGTGAAGCGACCCAACATCCTGTTCATCATGGCCGACCAGATGGCCGCGCCGCTGCTGCCGATCTACGCCCCGTCACCGATCAAGATGCCTAATCTGGCCCGGCTTGCCGAGCAGGCGGTAGTATTTGACGCCGCCTACTGCAACAGCCCCCTGTGCGCGCCGTCGCGCTTCACCCTGGTCAGCGGCCAACTGCCAAGCCGCATCGGCGCCTACGACAATGCCGCCGACTTTCCCGCCGACGTGCCCACCTATGCCCACTACCTGCGTCGCCTCGGCTACCGCACGGCGCTGTCGGGCAAGATGCACTTCTGCGGCCCCGACCAGTTGCACGGCTACGAAGAACGTCTGACCAGCGACATCTACCCGGCCGACTATGGCTGGGCGGTGAGCTGGGATGAGCCACACGTGCGCCCGAGCTGGTACCACAACATGTCGTCGGTGCTGCAAGCCGGGCCCTGCGTGCGCACCAACCAACTGGATTTCGACGAGGAGGTGGTGTTCAAGGCTCGCCAGTACCTGTACGACCACGTGCGCCAAGGCGATGACCGGCCATTCTGCCTGACCGTGTCGATGACCCATCCCCATGACCCGTACAGCATTCCCCAACACTACTGGGACTTGTACGAGGCTGTGGATATTCCACTACCGTGCGACGAAATCCCCCAGCACCAGCAAGACCCGCATTCAAAACGCCTGCTCAAGGTCTACGACTTGTGGGACAAGGCCCTGCCTGTGGATAAAATCCGCGACGCCCGCCGCGCCTACTTCGGTGCGTGCAGCTACATCGACGACAACATCGGCCAGTTGCTGCGCACTCTCGAAGAATGCAGCCTGGCTGACGATACGCTGATCGTGTTCTCCGGCGACCACGGCGACATGCTCGGCGAGCGTGGGCTCTGGTACAAGATGCACTGGTTCGAGATGTCGGCCCGGGTGCCGCTGCTGGTGCACGCGCCGCAACGCTTCAGACCCGCGCGGGTCAGCGCCAACGTGTCCACCTGCGACCTGCTGCCCACCCTGGTGGAACTGGCCGGCGGCGCTGTGGATAAACAACTGCACCTGGATGGCCGCTCGCTGCTCGGTCACATGCAAGGGCAGGGCGGGCATGACGAGGTGATTGGCGAGTACATGGCCGAGGGGACGCTCGGCCCGCTGATGATGATCCGCCGTGGCGCCTACAAGTTCGTGTACAGCGAGGACGACCCATGCCTACTCTTCGACCTGAGCCGCGACCCGCACGAGCGGGAGAACCTCACCGGCAGCCCAGACCACCAAGCGCTGCTGCAGGCATTTGTCGATGAGGCACGCCAGCGCTGGGATATCCCCAGCCTGCGCCAGCAGGTGTTGGCAAGCCAACGGCGCCGCCGCCTGGTGGCCGAGGCACTGGCCATCGGCAAGCTGAAAAGCTGGGACCATCAACCGTTGGTGGACGCCAGCCAACAGTACATGCGCAACCATATCGATCTCGATGACCTCGAGCGCAAGGCACGTTATCCACAGCCCGCACCCCTGGATTGAGCAGAGAGGCCGCCATGCAGAAGTTCTCCACCGCAGTGATCGCCCTGGCCCTGGGCCTGGGCACCGCCCATGCCGCCGACAGCGACGCGCAATGCAGCACCGTGAAGCTGGCCGACCCCGGCTGGAGCGATATCGCCAGCACCAACGCCATAGCCCGCCTGCTTCTGGAAAGCCTGGGCTATCAGGTGAAGGTCGACAGCCTCGCCGTACCGATCATCTATGGCGGCCTTAAAGACGGCCGGGTAGATGCTTTTCTCGGCAACTGGATGCCGGCGCAGCAGGGCTTCCATGACAAGTTCGTCGCCACCGGCGATGTGCAGCGCTTGTCGCGCAATCTGAAGGGTACCGAATTCACCCTCGCGGTACCGGACTATGTGTGGGACGCCGGGGTGAAGGACTTCGCCGACCTACAAAAACACGCCGCACAGTTCGACAAAAAGCTCTACGGTATCGGCTCCGGCGCGCCGGCCAACCTATCGTTGAAAGAGATCATCGACAACAATCAGTTCGGGCTGGGCCAGTGGAAGCTGGTGGAGTCCAGTGAGCAGGCGATGCTGACGCAGGTGGACCGGGCAGTGAAGAAACAGCAGTTCATCACGTTCCTGGGCTGGACCCCGCACCCGATGAACGTGAAGCTGAAGATGCACTGCCTGACCGGCGGCGAGCAGTGGTTCGGCAGCCAGGGTGAGGTGTACACCCTGACCCGCAAGGGTTATCCACAAGCCTGCCCGAATGCCGCCAAGCTGCTGGGCAACCTGACGTTCACCCTGGACATGGAAAACGCCATCATGGCCGAGGTTGTGGATAAAAAAGTGAGTTTCGACGACGCGGCCAAGGCCTGGGTCAAGGCGCACCCACAGGTACTGGAGGGTTGGCTGGCCGGGGTGACGACCAAGGCCGATGGCGATGCAACAGCGGCAGTAAAAGCCAAACTCTGAGTTTCGTCTGCTAGGCCTCCTACAGGTGTGCGCATTACCCTGTAGGAGCGGCCTTGTGCCGCGAAACGAGGGCAGAGCCCTCGCCTGCGATCTCGAACCAGGAACACCCATGCCACGTCTAGACCACCTGCTGCCCTTCCTCACCTGGCTCCCCCGTCAATCGGGCCGCAGCCTGCGCCAGGATCTGCTGGTGGGTCTGAGCGGCGCCATCCTGGCCCTGCCACAATCGATCGCCTACGCGCTGATCGCCGGCCTGCCCGCCGAATACGGCCTGTACGCCGCCATCGTGCCGGTGCTGATCGCCTGCCTGTGGGGCTCGTCCTGGCACCTGATCTGCGGGCCAACGGCGGCCATCTCCATCGTGCTCTACGCCAGCATCAGCCCGCTGGCGGTGTCCGGCAGCGCCGACTATGTGACGCTGGTGCTGCTGCTGACCTTGCTGGGCGGCGCCTTCCAACTGCTGCTGGGGCTACTGCGCTTCGGGGCCTTGGTCAATTTCGTCTCGCATTCGGTAGTGCTCGGCTTCACCCTTGGCGCAGCGATCGTCATCGCCCTTGGCCAACTGCCCAATCTGCTGGGCCTGGACCTGCCAAGCCAGGCCACAGCGCTCAAAACCGTGCAGGACCTGGCCGGGCATGTCGGCGAAGTGGACCTGCCGTCGCTTGCGCTGGGCCTGGCCACGCTGGTGATCGGCGTCGCCCTCAAGCTCTGGCGTCCACGCTGGCCGAGCCTGTTGATCAGCTTGCTGCTGGTAAGCCTGGGGGCTTGGTTGTTGCCGGGTTACTTCGGCCATGTGCCCAGGGTGGCGGCGTTCACCGGCCAGCTCCCGCCGTTCAGCCCGCTGCCGTTGCTGGACCTGGAACTGATACTGCGCCTGCTGCCCAGCGCGGTGGCGGTGGGTATGCTGGGGCTGGTGACGAGCCTGTCGATCGCGCGCTCATTGTCGGCGCGTTCGGAACAGCTGATCGATCCAGATCAGGAAATCCGCGCACAGGGCCTGTCGAACATCGCCGGGGCGTTTTTTTCCGGCTACCTGTCCGCTGGGTCCTTCACCCGCTCGGGCCTTAGCTTGGAAGCCGGGGCACGCTCTCCGCTGGCCGGGGTGTTCTCGGCACTGTGGGTGGCGCTGTTCGCGCTGGTCGGCGCCGGGCTGATCGCCCACCTGCCGCTCCCGGCGATGGCCGGTAGCATCCTGCTGATCTGCTGGGGGCTGGTCGACCATCGCGGCATCCGCGCGTTGTTCCGGGTCAGCCGTTCGGAGTTCGTGGTGATGGCACTGACCGCCGCCGCGACCCTGCTACTGGAACTGCAAACGGCGATCTACGCCGGAGTGCTGGCGTCGCTGTTCTTCTACCTCAAGCGCACCTCGCGGCCACGGGTGCAGCAGAGCCGGGAAGGGCAGGCGGATGTGCTGCGCGTGGGTGGATCGATCTTCTTCGGCGCCGCACATTACTTGCAGGTATGTTTGCAGCGTTGCGAGGGGCCGCATGTGGTGATCGATGCGCGGCAGGTGAACTTCATCGATTACTCGGGCGTGGACATGCTGCACCGCGAGGCGCGACGCTTGATGCGCCAAGGCGGCAGCCTGACGCTGCAGGGCGCACGCGCGCAGGTGGTGGAAGAGTTGCAGAAGCTGGAAGGGGTGCAAGGTTGCCCGATCCGTTTTACAGATTGATCGAGACCGCTCGCGAAGGGCCGCACAGCGGCCCTGAGAAGTCTGCTTAGGCGCGCGCTAGCTGCCGGCGCAGCTCATCCAGCACCGGCCCGGTTTCAGGCCGCACCCCGCGCCAGATGAAGAACGCTTCAGCCGCCTGCTCGGCCAGCATCCCCAGCCCATCGAGCACCTTGGCCGCACCCAGCCGGGTCGCCCATTCGCAAAACGGCGTAGGCGTCTTGGCATACATCATGTCGTAGCACACCGTACGCCCGGCCTCGACCAAGCTGTCGGCGATCGGCGGCAGCTCACCGGACAGGCTCGCCGAGGTGGCGTTGATGATCACATCGACCGGTTCCTGCAACCAGGCAAACCCGCTGGCCACCACCGGCCCCAAGGCATCGAACTCACGCGCCAGTTGCTCGGCTTTTTCCACCGTGCGGTTGGCGATCACCAGCGATTGCGGTCGGTGCGCCAGGATCGGCTCCAGCACACCGCGCACCGCGCCGCCGGCACCCAGAATCAGAATGCGCTTGCCGGCCAGCGACACCCCAGCGTTCACCGTCAGGTCGCGCACCAGCCCCGCGCCATCGGTGTTGTCGCCTTGCAGCGTGCCGTCGGCCAGCTTGCTCAGGGTGTTCACAGCGCCTGCCCGCTGCGCCCGCGGGGTGAGGCTGTCACACAGGCGATAGGCCTCTTCCTTGAACGGCACGGTGACGTTGGCACCGCTGCCTTGCTTGAAGAAGCCCCGGGCACAATCGCTGAAATCATCCAGCGGCGCCAGCAGCGTGGCGTACTCGAGCTGCTCGCCGGTCTGCTCGGCGAACAAGCGGTGGATCAACGGCGACTTGCTGTGGCCAATGGGATTGCCGAAAACGACGTACTGGTCCATGACGACTCCTTGGTTATCCACAGGCTTACTGGGCCAGCCAGTCGCGATCTTGCAGGAAGTATTCAGTCAGGCGCGCTTCCTCGCTGCCGGGTTCGGCCTTCCAGTCGTAGCCCCAACGGACCTGCGGCGGCAGCGACATCAGGATCGACTCGGTACGCCCCCCGGACTGCAAGCCGAACAAGGTGCCACGGTCATAGACCAGGTTGAATTCCACGTAGCGCCCGCGCCGGTATTCCTGGAATTCGCGCTGTTGCGGGGTATACGGGGTATCTTTGCGGCGCTGGACGATCGGCAGGTAAGCCTCGACATAGGCATCGCCGATGGCGCGGATGAAGGCGAAGCAGGTGTCGAAGTCCCATTCGTTCAGGTCATCGAAGAACAGCCCGCCAATGCCACGCGGCTCGCCACGGTGCTTGAGGTGGAAGTAGCGATCGCACCAGGCCTTGTAGCGCGGGTACACGTCGGCGCCGAACGGCGCGCAGGCCTGCTCGGCAACGCGGTGCCAGTGCACACAGTCCTCTTCATGGCCATAGTACGGGGTCAGGTCGAAGCCGCCGCCGAACCACCACACCGCCTCTTCACCTTCTTTTTCGGCAATGAAGAACCGCACATTGGCGTGGGACGTCGGCACATGCGGGTTGTGCGGGTGGATCACCAGCGACACGCCCAGAGCCTCGAAACCACGCCCCGCCAGCTCCGGGCGGTGCGCGCTGGCCGAAGGGGGCAGGCCTGCGCCGAACACGTGACTGAAGTTCACGCCGCCTTTTTCGATCACCTTGCCGTCACCGATCACCCGGGTACGCCCGCCGCCGCCCGCTTCACGCACCCAAGCGTCCTCGACGAAGCGGGCGCCGCCGTCCTCGTGTTCGAGGGCTGTACAGATGCGGTCTTGCAGGTCGAGCAGGTAGGCTTTTACGGCCTCGGTGCGGCTGGTCATCGGATCACCTGGACGGAGCGTGGAAAATTCGCCGCACAGCATACCACCGGCAAACCCCGCGCCGCAGTTGACGGCGATCAAGCAAAGGCGTCCGATAGAAGGCCTTTCCAATGCCGACGACAGGAGTGAGTGATGGCCAAGCGAATCCAGTTCAACCAGCATGGTGGCCCGGAAGTACTGCAGCTCGTGGACTTCGACCCGGCGCCACCCGGTCCGCAACAGGTGCGTGTGCGCAACCATGCGATTGGCCTGAACTTCATCGATACCTATTTCCGCAGCGGGCTGTACGCACCGCCCGCACTGCCGTCGGGTCTGGGCACCGAGGCCGCTGGGGTCGTCGAAGCGGTGGGCGAGGGCGTCACCCGTCTGAAGGTGGGCGACCGTGTGGCCCACGCTGGCGGCCCGCTGGGCGCCTATAGCGAAGTCCACACGCTGCCTGAGGCCAATCTGGTAAAGCTGCCCGACAGCATCAGCTTCGAGCAGGCAGCGGCGGTGATGCTCAAGGGCCTGACCACCCAGTACCTGCTCAAGCAGACCTACGCGGTGCAACCGGGCGACTTCATCCTGTTCCACGCAGCGGCCGGCGGCGTCGGATCGTTGGCCTGCCAGTGGGCCAAGGCCCTAGGCGCGAAACTGATCGGTACCGTCAGCTCGCCCGAGAAAGCCGAGCGCGCCAAGGCGCTGGGTGCCTGGGCCACAATCGACTACAGCCGTGAAGACGTCGCCAAGCGTGTGCTGGAACTGACCGACGGCCAGAAATGCCCGGTGGTGTATGACGGCGTTGGCGCCGATACCTGGCTCACCTCGCTAGACTGCCTGAAACCCCGTGGGCTAATGGTGAGCTTTGGCAACGCCTCTGGCGCGGTGACTGGGGTCAACCTCGGCATCCTGTCGCAGAAGGGCTCGCTGTACGTCACCCGGCCAACGCTGGCGACCTACGCCAACAACGCCGAGAACACCCAGGCCATGGCCGATGACCTGTTCGCGATGATCGCCAGTGGCAAGCTGGTGGTGGATATCCAGCAGCGGTATCCGCTGAGCGAAGCGGCCAAGGCGCAGAGCGAGCTGTCGGCGCGGCGCACGGTGGGGTCGACTGTTTTGCTGCCTTGAGTTTGCGAGAGTAAGGTTCCTAGCTTGACCAAGCCGGTTCGCAAGCGTAGCTCTTTGAGCTGAGGTTGTGCTGGTGCGCCGGCTGAGTTTCAAGTTATCCGGGCGAGTGCATCCTTACCCTTTGGCCGCTTACGCGGCCTTTATTTTTTGGGCTTGTTCTTATCCCCATTCGGGGCGGTCAGCCGGTTGAAGCACAAACGTAAAAGCTTGTAGGGCGCGCCTTTCAGCGCTCCCTGTCCAGAACTGTGGATAAGTATCAACCCGGTCGCACAACCTCACCGGTCGCCAGGTTGCGAATCAAGCTCGGGTTCTTGCGCCCGCCCAACGCACCGCCGAGCACCATGTCCAGCTGACCATGGAAATACTGCTCGACCCGCAAGCGGCTTTTCGCCGCCGGTCGCCCGCCGGGGTTGCAGGAAGTAGAGATCAGCGGCCCGACCAATGCACATAGCTCGCGTACCTGGGGGTGATCGCTGACCCGCAGCGCCACGGTGTCGTGCTGGCCAGTCACCCACTCGGGCAACAGGTCCTGGTGCGGTACCAGCCAGGTGTTGGGGCCTGGCCAGGTAGCACTCATGCGCTCGATCCAGTCCTCGGGAAAGTCCTCGAACAAGAAATCGAACTGGCGAATGTTGTCGGCGACCAGAATCAGGCCTTTATCCACAGGCCGCGACTTTAGCGCCAACAGGCGATACACCGCGTCTTCGTTCCACGGGTCGCAGCCCAAGCCCCAGACCGCTTCCGTTGGGTAGGCGATGACTGCGCCCGCCCGGATCTCACGTGCGGCTTGTTGCACACGAAAACTGCTCACCATTTTGCGTCTCTCCGCATTTAAACACCGTGCGCGCAGTGTACTTAGCCGGCCCTGGCAAACCAACGTCCACCTTCATTGCTGACCCGCCCTTCAAGCTCCAGTTCGGTGAGGCTGGCCAGCACCTGGGCCAGCGGCTGACCACTGCTGTGAGCCAGGCCTTCGCTGGTCTGTGGGGCAGCGTGCAACAGCGCGAGCAGGGGATGGCCAGGGTTGTCCACAGCCGCGGCTGGCAGGTTCTGCCAGCCGCGCAGGCTTTCGAGGATCTGCTCGATGCTTTCGACCAGCAGTGCACCGTCACGAATCAACTGGTGGCAGCCCTTGGCGCCGGGGTGGTGGATGGACCCGGGAATCGCATACACCTCGCGCCCTTGCTCGGCTGCAAGCCGGGCGGTGATCAACGAACCGCTGGCCAGGCTCGCCTCGACCACCAGCACACCCAGGGACATGCCGCTGATGATGCGGTTACGCCGAGGGAAGTTGCCGGCCAGCGGCCCGGCATCGAGCGGGTACTCCGAAACCAACGCGCTGCCGCTGTCGATCATCGCTCGCGCAAGGTCACGGTGGCGCTGTGGATAAAGTTTTTGCAAGCCGGTGCCGAGCACCCCGATGGTGTGCCCACCGGCGCTCAGGGCGCCCCGATGAGCGGCACCATCCACACCCAGAGCGAGCCCGCTGGTGATGGTGAAGCCGGCCTGGGCGAGGTGTCGCGCGAAGGCGCCAGCGGTGTCCAGTGCCGGGGGTGACGCACGCCGGCTGCCAACGATCGCCAACTGTGGACGCTCCAGTAACGAGGGGTCGCCTGCCACGAACAACAAGGGCGGCGGATCGTCGATTTCACCCAGCAAAGGTGGGTAGCCAGGGCCGTCCCACATCAATAAATGCTGGCCCGGGCCCTCTATCCAGGCCATCGCAGCCAATGCACCGTCTCGCACTTGCGCACTGCGCCGGGCGTCTATACTGGCTGCCGGTATACCGAGTGAACGCCATGCGCTGGCCGGCGCGCTGAGGGCCGACGAAGCACTGCCGAAGGCGTGTATGAGGGTGTTGAAACGCCGCAGACCGACTTCTGGCAGGCGATGTAGACGCAATCGCGCTTCCAGTTCGGCTGGCGCGCAAGGCGACGAATGGTGTGCTGGCATAGGCATCTTCCTTGATCGCACAGCGGCCACTCCTGCGGCACAAGCTGTGGATAACTATGTTGATAACGCTTTGAAAACCTGTCCATCGAATGGGCTATGAACGGTCCTCTCACACCCTAGCCGAGCTTTCACAGGTGCCTTGCCAAGCGTTTACCTTTATTATGTGTGCTCAGTTTTCAACCGACCGCACAGTGACTGCCTGACGCCTATGGCCATCTTGAACATCCTCGAATTCCCCGATCCGCGCCTGCGCACCATTGCCAAACCGGTCACGGTGTTCGACGACGCCCTGCGCCAGCTGATCGACGACATGTTCGAAACCATGTACGAAGCTCCTGGCATTGGCCTGGCCGCCACCCAGGTGAACGTCCACCAGCAGGTGGTGGTCATGGACCTGAGCGAAGACCGCAGCGAACCGCGCGTCTTCATCAACCCCACGGTCGAGGAACTGACCGACGACATGGGCCAGTACCAGGAAGGCTGCCTGTCGGTGCCGGGGTTCTATGAGAACGTCGATCGCCCGCTGCGCGTACGGGTCAAGGCCCAGGACCGCGACGGCAAGCCTTACGAGCTGGAATGCGAAGGCCTGTTGGCGGTGTGCGTGCAGCACGAGTTCGATCACCTGAACGGCAAGCTGTTCGTCGACTACCTGTCTCAACTCAAACGCGACCGGATCAAGAAGAAGCTGGAAAAGCAGCACCGCCAGCAAGCCTGATCGCCCCCTTCCAAAGGCTTGCTCCGGCAAGCCTTTTTCTTTTTGCAGCGAGAACTCCATGCGCATCGTCTTTGCAGGCACTCCAGAGTTTGCCGCCGAACACCTCAAGGCCCTGCTAGACAGCCCGTACGAGATCGTGGCCGTCTACACCCAGCCGGACCGTCCCGCCGGACGTGGCCAGAAACTCATGCCAAGCGCCGTCAAGGCGCTGGCCGTGGCCCACGACATCCCGGTGTACCAGCCGCAGACCCTGCGCAATGTCGATGCTCAGGCCGAACTTGCCGCACTCAAGCCCGACCTGATGGTGGTGGTGGCCTACGGCCTGATCCTGCCCCAGGTGGTGCTGGATATCCCGCGCCTGGGCTGCATCAACAGCCACGCCTCGCTGCTGCCGCGTTGGCGCGGTGCTGCGCCGATCCAGCGCGCCGTGGAGGCCGGCGACGCCGAGAGCGGCGTAACCGTAATGCGCATGGAAGCGGGCCTGGACACCGGCCCCATGTTGCTCAAGGTGGTCACCCCGATCAACGCCGACGATACCGGCGGCACGTTGCACGACCGCCTCGCGACCATGGGCCCTAGTGCCGTGGTACAGGCCATCGCCGGTCTTGCCGAGGGTTCGCTGCAAGGCGAAGTCCAGGACGATGCTCTGGCCACTTACGCCCACAAGCTGAACAAGGACGAAGCGCGTCTCGACTGGAGCCGTCCGGCCGTGGAGCTGGAGCGCCTGGTGCGCGCCTTCAACCCGTGGCCGGTGTGCCATAGCAGCCTCGACGGTGAAAGCGTGAAGGTGCTGGCTGCCGACTTGTCCACAGGCCAGGGCACCCCGGGCGAGATCCTGTCTGCCAGCAAGGACGGCTTGGTCGTCGCCTGTGGCGAGGGCGCCCTGAGCCTGACCCGTCTGCAACTGCCTGGCGGCAAGGCCCTGGCCTTCAGCGACCTGTTCAACAGCCGCCGCGAGAAGTTCGCCAGTGGCAAGGTGCTCGGCCAATGAACCCACGCCTGGCCGCCGCCCGTGCCCTTGCCGCTGTGCTCAGCGGCAAGGCCTCGCTGAACAGCTCATTGCCGGCGCAACTGGACAAGGTCGATGAGCGCGACCGTGGCCTCACCCAGGACCTGGCCTTCGGCACCGCCCGCTGGCAGCCGCGCCTGGACCTGCTGGCCGCGCAACTGCTGCAAAAGCCGTTCAAAGCGGCTGACGCCGATGTTCAGGCGTTGCTGCTGGTGGGTCTGTACCAGTTGTTCTACACCCGCATTCCCGTGCACGCGGCCATCGGCGAAACCGTCGGCTGCGCTGACAAGCTGAAGAAGCCATGGGCCAAGGGCCTGCTCAACGCCGTGCTGCGCCGCGCCCAGCGCGAGGGTGAAGCACTGCTCGCCGACATGCAGCGCGACCCAGTGGTACGCACCGCCCACCCACGTTGGCTGCAGAAGTCGCTCAAGGCCTTCTGGCCCGAGCAATGGGAGGCCATTTGCGCGGCCAACAACGCCCACCCGCCGATGATCCTGCGGGTCAACCGACGCCAGCATAGCCGCGACGCCTACCTGGCGCTGCTGGCCGAGGCCGCTATCGAAGCCCGCGCCTGCTCGTTCAGCCGTGACGGCATCGTGCTCGCCGAAGCCTGCGACGTGCGCAGCCTGCCTGGCTTCGCAGAAGGCTGGGTGAGTGTGCAGGACGAAGCTGCGCAGCTGTCTGCCGACCTGTTGGAACTGGCTCCCGGCCAACGCGTGCTCGACGCCTGCTGTGCCCCTGGCGGCAAGACGTGCCACTTGCTCGAAGCAGAACCGGGCCTGGCGCATCTGGTTGCCATCGACCTGGAAGCCAAGCGCCTGACACGCGTGCGTGAGAACCTCGAGCGTCTGCAACTGGACGCCGAACTGATCGCCTGCGACGCACGCGACACCGCCAGCTGGTGGGATGGCAAGGCGTTCCAACGCATTTTGCTGGACGCACCCTGTTCAGCCACCGGGGTGATTCGTCGTCACCCGGACATCAAGCTGACCCGCCAGGCCGAGGACATCCCGGCCCTGGCCGCATTGCAAGGTGAACTACTCGATGCCCTGTGGCCAACCCTGGAAGTGGGCGGCATGCTGCTGTATGCCACCTGTTCGAGCCTGCCGACGGAGAACACCGAAGTGATCGACGCGTTTCTCGCCCGCACCCCCGGTGCCCGCGAGCTTGACCTGGCCACCGACGCCGGCCTGCGCCAACCGCATGGCCGCCAGTTGCTGGCCCAGGAAGGCGGCCACGACGGTTTCTACTATGCCAAGCTGATCAAGATCGCCGCTTCGCGCGGATAAGAACAAGAAGGTAGGGAATAGCCGATGAAGATCATCATCCTCGGCGCAGGGCAGGTGGGCGGTACGCTGGCAGAACACCTAGCCAGCGAGGCCAACGACATCACCGTGGTCGACACCGATGGCGACCGTCTGCGTGGCCTGGGCGATCGCCTGGACATCCGCACCGTGCAAGGCCGCGGCTCACTGCCGACGGTTCTGCGCCAGGCCGGGGCCGACGACGCCGACATGCTGGTGGCCGTGACCAACAGCGACGAGACCAACATGGTGGCCTGCCAGGTCGCCTATTCGCTGTTCCACACCCCGACCAAAATCGCCCGGGTGCGCGAATCGGCCTACCTCACCCGCGAAGAGCTGTTCGACAACGACCACATCCCTGTGGACGTGCTGATCAGCCCCGAACAGGTGGTGACCAACTACATCAAGCGGCTGATCGAGCACCCCGGCTCCCTGCAAGTGATCGACTTCGCCGAGGGCAAGGCTCAACTGGTGGCGGTCAAGGCTTACTACGGCGGCCCGCTCGTGGGTCAGCAACTGCGCCAGATCCGCGCCCACATGCCGAACGTCGATACCCGCGTGGCGGCGATCTTCCGCCGCGACCGACCGATTACGCCGCGTGGCGACACGGTGATAGAGGCCGACGACGAAGTGTTCTTCATTGCCGCGCGCAAGGATATCCGCGCCGTGATGGGCGAACTGCGGCGCATCGACGAGACCAACAAGCGGGTAGTCATCGCCGGTGGCGGACAGATTGGCGAGCGCCTGGCCGAGGCCATCGAGAGCCGCTACCAGGTAAAGATCATCGAGATGAATCCGGCGCGCTGCCGCCAGCTTTCCGACACCCTCGAAAGCACCGTGGTGTTGCAGGGCAGCGCCTCGGACCGGGACCTGATGCTCGAAGAGAATATCGCCGACGCCGACATCTTCCTGGCCCTGACCAACGACGACGAGGCCAACATCATGTCATCGCTGCTGGCCAAGCGCCTGGGTGCGCGCAAGGTGATGACCATCATCAACAACCCGGCCTACGTGGACCTGGTGCAGGGCGGCGAGATCGACATCGCAATCAGCCCACAGCTGGCCACCATCGGCACCTTGCTGGCCCACGTGCGTCGCGGTGATATCGTCAGCGTACACTCGCTGCGCCGCGGTGCGGCCGAGGCCATCGAGGCAGTGGCCCATGGTGACGCGAAGTCGAGCAAAGTGGTGGGCAAGGCCATCGAGGACATCGCCCTGCCGCCAGGCACTACCATTGGCGCGATCATCCGCGAGGACGAGGTGCTGATTGCCCACGACGACACGCTGATCGAGTCAGGCGACCATGTGATCCTGTTCGTTGTGGATAAAAAGCATATCCGCGATGTGGAGAAGCTGTTCCACGTCGGCCTGAGCTTCTTCTGAGGAGAAACCCCATGCGCGAGTCGCTGGAAAAGATGCTGGCCAAGGGTGTGGATAACCCACTGCTACGTTTCGGCCTGGGCAAAGCCTGGCTGGACGAAGGCAACGGCGCCGAAGCGGCGCTGCATCTGGCCAGTTGCGTGCAACAGGACCCGAAGTATTCGGCGGCGTGGAAGCTGCTGGGCAAGGCGTATCAGTTGCAGGGGAATGTGGCTGGGGCGCGCAAGGCCTGGGAGGAGGGGATCGAGGCGGCGCAGGCGCATGGGGACAAGCAGGCCGAGAAAGAGATGACGGTGTTTCTCAGGAAACTGAACAAAGCTTGAGATTGCCGGGGGCTGCTTTGCAGCCCATCGCGGCGCGAGGCCGCTCCTACAGGGGATCACGCTCACCTGTGTAGGAGCGGCCTTGTGCCGCGAAAGGGGCGCAAAGCGCCCCCAAGAATCTCAGTACCAGCGCGCCTCGCCCGCCGGGCGCTTCTTGAAGCGCTTCATGCTCCACATGTACTGGCTCGGGTACTCACGCACATAGCGCTCGACCACCTTGCTCATGGCTGCTGCCGATTCATTTACATCGGTGCTGTACATGGCCTCGGGCGCCGCTTCCAGGAACACCTTGAAGCCCGAGCCATCCGGCAGGCGCAACGCATGCAGGAATACACCCACCGCCTTGCCACCGGCGAGCATGTTCGGCACGAACTTGCTGGTCAGCGCCTGGGTGCCGAGGAATGGCACGAACACCCCAGCCGACTCGGCCGGCTCTGGGTCGGCGGGAATCCCTACTTGGCCGCCACGGCGCACCTCCTTGATCACGCTCAGGATGCCCTCCTTGGTCGAAGGCGCCACGCGGTTACCCATCTGCACGCGCTGCTCACGCAGCAGGTCATCCACCGCCTTGAGCTTCGGCGGGCGGTAGAAGATGATCGGTTTGCACTGGTTGCAATAGAAGTGGTTGAGCACTTCCCAGTTGCCCAGATGGCTGGTGATGCCGACCACGCCCTTGCCCGAAGCCAGGGCCTGCTCCAGCACCTCCAGGCCGTGCACTTCCTTGACCAGTTCCAGCGAGCGCTGCGGCGGCCAGATCCAGGCGCAGGCGCTCTCGACGAACGACTTGCCGATATCCTTCAGCGCACGTCCGACCAGTTGCTCGCGCTCGGCTGGGTCCATCTCGGGGAAGCACTTGGCCAGGTTGATGCGCACCACGTTGCGCGAGCTGTTGGGGATTTTCCACATCAGCCAGCCGATACCGGCGCCGACGCGCTGCACCGCGCCCCAGGGCAGCTTGGCGAACAGTCGCAGCACCCCGACCATCAGGGCGCCTTTGAATTTTTCCACAGGCCGATTCCTTATATCTGCAAGCCGCGCATTGTACCCCGTCAGCGCGCCAGCGCGGGGTAGCGATCGCAGTCGGTGGTGTGGTCCATGACCATGCCGGTAGCCTGCATGAAGGCGTAGCAGATGGTCGGGCCGACGAAGGTAAAGCCAGCTTTCTGCAAGGCCTTGCTCATGGCCTTGGCCTCGTCGGTCACCGCCGGTACATCGCTGCGACCAGTGAAGTGATTGACCTTTGGCGCGCCACCCACGAACGACCACAGCCATTGCGCGGGGTTATCCACAGCCAACCAGGCCTGCGCATTGCGCCGCGCCGCCTTGAGCTTGAGGCGGTTGCGGATGATGCCGGGGTCGAGCATCAGTTCTTCTATGCGCGCATCGCTCATGCCCGCCAGTTGCACCGGGTCGAAGCCGTACATCACCTCGCGGTAGCGCTCGCGTTTACGCAACACGGTGATCCACGAGAGCCCCGCCTGGAACCCTTCGAGCAAAAGCATCTCGAAGAGCAACGCCGGGTCGCGCTGCGGCGTTCCCCACTCGTGGTCATGGTAAGCCTGGTACAACGGGTCGTCGGAACACCAAAAGCAGCGCGGCATAAGGCTCCAATGAGTAGAGGGCGAGGCGAATCGGGTTATACTCCCGCTCTTTACATCCGCATCCCCAGATACAGGTGAATTTCGTGAGCCAGCCTACGCCAGCCGTGCGTACCTTCCAAGACCTGATCCTCGCCCTGCAGAACTACTGGGCGGCTCAAGGTTGTGTGGTGCTTCAGCCCTACGATATGGAAGTAGGCGCCGGCACTTTCCATACCGCGACCTTCCTGCGCGCCGTCGGCCCCGAGACCTGGAACGCCGCCTACGTGCAGCCCAGCCGTCGCCCCGCCGACGGGCGGTATGGCGAAAACCCCAACCGCCTGCAGCACTACTATCAGTTCCAGGTCGTGCTCAAGCCGAACCCGGCCAACTTCCAGGAGCTCTACCTCGGCTCGCTGAAAGCCATCGGCCTGGACCCGCTGGTTCACGACATCCGCTTCGTCGAAGACAACTGGGAATCGCCGACCCTCGGCGCCTGGGGCCTGGGCTGGGAAATCTGGCTGAACGGCATGGAGGTGACGCAGTTCACCTACTTCCAGCAGGTCGGCGGTATCGAGTGCTATCCGGTCACCGGTGAAATCACCTACGGCCTGGAACGACTGGCCATGTACATCCAGGGTGTCGACTCGGTGTACGACCTGGTCTGGGCCGACGGCCCGTTCGGCAAGGTCACCTACGGCGATGTGTTCCACCAGAACGAAGTGGAGCAGTCGACCTACAACTTCGAGCACGCCAACGTCGAGAAGCTGTTCGAACTGTTCGACTTCTACGAAAGCGAAGCGAACCGCCTGATCAAGCTGGAGCTGCCGCTGCCGACCTACGAAATGGTCCTGAAGGCTTCGCACACCTTCAACCTGCTGGACGCCCGCCGCGCCATCTCGGTGACCGAGCGCCAGCGCTACATCCTGCGCGTACGTACGCTCGCCCGTGACGTCGCCCAGAGCTATCTGCAAGCCCGTGCACGCCTGGGCTTCCCGATGGCCACCCCTGAATTGCGTGACGAAGTGTTGGCTAAGCTGGAGGCTGCACAATGAGTGCTCAAGATTTCCTGGTTGAACTGGGCACCGAAGAGCTGCCACCGAAGGCCCTGGCAACCCTGGGCGAGGCGTTCCTCGCCGGCATCGAAAAAGGCCTGCAAGCGGCCGGCCTGAACTACACCGGCAAGCAGTTCTATGCCGCACCGCGTCGCCTGGCCGTGCTGATCCGTCAACTCGACGTGCAGCAGCCGGATCGCAGCATCAACATCGACGGCCCCCCCCTGCAGGCCGCCTTCAACGCCGAAGGCCAGCCGACCCAAGCGGCCCTGGGCTTTGCCAAGAAATGCGGCGTCGAGCTGTCGGAGATCGACCAGAGCGGCCCGAAACTGCGCTTCTCGCAGCACATCCCCGGCAAGGCCACCACCAGCTTGCTGCCCACCATCGTCGAAGATTCGCTCAACGACCTGCCAATTCCCAAGCGCATGCGCTGGGCGGCCAGCCGTGAAGAGTTCGTGCGTCCGACCCAATGGCTGGTGATGTTGCTGGGCGAGCAGGTGGTCGACTGCACCCTGCTGTCGCAGAAAGCTGGCCGTGAATCCCGTGGCCATCGCTTCCATCATCCGCAAAGCGTGACCATCAGTGCCCCGGCCAATTACGTCGAAGACCTGCGCAAGGCCTACGTGCTGGCCGACTTCGCCGAGCGTCGCGAACTGATCAGCAAGCGCACCGCAGAGCTGGCCATGCAGCAGGAAGGCTCCGCCATCGTGCCACCGGCGTTGCTGGATGAAGTGACTGCCCTGGTCGAATGGCCAGTGCCACTGGTGTGCTCGTTCGAGGAGCGTTTCCTCGACGTACCGCAGGAAGCCCTGATCACCACCATGCAGGACAACCAGAAGTACTTCTGCCTGCTGGACAACGAAGGCAAGCTTCTGCCGCGCTTCATCACCGTGGCCAACGTCGAGAGCCGCGATCCGAAGCAGATCGTGCTGGGCAACGAGAAAGTCGTGCGCCCGCGCCTGACCGACGCTGAGTTCTTCTTCAAGCAGGACAAGAAGCAACCGCTGGAAAGCTTCAACGAGCGCCTGAAGAACGTGGTCTTCCAGGCCCAACTCGGCACCGTGTTCGAAAAGGCCGAGCGCGTTGCCAAGCTGGCCGCGTTCATTGCCCCGTACATCGGCGGCAGCGCAGCCAACGCCGGCCGTGCCGGCCTGCTGTCCAAGTGCGACCTGGCCACCGAGATGGTCGGCGAGTTCCCTGAAATGCAGGGTGTGGCTGGCTACTACTACGCCCTCAACGACGGCGAGCAGGAAGACGTCGCCCTGGCCCTGAACGAGCAGTACATGCCGCGTGGCGCCGGTGCGGAGCTGCCGCAGACGCTGACCGGCGCTGCCGTGGCCATCGCCGACAAGCTCGACACCCTGGTCGGCATCTTCGGCATCGGCATGCTGCCCACCGGCAGCAAGGATCCGTACGCGCTGCGCCGCGCGGCCCTCGGCGTGCTGCGTATCCTGATCGACAAGCAACTGGACCTGGACCTGAGCACCACCGTCGAGTTCGCGGTCAAACAGTTCGGTGCCAAGGTCAAGGCCACGGGCCTGGCCGAGCAGGTGCTGGAGTTCATCTTCGACCGTCTGCGCGCGCGCTACGAAGACGAAGGCATCGATGTTGCCACCTACCTGTCCGTACGTGCCCTCAAGCCCGGCTCGCCGCTGGACTTCGACCAGCGTGTGCAGGCCGTTCAGGCGTTCCGCAAACTGCCCGAAGCCGAGGCCCTGGCGGCAGCCAACAAGCGCGTGTCGAACTTGTTGAGCAAGGCCGACGGCGCCATCTCCGAGCAGGTCGAGCCCAAGTACTTCGACAACGCCAACGAGTTCTCGCTGTACTCGGCCATCCAGCAGGCCGACCAGGCCGTGCAACCGATGGCCGCCGCGCGTCAGTACAACGAAGCGCTCACGCGCCTGGCCGCCCTGCGCGACCCGGTCGATGCCTTCTTCGAAGCGGTGCTGGTCAACGCCGAAGACGCCAAGGTGCGAGCCAACCGCTATGCCCTGCTCAGCCGCCTGCGCGGTCTGTTCCTGGGCGTGGCCGACATTTCGCTGCTGGGGTAAGCCTTGAAACTGCTGATTCTCGATCGAGACGGAGTGATCAACTTCGACTCCGACGCCTACATCAAGTCGCTGGAAGAGTGGATCCCCATCCCCGGCTCGATCGAGGCCATCGCGCAGTTGAGCAAAGCCGGCTGGACGGTGGCCGTGGCCACCAACCAGTCTGGCATTGCACGCGGCTATTACCCCCTCGCCACCCTGCAAGCCATGCACACGCGCCTGCGCGAGTTGGTGGCGGCACAGGGCGGGGAGGTCGGCTACATCGTGCATTGTCCGCACGGCCCGGACGAAGGTTGCGAATGCCGCAAACCCAAACCCGGCATGCTGCGGGCAATCGCCGAGCACTATCAGGTTGAGCTGGCTGGCGTATGGTTCGTAGGCGACAGCCAAGGTGACCTGAAGGCGGCGCTGGCCGTCGATGCACAACCTGTGTTGGTGAAAACCGGCAAGGGTGAGCGGACCCTGGAAAAAGGCGTCCCGGAAAACACACTGATTTTCGACGATCTGGCGGCTATCGCCAGAGCACTTATTTAAAAGAAGCGCGCCTGTGTGGCGCACTTTCCTTAGGCGGGCATTGCCCCGCAACGGTACTTGCCACTATGTCGATCCTGCAGGCGATCAGAATCTTTCTTTTTTACCTGCTGTTGGGCACCAGTTCGCTGCTGTGGTGCTCGCTGAGCTTCTTCGTCGCGCCTTTCCTGCCATTCCCCAAGCGCTACAAGTTCATCAACGTGTACTGGTGTCGCTGCGCCGTGTTCCTGGCCCGTACGGTGCTCGGTATCCACTATAAGGTGACCGGCGCCGAGAACGTGCCGCAGGAGCCTTGCGTGATCTTGTCGAATCACCAGAGCACTTGGGAGACGTTCTTCCTCTCGGCGTACTTCTCGCCACTGAGCCAGGTACTCAAGCGTGAGCTGCTGTACGTGCCATTCTTTGGCTGGGCCATGGCCATGCTGCGGCCGATCGCCATCGACCGTAACAACCCCAAAGAGGCTTTGCGTCAGGTGGCCAGCCAGGGCGACGAGTTGCTCAAGCAGGGCACCTGGGTGCTGATATTCCCCGAAGGCACCCGCGTGCCGCATGGCCAGATCGGCAAATTCTCGCGTGGCGGTACCGCGCTTGCCGTCAACGCCGGGCTGCCTGTGCTGCCGATTGCCCACAACGCCGGCAAATTCTGGCCGCGTGAAGGCTGGGGAAAACGTCCCGGTACCATCGAGGTGGTGATCGGTGCGCCGATGTACGCAGAGGGCACCGGTCCACGGGCCATCGCCGAGCTTAACGAACGTGCTCAGGCCTGGAACGAAGCCACCCAGCGAGCCATGGGTTCGCTGCCGCCAGTGGCAGAAAACCCGGCACAGCAGCCTGCCTGAGCATCTGTGGATAACGTGTTAGCAAGTTTTCGATAAATCGTTCCAAATACAGCCTAAGTGATTGAATTAGCTATTTATTTCTCTGTATGAAGTTTTTCCGAAAATCGTGCATAAGTTTTTTCGGGCTATAAAAAAACCGGCTTTTACGCCGGTTTTTTTGTGCCCGTGCAACAAGCTTGGGTTCATCGCGGGCAAGCCCGCTTTCACCGCATCACTGCCAGCCTATTTCAGACCTTGTCGATATCCACATCCCGAGTCTCTTTCAGGCAGAAGATCCCCACCACCAGGCTCACCCCAGTGATCAGCACCGGATACCACAGGCCGTAGAAGATATCCCCGGTGTACACCACCAACGCGAACGAAACTGTCGGCAGGAAGCCTCCGAACCAGCCGTTGCCAATGTGGTAGGGCAGGGACATCGAGGTGTAGCGGATGCGGGTGGGGAACAGCTCGACCATCACCGCCGCCAATGGCCCATAGGTCATGGTTGCGATCAGGATCATGGCGACGATCAACACCACCACCATCACCTGGTTCACATTGGCCGGGTCCGCCTTGGAGGGGTAACCGGCGGCCTCGATGGCGCTGCGCATGGCGGCTTCGTCGAAGCCGTTGATGGTCGTCTCGCCAATGCTCACGGAGACATCGTTGCCGGCCACGCTCACCGAGCTGTAAGGCAGGCCCTGCTTGACCAGGAAGGTCTTGACCTTGTCGCAGGGGCTGTCGAAACGTGCCTTGCCGACCGGGTCGAACTGGAAGGTGCAGCCTTGTGGGTTGGCGCTGACCACGATCGGCGCCTGGCGGCTGGCCGCGTCGATCTGCGGATTGGCGTAATGGCTCAGAGCCTTGAACATTGGGAAGTAGCAGACCGTTGCCAACAGCAGGCCCAGCATCAGGATCGGCTTGCGCCCGATACGGTCAGACAGCCAGCCGAAGAACACGAAGAACGGCGCACCGATTACCACGCTGATGATCAGCAGCGTGTTGGCTTGGGCCGGGTCCATCTTGAGCATCTGGGTCATGAAGAACAGCACGTAGAACTGTGCGGTGTAAAAGGTCACCGCTTGCCCGGCATTGATGCTGAACAGCGCAGTGAGCACCACCTTGAGGTTCGGCCATGAGGTGAACGACTCACGGATCGGCGATTTGCTCACCTTGCCCTGGGCCTTCATTTTCACGAAGGCCGGTGACTCGTGCATGCTCATGCGGATCCAGGTGGAAATCGCCAGCAGCACGATCGACAGCAGGAAGGGCAGGCGCCAGCCCCACGTCTCGAACTGATCGCCACTGATGTAGCGGCTGCCCAGCACCACGGTCAGCGACAGCAGCAAACCGAGCGTAGCGGTAGACTGGATGAAGCCGGTGTGGAAACCGCGCTTGCCGGGCGGTGCATGTTCGGCCACGTAGGTCGCAGCGCCGCCGTACTCGCCGCCCAGCGCCAGGCCCTGAAGCATGCGCAGCACCACCAGGATGATCGGTGCCGCGATCCCGATACTGGCGTAGGTGGGCAACAGGCCGACCGCAAAGGTCGACAAGCCCATCAGCACGATGGTCACCAGGAAGGTGTACTTGCGCCCGATCATATCCCCCAGCCGACCGAACACCAGTGCGCCGAACGGGCGCACCAGGAAGCCGGCAGCAAACGCCATCAGCGCGAAGATGAAGGCGGTGGTGTCGTTGACGCCCGCGAAGAACTGCTTGCTGATGACTGCAGCCAGTGCGCCATAGAGAAAAAAGTCATACCACTCGAACACTGTCCCGAGGGATGACGCGAAAATGATCTTACGTTCTTCACGGCGGCTGCTGCGAGTGGCGGCCGCACCTTGCTCTTGAATGTAATCCGACATCGTTGCTGTCCTCGGCCCGAAGGCCACAGTGATTATTCTTGTTGTTCCACTGTCGGCAGCTCTGACCTCGGGCCGCCGGTGTTGCACGCACCCGGGTCAGGGCGTCGGTATCGCGCTGCAATCGCTGAGGTTGGTCTGGGTATGTGCCCCCTTGAGGATCAGTTGCGCCGCCTTCTCGGCGATCATCAGCGTGGGTGAACAGGTATTGCCGGAGACGATCTGCGGCATTATCGAGGCGTCAGCCACGCGCAGCCCTGGAATGCCGTGCACACGCAGCTGGTTATCCACAACATCCAGCGCACCGTTGCCCATGCGGCAGGTGCCCACCGGATGGAAAATGGTGGTGCCGATCTGGCCAGCGGCCTGGTGCAGGTCTTCTTCACGTTGAAGGGCAGGGCCGGGCAGGTACTCCCGCGGATCGAACGCGGCCAGGGCAGGGGCCTGGACGATGCGCCGGGTCAGGCGAATGGCATCGGCAGCCACGCGCAAATCAGCCGGATCGCTCAGGTAGTTGGGGTCGATCAGAGGGGCCACGTTCATGTCTGCCGAACGTATGTCGATACGCCCACGGCTGGCCGGGCGCAGGTTGCACACCGACGCGGTGAAAGCCGCAAAGCGATGCAGTGGCTCGCCGAAGCGCTCCAGCGACAGCGGCTGCACGTGATATTGCAGGTTGGCGGTGGCTTGCTCGGGGCTGGAGCGAACGAATGCGCCCAACTGACTCGGGGCCATGGCCAAGGGACCGCTGCGATCAAAGGCATAACGCAGGCCCATGCCCAGCTTGCCCCATAGGCTGTGGGTCATCTGATTCAGTGTGCGGGTGTTGCGGACCTGGTAGATCAAGCGCAGTTGCAGGTGGTCCTGCAGGTTGCCACCCACCCCGGGCAGGTCGTGACGCACGGGGATTCCCACCTCTTCCAGCAGCTTGCGCGGGCCGATGCCGGAGCGCTGCAAAATACCGGGGGAGCCTACCGAACCTGCACAGAGGATGATCTCCCGGCGTGCGCCGAATTCGTGCCATGCGCCTTGCCAGAATGCCTTGACCGCTTGGGCGCGAGTGTTGCCGAGCAGCACCTTATCGACCTGAACGCCAGTCAGCACGGTCAGGTTGGCGCGGCTGCGAATGGGCCTGAGAAAGGCCTTGGATGCGTTCCAGCGTACACCGCTGCGCTGGTTGACCTGAAAGTATCCACAACCGGCGTTGTCACCGGTATTGAAGTCATCGACCTTGCCGATGCCGCTCTGCGCTGCGGCTTCTCGGAAGGCATCGAGTATCGGCCAACTGTAGCGCTGGCGCTCGACCCGCCACTCTCCCTGTGCACCGTGACTCTCGTTGGCACCTGCGAAATGATTTTCGCTGGCCTTGAACAGCGGCAGTACATCTTTCCACGCCCAGCCGGCATTGCCTTGTTCGGCCCAGCCGTCATAGTCGGCCGCCTGGCCACGCATGTAGATCATGCCGTTGATTGACGAGCAGCCGCCGAGCACCTTGCCCCGAGGGTAGCCCAAGGCACGGCCGTTGAGGCCGGGTTGCAGCTCGGTCTTGAAGCACCAGTCGGTACGTGGATTACCAATGCAGTAGAGGTAACCGACGGGAATGTGTATCCAGGGATAGTTGTCGCGCCCGCCTGCTTCGAGCAGCAATACCCGGCAAGCAGGGTCGGCGGACAACCGATTGGCCAGTAGGCAACCGGCGGGACCAGCGCCCACGACCACGTAGTCGTAGACAGGATCGGCTGATGGCATGTGCAACCTCGCGCCTGATTATTATTCTTGTCCCGATCCATCTTATTGATTAATTTCGCTGAGGAAACACGAGATTTCGCGCACCCGTTGTGCGTTTTAGCACAACGATAAGCCTCTCCTGGCCACTTCGCGGGCAAGCCAGCCGCCCCGGTAATCCGAGCCACTGCCGCGAAAAGGCCCGAACGAACAGCCAAAAGGATCAGCATGTTCGACTGGAACGATCTACGGTTTTTCCTGGAGTTGCAGCGCAGCGGTCGGCTGCTGACTGCTGCCAAGCGCCTCAACACCACCCACAGCACGGTGGCCCGGCACATCGAGAACATCGAGCAGAGCCTGGGCACCGCACTGTTCGTTCAGCATGCGCAGGGCTACGAACTGACGCCCTCGGGCCAAGCCTTGCTCAAGCATGCCGAAGCCATGGAAAACGTCGCCCTGCTAGCGCAGGAAGAGATCACCCAGGCCATCACTCCCTTGGGCAAGATCCGCCTTGGGGTCACCGAAGGCATCGGCATCATGTTCTTCACCCCACGCATGAGTGCGTTGTTCCAACGTTACCCGGGGTTGGAAGTGGAGTTGGTGGCGGTGCCACGTTTCGTCAGCATCCTCAACCGTGAGGCGGAAATCAGTATCCACCTGGAACGCCCCAGCGCCGATCTGCTGATCACCCGCAAGCTCACCGACTATCGCCTGGCGCTATATGCAAGCCAGGATTACCTGGACCGTGCGCCTCCCTTGAACAGCCGCGAGGATTTGGCACGCCACAGCTGGATCGGCTACGTCGACGACTTACTGTTCAGCCAGGAGCTGCTGTTGCTCAACAGCTTCTGCCGGGCCCCCAACGTGGTGTTTCGCAGCACCAGCGTGATCGCCCAGCAGCAAGCGGCGCAGGCCGGGCTGGGTATCGCCGTGCTGCCTAACTACATGGCCCGGCATGATCCGAAGCTGGTACGCGTGCTTCCCAGCGAAACCATCCAACGCAGCTATTGGATCTGCACCCGGCGCGAGCTGCACAAGTCGGTACGCTTGCGGGTGGTGTGGGACTATTTGCTGGCGCTGTGCGCCGCCGAACAAGACGAACTGTTAGCTGAGTAGCGCCTTGCCGGCCAGCAACACGGCAGCGCCACACCCCACCAGTGCGAACAGTTGCTGCAAGCGCGGGCCGGCAATTTTGTTGGCTAACGGCCGCGCCAGCAGCAAGCCGGCCACAGCCCCGACGGCGAACGGCGCGCCAATGCGCCAGTGCATCACACCCGCCAGACTGGCGCTGATCACGCTACCGGTGGCGACCAGCGCGATCACCGCCAGCGAGGTCGAGACGATGCTGGCCATGCGCAGGTTGGTGTAGCGGTTCAACGCCGGAATGATGACAAAGCCTCCCCCCACCCCCAGCAAGCCGGACAGCAAACCGGACATGAACCCGGTAAAGGCCAGCGCCCTGGCACACGGCAGCGTCCATCGCAGCCGCCCTTGCTGCGGATTGAGTACGCAAGGTTCGATGAAGCGATGAGCCAGGTTGTCTTCACCACGTAACTGCCGCGCCGCTTTACGCCAGATGCGCAGGCAGGCGTAAACCAGCACCCCGGCGAATCCCAGCGCCAGCGGCGTGTTGGGCAGACGATGTGCCAGCATCAGGCCCAATGGCGAGGCGACGATACCGATCGAGGCGATGAACAACGCCGCGCGGTAGCGCACAAGCCCCTCACGCAATCCCAACAGGGCCCCTACCGCAGCCGCCAACCCGACGGCGAGCAACCCAATAGGTGCGGCTTCAACCATCGACAAGCCAAGCCCGAACACCAATAACGGCACCGCCAGGATACCACCGCCAGCACCGGTGAGTGCCAACACGGCGCCGATGATTGCGCCCAGCGCGCCACCCAGCAATGACAGCTCAGTCACAACAGCACATCGTATAGGTGCCAGTGCCGATAGTCGGCACATAGCGGGGTAGGGCGCGGCAACGCATCGAGCATCAGTGTGTTCCTTAAGACTAGGATTAGCGGTGTTAGCTTTACAACGTGTTCAGCGGGATCTTCAGATAGCTGACGCCATTCTGTTCGGGTTCAGGGAAGCGTCCGCTACGCATATTTACCTGGACCGAGGGCAGCATCAGCACAGGCATGTCGAGGGTGGCATCGCGGGCTTCGCGCATGGCTACGAACTGCGCTTCGCTGACCCCGGCATGGATATGGATGTTGGATGCACGCTGCTCGCCTACCGTAGTGAAATAGCGCAATTCACGACCGCCAGGCAGGTAGTCGTGACACATGAACAGCAGGGTCTGGTCAGGGAAGGCCAGCAGACGCCGGATCGAACGGAACAGCGTCCGCGCGCTGGCGCCGGGGAAGTCGCAGCGCGCAGTCCCGTAGTCTGGCATGAACAAGGTGTCACCAACGAACAGGACCTGCTCACCAGCCTCTTCTACCAAGTAGCTCAGACAGGCGGGAGTGTGGCCTGGGGTGTGCAGGGCACGGGCATGCAGATTGCCGATACGAAAGCCTTCCTGATCCTCGAACAGAACGTCGAACTGGCTGCCGTCGCGGGCAAAGCCAGGCTCGGCATTGAACAAGGAACCGAAGGTTTTCTGCACCTGGGTGATCTGCGCACCGATACCAGTGTGTCCACCGAGCTTTTCCTTGAGGTACGCCGCTGCAGAAAGGTGATCGGCGTGTACATGGGTTTCGAGAATCCATTGAACCTTCGCCCCCAGCTTTTCGACCCGCTCGATCAAACGGTCGGCAGAAGCGCTGCACGTGCGCCCGGACTTTGGGTCATAGTCCAGCACACTGTCGATCAACGCACATTGGCGGGTCTGCCCATCCATCACCAAGTAGCTGAGCGTCGAGGTCGCCTGGTCATACAGGGCCTCAATGTGAAGGTGGTTGCCGATAATCATTGCACTCTCCCGTGATCCGCCAAGCCTTTGCGGTACCCTGCCAAGCAAGCTCACCTTGCATTGAAGGCTGAAAACGCTCAACCAGCGAAGCTGAACTATAGCGTCAGCGTGCCGGCGATCAAACTGATGCTCAGCAAGGAAACCGGTATGGTCTAGGTGATCATCGCAGTCATGGCCGGTGCGTCAGCGCCCAACTCTGGGCGAAAAGGGATCGAGATATGAGACGCGTTGTTCCACGTGGAACAAAAAAAGGCCAACTGGTGAGGTTGGCCTTTCGCTGGTGCGGGGTTGAATCAGAAGTCCAGATTAGACACCGACAGCGCATTGCTCTCGATGAAGTCACGGCGTGGCTCGACCGCATCTCCCATCAAGGTGTTGAACAGCTGGTCAGCGGCGATGGCATCTTCGATGGTCACCTTCAACATACGGCGCACCGTCGGATCCATCGTGGTTTCCCACAACTGGTCCGGGTTCATCTCACCCAGTCCTTTATATCGTTGGATGGTGTGGCGCTTGGTGCTTTCGTTCATCAGCCAGTCCAGGCCTTCCTTGAACTCAGTGACAGCTTTGCGACGCTCGCCACGCTGCACATAGGCACCTTCACCCAGCAGGGTAGCGAGCTTGGCACCCACTACGACCACCGAACGGTAATCGTTACTACCGAAGAACTCGCGATTGAAGGTCACATAACTGGCCAAGCCATGCGAGGTAACTTCAACCTCCGGCAACCAGATATTGCGTTCTTTGTCTTCGCGCAGGCTAGTAGCGTAGGTCAGCCCGGACTTCTGGCTGCTGTTCAGGCGCTCCTGGAACTTGCTCAGCCAGGCCTGCATGGCGGCGTTATCGGCCAACTGCTCCTGGGTGACTTCCGGCAGATAGATGAAGTGCTCGGTGAGTTCTTGAGGGTACAGGCGCGACAGACGCTTGAGCGTCTTCATCACACTGCGGAACTCATTCACCAGGGCTTCGAGCTGTACGCCGGAAACCGGAGGCGCCGACTCGTCCAGATGCAGGCTGGCGTCTTCGAGGGCCGACTGGGTCATGTACTCTTCCATGGCCTCGTCGTCCTTGATGTACTGCTCCTGCTTACCTTTCTTCACCTTGTACAGTGGCGGCTGGGCAATATAGATGTAGCCGCGCTCGACCAGCTCCGGCAACTGACGGAAGAAGAATGTCAGCAGCAGGGTACGGATGTGCGAACCGTCGACGTCAGCATCGGTCATGATGATGATGTTGTGATAGCGCAGCTTGTCGATGTTGTACTCTTCGCGACCAATACCGCAGCCCAGCGCAGTGATCAGCGTGCCGACCTCCTGCGAAGAGATCATCTTGTCGAAGCGAGCTTTCTCGACGTTGAGAATCTTCCCCTTGAGCGGCAGGATGGCCTGGGTACGACGGTTACGACCTTGCTTGGCCGAGCCACCTGCGGAGTCACCCTCCACCAGGTACAGTTCGGAAAGCGCAGGATCTTTCTCCTGGCAGTCGGCCAATTTGCCTGGCAAACCGGCAATGTCCAAGGCGCCTTTGCGGCGGGTCATCTCACGGGCCTTGCGCGCGGCTTCACGGGCACGGGCAGCGTCGATCATCTTGCCGACCACCGCCTTGGCTTCGTTGGGGTTCTCCAACAGGAAGTCAGCGAAGTACTTGTTCATCTCCTGTTCCACGGCGGTCTTCACCTCCGAGGAAACCAGCTTGTCCTTGGTCTGCGAGCTGAACTTCGGATCGGGTACCTTGACCGAAATGATCGCGGTCAAACCTTCACGGGCGTCATCACCGGTAGTGGCGACCTTGTTCTTCTTGGCCAAGCCTTCCTGTTCGATGTAGCTGTTCAGGCTGCGGGTCAGCGAGGAACGGAAACCGACCAGGTGGGTACCACCGTCGCGCTGTGGAATGTTGTTGGTAAAGCACAGCAGGTTTTCGTTGAAGCTGTCGTTCCATTGCAGCGCGACTTCAACACCTACACCATCGTCACGCTGGACGTTGAAGTGGAAGACCTGAGAGTTGACCGGGGTCTTGTTGGTGTTCAGGTATTCGACGAAGGCACGCAGACCGCCTTCATACTTGAAGAACTCTTCCTTGCCGGAGCGCTCATCCTTAAGCAGGATGCCTACACCGGAGTTCAGGAACGACAGCTCGCGGATACGCTTGGCAAGGATGTCCCAGCTGAAGTGGATGTTCTTGAAGGTTTCAGCCGATGGCTTGAAGTGAATGTGGGTACCGGTGGTTTCACTGTCCCCCACAATCGCCATGGGCGCTTGTGGAACACCGTGGACGTAGGTCTGCTCCCAGATCTTGCCGCTGCGGCGAACGGTCAGTACCAACTGTTCGGACAGGGCGTTCACCACCGACACACCAACACCGTGCAGACCGCCAGACACCTTATAGGAGTTGTCGTCGAACTTACCGCCAGCGTGCAGCACGGTCATGATGACCTCGGCCGCCGATACGCCTTCTTCTTTATGCACGTCGACCGGAATCCCGCGGCCGTTGTCACGCACGCTGATGGATTCGTCCGGGTGGATGATGACAGTGATGTCATCGCAGTGACCGGCCAGGGCCTCGTCGATGGAGTTGTCGACCACCTCGAATACCATGTGGTGCAGGCCGCTGCCGTCATCGGTGTCGCCAATGTACATGCCGGGACGTTTGCGTACGGCATCCAGCCCTTTCAGCACCTTGATGCTGGAGGAGTCGTACGTTTGATTTTCGCTCATGCCTTCACTCCCGATGGTCGTGGGTCTGGGTGATACGGCCCTGTTCCACGTGGAACAAAGCGACTGGCGTTTCCGTTTGCCAGCCTTCCCTCAGAAATTCGTGGTCTACGCAGGTGATGAACACCTGGCAGTTCAATTCTTCAAGCAAGCGGCACAGGGCGCGGCGATGCTGTTCGTCCAACTCTGACGGCAAGTCATCCACCAGATAAATACACTGCCCGCGACGAACTTGGCTCACCAGATGCCCCTGGGCAATGCGCAATGCGCACACCACCAGCTTCTGCTGCCCTCGCGAGAGGATGTCAGCGGCGTTATTCGCACCCAGTCGCAGGCGCAGATCCGCGCGCTGTGGTCCGGCTTGGGTGTGACCCATCTGCTGGTCGCGAAGAAGAGAAGTCGCGAGGACTTCGTTGAGTTCCCGGTCCTTGTCCCAGCCGCGGTAATAGCTCAGGGTCAACCCATCCAGTTCGACCAGCTCGCTCAGGGTTCGCTCGAAGACAGGCTTCAAGGCCTTGATGTAGTTGCGACGGTATTCATCTATTTCCGCACTGGCGAGACATAACTCCCGATCCCAGGCGGCTTGCGAAACAGCGTCAAGTGTACCATGCCGCAGCCATGAGTTCCGCTGCCGCAGGGCCTTCTGCAGGCGTTGCCAGGTTGCCATGAAGCGGGGTTCCACGTGGAACACACCCCAATCGAGGAACTGTCGGCGTACCTTGGGCGCTCCTTCCAACAAGCGAAAACTGTCCGGGTTGATCAACTGCAAAGGCAGCATCTCGGCTAACTGAGCAGCACTGCGCGCATTCTGTCCGTCGATGCGGATAGTGAAATCGCCCTGGCGCTCCCGTGAAACACCTAGGTTGCTGGTGCCGCCTTCTGCCAGTTCGACTTGGCCAAACACGGTGCAAGTGGGCTGCTCGTACTGAATAACCGGGTTCAGCCGGGTACTGCGAAACGAACGCGCAAGACCCAACAGATGCACTGCTTCCAGCACACTGGTTTTGCCACTGCCGTTGGCGCCGTAGAGGATATTGATGCGGGGAGAGGGGGAGAGGGTCACCGGATGCAGGTTACGCACCGCGGTGACCGAAAGCCGTAGAAGGGACATTGGGCCTGCTACGGTTTACAGACGCATCGGCATGACGACGTAAGAGGAGTCATCATTGCCAGCTTCCTGGAGCAACGCGCTGCTGTTAGAGTCCGAGAGAATCAGGCGAACCTGCTCGGTGGTCATCACGCCCAGCACATCCAGCAGGTAACTGACGTTGAAACCGATCTCCAGAGAGCTGCCGTTGTAGTCGACGCTTATCTCTTCTTCTGCCTCTTCCTGCTCAGGGTTGTTGGCCTGGATCTTCAGCTGGCCAGCGGCCAGTTGCAGGCGGATACCACGGTACTTCTCGTTGGACAGGATCGCCGTACGGCTGAACGCTTCACGCAGCGCCTGACGATCGCCGATCACCAGCTTGTCGCCCCCCTTGGGCAGTACGCGCTCGTAGTCTGGGAACTTGCCGTCCACCAGCTTGGAGGTGAAGGTGAACTCACCCGTGGTGGCGCGAATGTGATGCTGGCCCAGTACGATGCTGACCATGCCTTCCGGGTCAGTCAGCAGACGCGCCAGCTCCAGGATACCCTTGCGTGGCACGATGACTTGATGACGATCAGCCTGAGCGATCGGTGCCTGCATCGCGCACAGCGCCAGGCGGTGGCCATCGGTGGCGACTGCGCGCAAGGTGTCGGTGGACACCTCCAGCAGCATGCCGTTGAGGTAGTAGCGCACATCCTGTTGGGCCATGGCGAAGCTGGTGCGTTCGATCAGACGACGCAGCTTGCTCTGCTCCAGGTTGCAGGTCAGAGAACCTGGGCCTTCTTCCACGGTCGGGAAATCATTGGCGGGCAGCGTAGACAGGGTGAAGCGGCTGCGCCCAGCCTTGACCAGCAGTTTCTGCTCATCGAGCTTGATGTCGATCAGCACATCGCTGGGCAGGCTCTTGCAGATGTCCATCAGCTTGCGCGCAGGCACGGTGATCTCGCCCGGCTCGGCGGGCTCTTCCAGTTGAACGCGGCCAACCAGTTCGACTTCCAGGTCGGTACCGGTCAACGACAACTGCTGGCCTTGCACGACCAGCAGGACGTTGGACAGGACCGGCAAGGTCTGGCGGCGCTCGACGACACCTGCGACCAGTTGCAGGGGTTTCAACAGGGCTTCGCGTTGAATGGTGAAATGCATGGTCTAGTCCCTTGCCTTCAATAAGCTGCGCAGACGGCCATCAGGTCGTCAGCGTACGCAGCAGGTTCTTGTAGTCCTCGCGGATGTCCGCGTCGGATTCCTTAAGTTCGTTGATCTTGCGGCAGGCGTGCAGCACGGTGGTGTGGTCGCGGCCACCGAACATGTCGCCGATTTCCGGCAGGCTGTGGTTGGTCAGCTCTTTGGACAATGCCATGGCCACCTGACGCGGGCGCGCTACCGAGCGCGAACGGCGCTTGGACAGCAGGTCGGCAATCTTGATCTTGTAGTACTCAGCCACCGTGCGCTGAATGTTATCCACACTGACCAGCTTGTCCTGCAATGCCAGCAAGTCCTTCAGCGACTCGCGAATCAGCTCGATGGTGATGTCGCGACCCATGAAGTGCGAGTGCGCGATGACCCGCTTCAGGGCCCCTTCGAGTTCACGAACGTTCGAACGAATACGCTGGGCGATGAAGAACGCGGCATCGTGCGGCAGCTCGACCTTGGCCTGGTCGGCCTTCTTCATCAGGATCGCCACACGGGTTTCCAGCTCCGGTGGCTCGACAGCCACGGTCAGGCCCCAGCCGAAGCGCGACTTCAGGCGCTCTTCCAGGCCTTCGATCTCCTTCGGATAGCGGTCGCTGGTCAAGATGACCTGCTGGCCCCCCTCAAGCAACGCGTTGAAGGTGTGGAAAAACTCTTCTTGGGAGCGTTCCTTGCGGGCGAAGAACTGGATGTCATCGATCAACAGCGCATCCACCGAGCGATAGAAGCGTTTGAACTCGTTGATGGCGTTGAGCTGCAACGCCTTGACCATGTCCGCGACGAAGCGCTCCGAATGCAGGTACACCACCTTGGCGTTCGGGTTCTTCTTCAGCAGATGGTTACCCACGGCATGCATCAAGTGGGTCTTACCCAGGCCGACACCGCCATACAGGAACAACGGGTTGTAGCCATGCTTGGGATTATCGGCGACCTGCCACGCAGCAGCACGCGCCAGCTGGTTGGACTTACCCTCGACAAAGGTTTCGAAAGTGAACGTGCGGTTCAGGTAGCTGGTGTGTTTGAGTGCACCTTCAACCTGCACCGTACGCTGCTCGGTTCGACCTGAAGCGGCTGGCGCCGGAGCGGTATCGCTCATGCTGTCGAAGCTGTCCCGGCTGGAGGGTTCTTCGGCCTCCATGACCCGCTCGGCCAGCGGGGCCGCAACCGGTTCGCTTGCTACGACAACCTGGGCGGTTTGCTGGACAGTGGCTTGGGCCAAGGATGCGGCGACTGCGGCGCTGACCGGTGCATTAGGGGCAGCGCGCGGTGCTGAACTGCGACGGCTACCTATTAATAAGGAGAGTGCAGGCGCGATGCCGTTGCCATGTTCACCCAACAGCTCGAGCAGACGGCCCAGGTACTTTTCATTGACCCAGTCGAGTACGAACCGATTAGGCGCGTAGACGCGCAACTCGTCGCCTTCGGCTTCGACCTGTAGCGGACGGATCCAGGTGTTGAATTGCTGGGCAGGCAGTTCATCGCGCAGAAGCTCCACGCACTGCTGCCAAAGTTCCACTGACACGGATATCCCCTGAGTTGAAAGCCGGATGAGGCAAAAACAAACCGCCATTGTACCGGGCGGCGGGTCAGTTATCCACATATCGGGCGGCGCACGGCGGTGTTGAATACGCCAAAAATAGACAGAAATGGCATTTGTACGTATGAATAAGCCCTGTGGATAACCGTACATGAGGGCTATGCACAACCCTGAGGTCAGACCTGTGGATAATTCGGCTGTGGATAAATAGCCTATCGATACACAGCTTTTCCGCATGCGCAGCACAGCGATCACACCTGTTACCGACAAGGTTTTGAATCTCTGTACATAGCGTAAATTAAGGGCTTAGCGTGGTTATCCACAGAAGGTTATCCACTTAAACTCTTTAAGATCTTCAGAAAAGCTTTTTATATGCCTCTTTCTTTTTTCATGTTGAGTATCGGTACGCATGTCAGCAAGCGAAACCTTGAATGGCTCGCTCAACGCTTACTCAAGGAAAGGCTGGTTGGAAATTGACCTATTGGCTTGCTTTCTCTAGAATCGCCGATCTCTTAAAAAGGGGGCCCTTCCGGCCCGTTGTCGACCAACCCAGGTAACACGCCATGAAACGTACTTTCCAACCAAGCACCATCAAGCGCGCCCGCACCCACGGTTTCCGTGCCCGTATGGCTACCAAGAACGGCCGTGCTGTTCTGTCGCGTCGTCGTGCCAAAGGCCGTAAGCGTCTGGCCATTTGATTTTTCGGCACAGGTGGTGAGTCAGGACTTCAGTCGGGAAAAGCGACTGCTTACACCCCGGCATTTCAAAGCGGTCTTCGACTCCCCAACCGGCAAGGTTCCAGGGAAAAACCTGCTTATCCTTGCCCGCGAGAACGGGCTCGATCATCCACGCCTTGGCCTGGTGATCGGCAAGAAGAGCGTCAAGCTCGCCGTTCAACGCAATCGCCTGAAACGCCTGATGCGCGACTCGTTCCGCCTGAACCAGCAATTGTTGGCGGGGCTGGATATCGTGATCGTTGCACGCAAGGGGTTGGGCGAAGTGGAAAACCCAGAATTGCACCAACACTTTGGCAAGCTCTGGAAGCGACTGGTCCGCAGTCGGCCCTCTCCAGCGGTCAATGCCGATCCTGCAGGGGTAGACAGTCACAATGCGTAAACTGGCCCTCGTTCCGATCCAGTTCTACCGTTACGCCATCAGTCCACTGATGGCCAGTCACTGTCGTTTCTATCCCAGCTGCTCCTGTTACGCATACGAAGCCATCGAAAACCATGGCTTGTTGCGTGGTGGGTGGCTGGCCGTTCGTCGCCTGGGGCGTTGTCATCCGTGGAACGACGGCGGTTTCGATCCCGTTCCTCCCGCTCCTTCCTCCCGAACTTCTTCGATAGCCGAGTAATCATGGATATTAAACGCACGATCCTGATCGTCGCCCTGGCAATCGTGTCCTACGTCATGGTCCTCAAGTGGAACCAGGACTATGGCCAGGCTGCCCTGCCGACTCAGAATACTGCTGCCAGCAATGCTGCCCCGGCTCTGCCGGACACCGTGCCGGCCGGCAATTCCGGCGCCAGCGCCGATGTGCCGAGCGCCAATGCTGAATCCAGCCCTGCGGAACTTGCACCGGTTGCGGTCAGCAAGGACCTCATCCGGGTCAAGACCGATGTCCTGGACTTGGCTATCGACCCGGTCGGCGGTGACATCGTCCAGCTGACCCTGCCCAAGTACCCGCGTCGTCAGGACCACCCTGAGATTCCGTTCCAGCTCTTCGATAATGGCGGCGAACGTGTCTACCTGGCGCAGTCCGGCCTGACCGGCAGCAACGGCCCGGATGCCCGCAGCAGCGGCCGTCCGCTTTATGCCGCCGATGCCCGTAGCTTCCAACTGGCCGATGGCCAGGACCAACTGGTCGTCGACCTGAAGTTCAGCGAAAACGGCGTTAACTACATCAAGCGCTTCAGCTTCAAGCGCGGTGAGTACGACCTGACCGTCACCTACCTGATCGACAACCAGAGTGCTCAGGCCTGGAACGGCAACCTGTTTGCCCAACTCAAGCGTGACGCCAGCTCCGATCCTTCGTCGAGCACTGCCACCGGCACCGCCACCTACCTCGGTGCAGCCCTGTGGACAGCTTCCGAGCCGTACAAGAAAGTGTCGATGAAAGACATGGACAAGGGCGGTTTGAAAGAAAATGTGTCTGGCGGTTGGGTCGCGTGGTTGCAGCACTACTTCGTGACCGCATGGATTCCGGCCAAGTCGGACAACAACGCCGTCATGACCCGCAAGGACAGCCAGGGCAACTACATCATCGGCTACACCGGCCCTGCGCTCAGCGTGCCTGCCGGCGGCAAGGCCGAAACCAGCGCCATGCTGTACGCAGGTCCAAAGATCCAGTCCAAGCTCAAGGAGTTGTCCCCAGGCCTGGAACTGACCGTCGACTACGGCTTCCTGTGGTTCATCGCCCAGCCGATCTTCTGGCTGCTGCAACATATCCACAGCCTGCTGGGCAACTGGGGCTGGTCGATCATTGTGCTGACCATGCTCATCAAGGGCCTGTTCTTCCCGCTGTCGGCTGCCAGCTATCGCTCGATGGCGCGCATGCGTGCGGTGGCGCCGAAGCTGGCTCAGCTCAAGGAACGTTTCGGTGACGATCGCCAGAAACTGTCCCAGGCGATGATGGAGCTGTACAAGAAAGAGAAGATCAACCCACTGGGCGGCTGCCTGCCGATCCTGGTACAGATGCCCGTGTTCCTGGCCCTGTACTGGGTACTGCTGGAAAGCGTCGAGATGCGCCAGGCCCCGTGGATGCTGTGGATCACCGACCTGTCGATCAAGGATCCGTTCTTCATCCTGCCGATCATCATGGGCGCGACCATGTTCATCCAGCAGCGCCTGAACCCGACGCCGCCGGATCCGATGCAGGCGAAGGTCATGAAAATGATGCCGATCATCTTCACCTTCTTCTTCCTGTGGTTCCCGGCCGGTCTGGTGCTGTACTGGGTTGTGAACAACTGCCTGTCGATTTCGCAGCAGTGGTTCATCACTCGCCGCATCGAAGCAGCCACGAAAAACGCTGCTGCTTGACGGGCTACTCGACTAGCCTGTGAATAAAACGCCCCCTCGGGGGCGTTTTTGCTATCTGTCGTATCTGTTTAGAGGCTTTGATCATGAGCACTGTGCGTGAAACCATCGCCGCCATCGCCACCGCCCAGGGCCGCGGGGGGGTGGGTATCGTCCGTCTGTCGGGGCCGCTGGCCAGCCAAGCCGGGCAGGCCATCACCGGACGCAGCCTGACACCGCGATACGCGCATTACGGCCCGTTGCGCGACGCCGACGGCCTGGTGCTCGATGAAGGGATCGTACTGTTCTTCCCTGGGCCGAACTCGTTCACCGGCGAAGATGTGCTCGAGCTGCAGGGCCACGGCGGTCCGGTGGTGATGGACATGCTGTTGCAACGCTGTTTGCAGCTCGGTTGCAGGCTGGCCCGTCCGGGTGAGTTCAGCGAACGCGCGTTCCTCAACGACAAGCTCGACCTGGCCCAGGCCGAAGCTATCGCCGACCTCATCGAAGCCAGCTCCACCCAGGCTGCGCGCAATGCCTTGCGCTCGCTGCAGGGGGCCTTCTCCAAGCGTGTACACGGGCTGACCGAGGCGCTGATCGCACTGCGCATCTACGTGGAGGCTGCCATCGACTTCCCCGAGGAGGAGATCGACTTCCTCGCCGATGGCCATGTCCTGGGGATGCTCGATGGGGTGCGCGAAGAGTTGTCCACAGTCCAGCGTGAGGCCGGGCAGGGCGCCTTGCTGCGTGATGGCATGAGCGTGGTGATCGCCGGTCGTCCGAATGCTGGCAAATCCAGCCTGCTCAACCAGTTGGCTGGCCGAGAAGCGGCGATCGTAACCGACATCGCCGGCACCACGCGGGACATCCTGCGTGAACATATCCACATCGATGGCATGCCGCTGCATGTGGTCGACACGGCCGGTCTGCGCGATACCAACGACCATGTGGAAAAAATCGGCGTGCAAAGGGCGCTCAAGGCGATCAGCGAAGCTGATCGTGTGCTGTTGGTGGTGGACTCCACTGCACCGGAGGCCGGTGATCCGTTTGCCTTGTGGCCTGAGTTTCTCGACCAACGGCCAGATCCTGCCAAAGTCACGCTGATTCGCAACAAAGCTGACCTCAGCGGTGAATCGGTAGGCCTGGAGCAGAACGACGATGGTCACGTCACCCTCACCCTCAGTGCGCAGAACAGCGACATGGGCCTGGACCTGCTACGCGATCACCTCAAGGCCTGCATGGGCTATGAACAAACCGCGGAAAGTAGCTTCAGCGCCCGGCGCCGGCATCTTGAGGCGTTACGTCTGGCCAGTGATCACCTGGAGCATGGCAGGGCACAACTGACCTTGGCCGGTGCCGGAGAGCTGTTGGCTGAGGACCTGCGTCAGGCTCAGCAAGCGCTTGGCGAAATTACCGGCGCATTCAGCTCGGACGACCTGCTTGGCCGGATTTTCTCGAGCTTCTGCATCGGCAAGTAGCACGCCTGGCAATTCCAGAAACCGCGCCAGCATGGCGCGGTTTTTTTTCGTCTGTGGAAAACCCAAACCGATACACAGGGCGCCTGCATGCCTGCGAGATCAAAATTCATTTCATCAACAGGAGGCAAATCAAGCTCAGGAGGTCTGTGGAAAACTCGCCCTCAGCTACGTTGATAACAGCGATTTTTTGCTGAGGAAAAACCTGCCTGTGGGTAAGCACTACTTTAATCCACAGGTTAAACGCCGTTATCCAGAGCCCTCAAGCCCCTTAGAGCACAGGGTTATGAATCCATGCAGGGTACATGAATACTGGGCTACACCTAGTTATCCACATGTGGATAGCCGCCTAAGAATAAACATAAAAACAAAGCTTTTATAAATTTTTCTCTTTTGTTTACTTTTGTTCGCCGCTCATCCACAGGCTGGTCAAATTTTGCTCAAAAGGTTTCTTTGAGAGGGGGTAAGTCCCTATACTTGTCCGCTTACCTTCTCTATTCGCAAAAACAGGCACGAGGTGCGTGGTGGATTTCCCTTCCCGTTTTGAAGTGATCGTCATCGGCGGCGGCCATGCCGGTACCGAGGCTGCGCTTGCGTCTGCACGCATGGGGGTTAAAACCCTGCTGCTGACCCATAACGTGGAAACCCTCGGTCACATGAGCTGCAACCCGGCCATCGGTGGCATCGGCAAGAGCCATCTGGTCAAGGAAATCGATGCGCTCGGCGGCGCCATGGCGTTGGCCACCGACAAGAGCGGTATCCAATTCCGTATCCTGAACAACCGTAAAGGGCCGGCCGTGCGCGCCACCCGTGCTCAGGCCGACCGCGCCATCTACAAGGCGGTGGTGCGCGAGATCCTGGAAAACCAGCCGAACCTGTGGATATTCCAGCAGTCCTGCGATGACCTGATCGTCGAGCAGGATCAGGTCAAAGGCGTTGTCACCCAGATGGGCCTGCGCTTCTTCGCCGATTCGGTGGTACTCACCAGCGGTACGTTCCTGGGCGGGCTTATCCACATCGGCCTGCAGAATTACTCCGGCGGTCGTGCCGGTGATCCTCCCGCCAATGCCTTGGCCAACCGCATGCGTGAACTACCGCTGCGCGTCGGCCGTTTGAAAACCGGTACCCCACCGCGCATCGATGGCCGCTCGGTGGATTTCTCGGTCATGTCCGAACAGCCCGGCGATACCCCGATCCCGGTGATGTCGTTCATGGGCAATGCGCAAATGCACCCGCGTCAGGTGAGCTGCTGGATAACTCACACCAACGCGCGCACGCACGAGATCATCGCGTCGAACCTGGATCGCTCGCCGATGTACTCCGGGGTGATCGAAGGCGTCGGTCCGCGTTACTGCCCGTCGATCGAAGACAAGATCCACCGCTTCGCCGACAAGGAAAGCCATCAGGTGTTCATCGAGCCGGAAGGCCTGACCACCCATGAGCTGTATCCCAATGGCATCTCCACTTCGCTGCCATTCGATGTGCAGTTGCAGATCGTCCGTTCGATCCGAGGCATGGAGAATGCGCATATCGTGCGTCCCGGCTACGCCATCGAATACGACTACTTCGACCCACGTGACCTGAAGTACAGCCTCGAAACCAAAGTCATCGCCGGCCTGTTCTTCGCCGGCCAGATCAACGGCACCACCGGCTACGAAGAAGCCGGTGCCCAGGGCCTGTTGGCCGGGACCAACGCTGCGCTGCGCGCGCAGGGTCGGGAAAGCTGGTGCCCACGCCGCGACGAGGCGTACATCGGTGTGCTGGTGGACGACTTGATCACCCTGGGTACCCAGGAGCCGTACCGCATGTTCACCTCGCGTGCCGAATACCGACTGATCCTGCGCGAAGACAACGCCGACCTGCGCCTGACCGAGAAAGGCCGCGAACTGGGCCTGATCGACGACGCGCGTTGGGCGGCCTTCTGCGCCAAGCGCGAAGGGATCGAGCGCGAAGAGCAGCGCCTGAAGAGCACTTGGGTACGCCCGGGTACCGATCTGGGACAAGCCATTGTGGATAAGTTCGGCACGCCACTGGCCCACGAATACAGCCTGCTCAACCTGCTGGCCCGCCCGGAAATCGACTACGCAGGGCTGGTCGAGGCGACCGGCGCTGCGCAGGTCGATCCACAGGTCGCCGAGCAGGTCGAGATCAAGACCAAGTACGCCGGTTACATCGACCGTCAGCAGGAAGAGATTGCCCGCCTGCGTGCCAGCGAAGACACACGCCTGCCTGTGGATATCGACTACACCACGATCTCCGGCCTGTCCAAGGAGATCCAAGGCAAGCTCGAACAGACCCGCCCTGAAACACTGGGCCAGGCGTCGCGTATTCCCGGCGTAACCCCTGCGGCGATTTCGTTGTTGCTGATTCACTTGAAAAAACGCGGCGCAGGCCGCGAATTGGAGCAAAGCGCTTGAGTTCCCTGGTCACCCCGCAACACGCTGAAGAGTTGTCCACAGGTGCGCGCCAGCTCGGTGTCGAGCTGAGCGCGCAGCAGCACGCGCTGCTGCTGGGCTACCTGGCCCTGTTGATCAAATGGAACAAGGCTTACAACCTCACCGCCGTGCGCGATCCTGACGAGATGGTCTCGCGGCATTTGCTCGACAGCCTCAGCGTCATGCCGTTTATCCACAGCGACACTCAGCGTTGGCTGGATGTCGGCAGTGGCGGCGGCATGCCGGGTATTCCCCTGGCAATCCTGCACCCGCACAAGCAGGTCACGGTGCTCGACAGCAATGGCAAGAAAACCCGCTTCCTCACGCAAGTGAAGATGGAACTGAAACTGGACAACCTCACGGTTATCCACAGTCGCGTCGAAGAGGTACAGCCCGAGCAGCCGTTTTGCGGAATCATTTCGCGTGCCTTCAGCAGCATGGAGAATTTCACCAACTGGA
This sequence comes from Pseudomonas sp. NY15463, assembly GCF_048068415.1. NCBI lineage: Bacteria > Pseudomonadati > Pseudomonadota > Gammaproteobacteria > Pseudomonadales > Pseudomonadaceae > Pseudomonas > Pseudomonas sp. NY15463. Next base: position 120,532 of record NZ_JBLUQD010000003.1, read on the forward strand.
CCCGCCACCTGGGTGACGCCCGCACGCAATGGCTTGCAATGAAGGGGCTGCATCCTGCCGACGAACTGGTAGCATTGCCCGCAGACTTCACAGTGGAAAGCGAGCAGGCCCTGACCGTTCCAGGTTGCCAGGGCCAGCGCCATCTGCTGATACTGCGCCGCAAGGCATGACTGGGAACACACGCAACAATGGCTAAGGTATTCGCAATCGCGAACCAGAAAGGTGGTGTAGGCAAGACCACCACCTGTATCAATCTCGCCGCATCGCTGGCCGCGACCAAGCGTCGCGTGCTGCTGATCGACCTCGATCCACAGGGCAACGCCACCATGGGTAGCGGTGTGGATAAGCATGAGCTCGAGCATTCGGTGTACGACCTGCTGATCGGGGAATGCGACCTGGCCCAGGCCATGCAGTACTCCGAGCACGGCCATTTCCAGCTGCTGCCGGCCAACCGCGACCTGACGGCGGCCGAAGTGGTGCTGCTGGAAATGCAAATGAAGGAGAGCCGCCTGCGCAATGCTCTGGCGCCGATCCGCGACAACTACGACTACATCCTCATCGACTGTCCACCGTCGCTGTCGATGCTCACCCTCAACGCTTTGGTCGCATCCGACGGCGTGATCATCCCGATGCAGTGCGAGTACTACGCACTTGAAGGGTTGAGCGACCTTGTGGATAACATCAAGCGCATCGCAGCCCGGCTGAACCCGGAGTTGAAGATCGAAGGCCTGCTGCGGACCATGTACGACCCGCGCCTGAGCCTGAACAACGATGTTTCGGCACAGCTCAAGGAGCACTTCGGCGACCAGCTTTACGATACGGTCATCCCGCGCAACATTCGCCTGGCTGAGGCGCCAAGCTTCGGCATGCCGGCCCTGGCCTATGACAAGCAGTCGCGTGGCGCACTGGCGTATCTAGCCCTGGCCGGGGAACTGGTGCGTCGCCAGCGCCGCCCATCACGCACTGCACAAACAACTTAAGGAATCCGCATGGCCATCAAGAAACGCGGTCTCGGACGTGGGTTGGATGCTCTGCTCAGTGGTCCTTCCGTCAGCACTCTCGAAGCGCAGGCGGTCAAGATCGACCAGAAAGAACTGCAACAACTGCCGGTCGAGCTGATCCAGCGCGGCAAGTATCAACCACGTCGCGACATGGATCCGCAGGCGCTCGAAGAGCTGGCGCACTCGATCCGCAGCCACGGCGTCATGCAGCCGATCGTGGTCCGCCCGATTGGCGACAACCGTTACGAGATCATCGCGGGTGAACGTCGCTGGCGCGCGACCCAGCAGGCCGGGCTGGACAGCATCCCGGCGATGGTTCGCGAAGTGCCCGATGAAGCAGCCATCGCGATGGCGCTGATCGAGAACATCCAGCGCGAGGACCTCAACCCACTCGAGGAAGCCCTCGCCCTGCAGCGCTTGCAACAGGAGTTCGAGCTGACCCAGCAGCAAGTGGCCGATGCCGTGGGCAAGTCGCGGGTGACCGTGGCCAACCTGCTGCGTCTGATCACGCTGCCCGAGGCGATCAAGACCATGCTCGCCCACGGCGATCTGGAGATGGGTCATGCACGTGCCTTGCTCGGCCTGGAGGAGGATCGCCAGGAAGAGGGGGCGCGTCATGTTGTCGCACGTGGGCTCACCGTGCGCCAAACTGAGGCACTGGTGCGCCAGTGGCTGAGTGGCAAACCTGAGCCGGTCGAGCCGAGCAAAACTGATCCGGATATCGCACGCCTCGAACAGCGTCTGGCAGAGCGCCTGGGCTCTGCGGTGCAAATCCGCCATGGCAACAAGGGTAAAGGTCAGCTGGTCATTCGCTACAACTCGCTGGACGAGTTACAGGGCGTGCTCGCTCACATCCGCTGAAACAATTCCCGTTGTAGCGCGCAGTCGGAAATCACTACCCAATAGTTGAATAGGGGTTAATCCACCCCTATACTCTGCGCGCATTTTGTCGGCACAAATTATGCCAAGTCGTTACTGACTAGGCGGTCGACTTTCGAGGAGCAGTTTTGATGGAAATACGCACGCCAAACCGCCTGCCTTTCCATCGCTGGGCGGTTTTTCCGGTACTGCTGGCTCAATTTGTCGTCCTGCTGCTGGCAACGTTGGTGTTGTGGCAGTGGAAAGGGGCGGTCAGTGGATATTCAGGCCTCTGTGGAGGGCTGATCGCCTGGCTACCCAACGTGTATTTCGCCTGGAAGGCTTTTCGCTTCAGCGGAGCCCGGGCGGCGCAGGCCATCGTCAAGTCGTTCTACGCAGGCGAGGCAGGCAAGATGATTTTGACGGCAGTGCTGTTTGCACTGACCTTTGCAGGAGTGAAGCCATTGGCGCCGTTGGCAGTATTCGGCGTCTTCGTGCTGACCCTTTTGGTCAGCTGGTTCGCGCCCCTGCTGATGAATAAAAGACTTTCGAGACCTTAGGGCGTTTGAGGCAACCATGGCAGCAGAAACCGCTTCGGGCTATATCCAGCACCACTTGCAGAACCTGACCTACGGTCAACTACCAGACGGCAGCTGGGGCTTGGCCCATTCGGCTGCAGAAGCCAAGGCAATGGGCTTCTGGGCGTTCCACCTGGACACCCTGGGCTGGTCCGTTGCGATGGGTCTGATCTTCCTGTTCATCTTCCGCATGGTGGCCAAGAAGGCTACCTCCGGGCAGCCTGGCGCCCTGCAGAACTTCGTCGAAGTGCTGGTGGACTTCGTCCATGGCAGCGTGAAGGACTCCTTCCACGGCCGCAGCGCGGTGATCGCCCCGCTGGCGCTGACCATCTTCGCCTGGGTGTTCCTGATGAACGCCATCGACCTGGTTCCGGTCGACTGGTTGCCGTGGGCTGCACAGAAGCTGTCGGGCAATGAGCACATCTTCTTCCGTGCCGTGCCGACCACTGATCCGAACGCGACCTTGGGCATGGCCCTGAGCGTGTTCGCACTGATCATCTTCTACAGCATCAAGATCAAGGGCCTCGGCGGCTTCATCGGCGAACTGACCCTGCACCCGTTTGGTAGCAAGAACCTGTTCGTTCAGGCGCTGCTGATCCCGGTGAACTTCCTGCTGGAATTCGTCACCCTGATCGCCAAGCCAATCTCCCTGGCACTGCGTCTGTTCGGCAACATGTATGCCGGCGAGCTGGTGTTCATCCTGATTGCCGTGATGTTCGGCGCCGGCATCCTGTGGCTCAGCGGCCTGGGTGTGGTGCTGCAGTGGGCGTGGGCGGTGTTCCACATTCTGATCATCACCCTGCAAGCCTTCATCTTCATGATGCTTACCATCGTCTACCTGTCGATGGCTCATGAAGATAACCATTAAGACCGCCTGGCGTGTCTGATAGCCTTCCCGCCAGTTGCGGGGGAAGGCTTTATAAAGTCCGCAAGGGCAAGCTGTACCAAACGATTTGTTTTACCGCTTCAAACTAAAAACCTAACCAATACGACGTAAAAGTCGGGAGGAAAGATGGAAACTGTAGTTGGTCTGACCGCTATCGCTGTTGCTCTGCTGATCGGCCTGGGTGCTCTGGGTACCGCCATTGGTTTCGGCCTGCTGGGCGGCAAGTTCCTGGAAGGCGCTGCTCGTCAGCCAGAAATGGTTCCGATGCTGCAGGTCAAAATGTTCATCGTTGCCGGTCTGCTCGACGCCGTAACCATGATCGGTGTTGGTATTGCTCTGTTCTTCACCTTCGCGAATCCCTTCGTTGGTCAGATCGCCGGCTAATCACTCGTTTCTACGAGTTGATTGGTGTGATGGACAAAGACCGAGCGAGGTGTTGGCGTGAACATTAATGCAACCCTGATTGGCCAAACCGTTGCTTTCGCTATTTTTGTGTTCTTCTGCATGAAGTATGTATGGCCTCCGGTCATCACTGCTCTGCAAGAGCGCCAAAAGAAGATTGCCGACGGCTTGGACGCTGCCAACCGCGCAGCTCGCGACCTGGAGCTGGCCCAAGAGAAAGCGGGTCAGCAACTGCGTGAAGCGAAGGCACAGGCAGCCGAAATCATTGAGCAAAGCAAGAAACGCGCTGCTCAGCTTGTCGAGGAAGCCCGTGAACAGGCTCGCGTCGAAGCTGACCGTGTGAAGGCTCAGGCTCAAGCCGAGATCGAACAGGAAATTAACAGCGTCAAAGACGCCCTGCGTGCCCAAGTGGGTGCCCTGGCCGTTGGCGGTGCTGAAAAGATCCTTGGCGCCACAATCGATCAAAACGCGCATGCGGAGCTGGTTAACAAACTGGCCGCTGAAATTTAAGCGAGGGCGATCATGGCAGAACTGACCACGTTGGCCCGACCTTACGCTAAGGCTGCCTTTGAGCATGCCCAGGCCCATCAGCAACTGGCCAATTGGTCAGCCATGCTCGGCCTGGCTGCTGCGGTGTCGCAAGACGGCACCATGCAGCGCCTGCTCAAGGCCCCGCAACTGACTAGCGCAGACAAGGCCGCCGCATTCATTGAAGTGTGCGGTGACAAGTTCGACGCTCAGGCACAGAATTTCATTCATGTTGCCGCGGAAAACGACCGTCTCCTGCTTCTGCCGGAGATTGCCGCTCTGTTCGACCTGTACAAGGCCGAGCAAGAGAAATCCGTGGACGTGGAAGTCACCAGTGCTTTTGCGTTGAACCAAGAACAGCAAGACAAACTCGCCAAGGTTCTCAGTGCACGGCTCAGCCGGGAAGTGCGCCTGCACGCGTCGGAGGATGCCAGCCTGATCGGCGGCGTCGTCATCCGCGCCGGCGACCTGGTAATCGATGGCTCGGTTCGCGGCAAAATCGCGAAACTGGCCGAAGCATTGAAATCTTGAGTTTGAAGGGGCAGCAGAGCAATGCAGCAACTCAATCCTTCCGAAATTAGTGAAATCATCAAGGGTCGCATCGAGAAACTCGATGTCGGCTCCCAAGCCCGCAACGAAGGTACCGTCGTAAGCGTTTCCGACGGTATCGTGCGGATCCACGGTCTGGCCGACGTCATGTACGGCGAAATGATCGAGTTCCCGGGCGGCGTCTACGGTATGGCACTGAACCTGGAGCAAGACTCCGTGGGTGCAGTTGTCCTGGGTGCCTACACCACCCTGGCCGAAGGCATGAGCGCCAAGTGCACCGGTCGTATCCTGGAAGTTCCAGTCGGCAAAGGCCTGCTGGGCCGCGTCGTCGACGCTCTGGGTAACCCGATCGATGGCAAGGGTCCTCTGGCCACTACCGAAACCGACGCGGTCGAAAAGGTCGCTCCGGGCGTCATCTGGCGTAAATCGGTAGACCAGCCTGTACAGACTGGCTACAAGTCGGTCGACGCCATGATTCCGGTTGGCCGTGGCCAGCGCGAGCTGATCATCGGTGACCGTCAGATCGGTAAGACCGCCATGGCGGTCGACGCGATCATCAACCAGAAAAACAGCGGCATCTTCTGCGTATACGTGGCCGTTGGCCAGAAGCAGTCGACCATCGCCAACGTTGTTCGCAAGCTGGAAGAAGCCGGCGCCCTGGCCAACACCATCGTGGTTGCCGCCAGCGCCTCGGAATCCGCCGCACTGCAGTTCCTGGCCCCGTACGCCGGCTGCACCATGGGCGAGTTCTTCCGTGACCGCGGTGAAGACGCACTGATCGTTTACGACGACCTGTCCAAGCAGGCTGTTGCCTACCGTCAGATCTCCCTGCTGCTGCGCCGTCCACCAGGACGCGAAGCGTACCCAGGCGACGTGTTCTATCTCCACTCCCGTCTGCTGGAGCGTGCATCGCGCGTTTCGGAAGAGTACGTCGAGAAGTTCACCAACGGTGCTGTTACCGGCAAGACTGGCTCGCTGACCGCGCTGCCGATCATCGAAACCCAGGCTGGCGACGTTTCTGCGTTCGTTCCGACCAACGTGATCTCGATCACCGACGGTCAGATCTTCCTGGAATCGGCCATGTTCAACTCGGGTATCCGTCCTGCAGTGAACGCCGGTGTTTCGGTATCCCGCGTTGGTGGTGCCGCTCAGACCAAGATCATCAAGAAGCTGTCCGGTGGTATTCGTACCGCTCTGGCTCAGTACCGTGAACTGGCTGCATTCGCCCAGTTCGCTTCCGATCTGGACGAAGCGACCCGCAAGCAGCTGGAGCATGGTCAGCGCGTTACCGAGCTGATGAAGCAGAAGCAGTACGCGCCAATGTCGATCGCTGACATGGCCCTGTCGCTGTACGCCGCTGAGCGTGGTTTCCTGACTGACGTAGAAGTCTCCAAGGTCGGCAGCTTCGAGCAAGCGCTGATCGCCTTCTTCAACCGTGATCACGCCGAACTGATGGCCAAGATCAACGTGAAGGGTGACTTCAACGACGAAATCGACGCTGGCATGAAAGCCGGTATCGAGAAGTTCAAGGCCACCCAGACCTGGTAAGCCGCAGCGGGGGCTGCGGCCCCCGCTTGCTAACCTGATAGGTGATACATGGCAGGCGCAAAAGAGATTCGCAGTAAGATTGCGAGCATCAAAAGCACGCAAAAAATTACCAGCGCCATGGAGAAAGTGGCGGTCAGCAAAATGCGCAAGGCACAACTGCGCATGGCTGCTAGCCGTCCTTACGCGGAGCGTATCCGCCAGGTGATAGGTCATCTGGCCAACGCCAACCCGGAATACCGCCACCCGTTCATGATCGAGCGCCCTGTAAAGCGCGCCGGTTATATCGTGGTGACGAGTGACCGTGGTCTGTGCGGTGGCTTGAACACCAACCTGTTCAAGGCCCTGGTCAAGGACATGAACGAAAACCGCGAACAGGGCGTGGAAATCGACCTGTGCGTGATCGGCAGCAAGGGTGCGACTTTCTTCCGCATCTTTGGCGGCAACGTCGTAGCCGCGATCAGCCACCTGGGCGAAGAGCCATCGATCAACGACTTGATCGGCTCCGTCAAAGTGATGCTGGACGCCTACCTGGACGGCCGTATCGATCGCCTCTCGGTGGTTTCGAACAAGTTCATCAACACCATGACCCAAAAACCGACGGTAGAGCAGTTGGTACCGTTGGTGGCAACCCCGGATCAGGAACTCAAGCACCACTGGGACTACCTGTACGAACCCGACGCAAAAGAGCTGCTGGACGGCTTGATGGTGCGTTACGTGGAGTCGCAGGTTTACCAGGCGGTGGTCGAGAACAACGCTGCTGAACAAGCAGCCCGGATGATCGCCATGAAGAACGCCACAGACAACGCCGGTGACCTGATCAGCGAACTCCAGCTGATCTACAACAAGGCGCGTCAGGCTGCGATCACCCAGGAGATCTCGGAAATCGTCGGCGGCGCTGCCGCGGTTTAACGGTTCAAATATTCAGAGGATCCAGCTATGAGTAGCGGACGTATCGTTCAAATCATCGGCGCCGTCATCGACGTGGAATTCCCACGTGACGTCGTGCCGAGTGTTTACAACGCGCTGAAAGTTCAAGGCGCGGAAACCACTCTCGAAGTTCAGCAGCAGCTGGGCGACGGCGTGGTTCGTACCATTGCGATGGGCTCGACCGAAGGTCTGAAGCGCGGTCTGGACGTTGTCGACACGGGCGCGGCCATCTCCGTTCCAGTCGGTAAGGCCACTCTGGGCCGTATCATGGACGTTCTGGGCAACCCAATCGACGAAGCCGGTCCGATCGGTGAAGAAGAGCGTCGTGGTATCCACCGCGCTGCCCCTTCGTTCGCTGACCAAGCAGGCGGCAACGACCTGCTGGAAACCGGCATCAAGGTTATCGACCTGGTCTGCCCGTTCGCCAAGGGCGGTAAGGTCGGTCTGTTCGGTGGTGCCGGTGTCGGCAAGACCGTTAACATGATGGAACTGATCCGTAACATCGCCATCGAGCACAGCGGTTACTCCGTGTTCGCCGGTGTGGGTGAGCGTACTCGTGAGGGTAACGACTTCTACCACGAGATGAAGGACTCCAACGTTCTCGACAAAGTAGCGCTGGTCTACGGTCAGATGAACGAGCCACCAGGAAACCGTCTGCGCGTAGCGCTGACCGGCCTGACCATGGCTGAGAAGTTCCGTGACGAAGGTAACGACGTTCTGCTGTTCGTCGACAACATCTATCGTTACACCCTGGCCGGTACCGAAGTATCCGCACTGCTGGGCCGTATGCCTTCGGCAGTAGGCTACCAGCCGACCCTGGCTGAAGAGATGGGCGTTCTGCAAGAGCGCATCACCTCCACCAAGGAAGGTTCGATCACCTCGATCCAGGCCGTATACGTACCTGCAGACGACCTGACCGACCCGTCGCCAGCCACCACCTTCGCCCACTTGGACGCCACCGTCGTTCTGTCCCGTGACATCGCCTCCCTGGGTATCTACCCAGCGGTCGATCCACTGGACTCGACTTCCCGTCAGCTGGACCCGAACGTGATCGGTACCGAGCACTACGAAACTGCCCGTCAGGTTCAGTATGTTCTGCAGCGCTACAAAGAGCTGAAGGACATCATCGCGATCCTGGGTATGGACGAGCTGTCCGAGACCGACAAGCAACTGGTTGCCCGCGCTCGTAAGATCCAGCGCTTCCTGTCGCAGCCGTTCTTCGTGGCCGAAGTCTTCACCGGTTCGCCAGGCAAGTACGTCTCGCTCAAGGACACCATCGCTGGCTTCAGCGGCATCCTCAAAGGTGACTACGACCACCTGCCAGAACAAGCGTTCTACATGGTCGGCGGCATCGACGAAGCGATCGAGAAAGCCAAGAAACTGTAATCCCGGCGCCCCGCAAGGGGCGCTAATCAGGTTGAGGCAAGCAGATGGCTATGACAGTCCATTGCGACATCGTCAGCGCAGAAGGAGAGATCTTCTCCGGCCTGGTCGAGATGGTAGTAGCGCACGGCAACCTGGGCGATCTGGGTATCGCTCCAGGCCATGCGCCGCTGATCACCAATCTCAAGCCTGGTCCGATCACGCTGACCAAGCAGGGTGGCACTCAAGAGGTGTTCTACATCTCCGGTGGCTTCCTCGAAGTGCAGCCAAACATGGTCAAGGTTCTTGCCGACACCGTGCAGCGTGCTGCCGACCTGGACGAAGCTCAGGCTCAGGAAGCCCTCAAGGCTGCCGAGAACGCGCTGAACACTAAAGGCTCGGACTTCGACTACGGCGCTGCCGCCGCACGTCTGGCCGAGGCTGCAGCTCAGCTGCGTACTGTCCAGCAATTGCGCAAAGGCAAGTAATCTGGCTTTGGCCGGTCACCTGCATTGCGATTGAGTTAAAGGGTAGCCTCGGCTACCCTTTTTCTTTTTCTGAATTTCTTCTTCGGTCACATCGCTGACCGCCCCGGATCGGTAGCCAGTCAATGTCCCTCGATATCGTCATTCTCGCCGCAGGCCAAGGCACCCGCATGCGCTCCTCGCTGCCCAAGGTGCTGCACCCGGTAGCGGGCAATTCCATGCTCGGCCATGTTATCCACAGCGCACGCCAACTGCACCCCAACGGTATCCATGTGGTGATTGGCCATGGCGCCGAGCAGGTGCGCGAACGCCTGGCAGCAGACGACCTGAACTTCGTCATGCAGGACAAACAGCTTGGTACAGGGCATGCGGTGGCCCAGGCACTCCCGGCCATCACTGCCGACACCGTACTGGTGTTGTACGGCGATGTGCCGCTGATCGAAGTGGATACCTTGCAACGCCTGCTGGCCAAGGTCAGTGCCACGCAGCTGGGTTTGCTCACGGTAAACCTTGCTGACCCGACCGGCTATGGCCGTATCGTGCGTGATGAGCAAGGCCAGGTGCTGGCGATCGTCGAGCACAAGGACGCCAGCGAAGCGCAGAAGGCTATCACTGAAGGCAACACCGGTATTCTGGCCATGCCTGCCAAGCGTCTTGCCGACTGGATGGGCCGCCTGTCCAACAACAACGCCCAAGGCGAGTACTACCTGACCGATGTGATCGCCATGGCCGTGGCCGATGGCCTGGTGGTTGCCACCGAGCAGCCACATGACGCCATGGAAGTGCAAGGCGCCAACGACCGCCGGCAGTTGTCCGAACTGGAGCGCCACTACCAGCTGCGCGAAGGCCGCCGCCTGATGGCTCAGGGAGTCACCCTGCGCGACCCGGCCCGTTTCGATGTCCGCGGCGAGGTCACGGTAGGTCGTGATGTGCTCATCGACATCAACGTGGTGCTGGAAGGCAAGGTGGTCATCGAGGATGACGTACAGATCGGCCCGAACTGCGTGATCAAGGACAGCATCCTGCGCAAGGGCGTGGTGATCAAGGCCAATAGCCACCTTGAAGGCGCCGTCATGGGGGAGGGCAGCGATGCCGGCCCATTCGCCCGCTTGCGCCCGGGCAGTGTGCTAGAAGCCAAGGCCCACGTGGGTAACTTCGTCGAGCTGAAGAACGCACGCCTGGGCGAAGGGGCCAAGGCTGGCCACCTGACCTACCTGGGTGATGCCGAGATCGGCGCCCGCAGCAACATCGGCGCCGGCACCATCACTTGCAACTACGACGGTGCCAACAAGTTCCGCACGGTCATGGGTGAGGACGTGTTCATCGGCTCGAACAACTCGCTGGTCGCCCCTGTGGAAATCCAGGCAGGCGCCACCACTGCGGCGGGCTCGACCATCACTCAGACGGTCGAGGCCGGCCAGCTGGGTGTGGCGCGTGCGCGCCAGCGCAACATCCAAGGCTGGAAGCGCCCGGAAAAGATCAAGCAGAGCTGACTTATCCACAGTGCTTTTTACACAGGCCGGCTTATGTGAATAAGCCGGCTTTTTCATTCTGTGGATAACCAGGCAGTGCGGTACTCGGCGATTGCGAGGCTGGTCTGGCAGGCACCTGTATGCCTACGCTTGACTAACGTGGCGGCTTAGGTTTTGATTGCACCTCTTATCTTTCGAATCGAAACTTAACGCCAAAATGTCGAAACGAAATACACCGCAACGTCGTCACAACATTCTCGCCTTGCTCAACGAGCAGGGTGAGGTGAGTGTCGACGCCCTGGCCAAGCGTTTCGAAACCTCCGAAGTGACCATCCGCAAGGACCTGGCCGCCCTTGAAGCCAATGGCCTGCTGCTGCGTCGCTACGGCGGTGCTGTCACCATGCCCCAGGAACTGCTGGCCGAAACCGTGCAGCCGGTGTCGCTGTACAAGCAGGCCATCGCTAAGGCGGCAGTGCAGCGCATACGTGAGCATGCGCGCATCATCATCGACAGCGGCAGCACTACGGCTGCGATGATCCCGCAGCTCGGGCGCCAGCCGGGCCTGGTGGTGATGACCAACTCGCTTAACGTCGCCCGTGCCATCAGCGAGCAGGAGCACGAGCCCGTGCTGCTGATGACCGGTGGCACCTGGGACCCGCACTCAGAGTCGTTCCAGGGCCAGGTGGCCGAGCAAGTGCTGCGCTCGTATGATTTCGACCAGTTGTTCATCGGTGCCGATGGCATCGACCTGGAGCGCGGCACCACGACCTTCAACGAACTGCTGGGCTTGAGCCGTGTCATGGCCGAAGTGGCCCGCGAAGTGATCGTGATGGTCGAATCGGACAAGGTCGGTCGCAAGATCCCCAACCTCGAGCTGCCTTGGGGCAGCGTCAATACGCTAATTACCGATGATCGCCTGCCCGCCGAGGCACGCGAGCGCATTCAAGCCCGCGGCGTCAATCTGATCTGCGCCGCTATCAGCTAGGAGCAACAACTTATGTGTGGAATCGTGGGTGCCGTTGCCGAGCGCAACATCACAGCCATTCTGGTCGAAGGCCTCAAGCGTCTGGAATATCGCGGCTACGACAGCGCCGGCCTGGCCGTTTATACCGAGCAGGGCGAGCTGCAACGCCGTCGCCGCATCGGCAAGGTCAGCGAGCTGCAAAAAGCCGTCGAGGACGATCCGCTCAAGGGCCAGTTGGGTATCGCCCACACCCGCTGGGCGACCCACGGCGCACCGACCGAGCACAACGCCCACCCGCACTTCTCGGGTAACCAGGTGGCGGTGGTGCACAACGGCATCATCGAGAACCACGAAGCGCTGCGCGAAGAGCTCAAGGCCCTGGGTTACACCTTCGACTCGCAGACCGACACCGAAGTGATCGTCCACCTGATCCATCACCTGCTCAAGACCACCCCCGACCTGACCGATGCGCTCAAGGTGGCGGTCCAGCGTCTGCACGGCGCCTATGGCCTGGCCGTGATCAGCGTCAGCCAGCCGGATCGCCTGGTCGCCGCGCGCAGTGGCAGCCCGCTGGTGATTGGCCTGGGGCTCGGTGAAAACTTCCTCGCCTCCGACCAACTGGCACTGCGCCAGGTCACCGACCGCTTCATGTACCTCGAAGAGGGCGACATCGCCGAAATCCGTCGTGACGCGGTGCAGGTGTGGGACCAGGCTGGCCAGCCGGTGCAACGCGAGACCGTGCAGTACAGCGACGGCGCAGAGGCGGCCGACAAGGGCAAGTACCGCCACTTCATGCTCAAGGAGATCCACGAGCAGCCAGCGGTGGTGCAGCGCACGCTCGAAGGGCGCCTGGGCAAGGACCACGTGTTGGTCCAGGCCTTTGGTCCTCAGGCGGCGGAGCTGTTCGGCAAGGTCCGCAACGTCCAGATCGTCGCCTGCGGCACCAGCTACCACGCCGGCATGGTTGCCCGTTACTGGCTGGAAAGCCTGGCCGGCATTCCTTGCCAGGTCGAGGTGGCCAGCGAGTTCCGCTACCGCAAGGTGGTGGTGCAGCAGGACACGCTGTTCGTCTCGATCTCCCAGTCCGGTGAAACCGCCGACACCCTGGCGGCATTGCGCAACGCCAAGGAACTGGGTTTCCTTGGCAGCCTGGCGATCTGCAACAAGGGCATCAGCTCGCTGGTACGCGAATCCGACCTGACCCTGCTGACCCTGGCAGGCCCGGAAATCGGCGTGGCATCGACCAAGGCCTTCACCACCCAGCTGGTAGCCCTGCTGCTGCTGACCTTGGCCCTGGGCCAAGTGCGCGGCACCCTGGAAGCCGGTGTCGAGGCAGAGCTTGTGGATGAGCTGCGCCGCCTGCCAACTCGCCTGAGCGAGGCGCTGGCGATGGACGGCGTGGTCGAGAAGACCGCCGAACTGTTCGCCGACAAGCACCACACCCTGTTCCTTGGCCGTGGTGCGCAGTACCCGGTGGCGATGGAAGGCGCGCTGAAGCTCAAGGAGATCTCCTACATCCACGCTGAAGCCTATCCAGCCGGTGAACTCAAGCACGGCCCGCTGGCGCTTGTGGATAACGACATGCCAGTCGTCACGGTGGCGCCGAACAACGAACTGCTGGAAAAACTCAAGTCCAACCTGCAGGAAGTGCGCGCTCGTGGCGGTGAGCTGGTGGTGTTCGCCGACGAGCACGCCGGCATGAGCAACGGCGAAGGCACCCACGTGATCAACGTGCCGCACATAGCCGACGCCCTGGCGCCGATTCTCTATACCGTGCCGCTGCAATTGCTGTCGTACTACGTGGCGGTGCTCAAGGGTACCGACGTCGACCAGCCACGGAACCTGGCCAAGTCGGTGACGGTGGAGTGATGCTGTGGGCTGTTGTCCAGTCTTAGTTTTCGACAATTAAAGCGGTATTGAAACAATAAAAGCTGTCTCACGAGACCATGATCTTCCTTAGGGAGGCTCGTGGTCTCGGCCGATCATATCGGCAACGCTTGCTTTTTAATCATGCTCGATGGAAAAATATTTCTGTGAAAACCCCGAACAATTTTCCTTAAACGCGTAATGAGCGGCGCTTTGATGCTGCCGACCATTTTTCAGCCCTCAACCGGCTCAAAGCCAGGGCTCTTGCGCGCTACAGGCGCACCTCTCCTGCAGTGGTCAATCATTGCCGGTGTACCACTCGCAGATTATTGACCAGCAGCATCACTATCTGGTCCACCTGGGGCCTGAGCGCAATACTGAAGGCGAGGTAAGCAGTACGCGGGTAAGCGTAAGCAAACCCTTCGCGAGCGTTTCCTGGCCGAGATGTAGCCCTGCGTTGGTCACATCCTATGCAAATTGAATCAATTGCAAAATATATAATTCTTATTTTCGGACTTTTGTAAGGCCTCATAAACATTTAGTTAAGCGCTGAACAGCGTCTCCATCTGTATTTTTGTCCTCTCGCCAGGCGAGTTGGTACTCCACCCATCCATTCGTGAAAAAGAGATTTTGTATACCGATTGGTATATGGAGCTTGATGCCTATTCGGGTCATGCTTCAGCGCACGGATCAGGTCGAGCCGTGACAAAAAAAAAACTCACATTGCGAAAGCCGCGTTGTTCATCTGCGCTGCTCGGAGGCTACTCATGACGGGACGTTTGCAAGGAAAAGTAGCGTTGATCACTGGCGGTGCGGGTGGATGCGGTCTGGCCGCATCGGAGCTGTTCGCGGCAGAAGGGGCCAAGGTAGGCATCGTCGATCTTCCCTCCAGCAAAGGTGCCGAAGTGGCCGAGCGGCTTCGTAGCGAAGGGTATGACGTCGTGTTCTCGCCTGCGGATGTTTCGGATGCGACTCAGGTGCAGCTTGCCGTGGCAGCCGTAGAGGAAGCGTTCGGGCCGATCACGGTACTCATGAACCATGCCGGCATTCTTTCCGCGCTGCCTTTCCTTGAAACAAGCGAGGCGGAATGGGACCGCATCATGGCAGTTAACGTGAAGAGCATGTTCCTGGTCACTCGGGCGGTCTTGCCAGGCATGCTTGCAGCGGGTGGTGGCAGCATAGTGTCCACGTCCTCGATCTCTGCGGTGGTAGGCACGCCCATGGAGGTTTTGTACTGCACCAGTAAAGGCGCCACACACATGTTCGCCAGGGCGATTGCGGTGGAGTTCAGAGATCGCGGAATCCGTTCCAACGCGATTTGCCCAGGTTTCATTGCTACCGCACACGGCCTGCGCGAAATCGAAACGTTGCAAAAACATGGCGTGGATGTCACGGAAGAGGCCATTGCTGCTGCGCAGGGGCGTCTGTGCAAACCATCAGAAGTTGCGAGCGCAGCACTGTTCCTGGCCAGTGATGATGCAAGTTTCGTCAATGGTGCGCATTTGTTTGCCGACAATGGCTATACCGCAATCTAACCAGAAGAAAAATGCAGGAGATCCATCGTGACAACATCTTCGAACAATATGCACATCAACGAATTCGGACTCGAGCACGCTCACTGGCGTAATTGGGCAGGTAACCAATCCTGCATCCGTTCGGCACGTGGAGCACCTGCGAGCGAGGATGAGCTTTGCTCGATGGTAAACGATGCCTCCAGCAAGGGTATGAACGTTCGGGTTGCCGGCTCCGGTCACTCCTTCACCGCCGTCGCCCTCACCAATGGCCTTCACCTCACGCTGGGCAACATGACCGGCGTACGTCATATCGATTATGACAAGAAGCGAGTCACCGCTTCGGCGGGCACTACCATCAACGCGTTTGGTAAAGCCTTGCGTGAGGCTGGCCTGTCGATGGTCAACCAGGGCGATATCGACAGCCAGTCGATCGCGGGCGCGCTGACCACCGGCACTCATGGTACGGGCCTGACCCTCGGTAACCTGGCCTCTTCGATCGTGGGGATGAAGCTGGTTCAGCCTGACGGCCGCATCATCGTTGTCGATGAAAGTACCCCAGACCTGCTGCAAGCAGGGCGCGTGTCGATGGGCGTGCTGGGTATCGTCTCGGAGATCACCCTGCAGGTTACCGACAGCTTCAACCTGCACGAGCGAATCTGGCGTGAAGATTTCGAAAGCGTGATGGAAAAACACGACGAACTCGCGCGCAAACATCGGCACTTCAGCTTCTTCTGGTGCCCGTACGAGCAGAGCCGACACTGCTATTGTCTGCCGGATACAGCGGCAACTTCGAAAACCGGAAAGACGACCGATGTCTGTGAAGTGAAGGTAATGGATATTACCGATCGCGCCCCTTTCGACAGCCCTTTCGAAAAGGTCGCTTACAGCTCGGATGTATACCCAATCGAGTACCTGCCGAACTTCCACGAGCTGGAATATGCGGTACCGATCAAGCACAGCAAAGAGGCGCTGCGCGCCGTCCGCAAGCTGATGCTGGAAGACTTCCCGCAAGCCATCTACCCCATCGAGTACCGCTTCACTGCCGGGGATGGTGCGTGGATGAGCCCTTTCTTCGAGCAGGATAGCGTGACCATCTCGGTGTCAGGCGAGCCAGGTACTGACTATTGGGACTATCTACGTGCTGTCGATGCAATCCTGCGCGCCTATGGTGCCAGGCCACATTGGGGCAAGCTGCACTTCCTGACCGGTGATGATGTAACGAGTATTTATCCGCGTGCCACTGACTTCCGTCAGCTGCGACGCCAACTCGACCCGCAAGGTATCTTCCTCAGCGAACACCTCAGTCCCTATTTCAAATAGTTATCGGCACGGGAGCGACTCAGCGTGCTGGCAATCACCAGCTTGCTGAGTCGTACAGAGGGGCATCGTTGGCCTCTTGCGTTTCAACCTTTCGTCCTTCAGGTCAGGGAGGTCACGCGGGTGTGCCCGCTACACGGCTAGATGACCCAAAGCTCAGGCGAAAATGAGCGCCGGCAGATGTTGTAGCCGGTAGCAGTTGGGCGCGCCCTCCATGGGCCATCATGATCTTTTGCACCAGTTCCAGGCCTAGCCCTGCGCCTCGACCATCATTTTTCAGACGGTAGAAGGGCTCAAAAATCTTCTCGCAATCCGCTTCTGCTATTCCTGGGCCCTCGTCAATCACATCGATATTGCCGTTGCTACCGACCAGCACCGTGATCAGGCCGGATTGACCTGCATACGTGATAGCGTTCTGGATAAGGTTGCCCAGCGCGCGTTCAATGGACGCTGCCTCGACATTGACCCAGCAATGCGCGGTTTCGTGTTCGAGTGCTATGTCGTAGCCAGCAGCCACGGCCAGCGGAGCAATATCGGCGACCACAGTGCGTGCCAGTTCGACGAGGTCGATGCGCTCCAGTACCACTGCACCTTGTTCATAACGCTGCAGATCGAGTAGTTGCGAGGCCAGATTGGTAAGCCTTGCCAAATCCGCCTGAAGAAGGCCTTTATGCGCGCTTGGTGGCAGGTTCGAGAGTCGGGTCTGGAGGATTGCTATTGGTGTTCTCAGTTCATGCGCAGCATCTGCCAGAAAACGTTGCCGTGCTTTATAGCCTTCATCTAGGCGGTTGAATGCAGCATTTACCGCGTCGATGAACGGTTGAATTTCGAGGGGCGCAGAGCCCGCGTGCAGACGAATGCCCCGCTGCTTGAAGTTGATGGCTTTAGCATCCGCTGCAACTTTGTCCATGCCGGCCAATGTCCGCTTGACTACCCAGGGCGTGATGATTGGCAAAATCACCAATGTTATCAATGAAAGAAAAACTACCAGAACCAGGCTTTTTGCCGAAGCCAGTGAAAGCGCCTCTGTAAAGGTGACGGGTGAGCGCGCGGTTGTCATCACCTTGATCACACCCGCTCGCGATGTCGCCCACTGCACGGTTGCAATCGGTGTCTGAGACTTATCGATAGTCTGGCCTAGATCGGCATATGCAATCGCATCCAGAGCCTCTACTGCCGATGCAACATTGCCTGGTACCTGACCGTGCATGATCTGCTGCCCCGAGGCATCGCGCACGACATACCAGAACTCAGGATCTTGCAGGCGCTCGCGCAATTTAGCGCTCTCATCGATGGTCAGCACCCCATCGGGACTGCGGGTGACCGAGTCGGCGACGGTATTCACTGCCGTCCAGCCATTATTGCCATCGTACAGGTTACCGTTGGACCATAAATAAGCTTCAGCAATCAGCTGAATTGCCGCCAGTACGGTAATGATGCCAATTTGTGCTGCAATGATACGCAGTGTGAGGCGCCAGCGTAGGGAGCGGGGCTTCAAAGAGATCATTGTTTTTCCCTTATGAAGTAGCCAACGCCTCTGACTACCGTCACGTCTAGCCCACTGTCGGCTTCTAGAAGTTTTTTACGCAGCCTGGATACATGCGTTTCCAAAGCATTTGGTTGCACCTCGTCATCAATGGAAAAGACGGCTTCCATCAATGCGCCTCGTGCAATGACACGGCCAAATCGGCGGAGTAGGAGCTCCAGAACCAAGGTTTCTCGGCGAGTAAGCAGCACGGTTTTGCCGCCCACCGTCGCCTCCCCACTTAAGTAGTCAAAGACCAAACGGCCAAAACTCACCAAGTCGTGCTGAATATTGAGAGGGCGTCGTACTAGCGCTCGGATCCTGGCGAAAAGCTCGCTAACTTCAAACGGTTTGGCGAGATAGTCGTCAGCACCTGCATCAAGGCCTGTTACACGGTCGGCCAAGTCGCCCCGTGCCGATAAGATAATCACAGGAATGGGATTTGCGTTTGTCCGCCACTGCTTCAGTAAAGACAGGGCGTCGCCATCCGAGAGCTGGCGATCCAATACCACGACGTCGTAAGGGTAATCGGCCAACGCGCCGGCAGCCTGCATGAGCGAGGTCACGTGATCAACGACCACATTATGACGGCCCAGCGCTTCTTTCAGCGATGATGCTAATTCAAGTTCGTCTTCAACAAGCAAAATTTTCAAGGTGCTACCTGTGGCCGTGGGCAGGTTTGAAAGTGTACCAGTCGAGCCCAGCGCACTGGCGCGACAGGTTAACGACAGGCAAGCACGGCAAGATCGCCGTGTTGTCTTCGACGGCCTATCCGTCCGTCTGGTTTATTGAAGGAGTGATAGATGATCAAATTGTTCGGTACCGGCCTCCTGGCGCTTGCTGCAGCAGCACTTTCTGGCTGTGCGGGTAGCTACACCAGTAAGGATTTCTACTCGGTTTACTTGGCACAGCCGAATAGCCAATTCTCCGCAAGCAACGGCACCCTTAGCCGCGGCGGTCAGTTAGATGTTACTTACAAGGGTGAACGTTTCACCGGCCAGAATGCCAATAACAAGATCACAGCTAAGGGCAGCAAAGGTAATTCGCTGACGTGCAGCTACACCATGCCAGGCAGTGTCGCGACCGGAACCTGCCAGTTGTCCGGCGGTACGACGCTCAATATGAAGTTTGACTGACTGAGTCAACCACTTCAGCGGATCGCCCCTTGGCATTCTTGATGCGCAGGGGGCGATTTGCTATTCGACAACACTAGGCCTATGGGCGTTTCCAGCGTACTCAAACGTCGTCTCGGAACGTTATGGCGCGTTTTCCCTTGGGTCGGATCGTTCGGCGTGGAATCGCGGCGTTCGGTACGCAGCAGAGGCTATGCAGCTAACGATTGCAATGTCGTTGCGCAAAGCGTGCTCAAGCCCCGGTAGCGTCTGCACCCAGCGAGTCGAGGAAACGCCGCGCATGGCGGCTCGCTGTTCCTCCACTGCATGGCGTTGTCCAGTCATGCGCCATCTCCCCCGTCAACGCTGACATCCAAGGGCTGCCCATACCATTCAGCGCGAAGCGGCCGGAAGGTGCCATGGGCGCTGGTGATTGAGTCGAGCATCGTGGCGGCGGCGTTTTCCAGGTTTGCCGGTTGCTTGAAGGTTCGCTGTCGGACTGCCTGAATGCCTTCCGAGGGCGCATGATCGACGTCTTCACCGGCATACCGCGCTGGCGCTGGTCCTCCGTCGCCACGCCGAAATTACAAATTTTATTTATAAATCAATTAGTTAACTGAGCGTATACCGGTTGATATATGGACACGCTCGGCGGGCTGGCACTAGCCTGACCTCGGCGAACCTTCGTGGGCTCGCGAGCTTCACTCACAAAAACAACGACTAAATACCTTTCAGTCCTGCCATTGAACAACACATACAAGAATGAGGCAGCAAATGGAAAACATAGGCACCTATGTCATCTATGTGATCATGATATGCGCGGTTATCGGTGCCGTTGCGTCCATGATCAATCCAGAAAGCGAGTTGGGCCAGGAGTTCATTGCCGGGCTGCATAGCATCGGGCCGATCTTCATCCCCGTGGCCGGTATCATGGCCGCCATTCCCTTCATCTCCAGTGGCATCAGCCACGTGATCGCGCCGCTGTTCCAGCTCATCGGCGCTGATCCTGGCATAGCTGGCCCCATCTTCATTGCATCCGACATGGGCGGCTATCAGTTGGCCAAGGCGCTCGCACAGACGCCGGAAGGCTGGATTCTGGGTCTGATCACCGGCTTCCAGTCCGGCGCCACCCTGATTTTCGTGATTCCTGTTGGTTTGGCCATGCTGCGCAAAATTGATCACAAGTACATGGCCTTAGGCATCATGGCTGGGCTGCTCACCATTCCCATCAGCATCATGATCATCGCCATGATGATGCAGACACTGGGCCTGAATGTCCGGCCTGACATTGCGACCACCGGTGCTGCCACTGAGGCGTTGCACTTCACGCTGCCGATGCTGCTGCGCAACCTGATGCCACTGATTCTGTTCTGTGTCGCGCTGGCCGCTGCACTTCGGTACTTCCCTAACGTGATGGTTTACCTGTTCCTCAAGCTTGGGCAGTTCATGTACATCTCGGTGGTGCTGGTGCTGGTTGCCTCGATAGTCCAGTACTTCACCGGCTTCTTCAGCTCGGTCTTTGGTGGCTGGGGGTTCGCTCCGATCATTGCCGACGCTGACGATCAGTTCCGTGCGCTCGAAATTGCCGGCTATATCGGGCTGATGTTGTGCGGTGCTTTTCCGATGGTCTATTTGCTCAAGCGCTTCTTGTCCAAACCCATCGAGAAGGTTGCGTCTCGCTTCGGTATGTCGGGGGTCGGTGCTGCCGGCGTGCTCGCCTCATCTGCCAACATTCTGGCGATGTTTCGCCTTGTCAGTGACATGCCGCCCAAGGACAAGGTCCTGGTCATCGCGTTCTCGGTCTGCGCCGCGTTCACCTTTGGCGACCATATGGCGTTCTCGGCAAACTTCCAGCCGTCGCTGATTCTGCCTTTGATCATCGGCAAGCTATCCGGCGGCCTGATTGCGATGGTGCTGGCCTATTGGCTCGCGGTGCCCAGAGCCAGGGAGATGGGACTGCAGGATGAGGCGGCAGCGGCCGGCACTTTCCGGGCCAGCGCCGAAGCGGCTTGATCCGACAACGGCATCGAGTTTATCCGCAGCGTCATCGGCGCTGCGGATTGTTCAGCTTCGGCGCTGCGGTGTCGCAATCATCTGGATGAGTCGATAAAGTGCTTTGAGCAAACCTTCAGGGTTTCTGCAAAAAACCAGATGACATCGGCAAGGGCTCAAGAACAGCTGCGTGGTGATCATGAAAATCGAAGAGGCGAGAGCGCTGTCCTCCGTCGTTTTGGCTTTGGGGACTGAGCAATTTGGGGCGTCCATGGATGCTCTGCTTCGTGAGAAAGTCTCGTTCGACATGAGCTGCGGTTATCTTTTCCAGTACAACCAAGGCGCTATCCTGGTACACAACGGTTATGGCCAGTCCGTCACTGAAAGGACGCTCAACGCCTATCTTCGCGGTGGCTATCTCCTCGATCCGTTCTATGTGGCGTGTGTGAACGGTCATCCAGCTGGCCTATGGCGCATGACGGATCTGGCCCCGGACAGTTTCTTTTCGTCGGGATTCTCGATATCCAAGGACATTCATCCTTGTGTGTCCTCCGAGCATGGCACGGCCATCGAAGAAGTAGGATTCATCATCCCGATACGTCCCCAGGTGGCGATCGTCTACTCGGTGATGAGGTACCTGCGTAACGGGCCGTTCACCGCGTCGCAAATGCAAGCGCTGACCGCACTTGGGCCGGTCATTACGGCACTGTTCGAAAAGCATTGCCAGTTGAGCTATTCAGGTAGCCTCAAAGAAGAACAACCTGGCGACGTGATGCTTGAAGATGCTTTCGTCGAAATTTTGCAGGGGCGACTGACGGGCACGCAACGCTACATTGCCAAGCTGCTGTTGCAGGGGCATAGCAATGCCTCGATTGCCACGCTGCTCAACATCTCGGATGGCACGGTGAAAGTGCACAAGCACAATATCTATCAACGCCTCGAGATATCGACCAACGCTGAATTGTTCCGTTTGTTCATCGATTACTTGGCGAAGCCTACGTGAGTCCGCTGGACGAGCACTTGCCGAGATCAGGGGATTGGCTATGAAGCCGTCAAGCTGCCTGAAAGCGCGTGCAATCAGCCGGATGAATCGTGAGAACCCCAGCGTTTCTAGTGTGGTGCTGCCCCAGCTCAGATGACTTTCACCGCGCGGCCGATGAACTTCACGGGTCCGGTGGGTGCGCCGGTAGGAGAGCCCCCGGCTTTTTCCAGGGTCAGCTCGAACAGCTGATTGGGCTCAAGCGCAGGCAGACGAGTGAGCGGCACACGGTAGGCTTCGCCTGGCCTGACCAACCCCAGCGAAACCGGTGCGCGCCACTGATCACCCTTGGTCCAGAACTGCAACGTCATGCCCTCTGGTACGTCGTCACGCGCAAGGGGGATCAGTTCGATCATGCGCGCATCGTTCGCCTGCACGACCCATCCCGGGGCCTGATTCGAAGGTGCTACCAGCACTACCATGTAGGTGGTCACAGGTGGCGCCTTGCTCAGCAGGGCCAAGCTCAGCACCAGGCTGGCGGCGAGCCCGGCAGCGGCCAGGCCCTGCCAGAGCCCAAGCCGGCGCCACCTGCTGATGGGGCGTTGCAGCGGGGCCTTGAGTTCGTCAAGGCTGCGTTCGATCCGGCTCCACAAGCGGCTGGTGGGGGTTACGGGCTCGACCAACGCGGTCAGGTTCAGCAGGCGAGCCTCCCAGCCGTCCACTGCGGCGCGTACAGCCGGCTCGGTGTTCATACGCGCGATCAGCGCGGTACGCTGCTCGCCGCTCAAGGTGCCCAGCACATATTCGGCCGCCAGCTCATCGAGTGCTTCGGGGCTTTCATCCTCAGGGGTAGGTTTCATCCCATGCACGCTCGCAGCAGTTTCAGGCTTCGCCTGATCCAGGCCTTTACCGTGCCCAAGGGCGCGTCGAGCAGGGCCGCGATCTGCGCGTTGCTACAGCCGTCCACATACGCATGCAGGATGCAGCGTTGTGCGGCGGGCTGTAGGCGCTCCAGACAGCGGTAGATCTTTGCCGAGCCGGACCAAAGGTGCAGCTCGTCAGTGTCTGCTGCCAGCGTCGCGATGGCGCTCATGTCGGCATCATCCATAGAGGCTTCCCAGTGGCTGTCACGCACCGCGTTCAGCGCCAGGTGACGTGTTAGGCTGTAGACCCAGCTCCGAGCGGAACCCCGTTGCGGATCAAAGCGGGCGGCGCGTGTCCATATACGTACGAAGGCATCGTGAACGATGTCCTCTGCACTGGCCTGATCGCGCACGATTCGCTTGGCCACGCCGAGCAAACGAGAACCCTCGTGTTCATAGAGTGCCTGCAACGCTCGGCGGTCTCCCTGAGCACAGGCGGCGAGGCAGCCTTCGAAGTCGAAAGGCGCAATGGGCGAATTCAATTAGGCAGCTTTCCGTGGCAGCGTAGGTCGGACGATACCCTGGCCTGTTGGCCAGGGGCTCGCCCAAGAGCGTAGATGATCAATCGCCGCACTGCCGCTAGGCCCCGGTCATTTGGCCGACCAGAACACGTAATCGGCCTGGTACTTGACGACCTGCTGCGTGCCTTTGTTCTGCGCCGTGCAGTCCATGGCCGGCGCCACCCCACCCCGGGTAGCGAGGCGCTGGATATAGCTGACCCCCTGCATGGCGCCTTTGCCTTCAGCGGGGTTGGCCTTGACCAGTTGGTACGGAATATCGCCTTTGGCCGCAGGTGCCACCGCAAGCTGCGTACCGGTCACTTTCGAACCGTCCTTGGCCTGCCAGGTGGCCGGCGGACCAAAGTAGTCACCCACAGGCTTGCCGGTGCGGTCATTGAGCACCGCCTTGGGGCCGACGAAGAACCACTCGGTCTGGCCGGGCGAATTGGCCTTGTCGCGGCATTCATAGGTAATTTCGCCGACGCCGACGGTTTCGAGCATGACGCGGTGGCCATCGGGCACCTTGACTGCCTCGGGTAGCGCCGATTGCCCATGGGCGCTCGCAGCGCCCAGCATGCAGCAGGCGGCCAATACGGAGAAAGCGGGTTTTATGCGCATGTGATGAACTCCTGTGGGGTCATGGGCCAGCCAATTGTCGGCTGCCTGATAAGCACTACCCGCCAGGTTTCATTTTGGATGCATCTGCTTCAAGCAATTTTGCGCGTGGCGCCGAAAGCTGTATCACGGGGTCACGTTGCCTTCGGCAAGTGGCCCCCATGAAGGTGCCCGCTGATCCTCCGGCAAACGGCTGTCATGCGTTCGCCGGGTGAGGCACGGGTGGGTCAGACCACGAAACGCGTGACCAGTTGATTGAGGTTGACCGCCAATTGCGACATCTCGCTGCACGCGCTTGCGGTCTGGCTCGCGCCGGCGGCGCTTTGCGAGGCGAGATCGCGGATGCGCAAAAGGTTCTGGTCCACTTCACGCGCTACATGCGATTGCTCTTCAGACGCCGTCGCGATCTGCAGGTTACGCTCATTGATTTGCGTGATCGCGCTGGCGATCTCATCCAGGGAGCTGCTGGCTTGCTGGGCGATACCCAAAGACTGGTTGGCCAAGTCACGGCTGGTGTTCATCGCCTGCACGGCATTCTCGGAGTCGGCTTGAATCGTCGCGATCATCTGCTCGATCTCTTGCGTCGACAGCTGGGTGCGATGCGCCAACGCCCTGACTTCGTCTGCGACCACTGCAAAGCCACGCCCCTGTTCACCCGCGCGTGCCGCTTCGATTGCCGCGTTGAGGGCCAGCAGGTTGGTTTGCTCGGCAATGCCACGGATGACTTCCACGACTTTGGAGATATCTTGCGCGCGCTCCGACAACCCTTGGATCTGTTCGCTGGTCTGCTCGACGTTACCGCTCAGGCGCTGGATCGACTTCAAGGTCTGCGCGACCCGCTCCTGGCCGCTTTGGGTAAAGCCTTGGGTACGTTTGGAGTCTTGAGAGGCGGATTCTGCATTGCGGGCGACCTCATCCACCGCTGCGCTCATCTCGGTCACTGCCGTCGCGGCTTGATTGACCTCGTCGTTTTGCGCGACCAGGCCGCGGCTCGACGCTTCCGTGACCGCTGTCATTTCCTCGGAGGCCGAGGCCAGCTGTGTCGAAGAGTCCGATATCTGGACAATCGTATTGCGCAGGTTTTGCTGCATCTGCGCCAATGCCTGGAGCAGTCTGCCGGCTTCATCGGTCCCGCTGGCCTGCACGTCCTTCGACAGGTCGCTGTTGGCGATGCGCTCGGCCACGGACAATGCAGCACTGATTGGCGAGGTAATGCTTCGGGTCAGCACCAAGGCCAGGCCGATCGTCAGCAGCACCACTGCGACAATGATGGCGATAACCAGCCAGCGACCTGATGAATAGATGTAGGTCGCAGTCTCGCCGGCTTGCGCGGCACCTTTGTTGTTGAAGTCGGTGAGTGCCTGGATCTGCTCTTCCATGCCGCTGGTCAACGGGCGAATACGTGTGGCGACCAGATTGACCGCCCCGGGAATGTCGCCAGCCTGCATCATGGGCTCGAGCAGATCCAACTGCTGTTGATAGGCCTGCGCGCTGGTTTTCACGGCAGAGAACAAGGTGCGCTCCTGATCGCTGGCAATGAGCGGCTCGTAATTGGTGACGGCATCTGCCATCACCTGACGATAGTCAGGAAAGTTTGCGATGGTTTTCTGCAGGCTTTGCGGGTCCGCCAGCGCGCGCTGCGTTTCCAAGCGCAGGCGAAGCATCGAAGCGTTCATTATCGCGGTTTGGCGAATACTGGCCATCCAGTTCTGCTCGACGTCTTTTTCGATGTCACGCAGCTTGCTCATCTGGACCACTGCGAAAATACCCAGCACAACCACGAGCGCTACGATCAGCGAGAAAAAAAGCGCAGCTCGGGGCGCCAAGTTGAGGTTTCTTACATTCACGGGCGGTCTCCAGAGGATGGGCGGTTCAGCACTTGGAAAGCTATCGGCTCGGCCCACAAAAAAATGAGATGCCGTCGTGGCTTTTCAGCAAGGGCCTGATGGGCGTCAAGACGTCGAGCTGTGCCCACAACCGTTTATGCGGGCTTAAGCCAAGGCGATCACCCATCACCGGTTAATCGACCTGTACGGGATGATGTGATCGTACAACCAATGTGGATTTATCCGATTTTCAGGCCGTAGCGTCGCGAACAAGATTATGTTGTACGACGACCTATCACTTGGTACTCTCCTTGTTGAAACAATTTGTCTCAATTGACCCTGCCGGTCCTTGAGCCAAATCACCACACCTCTAAAAACAAAAGCCAGGTGAACCATGAAGATCAAAGGCATCCGTTGGTGGATGGTCAGCCTTGTCACGGCTGGACTCGTCGTCAACTACCTCGCCCGCAACACGCTGTCGGTGGCCGCGCCCACCTTGATGAGCGACCTTTCCATCAGTACCGAGCAATACGCCAAGATCGTCGCCGCCTGGCAGGTTTGCTACGCGTTGATGCAGCCGATCGCCGGCTGGTTCATCGACTTCATCGGCACCAAGCTGGGTTTTGCCGTGTTCGCCCTGGCATGGTCGGTGGCCTGTGCGGGCGCGGCGTTGGCCTCGGGCTGGCAGAGCATGGCATTCATGCGTGGGTTGCTGGGCATGACCGAGGCGGCCGGGTTGCCGGCCGGGGTCAAGGCGACCACCGAATGGTTCCCGGCCAAGGAGCGCTCGGTGGCCATTGGTTGGTTCAACATCGGTTCTTCCCTCGGTGCATTGCTGGCGCCACCGCTGGTGGTGTGGGCGATCCTGCACAGTGGCTGGCAGTTGGCATTCGTGCTGGTGGGCGTTTCTGGCATCGTTTGGACCCTGCTGTGGATGCTGCTTTACAAGCACCCGCGGGACCAGAAGCGCTTGAGCAACGAGGAGCGCGACTACATCCTGTCTGGCCAGGAAGCGCACTTCAAACAAGAAGCCCGTGAGAAGGGCGCCTGGAAGCGGATTTTCAAGACCCGCAACTTCTACGCCATCGCCTCGGCACGCATCCTGTCGGAGCCGGCCTGGCAGACCTTCAACGCCTGGATTCCGCTGTACCTGATGACCGAGCGACACATGAACATCAAGGAAGTGGCGATGTTCGCCTGGTTGCCGTTCCTGGCGGCCGATATCGGCTGCGTGCTGGGCGGCTACCTCAGCCCGCTGTTCCATCGTTACTTCAAGGTCTCGCTGTTCACCTCGCGCAAGATGGTGCTGGTGTTCGGTGCCAGCTGCATGATCGGGCCGGCCTGCATCGGCCTGGTGGAAAGCCCCTACACTGCCATTCTTCTGCTGTGCATCGGTGGCTTCGCTCACCAGACGCTGTCTGGAGCACTGTATTCGATCACGTCGGACTCCTTCAGCAAGGACCAGGTGGCCACCGCCACCGGCATGGGTGGGATGTGCGGCTACCTGGGGGCGGCGGTGTTCACCCTGGTGTTCGGCGTGCTGGTCACGCAAATCGGCTACAGCCCGCTGTTCGTGGTGCTGGCAGTGTTCGACGTGATCGCCGCGTTGCTGGTGTGGAAGGTGGCGCGCGAGGTGTTGGCCGAACCGGCCAAGCCGGCTGTGCCGGTGAGCGCTGAGGCGTTGGCATAATCGCTGCGGCCCATCGTGGAACACCCCGCGATGGGCCGCACAGGCACTGTGTTCACTCAGGCTGGTACTGCACGCTGAACCCCAAGCTCATGCCTTGCCCTGGCTGCAACAGCCGCAAGCCTGGCCGCCCTGGCAAGTGATGGGCATTGACCGGGTGGCTGACCGGCTCGAAGCAGAAGAAATCCTTGCCCTCTGGGCAGAACAGCAGAAAGTGCTCAGTGCCGCTGGCGCTGCAACGCAGGCGATAGCCCGGTTGTTCGATGATGCAGTGTCCTGGCCAGCCCCCGAAGCCATGATCGACTGTTCTGGCAGGTAACGGGCCCATGGGCTCGAACTGCCAGTCATCGGGCAGCGAAGCCTGGCGCGACGGCAACTGATCCTGCTCAGCCAGCCATACATGCTGCGCCGCCGCTTGTAAGCGGGTCTGGGCGTGGCGCGGGAAGTAGGGGTGCAGCCCCAGGCCAAACCAATTCGCTACCTCGCCCAGCGCGGTCACCTCTAGCGCCAGGTTCAGGCAGCCCTCATGCAGCGTCACCTCCAGCGTCGCCCGGTAGGCGAACGGCACCTGGGTTTCGAGAGTCAGCCGCGCGCGTTGTTCGCTGTGGTGCTCGACGTGCCAGGCCTGCTGCCAGGCGCTACCGTGGATCGGATAGGGGTCGTGCTCGGTGTTGGGGGGCAGGGCCTGCCAGCCATCGGGGCGAGCAAAGCCCCCTTCGCCGATGCGGTTGGACCAAGGCACCAAGGGGTAGCAGCCCAGGCGGCGTGGGGTGCCGGCAGCCAGCGCTGCGGCATCGCTGTGGCGCAGCAGGGCCTGCCCGGTGCGCTTCGCCGTCCAGTTGACCAGGCTGGCGCCTATGTCGGGGGCCAGACTCAAGCGGGTCAGGCGGTCTTGCAGGTGCAGCAGGGGCACGGCCATCGAAGGCTCCTTGTCACACAGGGGTCAGTTGGCTCGGCGGTAGGTCAGCAGCACGATGCCGCACACCACCACGGCGCCGCCGATCAGTTGCAGGCTACCCAGCTGCTGGTCGAGCAACGCCCAGCCCAGTAGCAAGGTGGCGATGGGTTCGACGTTCATCACCGGTGCGTTCTGCGCCATGTTCAGCCGTGGCACGCAGACGAACAGCAACGTGAAGGCCACGCCGTACAGCACCACCAGGCTGGCCAGGGCCGCCCAGCCGGCAGGGCTGGTCGGAGGTGATAAGCCCGCAGGCATCACGCCGCTGGCGCCGGCCACCAGCATGCTGGTGAACACGATCAGCAAGGTCAGCAAGCTGCGCACCGGGCCGCGCACCTCGGCCAGTTTGTGGTCGGTTATCCACAGGCCGCAGGCGAACGCACAGGCCGCGCCAAAGGCCAGGCTCACGCCCAGCGCCCAGTGCGGGTTGGCCTCAGCGCCGTCGGCCAGACGTGCCGGCACATCCAGCGCCAGCACTAGGCCGCAGAGGATCAGGCCCATGAATAGCACGGTGCGGCCAGTGGGACGCGCACCACCCAGGGCCCAAGTGAGCAGCGCCAGCAGCATCGGGAAGGTATTGCCCACCAGCAGCGCCAGGGCCACCGGAATGCGTGCCACTGCCGAATACAGGCACAGGCTCTGGGTGGCGATCAGCAGGCCCAGTAGCAGTTGCCAGCGCCGTGTGCCACGCGGCAGGCCCAGCGCCTGGCGCTGCCACATCAGCAGGCAGGCCAGGACCAGGAAAGTGATGCCCGAGCGGCAGAGGATTGCCAGCAACACGCCGGTACCGTCATCGAAAGCGATGCGTGCGGCGATGTGGTTGGCGGCGAACGAGCAGGCCAGCAGTGCCAACAGCGCGATGGCCAGCTTGCGGGGCAATAGTGGTGGGGCAGAAGCGGTCACAGCCATGTGCAGGGTCCATTCGCAGAAAAGCTCGCCAGTGCTCCGCCGCCCCGTAGGCGCGAGCGAGGCCGCGCCTACGGGGCGTACGGGATTACAGGACGACGCTAGGCAGCCACAGCGAGATGGCTGGGATGTAGGTCACCGCCATCAGCACCAGGAACAGTGCCAGGTAGAACGGCAGCAGCGCCTTGACCGTCGATTCGATGCTCACCTTGCCGATGGCTGAGCCGACGAACAGCACCGCGCCTACTGGCGGAGTGATCAGCCCGATACCCAGGTTCACCAGCATGATCATGCCGAAGTGCACCGGGTCCACGCCGATGCCGGTGATCACCGGCAGCAGGATCGGGGTGAGAATCAGGATCAGCGGCGCCATGTCCATCACCGTGCCCAGCAGCAGCAACATGAAGTTGATGCACATGAGGATCACGTAGCGGTTGTCCGACAGGGTCAGGAACGCCGTGGTGATCTTCGAGGGGATCTGCATCAGCGTCATCACGTAGCCGAAGCTTGCGGCAAAGCCGATCAGGATCATCACGATGGAGATGGTACGTACCGTGCGGTGCATCAGCTTGGGCAGGTCGCGCCACTTGTAGTCGCGGTAGATGAACATGGTCACGAAGAACGACCACACCACTGCCACGGCTGCCGATTCGGTCGCGGTGAACACCCCGGAAAGAATACCGCCAAGGATGATCACCATGGCCATCAGGCCCCACAGCGCTTCACCCGCGATTTTCAACGCTTGGCGCAGTGGGATCACCTCGCCCTTGGGGTAGTTGCGTTTCTTGGCGAAGATCAGGCACAGGCCCATCATCACCGCGCTGAGCAGTAGCCCAGGCATCACCCCGGCCATGAACAGCGAAGCGATCGACACCGTACCGCCAGCAGCCAGCGAGTACAGCACCGAGTTGTGGCTGGGTGGGGTCAGCAGCGCCTGCACCGAACCGCTGACGGTTACCGCCGTGGAGAACTCGCGCGGGTAGCCCTTGCGTTCCATTTCCGGGATCAGCACCGACCCCACCGAGGCCGTGTCGGCCACCGATGAGCCGGAGATGGCCCCAAAGAACGTCGAGGCCATGATGTTGACCAGCGACAGCCCACCACGCACGAACCCCACCAGTACCCCGGCGAAGGCCACCAGCCGACGCGACATACCGCCCTCGGCCATGATCGCGCCGGCCAGCACGAAGAACGGGATGGCCAGCAGCGAGAATTTGTTAACCCCGCTGGCCACTTGGATCATCATCGCCTGCAACGGGATGTCGATGTACCAGGCGCCGATCAACGCGGACAGGCCCAGGGCATAGGCCACCGGCATGCCCACCAGAATCAACGCGATGAAGCTGCCCAACAGAATGACTGCGTCCATTTATGCCGCTCCTTCGCGTTCTTCGAGTTGGTCGAAACGCATCACTTTGCGTTCGCTCTGATCGCCCAGCAGGAGCCTTTCCAGCACGAACACCAAGGTCAGCAGGCCGCCCAGTGGAATCGGCGCGTAGGTCATGCCCACTCGCACGCCCGGCAGTGAGGCCAGCGACTGGTTCCAGGTGGTGATGCACAGCTGCGTGCCGTACCAGGTCATGAACACGCAGACCAGTACCATCAGCACTTGCACCAGCACCGAGCCCAGCCGGCGCTGTAGTGGTGGCAGGCGGTCGGTGATCATCGTCACCGCCATGTGCGCGCCAGCGCGGTAGCTGGCGGCGGCCCCGATGAAGGTGAACACCACCATCAACAGGATTGCCACCGGCTCTGGCCAGCTGGAGCCGGTACCCAGGACGTAGCGGGCGAAGATGCCCCAGGGAATGATCAGCGCCATGCTCAGGATCGACAGGCCTGCGATCCAGATGCAGCAGCGGTAAAGCGTGTCGTTCACGCTGAGGAGAAGCGATTTCATAGGCGTCACCTAAACGGCAGTGCGGCGTTCGCCGCACTGCCAGGGTCGTCTGGGAAGGGGCGAAGTTACTGTACGGCGTCGATACGCTTCATCAGGTCGGCGTACTGCGCGCCGTACTTCTCGCGTACCGGGGCGGTGGCGTCGTAGAACGGCTTGGTGTCGACACTGATGAACTCGACGCCGGCGGCCTTGAGCTTTTCTTCACTGGCTGCGGACTTGGCGTCCCACAGCACGCGCTCTTCCATCTGCGCCTCGCGGGCGACCTTTTTCACCAGCGCCTGCTGGTCGGGGGTGAGTTTGTTCCAGGTGGTCTTGGACATCA
The DNA here is from genome assembly GCF_048068415.1 of Pseudomonas sp. NY15463. NCBI lineage: Bacteria > Pseudomonadati > Pseudomonadota > Gammaproteobacteria > Pseudomonadales > Pseudomonadaceae > Pseudomonas > Pseudomonas sp. NY15463. The sequence continues at coordinate 152,031 of NZ_JBLUQD010000003.1, forward strand.
CCACCGGCTCCGGCAGGATCAGGTGGTTGGTCAGGGTGAAGTACTTGGCGCTCTGGTAGTGGTTGTGTTCGAGCAGGGTCGGTGGGTTGTTCTCGGCGCCGTCGATCACCCCGGTCTGCAAGGCGCTGAAGATCTCGCCAGTGTCCATGGCGATACCGTTGCCGCCCATGGCGTTCATCATGTCGATGAACAACGGGTTACCCTGCACGCGGATCTTCATGCCCTTGAGGTCTTCCAGGCTGCGCACGGGTTTTTTCGTGTAGAGGCTACGCGAGCCGCCATCCATCCAGGCCAGGGCCACCAGGTTGAATGGGGAGTCGGTGATTTTGTCGAGGATTTCCTGGCCGATCTCGCCGTCGATGACCTTGCGCATGTGGGCGTGGTCGCGGAACACGAACGGCATGTTGAACACGTTCACATCCGGTACCACCGGGCCGACGATACCCAGGCTGACGCGGGTCATTTGCACGGCGCCGATCTGCGCTTGTTCGATCACTTCCTTTTCCGAGCCGAGTACGCCACCTGCGAACATCTTGAAGGTGATATCGCCATTGGTGGCCTGCTCGAGCTTCTTGCCCATGTTTTGTTCGGCGACCACGGTGGGATAGCCAGCGGGGTGGATCTCGGCGAATTTGATGTCCAGCGCCGAGGCCGGCATGGCCAGGCTGAAGGTCAGGGGGAGTACGGCAAGAAGCAGCTTGCGTTTGAAGGTCATGGTGAAACTCCGTGGTTTTTATTATCTGGTTTCGGTCGTGCAAGTGTGTGGGCCGCAGCGTTCAGCCTTGCCAGGCAGGCTCCTCCAGGCCCTTGGTGCCAGGATTGAGGGCAAATACCCCGCCCGCCAGCGGCTGGTCGCCGAGATCGGTGTTCGCAGGGCGGATAGAGGTGACGTACAGGGTGTCGAGGTCGGCGCCACCGAAGGCGCACATGGCCGGTTTTTTCACCGGCACTTCAAGCGAGCGGTCGAGGCGCCCCTGCGGGGTGAACCGGTGGATCAGCCCAGCGTCGTTGCCGCAGATCCAGTAGCAGCCATCCTGGTCGATGGCAGCGCCATCCGGACGGCCGGGGTAGTCGCGCATGTCGACGAACAGCTGCTGGTTGTAGGGGGTGGCGCTGTCGATGTCGTAATCGAACGCCCAGATCTGCTGCACGTCCGGGTGCGAGTCGGACAGGTACATGCGCCTGCCGTCTGGGCTGAAGGCCAGGCCATTGGGCACGATCATCCCGCCGTGCTGCACATGCAGTCGATGTTCGCCGTCGTAGCGGTACAAGGCGCCGACGCTGGCGCCCTGCTGCATGTCCATTTGCATGGTGCCAGCCCAGAAACGGCCTTGGCGGTCACAGCGCCCGTCGTTGAAACGCATGCCGGGCTGGGCATGTTCGACGCTGGCCAGCGGCGTCTGGGCGAGGCGCCCGTCGGCCTGCGCGTGCAGTTCGAAGATGCCGCTCTGCATGCCGGCAATCCAGCCCTGCGGGCCGCGGGCAATGCAGGCGAGCATTTCGTCGCCTTGCCACACCTGATGTGCGCCGTCTGCCGGGCGCCAGCGGTGCAGCTGGCGGGCGGGAATGTCGACCCAGTACAGGGCCTGTTCGCCGGCGTGCCACACCGGGCTCTCGCCGGTGCCGTTGCGGGCGTCGAGGATCAGTTCGCACGTCATGGGCAGCCCCTCTGGGGTCGATCAGTTGAAGGGGCCGGCCGCGACGAAGGCGCCGCCCTGGTAGACCATGCTCGGGTCGTCGGCGGCGGGCGCTGGCTGGGCCTGGACGGCGGCGCGGAACACCTCGGAGGTGTCCTTGGGCGCATAGCCCAAATGTTCGGCGTAACGGTTGTCCCACCACACCGTACGGTTGTTGGAGGCGCCGTAGACGATGGTGTGGCCAACGTTGGGGGTGAACAGTCCGCGCTCGATCAGTTGCACCAGGTCGTCATAGCTCAGCCAGGTGCAGAGCATGCGAGGGTTCTGCGGCTGCGGGAACGACGAGCCGATGCGGATGCTCACGGTCTCGATGCCGTAGCGGTCGAAGTAGAAGCTGGCCATGTCCTCGCCGTAGCACTTGGAAAGGCCGTAGTAGCTGTCCGGGCGGCGTGGCGAGTGCGCGTCGATGCGCTCGTCCTGGCGGTAGAAGCCGATGGTGTGGTTGGAGCTGGCGAAGATGATGCGCTTGACCCCATGCTGGCGCGCGGCCTCGTAGACATGGAATACCCCGCAGATGTTGGGGCCGAGGATGGTCTCGAAGGCGTGTTCGGTGGAGACCCCGCCAAAGTGGATGATGGCGTCCACGCCTTCGACCAGAGCATGTACGGCCGCCTTGTCGGCGAGGTCGCAGGTCACGACTTCTTCGTGCGGGCCGCGGGCGGGCTCCATGGGGCTGATGTCGGAAAGGCGCAGGACGTCGGCGTAGCCTTGCAGGCGTTCGCGAAGGACCTTGCCCAGGCCGCCTGCGGCTCCGGTGAGCAGCAGGCGCTTGAGGGGAGTGGTGGTCATGGCGGGCTCGTATTGTTTGTTGTTGTAAGTTGTCGTATGACTAAGATTATCGGCAGCGCTTTCAGGCGTTGTCAATGCTGCATTCGGGCCAGGCTGCTGTGTCTCGTCTGCCAAGCGGGCCGCGGCTTTTCCGCGCCCGCTTGGCCAAACGCCAGTTACAGCAACGACAGCGGGTAGTTGAAAATCAGTCGGTTCTCGTCGAACTCGTTGTTGCTGTAATCGCGACGAATCGACGAGTTGCGCCATTTCACGCTCAAGTCCTTGAACGCCCCGCTCTGGATCACGTAGGCCAGTTCGGTCTCGCGCACCCATTCCTTGCCGTCGGTTACCGCGCCGGTGTGCACGTTGTCGCCGCTGATGTAGCGGTTCATCAGCGTCAGCCCCGGCACCCCGACGGTGACGAAGTTGAAGTCATGGCGCAGCTGCCATGAACGTTCCTCGGCGTTGTCGAAGCTGGAGTTATAGCTGTCGTTGGCCAGGGTGCCGCCACTGGTGCCATTGACCCGCATCCAGGTGTTGCCATCTACCCGTTGCAGGCCAACCCAGAAGGTATGCCCGGCGTACTTGGCCGAGAACATGCCCGACCAGGTCTTGTTGTCCAGTTGTCCTGCGCGTGCTGCGCCGTCGTCGTCGCCGTGGAAATAACCGAGGTTCGCGCCCAAGGTCCAGGCGCCCAGCGGCTGGCTGTGGCTCAACTGCACGTATTGCTGCTGGTAGACGTCCTTGAGTTCGGCATTCCACAAGCCGATCAGGGTGCGCTTCTGGTTGAAGGTGTATTCGCCGCCGACGAAGTTGAAGCGATCAGACAGCGCGCCGCCGTAGCTCATGTCTTCCATGCTGGCGTCGTTGCGTGGGCTGTTACCACGGAACTGCCCGCCGTACAGGGTCAGGCCGGCGAATTCGTTGGAGGTTATCTGCCCGCCGCGGAAGGTCTGCGGCAGTGAGCGGCCATCATCGGAGCGCAGAATTGGCAGCACCGGCATCCACTCACCGATCTTCAGTTCAGTCTTGGAGATCCGCGCCTTGCCCGCTACTGCCAGGCGTCCGTAGTCATCGGCTGGGCGGCCATCGTCATGGCGTGGGAGAAGCCCGGTGCCATAGGTGCCGCCACCACCGTCGAGTTTCACCGACCACAGGCCCAGCACATCCACGCCGAAGCCGACCGGTCCTTGGGTGAACCCGGAGCGGGCGTCGAGGATGAAGCTTTGGGTCCATTCCTCGGCCTTGCTCTGCGGGTTGCTGGGGTTGGTGAAGTTACGGTTGATGTAGAAGTTGCGCAGCCCGAGCGTGGCTTTGGCGTCTTCGACAAAGCCCTCTGCCTGGCTGGTGGCAGGCAGGCTAGCGAAGACGCTGGCGCCGAGCAGTGCAAGGGGAAGGGTCTGGCCGATTTTCATTATTGTTGTGCTCCCTGAGGGTGTGGCAGCCCGTCCCGTTGCGCGTAGGCGCCAGGTTATGGGCGGTAGGTGTCCAGCCCGGAATGGGCCAGTCGATACGTGCTTGAGGAGCCGGGGTCAGCTGACCAGGGGGGGCGGCAACTTACCGTAGAGGTTTACCGGGCAAAGCAGCGGATGCAGGAAACGGACGTGTCGCGTGGCGGATGTCGACATGGTGGGGGCGCTCGTTGTTATTTTTGTTATCTGTTGTCGTACAACGTGCGGGATTATTATCAAGCGCTGCCGGGGCTGTCAATGCTTGTTCGATGCGCGTGCGTCGGGGGAGGTTTCGCGAGTGCCATCACGGCACAGGTCAATGGATCGCCATTACATTTGCCGTACTTTGCCAAGTCCGTGTATCACCAAGGATGAGAACGTCATGCAGAAAATGGAGCGTTTCCACGACATTCAGCCCCTTGAGCGCCCCGGTATCACCCTGCTGCTCAATGGCCACCCAGTAGTTGCCGCCGCAGGCGAGACCGTGCTCAGTGTGCTCAATGCCGTCGGCCTGCGGCAGGTCGCTCGTGATGACCACGGTCAGCGCAACGGTGCTTTTTGCGGTATGGGCGTGTGCCACTGCTGCCTGGTACAGATCGACGGTCGACCGAAGCGGCGTGCTTGCCAGACGCTTGTGCAGCCGGGCATGCAGGTCGAAACCCTGGTCAATCGCGTCTGCGGGGAGGTGCAGCCATGAGCCTGCGTCCCGTGATCGTCGGTGCCGGCGCTGCCGGCATGGGCGCGGCTATCGAACTGGCTGAGCACGGTGTTGGCAGCTTGCTGCTCGACGAGGCCTCGCGGCCTGGAGGTGTGGTGTATCGCGGCCCGCTGCGCGCCGGGGTCGACCTCGGCTACCTGGGCACCCGTTATGCCAAGGCCCTGAACGCACTGCACAGGGATTTCGCCGCCAGTGCCGAGCACATCGAGCTGCGCTTGAACCATCGCGTCGTCGGGGGGGACGGACAGCGGCTGATGGTGCTCGATGCCGATGAACAGCTGCATGCGATCGACTACGACGCCTTGCTGCTGGCGGCCGGTTGTCATGAACGTAACGTGCCGTTCCCCGGCTGGACCTTGCCGGGCGTGATGTTGCTCGGTGGGCTGCAACTGCAGGTCAAGAGCGGTGTGGTCAAGCCGCTTGGGCGCACCCTGATTGCTGGTACCGGCCCTTTGCTGGCGCTGGTGGCCTGTCAGCTTCACGCCGCTGGTGCCAAGGTGGCCGGGGTGTACGAGGCCTGCGCGTTCAATCGTATCGCGCGTGAAAGCCTGGCACTGATGAACAAGCCCCAATTGTTCCTCGACGGCCTGAGCATGCTGGCCTACCTGAAGCTCAACGGTATCCCCATGCACTACGGCTGGGGCGTGGTCGGCGCAGGCGGTTACAACGAGCTGCGCGAGGTCAGCGTGGCGCCGTATGGCACCGACTGGCAACCGGACATGAGCCGCGTGCAACGTGAGGTGGTGCAGACCCTCGCGGTGGGCTACGGCTTCATACCGCGTACCCAACTGAGCCAGCAACTGGGCCTTGCCCATGGTTTCAGCGAAGAGGGATACCTGCGCCCGGAGTGTTCGGTCTGGCAACAGAGCAGCCAGCCGAACATTCACCTGGCCGGCGACATGGCCGGTATCCGTGGCGGCGAGGCCGCCATGCTGACTGGGCGGATTGCCGCCGTATCGATGCTCCACCAGAGGGGCACGCTGGATGCCGAGCAGGCCCTCGACAAGCGTGAGCGCTACCTGGGCAAGCTGGCGGCGATCATTCGCTTTCGCTCGGGTGTCGAGCGCTACACCGCGCGCGGCACCGCACAGCTCGAACTGCCACAGCCTGACACGGTGATTTGCCGCTGCGAGCACGTCACCCGCCAGCAGATCGACCAGGCGCTGGAGCAGGGTGTGCAAGACATGGCTAGCTTGAAAATGCGCACACGGGTGAGCATGGGCGATTGCCAGGGGCGTATGTGCGTGGGCTATTGCAGCGATCGGTTGCGCAGCGCCACCGGGCGCCAGGACGTAGGCTGGCTGCGCCCGCGTTTCCCGGTCGACCCCATCCCGCTCTCGGCATTCGAAGCACTAGGCACGGAGGCCTGAACATGACCAGACACTATGACATCATCATCGCTGGCGGCGGTGTAATTGGCGCCTCTTGCGCCTACCAGCTGTCCAAGCGCGGCAATTTGCGTATCGCGCTGATCGACAGCAAGCGTCCAGGCAACGCGACCCGTGCGTCGGCGGGCGGATTGTGGGCCATTGGTGAATCAGTGGGGCTTGGCTGCGGGGTGATTTTCTTTCGCATGATGTCCTCGCTCAGCAAGCGCGAGGCCAACGGTGCAGCGGTGGTGGTCGATGCAAGCACGCCGCATATCCTGCCGGACTGTTTCTTCGATTTTGCGTTGCAGTCCAATGCGATGTATCCACAGCTGCATCGCGAACTGATCGAGCGTCACGGCATGGACTTCAAGTTCGAACGTACCGGGCTCAAGTACATCCTCCAGGACGAAGAGGATCAATGCTACGCCGAGCATATCGTGCGGCAGATCCCCCACCTGGCCGATCAGGTGCGCTGGCTCGACCGGGCGGCCCTGCGCGCGGCGGAACCTGCTGTCACGTTGCGGGCCAATGGCGCTCTGGAGTTCCTGTGCGATCACCAGGTCAGCCCATTTCGCCTGGGCGATGCGTTTCTCGAAGCGGCGCGGCAGAACGGTGTCGATCTCTACCCCAACGTCGATGTCAGTGGCGTGCTGCATCAGGGCGGGCGTATCCAGGGCGTGTGCACCGAGCAGGCGGGCGAGTTTCACTGCGATACGCTGATCAATGCTGCTGGCGCCTGGGCGGCGCAACTCAGCGAATGGGCGACCGGGCAGAGCATTCCGGTCAAGCCGGTGAAAGGGCAGATCGTCCTGACCGAACGGCTGCCCAAGTTGCTTGAAGGCTGCATCACCACCAGTGACTGCTACATGGCGCAGAAGGACAACGGTGAAATCCTGATCGGCAGCACTACCGAGGAGAAGGGCTTCGATGTCAGCAACACCTTCCCCGAAATCAGTGCGTTGGTGCAGGGTGCCGTGCGCTGTGTGCCTCAGCTGGCGCAGGTGAACCTTAAACGCACCTGGGCCGGTTTGCGGCCGGGATCGCCGGACGAGCTGCCGATCCTCGGACCTGTGGATAATGTCGCGGGCTACTTCAATGCCTGTGGACACTTCCGTACCGGCATTCTGACCTCGGCGATCACTGGGGTCGTGCTGGACAAAGTTATCCACAATGAGGCGTTGCCGCTGGATATCACGCCGTTCCTGGCGTCGAGGTTCACCAGCGGGGCGGCGTGAAAGGCCAATAAGAACGCGGGCACGCCGGCAGTTTACACCGACGTGCCCATGTTGGCCGGCGTCAGAGGATCAGATCTGCATCGCCATCCTATCCACACCCATCGCCGCCTGGTGCAGGGCTTCTGAGCCGGTGGCGACTGGGATGTGAGACAGCGCAGTGGGCAAGGTCAGTCCGAGCGGGATAAGCTGCATACAATCTGCTGGCCAAGCGTTCCAGGCCCTGCGCAGCACGGTCGTGATGACCGGAAACTTCGTACGAATGAACTACCCTCATCCGATGGCGTCGCAACAGTAACGCTGCGATGTCCTGTCCAGAATGAAGGGAGGGTCATGAATGCTTGCGCAACTTCCACCTGCGTTGCAGAGCCTGCACTTGCCTTTGCGCGTGAAGCTATGGGATGGCAATCAGTTCGATCTTGGGCCAAGCCCGCAGGTCACCATACTGGTCAAGGAGCCCCAACTGATCAGCCAGCTCACGCACCCTAACCTGGACGAGCTTGGCTCGGCGTTCGTTGAAGGCAAGCTTGAGCTTGAGGGGGATATCGGCGAGGTCATTCGCGTCTGCGACGAACTCAGTGAAGCACTGCTCACGGACGAACAGGACGTACTGCCGGTGCGCACCGCTCACGACAAGCGCACGGACGCTGAGGCGATTTCCTACCACTACGACCTTTCCAATGCGTTCTACCAGCTATGGCTGGACCCGGACATGGTCTATTCCTGCGCCTACTTCAAGGCGCCCGACAATACCCTGGCCCAAGCCCAACAGGACAAGTTCGACCACCTGTGCCGCAAGCTGCGCCTGCAAGACGGCGACTACCTGCTGGATGTCGGCTGCGGCTGGGGCGGCCTTTCGCGCTTCGCTGCCCGCGAGTACGGCGCCAAGGTGTTCGGCATCACCTTGAGCAAGGAGCAACTGAAACTAGCGCGGCAACGGGTGAAGGACGAAGGATTGGCCAACAAGGTCGACTTGCAGATCCTCGATTACCGCGACCTGCCGCAGGACGGCCGCTTCGATAAAGTCGTCAGCGTCGGGATGTTCGAGCACGTCGGCCATGCCAACCTGGCACTGTATTGCCAGCGCCTGTTCGGTGCGGTGCGCGAAGGGGGCTTGGTGATGAACCACGGCATCACTGCCAAGCACATCGATGGCCGTCCGGTGGGCCGTGGTGCGGGCGAGTTCATCGACCGTTACGTCTTCCCCCATGGGGAGTTGCCGCATCTGTCGATGATCACCGCGAGCATCTGCGAGACAGGCCTGGAGGTGGTGGATGTGGAGAGCCTGCGCCTGCACTACGCCAAGACGCTCAACCACTGGAGCGAGAACCTGGAGAACCAGTTGCAGCGCGCTGCTGCATTGGTGCCGGAAAAGACCTTGCGGATCTGGCGACTGTACCTGGCCGGTTGCGCCTATGCCTTTACCAAGGGCTGGATCAACCTGCATCAGATCCTCGCGGTGAAGCCGTTCGCTGACGGTCGGCATGACCTACCGTGGACCCGTGAGGACCTTTATCGCTGATCGCCTGGGCGCTGCCGGGCCCCTGCGCGGGGCCGGCGCAGGCTTACAGGATCGGTGAAATCAGCCGCGCGATACGCATGCCCAGTTGTTGCAAGCGATGGGTGTCGCGACTGTCTTCGGCGCTGATCTCCCTGGCGTGCTCGAAGTCATGCAGCAGCATCTGCTCGACCTGATCGGCGAAGGCGCGGTCGATGGTCAGCAGGGTGATCTCGAAATTCAGGCGGAAGGAGCGGTTATCCAGGTTGGCGCTGCCAATGGCGCTGACTTCGTCGTCCACCAGTACCACTTTCTGGTGCAGGAAACCCGGCTGATACCTGAACATCCGCACTCCCGCACGTACCGCCTCGAAGGCGAACAGGCTGGACGCGGCGTAGACGATGCGATGATCGGGCCGCGAGGGGATCAGGATGCGCACATCCACGCCGCGTAGCACTGCCAGGCGCAGGGCGGCGAAAACCGCCTCGTCGGGGATGAAGTATGGGCTGGTGATCCATACCCGGTGGGAGGCCGAGTGAATGGCTTCGAGGAAGAACAGCGCGCAGGTCTCCTGTGGGTCGGCCGGGCCGCTGGCCAGGGCCTGGCAGAGGACGCCATCCTCAGGGTATGTGTCGGGGAGAATCAGCGGTGGCAACTGACGCGTGGCCCAATACCAGTCTTCGGCGAACGACTCCTGCAAACAGGCCAGCACCGGACCGCTGATCTGAACATGCGTGTCGCGCCAAGGCGATAGCTGTGGGTGGCCCCCCAAGTACTCGTCACCCACATTATGCCCACCCAGAAATCCTGTCAGGCCATCTACCACCACGATCTTGCGATGGTTGCGGAAGTTGACCTGAAAGCGGTTGAACCAGCCTCGGCGCGTGGCGAACGCCTGGATCTGCACGCCGCCGTCGCGCAGGGTCTGGCTGTAGCGCGCGGGCAGGGCATGGCTGCCGACCCGGTCGTACAGCACGTACACCCGCACCCCTTCGGCGGCCTTGCGCAGCAACAGCTGCTGTAACTGCTGGCCAAGTACGTCGTCATGGATGATGAAAAACTGCACCAGTACCGTGTCGTGGGCATGCTCAATGGCGGCGAAGATCGCCTCGAAGGTTGCCTTGCCATCGATCAGCAGCTTGACCTGGTTGTTGGCCAGGCATGGCATGCGCCCCAGCTTGGGCATCGCGCGCAGCGCCGCATAGCTGTCCGACTCGCGAGCGGTCAGGGCCTCCTCGACCCAAGGTCGCCAGTTGAGGCTGGCCATAGCCACGTGCATTTCCTGGTTGGCCTGACGTCGCGCCTGGATATACGCATAGAACGAACGGGCGCCGAAGACCAGATATGGGATCAGCGCCAGATAGGGAATGAAGAACAGTGGCATTGCCCAGGCGATCGCGCCTTGGGCAGTACGCACGGTGAACACCGCGTGCAAGGCCGCGATGATGCCGATGAGATGGATCAGGCCGAGCACGTAACCGAAGAAGTAGGGGCTGTGGTAATCCATACGCATCCTGCTTGCCGAGAGTACTGCTGCCTAACAGATCACGTTCATGGGGGTGGCTGCAACCTGCGGGCTAAAATGACGTCTAACGGCACAGTCCGGCCAGTGCCGGTATTTCGAGGAGCGTTGATCCATGAAGAATCGTCTGCCACTGCTTGCCCTGATCCTGGGATTAGGTAGCCCGTTGGTGCACGCGCAGATGTTGCAACCCGGCTTGTGGGAGCTGACCACCAGCAACATGCAGGTCGATGGCAAGCCGCTGCCGGACATGGAGTTCATGCTAGGCCAGCTGAAGAACCTGCCGCCCGAGCAACGGGCGATGATGGAGGGTGTGCTGGCCAAGCAAGGCATCACCGTGGCCGGCAAGGGCGTGCGCTCGTGCCTGACACCGGAGCAGGTCAAGACCGATGACATCCCGCTGCAGGATCCCCAGTCCGGCTGCACTCAGAAGATTACCGAACGCACGGGTAATGTGTGGAAGTTCCAGTTCAGCTGCCCCAAGGCTCAGGGACAGGGGCAGGCGACCTTCCTCAGCGACCGTGAATTCCTGACCAAGGTGAACGGCACCTTCAATGCCTCTGGTGTGCAACAGCAGGGCAGCATGGACACCCGGGCGGTCTGGCTGGGCAGTGATTGCGGTAGCGTGAAGCCGCACACCTGATTACCAGCGCCACTGACTGGTGGCCACCGCGTCGTGGGCATGCAGGCTCTCTGCATGCTCCACGCGCAGCCGGAATCCGCTGACCCCATCCGCCTGGCGCAAGGCCAGGTGCAGGCGCCGCGCCGCATCCTCACAGAACATCAGGTTTTGGCCGTTGGCCAAAGCGAATGCCTGCTCGTCCGCGCGTTTTACTGCCGTCTGCACCGCAGTGCCGAGAGCAGCTTCAGCCTGGTCAATCAGCTCGGTGAGCCGAAACTCATCGGCGTCGAGACGCACCTGTAGCTTGGCCAAGCTGCGCTGGCTGTGGGGTGTGGCGACGATGCCGGTGCTGCTGCCCAGCCATTGGTGTACGCGGTGCCGCTCCAGTGTGCTGGCCGTGAAGTCCCGCTCGAATTGCGCCTGAATCAGTTGCCGGGCGAGGGCCGCCGAACAGGGACAGGTGGAGGAGTAGGGGATGTCTACGGATAGTTCCACGTGGAACATTTCGTCTTCCAGGCGTGCATCGAGGCTGACCGGATACTGCTTCCAGCCGGCCAGCGGGCTGACCAGTGCGGCGCGTTTGAGCATGTGAGCGAACCGCAGGCGCAGGTAGGCGCGTCTTGCAAGGCCTTCGTGGCTGGCCAGAAAACACTCCAGCACCTGATGCAGCAACGGCCTGCTCAAGGCTTGCTGTTCCAGCCGTTCCAGTGCCAGGTACAACCGCGACATATGAATGCCGCGGGCACTGCCCTCATCCAGGCTGACGCCGGCGTCGGCGTATGCGTTCAGGTGTCGTCCTTCGAACTGTACGGGCAGGGCGATACCGCACATCCCCACCCAATCCAGGGGCAGGGATTGCTCGCTGCTTTGTGCGGCGATATCAGGGAGGGTGAAGTGGGTCATGGCATACATCCTGGAAGGTAATTTCAGCGGCAACCGCCGATGAGGCTGCAATGAAGATCGAAGCGCTGGCCGCTGGAGCTGGATACACGGTTGAGCGTGGTCCAGCCGATGCGCCGGCTGTACCCGACCCAGGCCTCGCCGTCGCTGGCCAGGCCGGTGAAGAAGGTCAACGCGCCATAGCGGCTGTTGGTCTGTGCCCACAGGCGCTTGCTGGCCTGCTCGTAGCCGCGCAGGTAGAAGGTGCTGCCTTCGGTACGCACGCTGTAGTAATTGCCTTTGTGGTCCTGGCAGGCGAGTAGGGTCGCGCTGCGCGTGCACAGCGCCAGGTCGGTGCGGGGCATGGCGAATAAGGGCAGCGGCAGTGCGGCCAGCAGTGCCAAGGCACAGGACAATTTCATCGATGACGCTCTCCAGACAACCGTTCGGTGGGAACGGCTTGGCCAAAGTGTATTGTTACACTATAACATTGTGCAACGCATCGTTTCGAATGCACCTGCCCGATGAGGTCCGCCATGCCCAACCGCTTACCTGTCACCGTACTTTCCGGCTTCCTCGGTGCCGGCAAGAGCACATTGCTCAACCATGTCCTGCGTAACCGCGACAACTTGCGCGTCGCGGTGATCGTCAATGACATGAGCGAAATCAACATCGATGCCAGCGAGGTGCAGCGCAACGTCAGTTTGAACCGCGCTGAAGAGAAGCTGGTGGAGATGAGCAACGGCTGCATCTGCTGCACCTTGCGCGAAGACCTGCTGGAAGAGGTGGCACGCTTGGCACGCGAGGGCCGCTTCGATTACCTGCTGATCGAATCGACCGGTATTTCCGAGCCGCTGCCGGTGGCCGAGACGTTCACCTTCCGTGACGAGCAAGGTCGCAGCCTATCGGACATGGCGCGCTTGGACACGATGGTCACGGTGGTCGATGGCCTGAACTTCCTGAACGATTATCAGGCGGCCGACAGCTTGGCGAGCCGCGGTGAAACCTTGGGCGAGGAGGACGAGCGTTCGATCAGCGACTTGTTGATCGAGCAGGTAGAGTTCGCCGATGTGTTGTTGCTGAGCAAGATCGACTTGATCAGCCAAGCTGAGCGTGAAGAACTCATGGCTATCCTGCGTCGCCTCAACCCTCGAGCGCAGATCGTTCCGATGGTGATGGGTCAGGTGGCTTTGTCGCGCATCCTCGACACCGGTCTGTTCGACTTCGAGCAGGCTGCCCAGGCGCCGGGGTGGCTTCAGGAGTTGCGCGGCACGCACCTCCCGGAGACCGAGGAGTACGGCATTGCCGCTACCACCTGGCAGGCCCGTCGTCCCCTGCATCCGCAGCGCTTCTTCGACTTTATCCACAAGCCGTGGAGCAACGGTCGGCTGCTGCGCTCCAAGGGATTCTTCTGGCTGGCCAGCAAGTACCAGGAGGCTGGGAGTTGGTCGCAGGCTGGCGGCATGATGCGCCATGGCCTGGCCGGGCGTTGGTGGCGGTTCGTGCCACGGGAGCAGTGGCCACAGGATGAGGCCGACACCGTAGAAATCCTCAAGCACTGGTCCGCCGAGAGCGGTGATTGCCGGCAGGAGCTGGTGTTCATCGGGCAGAACATCGACTTCGAAAAATTATCCACAGCGCTGGAAGCCTGTTTGCTCAGCGACGAGGAAATGGCTCTCGGTCCGATGGCCTGGCGGGGCTTGGCGGACCCGTTCGGTCCCTGGGTCGAGGAGATGGCAGCGTGAGGTTGGCGCCCAAGTCTGTGGATATCTGCCAGGTGATGGCGACTTCGGCGCAGGTGATGACCGATATTTTGCGCGACGACGTCAATTTGGCCATCTGGCAGCGGCAGTTGCCGGCCCAAGTCGAGGATTTCGCTGCGCTGGTGCTCAGCCTGGGCCAGGCGCTGGCCGACGAGCGAGAAATCGATGTGGACGAGCAACAGCCGCCTCGCCTTGAGGGCTTGCTGCGTGAGGCGGCCGACCTGCATGGCTATGCAGGATTCGTCGCCGACGTCGAGTGGCTGGTGGCGGCGTACACCTGCCTGCTGGGGGCCCGCCGCATTGGCTTGCGCCTGCGGGTGCTGGACGGCGCCATGTGCCCACGTTTTCACGTGGACCATGTGCCGCTGCGATTGTTGACCACCTACAGCGGTGCGGGGAGCGAATGGCTTGAAGAGGGCATGATCGATCGACGACGCCTGCTCAGCGCTCCGCCGCCTGTGGATAACATTCAGCGTCTGTTGACTGGCGAGGTGGCATTGCTCAAGGGTGAGAAGTGGCAAGGCAACGAGGGCCGGGGGCTTATCCACCGGTCCCCGCTGACCCCTGTTGGCCAACGCCGCTTATTGTTGAGCTTGGATTGGTTGGGCTGAGGGGACAGCCGTGGCTTGCCCCGCGACGCGTTCAATGCTCCTATCGCGGGCACGCCGTCGCTCTTACAAGGTGCCACCTGACGATGTTGCAGAACATTCCCACCCACGTGATCGCCGGGCCCCTGGGCGCCGGCAAGACCAGCCTGATTCGTCACCTGTTGGCACAACGCCCGGCCAGCGAGCGCTGGGCGGTGCTGGTCAACGAGTTCGGCCAGGTTGGTCTGGATGCTGCCTTGCTGGCGTGCGATGACGACGGTATCGCCATTGGCGAGGTGGCTGGCGGTTGCCTGTGTTGTGTCAACGGCATGCCCTTTCAGGTCGGCTTGGGTCGACTACTGCGCAAAGCCCGACCGGACCGGGTGTTCATCGAGCCCTCGGGGCTCGGCCATCCGCTTCAACTGTTGCAGCAGCTGGGGCAGTCGCCTTGGGCGGGAGTGTTGGCTGTGCAGCCTCTGCTGATGGTGCTGGACGCTCAAGCGCTGGCGCGCGGTGAGCGTCTGGCGCAGGCTCAGCAAGCGGCATTGGCAATGACTGCGCTGCTGGTATTCAACAAGTCGGACTCTGTGGACGACGCGCATCGCCTGTTGATAACCAAGGCCTTGCCGGACATTCGGGCGTTTTGGACTACCCAAGGTACTTTGCCGCTGAATCTGCTGCCAGGTTTTTCCACCGTCGGCGAGCGTACAGCCGCGCTTTCCAGGCTGCCTGTGGACAACTCACCTATCGTCCCGGCTGCATTGTGGACAGACCCCACTCAGCCAATTTGCCAGGCGCAGGCAGGCGAGGGCGGCTGGAGTGTCGGTTGGCGCTGGCACCCGACGCAGCGCTTCGATCTGGCGCACCTACAACGCTTTCTGCATCACTGGGCGTGGCAGCGTGCCAAGGGGGTTATCCACAGTCCGGGCGGGTGGCAGTCGTTCAACAGCCTCGCGGGTGCCGATGTGCAGTGGCAGCCGAGCGAATGGCGCAAGGATTCACGCCTGGAGCTGATCTTCGATGCGCCACAGCCTTTGGCAGACCTGCAAGCGGGGCTGGCAGCGTGCAGGCTGCACAGCTGATCAGTTGCGCCAGCGGTTATGTTCCTGGCGCCACTGCTGCATCTCGATCACATTGTCGGTACGTGGTGGGGTCTTGATCTCGAACGGGTAGGGAGCCAGCTCGATGTGCAGGGTGTGTGCCCCGAACTGGGTGACCGTGCCGGGGTGGCGCTGCTCGCCGGTGACCGTGAACTCGAAGTTGTAGATGCGCGCCAGGCGTTTCTTGCCGTTAGCGTCACGCACGAAGCCGATGCGCTTGAGCGCCACCGCGTCGTCGAGCAGTTCCAGGTCGAGCTTGGCGCAATGTTGCTTGACCCGCGCCAGGGCCTTTTCGCGCAGCCCATGGTTGTGCCACAGCCAGGCGCCTGCGGTCGCCACCAGCATCAGGACGAAAAGGTTTTCCAGGGTCAGCATTTGCGTTCGCTCCAGACAGGTCGATCCAGCTTAACTGCGTCTCTGGCCTGTCGTACAGATGGCATTCGGGTTCATACTGCGGGCCGCACATTTTTCACATGGTTTCGGAAACTTCCTGCATGAAACGTACGCCGCACCTGCTCGCCATCCAGTCCCACGTCGTCTTCGGGCACGCCGGCAACAGCGCCGCGGTGTTTCCCATGCAGCGGGTGGGGGTCAATGTCTGGCCGCTCAACACCGTACAGTTCTCCAACCACACTCAGTATGGACAGTGGGCCGGAGAAGTGCTCGCCCCAGCGCAAATTCCTGCGTTGGTGGAAGGCATTTGCAATATCGGCGAGTTGGGCAACTGTGACGCCGTGCTGTCGGGGTACCTGGGCAGTGCCGAGCAGGGCCGGGCGATCCTGGCTGGGGTGGCGCGGATCAAGGCCGCCAACCCCAAGGCGCTGTACCTGTGCGATCCGGTGATGGGGCATGCCGAGAAGGGTTGCGTGGTTCCGGCCGAGGTCAGCGACTTCCTGCTCTACGAGGCCGTGGCACAGGCCGATATCCTCTGCCCCAACCAACTGGAGCTGGACAGCTTTTGTGGCCGCCGCGCCGAGTCGCTGGCGGACTGCGTGGGCATGGCCCGCAGCCTACTGGCCCGTGGACCAAAGGTGGTGCTGGTCAAGCACCTGAACTACCCCGGTCGTGCGCAGGATGCGTTCGAGATGTTGCTGGTGAGCGCCCAAGGCAGCTGGCACCTGCGCAGGCCGCTGCTGGCCTTCCCGCGCCAGCCAGTGGGCGTTGGCGATCTGACCTCGGGCCTGTTCCTGGCCCGCGTGCTGCTGGGCGATGACTGGGTGCAGGCCTTCGAGTTCACGGCAGCTGCCGTGCATGAGGTGCTGCTCGAAACCCAGGCCTGCGCCAGCTACGAGTTGCAGCCGGTGCGGGCCCAGGACCGTATCGCCCATCCGCGGGTGCGCTTCGAGGCGCAGCGGATCAACCTCTGAGCCGAGGTGGCGCGCACTGTAGGAGCGGCCTTGCCGGGGCCTAGCCCATCGCGGCGCAAGGCCGCTCCTACAAAGACCGTGTTAAGCCAACGAGTGGTGTTGCCGATCAGATCGAATCGGCCTTCAGGTTCTGGTAGCGCTGCTCCAGTTCCTGGCGGATCTGGCGGCGCTGCTGGCCTTGCAGGAAGCGGCGCTTCTCTTCGGCGGTTTCGGGCTGGCGGGGAGGGACCTGCACCGGGCGGCGGTTATCGTCCACCGCGACCATGGTAAAGAAGCAACTGTTGGAATGGCGTACCGAGCGCTCGCGGATATTCTCGGTCACCACCTTGATGCCTACTTCCATCGACGTATTGCCGGTGTAGTTGACCGAGGCCAGGAATGTCACCAGCTCGCCCACGTGCACGGGCTCGCGGAAGATCACCTGGTCCACCGACAGGGTCACGCAGTAGCTGCCGGCATAGCGGCTCGCGCAAGCGTAGGCAACTTCATCGAGATACTTGAGCAGGGTGCCGCCATGTACGTTGCCAGAGAAGTTGGCCATGTCCGGGGTCATCAGGACAGTCATCGACAACTGGGCGTTTCCAGGTTCCATAGTGAGCTCACGGTGAGGTTGCGCTGAAACGGGGCGGGTATCTGCTGACACTTCTGTTCCCCTCTTTGAGGTTTCCCATCCTGTTACGGGACGTCGCCTGACGCGCCGTCGTCACGCCGATCTTGCCACCAACGGCGCTGGATCTGCCGATCTGTTTCCGCATATTGCACAGGCAATGTGCAGCGAGACGCAATGTTAACCTGACAGCACCCATGCAACGTGGGCTTTTCCACCTATCACTACAGTATGTGTCTGCTTCCAGTTTCAGAGCGATCTGGCAGAGGAGTGGTCGGCCCGTGCATCGAGACAAGGAGTATTCACGCCATGCATGCCATCAGCTTCATCCAGGACCTGGCAGTGATCATGCTGGTCGCCGGGGTGGTGACCATTCTCTTCCATCGTCTCAAGCAGCCAGTGGTGCTGGGCTATATCGTCGCTGGCTTCATCATTGGCCCGCACACCCCACCTTTCGGGCTTATCCATGATGAGGACACGATCAAGACCCTCGCCGAACTGGGCGTGATCTTCCTGATGTTCTGCCTGGGCCTGGAATTCAGCCTGCGCAAGTTGTTCAAGGTGGGCGCCACGGCGTTCATCGCGGCGTTCCTGGAAATCGTCCTGATGATCTGGATCGGCTTCGAGATCGGCCGCTGGTTCGGCTGGAGCACCATGGACTCGCTGTTCCTCGGCGCGATCCTGGCGATCTCTTCGACCACCATCATCGTCAAGGCGCTCAATGACCTGAAGATGAAGAACGAGCGCTTCGCCCAGCTGATCTTCGGGGTATTGATCGTCGAGGACATCCTCGGCATTGGCATCATCGCGCTGCTGTCGGGTATCGCCGTCAGCGGCACGGTGAGTTCGGGTGAAGTGTTCTCCACCGTCGGCAAGCTATCGCTGTTCATGATCGTCGCGCTGGTGATCGGTATTCTGCTGGTGCCACGCTTGTTGGCCTATGTGGCCAAGTTCGAAAGCAACGAGATGCTGCTGATCACCGTGCTGGGGCTGTGCTTCGGTTTCTGCCTGCTGGTGGTCAAGCTCGAGTACAGCATGGTGCTGGGCGCCTTCCTGATCGGCGCGATCATGGCCGAATCTCGCGAGCTGCTGAAGATCGAACGTTTGATCGAGCCGGTTCGCGACCTGTTCAGTGCCATTTTCTTCGTCGCCATCGGCCTGATGATCGACCCTGCGATTCTGATCGAGTATGCCTGGCCGATCATGGTGATCACCCTGGCCGTGGTGCTAGGCAAGATGCTCTCGTGCGGCATGGGCGCGTTCATTGCCGGCAACGATGGACGCACCTCGCTGCGCGTCGGCATGGGGCTTTCACAGATTGGCGAATTTTCGTTCATCATCGCGGCGCTGGGCATGACCTTGCAGGTCACCAGCGACTTCCTCTACCCGGTTGCCGTCGCAGTGTCGGCCATCACCACCTTGTTGACGCCGTACCTGATCCGCGCGGCGGATCCGCTGTCGATTCGCCTAGGTAAGGTCGTCCCTAGTCGTCTGTCCCGGGTACTGTCGTTGTACGGCGAATGGCTGCGCAGCATCCAGCCCCAGGGTGAAGGTGCCATGCTGGCGGCGATGATCCGGCGCATCCTGTTGCAGGTGGGGGTCAATCTCGCGCTGGTGATCGCAATCTTCTTCAGCGGCGGCTACTTTGCCGGGCGCATCGCGGCTTGGCTGAGTGAATGGGTGGTCGACGTCGGCCAGCAGAAGGCGCTGATCTGGGGCGCGGCGCTGCTGCTGTCGCTGCCGTTCCTGATCGCGGCGTACCGCAAGCTCAAGGCACTGTCGATGCTGCTGGCGGAAATGGGCGTCAAGCCGGAGATGGCCGGGCGTCATACCCAGCGTGTGCGCCGGGTGATCGCCGAGGTGATTCCGCTGTTGTCGCTGTTGGTGATCTTCCTGCTGCTGGCGGCGCTGTCGGCGAGCATCTTGCCGACCAGCGAGCTGCTGCTGATCATCGTGGTGGTGGCGGCGGGGGTGGTAGCCCTGCTATGGCGCTGGTTCATCCGCGTGCATACACGCATGCAGATTGCCTTGCTGGAGACGCTGGAGAACCACCGCGATCATTCGCATTGAGCGTAACGAGCGCTTTCTGCGCAAGATTTCATCGTCGTCCGAGGGGATGGAGCGGTAGCGATGTCGCCAGGCGCAGAAAGCCTGGCGATTTTACGCAGTTGGTGGCCATGGGCTACTATTTTATGCGGATAATGCTCATTCAGCTTTCCAGCCAGACGTCCCGGGCCCAGTGCCAAACCGATTCCCAGCTCTCCTCGGTGACGATTTCTTCATCGCCGGACCACAGCACCACGGTGCCGTCTTCTTCCACGCAATAGTAGTCGTCGCCGTCCTGGCAGAGCGGGATGAGGTCGCGCGGTACGCCGGCATCCCAGGCGTTGGCGGCCACGTCTGGCAGGTAGGTATGCGATTGTGGGTCTGTAACGGTCACCGGCTCCAAGCTGCCATAGACGACATCGCTAACAGTGAGCAGGTATTCCTTGAATACGAAAGGAATGTTGATGAACAGCTGTTCTTCGATTTCGACCAGTTGATCTTCATCGGGAAGTTCGAGCGGTACCGGTACCGGCTCGCTTGCTTCTCGGAGTTGTTCGATCACTTCTTCCACGGTTCACGTCCTCTAGCCTTGATGACAACGCTGCGCGTTATACCCTAGTAGCCCGCTCTGGCAAAAGCAAAAACCCCGGGACAGGCCCGGGGTTTTGTGTGCAACGTGCGGCGGTTAACCGTTCTGGCGGATACCGGCCAGCATCCAGGGCTGGTTTTCGCCCTGGGCGCGTTCCATGTGCCAGCTTTCGTTGAACGCTTCGCCTTGGTCGAAACGCGAGGACTTCGACACGCCACGGAAGGTGAGGGTGGCGATGGTCTTGTCGGCGCGATCTTCGACGCCTTCCAGTTGCACATCAAGGTCGTCGATGTAGGTGGACTGGAAGCCATCGCCTTGCTCGGCACGCTCGCGCTTGAGGAACTCAAGCATCTGCGGGGTGACGAATTCGGCGATCTTGTCCATCTCGTTGGCGTCCCAGTGCTGCTGCAGCGACTGGAAGTGCGAACGGGCGGCGGCCAGGAAGCTGGCCTCGTTGAACCAGGCTGGCGCATTGATCACTGGGGCGGCAGCAGGGGCTGCGGAACCACCGAAGATCGACTGCGGTGCGGCCTGAGGCTGCACTTCACGCTGATACGGCGCGTGGCCGGCGGCAGCGACTTGCGGCTGCTGCTGACGACGACGCGCGGCAATGAAGCGGAACACCAGGAAGGCAACCAGGCCCATCAGCAGGAAGTCGAGGATCTGCATACCCTCGAAGCCGTCACCCATGAACATGGAGGCCAGCAGGCCCCCGGCGGCGATACCGGCCAGAGGGCCCAACCAGCGCGAAGCGCCGCTGGCGGCGGCAGGGGCACGGCCCGGAGCGGTCGGGGCGGCAGCTGGCGTGGCCGGTGCGGCCTGGCGGGTTTGGTGGATCGGCGCGGAGCCCGAGCTCTTGCCGCCACCGAAGCGCTTGGCGGCGTTGGCGTCGAGGCTCAGCGTCAGGCTGACGCAGAGCGCCAGAGCGATGCTAAGAAAACGTTGCATAAGTTGGGGGTTCCCATTTTGTGGATTGCACGCGCGCCATGGTGCACATGAAGGGGCAGACATGACCAGCGACAAGATGTTTCGAGCTTTTGCCTAACAGTCGGAAAGTTGGACAGCGGCTGTATGAAGGTTCAACAAAGGCGGCGGGCCCGCTCCAACGGAGCGGGCGCACCTCAGAGGGCTTCGAGCTTGGCGTAACCCAGCATCAGCCACTTGCTGCCTTCGGCGAAGTTCACCTGCACGCGGGCCTGGGCGCCAGAACCCTCGAAGTTGAGGATCACGCCTTCGCCGAACACAGCATGCTGCACGCGCTGGCCGAGGTTGAAGGCCGTCTGCGGAATATTGGCATTGGCGAACAGATTGCTGGCCGGCGCCTTGGCACCGCCGAACGGACGGCTGACGCTATTGGACAGGCGCACTTCCTGCACCAGCCCCGGCGGAATCTCGCGCACGAAGCGCGACACCTTGTTATAGGTCTCGCTGCCATACAGACGGCGGGTTTCGGCATAGGTCATGATCAGCTGGCGCATGGCCCGGGTGATGCCGACGTAGGCCAGGCGACGCTCTTCTTCAAGGCGGCCCGGTTCTTCGAGGCTCATCTTGTGCGGGAACAGGCCCTCTTCCATGCCGACCAGGAATACATAGTGGAACTCGAGACCCTTGGCACTGTGCAGGGTCATGAGCTGGATGCTGTCTTCATGTTCGTCGGCCTGGGTGTCGCCGGCTTCGAGCGAGGCATGACCCAGGAAGGCCGACAACGGCGACAAGTCTTCGTCCTCGTCGGTGGTCTCGAAGTTGCGCGCTGCGCTGACCAGTTCCTCAAGGTTTTCTACGCGTGCCTGGCCTTTCTCGCCCTTTTCTTCCTGGTGATAGATGATCAGCCCGGACTGCTCGATGACCGTCTGGGTCATCAGGTGCAGCGGCATGTCCGCGACTTTCGCCGCGAGGCTCTCGATCAGTTCGATGAACGCGCCCAACGCGCTGGCGGCACGGCCCTTGAGGGCCTTGGCAGCGAGCAACTGGCACATGGCTTCCCACATCGATAGCTGGCTGTGGCGGGCGTGGTCGCGGATCGCCTCGACGGTCTTCTCGCCAATGCCACGAGGCGGCACGTTGATGACCCGTTCGAGCGCTGCGTCGTTGCCGCGGCCTTCGAGCAGGCGCAGGTAGGCCATGGCGTTCTTGATTTCGGCACGTTCGAAGAAGCGCTGGCCGCCATAGATGCGGTATGGAATGCGCTCGCGCAGCAGGGCCTCTTCGAGCACCCGCGACTGGGCGTTGGAGCGGTACAGGATGGCTACTTCGTTACGCGCGTTGCCTTGCTTGATCAGGCTTTCGATGGTCTCGACCACGTAGCGCGCTTCGTCGTGCTCGTTGTAGGCGGCGTAGAGCGTCAGCGGCTCGCCTTCGCCCATGTCGGTCCACAGCTCCTTGCCCAGGCGGCCACTGTTGTTGGCGATCAGGGCGTTGGCGGCCTTTAGGATGCCGCCGGTGGAGCGGTAGTTCTGCTCCAGGCGGATCATCTCTGCGTCGGGGAAGTCGGCGGTGTACTGATGGATGTTCTCGATCTTCGCCCCGCGCCAGCCGTAAATCGACTGGTCGTCGTCACCCACCGCCATGAGGCTGTCGCCCCCGGCGCCGAGCAGGCGCAGCCAGGCGTACTGCACGGCGTTGGTATCCTGGAACTCGTCCACCAGAATATGGCGGAAGCGGCGCTGGTAGTGCTGCAGCAGGCCAGGCTGGTCACGCCACAGGTCGAGTGCACGCAGCAGCAGCTCGGAGAAGTCGATCACCCCGGCGCGCTCGCAGGCCTGCTCGTAGGCGGCGTAGACATCGCGCATGGTGCTCAGGAACAGGTCGCCACTGGCTTGGATATGGCGCGGGCGCAGGCCCTCGTCCTTCTGCCCGTTGATGAACCACTGGGCCTGACGGGCCGGCCATTTCTGCTCATCCAGACCGAGCTCACGCATCACGCGCTTGATCAGGCGCTGTTGGTCGTCGCTGTCGAGAATCTGGAAATTCTGCACCAGCCCCGCTTCCTGCCAGTGTGCGCGCAACAGGCGGTGCGCCAGGCCGTGGAACGTGCCTACCCACATGCCGGCCGGGTTGATGCCCAGCAGTTGCTCGATACGCTGGCGCATCTCGGCGGCGGCCTTGTTGGTGAAGGTCACCGACAAGATCGAGTGCGGCGAGGCCTGTTCGACCTGGATCAGCCAGGCGATACGGTGCACCAGCACGCGGGTCTTGCCCGAGCCAGCGCCGGCCAGCACGAGTTGGCGCCCCACCGGGGCCGCTACGGCCTGGCGTTGAGCGTCGTTGAGGGAGTTCAGCAGGAGGGAGAGGTCATCTGTGTGCATCCAGCCATTCTAGGGCCGTGCGGGGGCAGGGGCAAACGCCCCCTGCGTAAATCATCCGGCGTCGGCTCGACCGTTCATCGGTGTGCCAGCGCGGGCCGCGTGGTTGAGCGGTCGCACTTAGACGGGCGAGACATTTTCGAGATCATGACGTACAGCAGTTTGGTCCGGCGCGACGCTTGTGTATGCTCCCTGCACATTTGCGGTCAGCCATATCAAGAACACAACAAGAAACCAGCCATATGACACAGGATTGCATGGCGGTGGGAGTACCGCCGCAGACGACACGGAGCGTTCGCCGGCGATTCGCCACCGAGCTGTCGATCGAGCGCACCCGCCTGTTGTACCAAGGATCGCTCCTGCCCACGCTGTTCATGCTGCTCAACGGCCTGCTCTGTGCCTGGCTGTTATGGGCCCCTGAGCGCTACCTGCTGGTCAGCGTCTGGGTGGCCTGGTTGCTTGCGCTGGTGGCGCTGCGGGTGATCCAGGTGGCGGCGTTCGAGGCCGCTGCCCCGGCGCGCCAGGCCCAGCCTACTTGGTGGCGGATGTTCCTGGCCGGCTCTGCGTTCAGCGGCCTGACCCTGGCCTGTGCGGCGATCGCGCTGGTGCCTGTGGATAACTTTGTGCAGCAGGCCTGGGTGTTCGGTTTGCTGGGCGCTGCGGCGCTTTCGGCCAGCGTCGCCTATGCGGTCAGCCTGCCGGCGTTTCTCAGCTTTGCCATACCCTGCCTGCTGCCGCCGGTGGCGTACCTGTTCTTCTATGATGCTGGCCAGCAGCGTGGGTGGGGCTGGTTGGGCCTGTTCCTGCTGGGTGCGCTGGTGGTGGTCGCGTGGCAGGTCAATCGGCTGTTCGAGCGCAGCTTGCTGCGGCGTTTCCAGAATCAGTCGCTGATCGAGCACCTGCAGTCCGCCCAGCGTCACGCCGAGGACCTCAACCATCAGCTCAGCGCCGAGGTGCGCCAGCGTCGCCTGGCGGAAGAGGAACTGCGCAAGGCCCAGGCAGGCCTTGAACAGCGCGTGGCCCAGCGCAGTCATGAACTGGACTTGGCCAATCAGGCCCTGAGCAAGAGCGAGCAACGCCTGGCGCTCGCGCTCGATGCCAGCGAGCTGGGCTTGTGGGACTGGAACCTGGCCACCGACGAGGTGCACCACACTCAGCTGCATGCGCTGTTCGGCCTGGATGCCGAGCAGGTTCGCTCGGTACGTGCCGACCTCAAGCCGCGCTTGCACCCAGACGACCTGCCGGTGTTACGCCGGACCCTGGTCGAGCACCTCAAGGGGCGTACCGACGATTATCGGGTGGAGTACCGGGTACGCCATGCCCAGGGCCACTGGTGCTGGATTGAGGACCGCGGCCGGGCGGTGGAGCGTGATGCCGACGGCAAGGTGCTGCGCATGCTTGGCACCCGTTGCGACATCTCCGTGCGCAAGGCGCAGGAGGAGCAGCAACGCTTGGCGGCGACGGTGTTCGAGGCGGCCAGCGAAGGCATCGCGATTCTCGATCCGCAGTACAAGCTGTTGGCGGTCAACCAGACCTTCTGCGACGTGACCGGGTACGTACGCGCCGAGTTGATCGGACGCAACGCGCTGGAGCTGTCGTGCAGCCGCGACGCGCGGCGCCACAGCCATGCCATCGACCAGGCGTTGGAGCAGCAGGGGCGTTGGCAGGGCGAGTTGGTGGAAGCGCGCAAGAACGGCGAGCTTTACCCGCAATGGTTGCAGCTCAACAGCGTGCGCGATGCGCGCGGCGCAATCGCCAGCATTGTCGGCTTCTACACCGACCTGTCGGCCCGCCGCGAGTCGGAGGAGCGGCTGCGCTACCTGGCCCATTACGACGACCTCACCGGCCTCGCCAACCGTGCGCTGTTCCGCCTGCGTCTGCACGAGGGCGCGCAGCGCATGCGTTCGAATGGCCGTAGCCTGGCCTTGCTGCACGTCGACCTGGATCGCTTCAAGTTGCTCAATGAAAGCCTCGGCCATGAGTTGGCCGACCAACTGCTGAAGAAAATGGCCCAGCGCATCGCCAATGCCGTGCCCGAGGCCGACACGGTGGCACGTCTGTCGGGCGATGAGTTCGCGATCCTGTTCGATGGCTACACCAACCTGTCCAGCCTGGTGCGCGTCACCACGCGCCTGCTCGACAAGCTACGTGTGCCGCAACGGCTGGGGGGGCATGAGCTGGTGGTCAGTGCGTCGGTGGGCATCAGTCTGTTGGCTGACGGCAATTTCGATCTCAACGCACTGGTCGGCCAGGCCGACATGGCCAAGCAGCACGCCAAGCATCTGGGGGGGGATAACTTCCAGTTCTACACTGAGAGCCTGCGCGCCAGCACGCTGGAGCGCCTGCAACTGGAAAACCAGTTGCGCAAGGCCATCGACGAGCGCCAGTTGCTGGTCTACTACCAACCCAAGCTGTGCCTGCGGACCGGCCAATTGCACGCCGCCGAGGCTCTGGTGCGTTGGCAGCATCCGACGTGGGGTATGGTGCCGCCCGGCGAGTTCATCGGTCTGGCCGAGGAGACCGGATTGATCGCACCGATGGGTGAGTTCGTCCTGCGCCAGGCGTGCTCGCAGGCCTGTGAATGGCGCCGCCAGGGCATGGAAATTCGGGTGTCGGTCAACCTGTCGGTGTATCAGTTGCGCCAGGGTAAGTTGGTCAGTCTGGTCCGGCAGGTCCTGCAAGAGTCAGGGCTGGCGCCGCACCTGCTGGAATTGGAACTGACCGAGAGCCAGTTGCTGGACAGCGTTGAGCACATCATCGCGGCGTTCGAGCAGTTGCATGCCCTTGGCGTGAAGCTCGCCATCGATGATTTCGGTACGGGGTACTCGTCACTGAGCTATCTCAAGCGCTTCCCGGTGGACTACGTGAAGATCGATCAGGCATTCATTCGCGGCTTGCTCGAAGGCAGCCAGGATGCCGCCATCACCCGGGCGATCATCGCCATGGCCAAGAGCCTGGAACTCAAAGTGGTGGCAGAGGGTGTGGAAACCCCGGAACAACTGGCGTTCTTGCGTGAGCACGGCTGCGACGAGGTGCAAGGCTACCTCATCAGCCGGCCTGTCGACCCTGGTGCCTTCGAGGCGCAGCTCAACCGCCCGCGCACCGATTGGCTCTGAAAAGCCTAGGGGTGCCAGGTCAGGCCATGACGTGCCAGTAGGCTGTTGGCCTGCTCGGGGCCGTTGCTGCCGGCCGGGTAGGGGCGCGGGGCCTGGAAATGTGCTTCCCAGCCCTGCAGGATCGGGTCGATCCAGGCCCAGGCCGCCTCGACCTCGTCGCGGCGCATGAACAGCGTCGAGTCGCCCGCCAGTACATCCAGCAGCAGGCGCTCATAGGCCTCCCAACGACGGGTCTGGGCGAACGCCTGGGCAAGGTTCAGGTCCAGCTCCACCGGAGCCAGGCGCATGCCTTTGCCAGGGCTCTTGGTCATCATGCGCAGGCTGATGCGTTCGTCCGGTTGTAACTGGATGATCAACTGGTTGGCCTGGCCGCCATTGAACAGTTCGTGGGGCACTGGTTTGAACTGGATGACGATCTGTGATGAACGCCGAGCCATGCGCTTGCCGGTGCGTAGGTAGAACGGCACGCCGGCCCAGCGCCAGTTGTCGATGTGCACCTGCATGGCCACGAACGTCTCGGTGTCGCTGTCGTTGTCCACGTCTTTTTCGAAGTAGTACGCCGGCACTTCCTGGCCGCCGATCTTGCCCGCGTGGTACTGGCCGCGCACGGTCGTGTCCTGCACGTCCTGGCCGGTGATGGGTTTGAGCGCCCGCAGAATCTTCACTTTTTCGTCGCGCACCGCCTCGGCCTCGAACTGCGCCGGAGGCTCCATCGCCACCAAGCACAGCAGTTGCAGCAGGTGGTTCTGCAACATGTCGCGCGTGGCGCCCGCACGGTCGTAGTAGGCGCCACGGTTTTCCACGCCGAGCGTCTCGCACACGCTGATCTGCACATGGTCTACCTGGCCGTTGCGCCAGACCGGCTCCAGCAGGGCGTTGGCAAAGCGCAGGGCCATGAGGTTCTGCACGGTTTCCTTGCCCAGGTAGTGGTCGATGCGAAACACCTGGGGCTCCTCGAACACCGCGCCGATCGCCTGGTTGATGGCGGTGGCCGATTCCAGTGAGTGGCCGATGGGCTTCTCCAGCACGATGCGCGCTTCGGCGTCGGCCAGGCCGGCGATGCGCAGGTGGTTGGCGATTGGCACGAACAACTGCGGCGCGGTGGCCAGGTAGTAGATCCGGGTCAGCCCTCCAGGTTCGCCCAGGTAGCGTGCCAGGCGACCGAAGTCGGCGCTTTGCATCGCGTCCATCGGGAAGTAGTCGAGCCGCGCGCAAAAGCGCCGCCAGACGTCCTCGTCGAAATCCTGGCGCGCGATCTGAGCCCGGCAGTGGCGTTCGGCGAGTTTGACGTAGTCGTTGCGCGGCAAGTGCCGCCGAGCCAGGGCGATGATCCGCACGGCGTTGTGCAGACGAGCCTCGCGATACAGGTGATAGAGCGCCGGCAGCAGTTTGTGTAGGGCAAGATCGCCCGTGCCGCCAAAGACCAGGATGTCGCAAGGAATAGTCAAACCGCCACTCTCCACGTTCGTTTAACTGGGCGGGTTGGCAAGCATGTAGTATAACTACAAGAAAGCTACATCCCGGCCAGCCGATCATAACCGAGTCCCGCCCGTGAATCTGTTGCAACATATCGCCCAATCGCGCCACCTGCTGCGCAAATCGGAACTCAAAGTGGCCGACCACGTGCTGCTCGATCCGGCTGCCGTCATGCACAGCTCGATGGCCGATCTGGCGCATAGCGTAGGCATTAGCGAGCCGACCATCGTGCGCTTCTGCCGGGCAATTGGGTGCTCGGGCTTCCAGGACCTCAAGCTCAAGCTGGCGCAAAGCCTGGCGGCGGGCGCCAGTTTTGGTCAGTTCGCGATCCATGAAGACGACTCGGTCGCCGACTACAGCCTGAAGATCTTCGATACGACCCTGCATACCCTGATGGAGGTGCGTGAGCACCTCGATCCGCTCGCGTTGCAGCAGGCGGTGACCGCCATGTCCCAGGCGCAGCGTGTTGAGTTCTACGGCTTTGGCGCTTCCGGTGCCGTGGCTGCCGATGCCCAGCACAAGTTCTTCCGCCTGCTGCTCAGTGCGGCCGCGTATTCCGACCCGCACATGCAGGCCATGTCGGCGGTGACCCTCAAGCCGGGTGACGTGGCCGTGTGCATCTCGCAATCGGGGCGTTCGAAGGACCTGCTGATCTCGGCCAACCTGGTGCGCGAGAGCGGCGCTACGCTGATTACCCTGTGCCCGAGCCAGACCCCGCTGGCCGAGCTGTCGACGGTCAACTTGGCCATCGACGTGCATGAAGACACCGAAATCTACACCCCGCTGACCTCGCGTATTGCCCATCTGGTGGTGATCGACGTGCTGGCCATGGGCGTTGCCATGGCGCGCGGTCCGAGCCTGGTGAATCACCTCAAGAGCGTCAAGCGCAGCTTGCGCAGCCTGCGTTTGTCGCCTAAGTCGATCAAGGCTACAGACGACTGATTTCGGCCTGAACCGCTGCCCTAACGGCCCTGCAATCGTCGCGTGCGCGGGCTTGCCGGAGTGCCGCTAAGAGGCCGGTCCAGACGAACGAAATTTCACCGTTCTGTCACCATTGCACCGTCAAACCGTAAACTCCCATTGCCATCCTGAACTCCCGCATCCTATCTGGGAGACAGGCAATGGCACGCGATCAACAAGACGGTTCGTACCAACCCAACGCCAAGGCTCGCAAGCAGCAGGAAAAGGACCAGCGCCGCATGGAGTTCCGCCGCGCCATCGAAAGCTACTGCGACCAGCGCCAGCTGCTGCGCGAGATCGCCGACTACCCCGACCTGCAAGACATTACGGTGTGGCAGGTATCGGCGGCAACTTCCCCGAGAAACGTTCAACAAGCCCGCTGATCTGCGCACGTTCGCCGCGGATGAACGCCTGGAACGCCAACGCCACCGGCGATTGCCGCTTGCTCTTGGACTGCACCAGGCACCAGCTGCGGTAAAGCGGCAGCTCTTCGACCGGCAGCTCGCGCAGCACGCCCGTGGCCAGTTCCATGTTGACCGCATGGCGCGTCAGCAAGGCGATGCCCAGGCCCGCCACCACGCATTCGCGTTGGGCGTCGTTGGAGGCGACTTCGAGGGTCTGGGTGAAGTGCACGCGCTTGTCCTTGAAGAACTCCTCGCAGGCCTTGCGCGTGCCTGAACCCTGTTCGCGAACCAACAGTGTATGAGGCTCCAGGTCCTGCAGGCGCAGGTGCTCGAGCGTGCACAACGGATGGTCCGGCGGTGCCACCGCAACGATTGGGTTATTCAGAAATGGGAGAAACTCCAGGCCCATGTCTTGAGGCACCATCGACATGATGATCAGGTCGTCACGGTTGTCCGAAAGGCGCCGTATCGCTTGGGCGCGGTTAACCACGGTGAGGGTCAGGTTGACCTCCGGGTGGCGTTGCTTGAAGGCGGCGAACAGGTGTGGCACGAAGTACTTGGCGCTGGATTCGATCGCCAGTTTGAGCTGTCCTTGCAGTGAGCCCTGCATGTCCGACAGCTGCATGTCGAGATTCTCCAGGCGCCCGAAGATGTCGCGGCTGGCGCGTTGCAAGGCTTCGGCGGCTTCGGTCAGGTAGAGCTTCTTGCCGACGTACTCGAACAGGGGCTGGCCCACCAGTTCTTCGAGCTGGCGGATCTGTAGACTAACGGCGGGTTGCGTCAGCGCCATCTCCTCGGCGGCACGGCTGTAGGAGCGCAGATCACACACTTCGTTGAAAATCTGAAGCTGACGTAAAGTCATACGCATCAAAGACTTACGCATATTTTTCCCGCCATTGGCAAAACCTTGTTACCTAACTATAAGCTTTTGCTAATACAGCCTCTAACAAATATTGATTTTTGTTTATCTTCCGTCAGCGCTAGGGTGAATGTGCGACTGGCCAGCAGCGTCTGGTCACGCGCCGACCGGTAGAACCGGGTCGACTGTTCCTACGGCTTTGGGAAGACTCCAGTGATAAAAAAAATCCTGATCGCCAACCGGGGTGAAATCGCAGTTCGCATCGTGCGGGCCTGCGCCGAGATGGGCATTCGCTCTGTCGCGATCTATTCCGACGCCGACCGTCATGCCTTGCACGTCAAGCGCGCCGACGAGGCCTACAGCATCGGTGCCGAGCCACTGGCCGGCTACCTGAACCCGCGCAAGCTGGTGAACCTCGCTGTGGAAACTGGCTGTGACGCCCTGCACCCGGGCTACGGTTTCCTGTCGGAAAACGCCGAACTGGCGGAAATCTGCGCCGAGCGCGGCATCAAGTTCATCGGCCCGGCCGCCGAGGTGATTCGCCGCATGGGCGACAAGACCGAAGCGCGCCGCACCATGATCGCGGCGGGGGTCCCGGTGACACCCGGTACCGAAGGCAACGTGGCCGATATCCATGAAGCCCTGCGCGAAGGCGACCGCATTGGTTACCCGGTCATGCTCAAGGCCACCTCTGGCGGTGGCGGGCGCGGTATCCGCCGTTGCAACAGCCGTGAGGAGCTAGAACAGAATTTCCCTCGCGTCATCTCCGAAGCCACCAAGGCCTTCGGCTCGGCCGAAGTGTTCCTGGAAAAATGTATCGTCAATCCCAAGCACATCGAGGCGCAGATCCTCGGTGACAGCTTTGGCAACGTGGTGCACCTGTTCGAGCGCGATTGTTCGATCCAGCGCCGCAACCAGAAACTCATCGAAATCGCCCCGAGCCCGCAGCTCACGCCCGAGCAGCGTGCCTACATCGGCGACCTGGCCGTGCGTGCGGCCAAGGCGGTGGACTACGAGAATGCCGGTACCGTGGAGTTCCTGCTCGCCGATGGCGAGGTGTACTTCATGGAAATGAACACCCGGGTGCAGGTGGAGCACACCATCACCGAGGAAATCACCGGTATCGACATCGTCCGTGAGCAGATCCGCATCGCCTCGGGCCTGCCGCTGTCGGTCAAGCAGGAAGACATTCAGCACCGTGGTTTCGCGTTGCAGTTTCGTATCAACGCCGAGGACCCGAAGAACAACTTCCTGCCCAGCTTCGGCAAGATCACCCGTTACTACGCCCCCGGCGGTCCGGGCGTGCGCACCGACACGGCCATCTATACCGGCTACACCATTCCACCGTTCTACGACTCCATGTGCCTGAAACTCGTGGTCTGGGCGCTGTCCTGGGAAGAGGCTATGGACCGTGGCCTGCGGGCCCTGGACGACATGCGCGTGCAAGGCGTGAAGACCACCGCCGCGTACTACCAGGAAATCCTGCGCAACCCGGAATTCCGTAGCGGCCAGTTCAACACCAGCTTCGTCGAAAGCCACCCTGAACTGACCAACTATTCGATCAAGCGCAAACCCGAAGAGCTGGCCCTGGCCATCGCCGCCGCCATCGCCGCCCACGCAGGCCTTTGAATGCAGCTGCAAGCGATAAGCGCCAAGCTGCAAGCAAAAGCGGATCGGCTTTTTCTTGCGGCTTGTAGCTTCAAGCTTGCCGCTACGAGGAGATAAGAATGTCCAAGAAAATCTTTGTTACCGACACGATCCTGCGTGACGCCCACCAGTCCCTGCTGGCCACCCGTATGCGCACCGAAGACATGCTGCCGATTTGCGACAAGCTCGACAAAGTCGGCTACTGGTCGCTGGAAGTCTGGGGTGGCGCGACGTTCGACGCCTGCGTGCGCTTCCTCAAGGAAGATCCGTGGGAGCGCCTGCGCAAGCTGCGTGCGGCGCTGCCTAACACCCGTCTGCAGATGCTCCTGCGTGGTCAGAACCTGCTGGGCTACCGTCACTACAGCGACGACGTGGTCAAGGCCTTCGTGGCCAAGGCTGCGGTCAACGGCATCGACGTGTTCCGCATCTTCGACGCCATGAACGACGTGCGTAACCTGCGCGTGGCCATCGAAGCAGTCAAGGCTGCGGGCAAGCATGCCCAGGGCACCATCGCCTACACCGTCAGCCCCGTGCATACCATCGATGCCTTCGTGAAACAGGCCCAGCAGATGGAAGCCATGGGTTGCGATTCGGTGGCGATCAAGGACATGGCCGGTCTGCTCACCCCGTTCGCCGCCGGCGAACTGGTCAAGGCGCTGAAGGCCGAGCAATCGCTGCCGGTGTTCATCCATTCCCACGACACCGCCGGCCTGGCTGCCATGTGCCAGCTCAAGGCCGTGGAAAACGGCGCCGACCACATCGACACCGCCATCTCCAGCTTCGCCTGGGGCACCAGCCACCCAGGCACCGAATCGATGGTTGCCGCGCTCAAGGGCAGCGAGTTCGATACCGGCCTGGACCTTGAACTGCTGCAAGAGATCGGCCTGTACTTCTATGCCGTGCGCAAGAAGTACCACCAGTTCGAGAGCGAGTTCACCGCCGTGGATACCCGCGTGCAGGTCAACCAGGTGCCGGGCGGGATGATTTCCAACCTGGCCAACCAGCTCAAGGAGCAGGGCGCGCTCAACCGCATGAACGAAGTGCTGGCGGAGATCCCACGGGTGCGTGAAGACCTCGGCTTCCCGCCGTTGGTGACGCCAACCTCGCAGATCGTCGGCACCCAGGCGTTCTTCAACGTGCTGGCTGGCGAGCGCTACAAGACCATCACCAACGAGGTGAAGCTGTATCTGCAAGGTGGTTACGGCAAGGCCCCAGGCGTGGTCAACGAGCAGCTGCGCCGCCAGGCCATCGGCAGCGAAGAGGTGATCGACGTACGCCCGGCCGACCTGCTCAAGCCGGAAATGGCCAAGCTGCGCGCCGACATCGGTGCCCTGGCCCGCAGTGAAGAAGATGTGCTGACGTTCGCCATGTTCCCGGACATCGGGCGTAAGTTCCTGGAGGAGCGCGAAGCCGGCACCCTGACCCCAGAAGCGCTGCTGCCGATCCCGGAAGCGGGCGCTGCGGCCACGGTCGGCGGTGAAGGCGTGCCGACCGAGTTCGTCATCGACGTACATGGTGAAACCTACCGCGTCGACATCACTGGTGTAGGCGTCAAGGCCGAGGGCAAGCGTCACTTCTACCTGTCGATCGACGGCATGCCGGAAGAAGTGGTGTTCGAGCCGCTCAACGACTTCGTTGGCGGCGGCGGCAGCAAGCGCAAGCAGGCCAGTGCGCCGGGCCACGTCAGCACCAGCATGCCGGGCAACATCGTCGATGTGCTGGTCAAGGAAGGCGACGTGGTCAAGGCCGGCCAGGCGGTGTTGATCACCGAAGCCATGAAGATGGAGACCGAAGTCCAGGCGGCTATCGCTGGCAAGGTCGTGGCCATTCACGTGGCCAAGGGCGACCGGGTCACCCCGGGCGAGATCCTGATCGAGATCGAGGGCTAAACAGCAAGCCCTCATCTGCAAGCGGTTAACCTCTGGGGAGCGAATGCTCCCCTTTTTTTAAGGAAGCTGCATCTTGAGCGGCAAGGCCGCACCTACCTGGACTTACGACAAGCCTCCAATGTTTGCGCCTGGCCCTCGGGGCGCTGGTTGTCCGCGCTCAGCCAGCGCTCGAAGCCTGCCGCCAGCGCTGGCCATTCAGTGTCGGTGATCGAATACCAGGCGGTATCCCGGTTGCGGTCCTTGACGACCATGTGCTGGCGAAACACCCCTTCGAAGACGAAGCCGAAGCGCTCGGCGGCGCGTTTGGAGCGGGCGTTGGCGTCATTGCATTTCCATTCCAGGCGGCGGTTGCCCAGTTCGAAACCGAGCTTGCCCAGCAAGTACACGGCCTCGGTGCCTTTGGCGGTGCGCTGCATGGCCGCGCCGAAGGCGATATGGCCAATTTCGAAACGGCCTTGCTCGGGTACGATGGACATGTAGCTGAGGATGCCCTGCACCTGGCCGCTGGTGCGGTCGATGACGCTGTAGAACAGCGGGTCACGGCTGGCGGCATTGCCCTGTAGCCAACGGTCGAAGCTGGCACGCTCGTGGAATGGGCCATAGGGCAGGTAGTCCCACAGCACTGGGTCCGAGCCTGGCCCCTGCAACACGTGCCAGAGATCGTCGGCATGCCGAGCGGGGTCGAGTTTTTCCAGGCGGATGAAGCGACCTTCGAGGGGCTCGGCGTTGGGCGTGGCGGCTGGTTTCCAGTTCAATACGTCGGTCATGATCGGCTTACAACCCTTTGCGGAATTGAATGAAGCCCGGCCGTTCGGCGACCTGCTCGTACAGGCCGATGGCGGTGGCGTTGGTTTCGTGGGTCAGCCAGTGCACCTTGATGCAGCCATCGGCCTTGGCCGTGGCGTACACCTGCTCAATCAGTTGGCGACCGATGCCCAGCCCGCGTACTGCGGTGTCCACGTACAGGTCTTGCAAGTAGCAGGAATGCTCAATGCTCCAGTTGGAGCGATGGTAGATGAAGTTGACCATGCCCACCGCCTTGCCATCGACCCAGGCCAGGGTCGAGTGGGTCGGCTCGCTGGGGTCGAGCAGGCGTTTCCAGGTCGTGGCGCTGACCTCTTCAGCCAGTTCGGTCTGGTAGAAACGCAGATAGGCCTGCCAAAGGGGCAGCCAGGCGGCGTGGTCGTCGATGCTAACCGGGCGCAAGGTGACGCGGGTCATGGGCGGTTTCCTTCAGAGGTCGCGCATCTGCGCGGCGAGTTGGTTGTCCAGGTAGTCGGAGCTTGCGCCCAGGCCTTCACGCACGCCAGCGATGTCCTGCGCTGAGCGGTTCTGGCTGAGCTTGCGCGCGCCTTGCAGGCGCGCGATGGGCAGGCGGATGCCGACGATGGCGCGTAGCATGCCGTCGAGGTAGTCAGTGGGTGCATCAGCGACGCGCCAGGGGGTATCGCGGCCCTGCTCATGGCGCTCTGTCAGGCGGCTGACGATGTCCAGCAGCGGCGAGGCCGCGTGGATCACCTCGATGGGCCCATAGGCGTGCACGGCGGTGTAGTTCCAGGTCGGTACGACCTTGGGGTTGTCGGCCTTGCTTGGGTAGTAGCTGGGGCTGACGTAGGCGTCGGCGCCGGGGAACACCAACAGCGCCTGCGCCCCGCGCTCCAGGTCCTGCCACTGACGATTGGCCCGGGCGAGGTGTGCGTAGACGGTGCCGAATGCGCCTTCGTCGGTGACCACCAGCACCGGCAGATGGCTTGCCAGCAAACCCTGTTCGCCGTGGCTGACCAGCATTGCCAGGCGGGTGTCGAGCATGTGCTGATGCAGGCGATTCAGATCGTGTTCCTGATGAGGTTTGCTGTTGTACATGCCGCTGTTCCTTGTGCTGTAGCGGTATCCTAGGCAGGCTATTGGCTCTGTGTAAGAGCCATTAATGACTGTTTTGACAGGTCCAATGCCATGACCGAGCGATCCCATGCACTGCCTTTCGACCCGACCGGCCTGGTGCTCGACCGCCGCCGCGGCCTCAGCCAGCAGCTGTACCAGGCGTTGCGTGCGCGGGTACTGGACGGGCGCCTGGGCAGCGGTACGCGGTTACCCGCGACGCGGGACCTGGCCGCGATCCTGGCGTTGTCGCGCAACAGCGTGGTACGTGCCTATGACCAGTTGTACGCCGAGGGCTACATCGAAAGTCGGGTGGGCGACGGCACCTACGTGAGCCAGCTGCCGAAACTATCCACACAAGTATCCACAGGGTTATCCCTAGGCTTATCAACAGAGTTATCCACATTTCAGGCTTGTGATACTGAGGATTCATCCAGTTCGACAGCCTCCAGCGAGCCCTTGCAACGCCTCAATAAACACCATCTACCGTTGCCACGATCGGGTGCGCCACGGGCTTTTCGGGTGGGCGTGCCGGCGTTCGACCTGTTCCCATTCGAGGCCTGGGCCAAGCTACAAGCGGGTTTCTGGCGAAATCCCGCGCCTTCGCTGCTCGGTTATGGCGACCCCGCCGGAGAGCCGCAACTGCGCGAACTGATCGCGACATACCTACGGCGCTCGCGTGGCCTTTCCTGCACGGCTGAACAAATTGTGATCACCAGTGGCGCGCAACAGGCCATCAGCCTTTGTGCACAGCTGCTGTTGCAGCCAGGTGACGGCGTGGCTGTGGAAAACCCGGGGTATCGCGCCGCTGGCAACGCCTTTGCCTTGGCGGGGGCGCAAGTAAGGGGCGTGGCGGTGGATGGCGAGGGCATGGATTGCGCGCAGCTTGCCGGCTTGAGGGACTGCCGACTGGCCTACGTGACCCCTGCGCATCAATATCCGACTGGGGTGACCATGAGCCTGGCCCGGCGCTTGGCGCTGCTGGCCTGGGCCGAGCGCCAGGATGGCTGGATCATCGAAGATGACTACGACGGCGAGTACCGCTACAGCGGCGCGCCATTGGCGCCACTGGCCGCCCTCGATCGCCAGGGCCGTGTGCTGTACGTCGGCACATTCGGCAAGATCGCCTTTCCCGCGCTGCGCCTGGGTTACCTGGTGCTGCCGCAGCACCTTGCACAGGCGTTTGCCCGTGGCAAGGCGCTGGCGGTAAGGCATTCGGAGGTGAGTACGCAGTGCGTGATGGCGCAGTTCATGGCTCAGGGCCACTTTCAGCGGCATATTCGGCGGATGCGTCGTGCGGCACTGGCTCGGCGCAACGTCTTGCAGGCTGGCTGGCCGCAGGAGGTGGAGGGGCTTGGCAGCATGCCGCAGGTGGCGGCAGGGCTGCATGTGAAAGTGCCTGTGGATAACTTGGCGCGGGAGCAGGACCTGGTGGCGCGCGCCGAAGCGGTTGGCGTGGAGGTCAATCCGCTGAGCAGCTACTGGCTGGAGGACAGCGAAGTGCCTGTGGATGAGCGGGCAGGGCTGGTGCTGGGATTTGCGGCAGTGCCGGAGGGGGAGATCGCCGAGGCCTTGATGAAATTGCGCAAGGCTTGGCGTAACGGATGATACAACTGGCCGCGCGCGGTGGCCGGCATCCCGAACCACCGCGCAGCAAGCGCCTCAGGTCCCGGACTTGATCTTGGTCCAGGCGCGGGTTCGCGCACGCTCGGCATCACGCGGCAAGGGCTTGAGGGTATACAGCTTGGCCATAGCCTCGGGCGTCGGGTACAGGTTGGGGTTGTTACGGATCGCCGGGCTGACCTTGTCGGTGGCGTCCTTGTTCGGGTTCGGGTAGCCGACGAAGTCGCTGATCGGGGCGATCACTTCAGGCCGCAGCAGGTAGTTGATGAAGGCGTGCGCATCCTCGGGGTTGGTGGCGTTCTTCGGAATCGCCAGCATGTCGAACCAGATCGGCGCGCCCTCCTTGGGCAGGCGCATGTCCACCACCACGCCATTGTTGGCCTCGCGTGCGCGGTTGGCCGCTTGGGAGAAGCTGCCCGAATAGCCGACTGCCACGCAGATATCGCCATTGGCAATGTCGGCCATGTACTTGGAGGAGTGGAAGTAGGTGACGTTGGGGCGAATCTTCAGCAACAGGTCCTGGGCCTTCTGGTAATCGGCCGGCTTGCCGCTGTTAGGGTCCAGGCCCAGGTATGCCAGCGCCAGCGGCAGGATCTCCGACGGTGAGTCGAGCAGTGCCACCCCGCATTGCTTGAGCTTGGCGATGTTCTCTTCCTTGAAGATCAGGTCCCAGCTGTCCACGGGGGCATCCTCGCCCAGCGCGGCCTTGACCTTGGCTGGGTTGAAACCGATCAGCACGGTGCCATACATGTAGGGCACGGCGAACTTGTTGCCTGGGTCGTTGGCTTCGATCAGCTTCATCAGCGCTGGATCCAGGTGCTGCCAGTTGGGCAGCTTGCTGCGGTCAAGCGGCTGGAACACTCCGGCTTCGATCTGCTTGGCCAGGAACACGTTGGACGGCACCACCACATCGTAGCCGGAGTTACCGGTCAGCAGCTTGGCCTCCAGTGCCTCGTTGGTGTCAAAGATGTCGTACACCAGCTTCACCCCACTGTCCTTCTGGAAGTCGGTGAGGGTCTGCGGGGTGATGTAGTCGAACCAGTTGTACACCCTCAGGGTGCGCTGGTCGGCATGGGCGTGCAGGGCGCCGGCCAGTAGGCTGGCGGTGACGAGCGGGGCGAGCAGACGCTTGAAGCGGACCATGATCAGGCTCCTGGCAGGGCGCGCTGGAAGCCTTCCAGCACATTGACGGCGTTGATGCCGATTTCTTCCACAGCGTAGCCGCCCTCCATCACGAACAAGGTTGGCTTGCCGAGTTGGGCGATGCGCTGGCCCATTTGTAGATAGTCTGGGCTGTCCAGCTTGAACTGCGAAATTGGATCGTCCTTGAACGTGTCGACCCCCAGCGACACCACCAGTACCTCGGCGTCGTAGTCGGCGATGCGTTGGCAGGCGTCCTCCAGGGCCGCGCTCCAGGCCGCCCAGTCGCTGCCAGCGGGCAGCGGGTAGTTGATGTTGCAGCCTTCGCCCTGGCCTTCGCCGGTTTCGTCGGCGTAACCCAGGAAGAACGGGAATTCGTCCTGCGGGTCGCCGTGGATCGAGGCGAAGAACACATCGTTGCGCGTGTAGAAGATGTCCTGGGTGCCGTTGCCGTGGTGGTAGTCGACATCCAGAATGGCCACCTTGCGCCGGCCTTGGTCGAGGAATGCCTGGGCCGCGATGGCGGCGTTGTTCAGGTAGCAATAGCCTCCCATCACTTCGGCGCCCGCGTGGTGCCCTGGGGGGCGGCACAGGGCGAACGCCGCATGGGCGCCTTGCTGGATCGCGGCCTGGGCGGTGAGGGCCACTTGCGCTGCGCTGTAGGCCGCTTGCCAGGTACCGGCAGTGATCGGGGCGCCGGCATCGAAGCTGTAGTAGCCCAGCTCGCCGTGCAGGCCGGTGGGCTTGATGTGGCGCAGGGTGCGGGCCGGCCAGGTGAACGGCAGCAGGTCGCCATCGTGGCCCAGGGAGGCCCAGCGGGCCCAGGCGCCTTCGAAGAAATTCAGGTAGTCGGCGCTGTGGATGCGCTGGATCGGCGCACGGCCGAAATCGGTCGGTCCCTGGACCGCACCGAGGTTGCGTCGCTTCACTTGCTCAAGTACATGGTCGGCGCGCGAGGGCATTTCGAAGCATGGCATCAACTGGCCGTCGATCAGCTCGCAGCGGCCGTGGTGCAGGCGGTGGTCATCGGAATAGATCGTCAGCATTTGTTGTTCTCCAGTAGGGCTGGCGTGAAGCCAATTCTGCTGGGCGGGCGGCAAACCGGGGGACGGTCCAAACGGCCAAAAGGGGATCGATGTGGCCAAGTCATCCTCGCCGGCCTAGTTGCCGGCAAGTGCCGATCAACCCCGGAAATGACTAGGAGCGACACCGCTCCAGCGCTGAAACGCATGCCTGAAACTGGCGGTTTCGCTGAACCCCAGGGTCTCGGCAATCTGGTAGATCGGCATTTGGTCTTCGGCCAGCAATTGCTTGGCCCGCTCGAAGCGCAATTCGTCCAGCAACTGTTGATAACTGCTGCCCAGTGCCTGCAAGTGTCGGCGTAAGGTACGCGAGGAACAGTTCATCTGCCGCGCCAGCCCCTCCAGCCCCGGCGCTGCGTCCAACTGCTGTTGCAAGCGTTGGCGAATACGCCCCAGCCAAGCCTGGCGCCCGGTGAACTCAAGGTTCAGGCGACGGCAGCGTTCGCCCATTGCCTTGTGGGTGATCGGGTCGGCCAGCGGTAACGGCGTGTCCAGCCAGCGGCGTTCGAAGGCGAAGGCGTTGTCACGTGCCTCGAACCCCAGCGGGCACTGGAATGCACTGGCATAGAGCGTGTGGTAACTGGGGCGTGCATGTTCGAAGCGGGCCGCCAGCAGGGGCAGTGGGCGGCCGAGCAGGTCGTCGCAGATCACCTTGAGCGAGGCCAGGCAAAACTCGGCGTTGAATGCCGCCAGTCCTGGTGCATCGTAGTGTTCGCTGGCGCTGAGCCAGATACGCTGGCCATCATCGACCAGACGCAGTTGGAAGACGGTTCCCAACAGTGCCGGAAATTGCAGCGCCAGGCGCAGGGCGTCACCCAAAGTGGCACTGGAGAGCAGTGCGTAACCGAGCATCCCGTAGCACGACACGTGCATGCGTCGGCCTAACTCCAGGCCGATGTCCTCGCGGCGTGCCACGGCATTGGCGCACACCTGCAACTCTTGCTGGGTGGTGATACGGGCGTCGGCGTGGCCGAGGTCCGCCGCGCCAATGCCGCTGCCGGCGAGCATCTGTTGCGGCGTCACGCCGTCCTCCTCGAACACCTTGAGGATCAGCGAAACGGCATTGAGTGTGGTCAGGTGGCTGTGCAGCATGCTCGGTATCCCGTTGGGCTGAGGGACATTATGGAGCAAGTTGTGTGCCGGGACGTGAGGCGCGCGCGACCATAAAAAAAGGGCCCGCAGCGTGCGCTCGGGCCCTTGAAAGGTTGAGAGGTGTCTAGTCCCTCGACCTGGTGAGACGGTGTGCAGCTATCGGGTTACGCCTTCAGCGGAACCAGACGTGGAGCGATCATGTTTTCCGGGCGCAGGATGTCGTTGAGCATCGCTTCGTCCAGCAGCTGTTCCTCGCGCACCAGTTCCAGCACGCCGCGACCGGTTTCCAGGGCGACGCGGGCGATACGGGTGGCGTTTTCGTAGCCGATGTACGGGTTCAGGGCGGTGACCAGGCCGATCGAGTGCTCGACCAGTTCACGGCAGCGCTGTTCGTTGGCAGTGATGCCGACGATGCAGTGCTCGCGCAGCATGTCCATGGCGCGCTGGAGCAGGCGGATCGAGTCGAAGATCTTGTAGGCGATCAGCGGCTCCATCACGTTCAGCTGCAGTTGGCCACCTTCGGCGGCGACGGTCAGGGCCAGGTCGTTGCCCATGATGGCGAAGGCCACTTGGTTGACGGCCTCCGGGATCACCGGGTTGACCTTGCCTGGCATGATCGAGCTGCCTGGCTGGCGTGCTGGCAGGTTGATCTCGTTGATGCCGGTACGTGGGCCGCTGGACAGCAGGCGCAAGTCGTTGCAAATCTTCGACAGCTTGACCGCAGTGCGCTTGAGCATGCCGGAGAACAGCACGAAGGCGCCCATGTCGGAGGTGGCTTCGATCAGGTCGGCGGCAGGCACCAGCGGCTGGCCGCTGATGGCAGCCAGGCGTTGCACGGCAAGGGTCTGGTAGCCAGGGTCGGCGTTAATGCCGGTGCCGATTGCGGTGCCGCCCAGGTTGATTTCGGTCAGCAGTTCCGGGGCCAGCGAGCGCAGGCGCTGCAGGTCTTCGGTCATGGTCGTGGCGAAGGCACGGAATTCCTGGCCCAGGGTCATCGGTACGGCGTCCTGCAGCTGGGTGCGGCCCATCTTCAGGACGTGGTCGAACTCTTTACCTTTGGCGGCGAAGGCCTGGATCAGGCTGTCGAGGCTGGCCAGCAGGGCGTCGTGGCCCAGCAGCAGACCCAGACGGATCGCGGTCGGGTAGGCGTCGTTGGTCGACTGCGCCATGTTCACGTCGTTGTTCGGGTGCAGGTGCTGGTATTCACCCTTCTGGTGACCCATGACCTCCAGCGCGACGTTGGCGATGACTTCGTTCGCGTTCATGTTGGTGGAGGTGCCGGCACCCCCTTGGATCATGTCCACCACGAACTGGTCATGGAAGTCGCCCTTGATCAGTCGGGCACAGGCGGCGCTGATGGCAGCGTGCTTGGCATCGCTCAGGTGGCCCAGCTCACGGTTGGCGTCGGCAGCAGCCTGTTTGACCATGGCCAGGGCCACGACCAGCTTGGGGTAGTGCGACAGCGGCACACCGGAGAGGTGGAAGTTGTTGGCAGCGCGCAGGGTCTGGATGCCGTAGTAGGCATCGGCAGGGACTTCGAGGGTGCCAAGCAGGTCTTTTTCGACGCGGAACGATGCAGCGGAGGACATGATAGATATCATCTCGATTTTGGCCCGGCACATGCCGGAATGGCGCCAATCCTAGGCCTGAAGCCGATTTTGCGGCCAATGCTGTTGCACGCTAACCTATGCACAAACGGCATACGGTTTGATGTGACGTCAATTGATAAACGAGCGTGTTCCATTTTGGTGCACGCGTTGCGGAGTAATCGATGAACCTCGAAAGCAAATGGCTGGAGGACTTCAGTGCCCTGGCCTCCACCCGCAGTTTTTCCCAGGCCGCCGAGCGCCGTTTCGTCACCCAGCCGGCTTTCAGCAGACGTATCCGCAGCCTGGAGGCAGCCTTGGGGCTGACCCTGGTGAATCGGTCCCGCACGCCCATCGAGCTGACCGAGGCCGGGCAGCTTTTTTTGGTCACTGCGCGTACCGTTGTCGACCAGTTGAGCGAAATTCTCCGCCATTTGCATCATCTTGAAGGTGGTCAAGGCGAGGTCATCCAGGTGGCTGCCGCGCATTCGCTGGCGTCGGGCTTTTTCCCCCGTTGGGTGGCGCAGTTGCGCAACGAGGGTTTGAACATTGCCACGCGCCTGGTGGCGACTAACGTCGGGGATGCCGTGCACGCGTTGCGCGAAGGGGGCTGCGACTTGATGCTGGCCTTCTACGACCCTGATGCGGCCTTGCAGATGGACGCCGAGATCTTCCCGTCGCTGCACATGGGCAACACCGAGATGTTGCCGGTATGCGCGGTGGACGCCGACGGCAAGCCGCTGTTCGACCTCGAAGGCGAGGGCAGTGTGCCGCTGCTAGCGTACAGTGCAGGGGCCTTCCTTGGCCGTTCGGTCAATCTGCTGCTGCGCCAGCGCAACCTGCGCTATACCACGGTGTATGAAACGGCCATGGCCGA
Source organism: Pseudomonas sp. NY15463 (assembly GCF_048068415.1). NCBI lineage: Bacteria > Pseudomonadati > Pseudomonadota > Gammaproteobacteria > Pseudomonadales > Pseudomonadaceae > Pseudomonas > Pseudomonas sp. NY15463. The sequence goes on from NZ_JBLUQD010000003.1 coordinate 194,778, forward strand.
CAGTCTCAAGAGCATGGCGCTGGAAGGCATGGGTATCGCCTGGGTGCCAAGGCTGTCGATGCGCGGCGAGCTGGAGCGCGGCGAATTGGTGATCTGCGGTCCCAGCCAGTGGCATGTGCCACTGGAAATTCGCTTGTATCGCTGCGCGCTGGTGCGCAAAGCCAACGTCCGCGCGTTGTGGCGCAAGCTCGAATCGGCCGGTTCGCTTGGGGAGCCTTCAGTGTGAGTTGTATTTGAGGTATTCGCTGATGTTGGCGCGATTCTGATCGCTATACCGATAACAGTGGGAACGCGCCGGGATACGCGGATGGGTGTAGGTTTCGCAGATCCACCCGTTGAACTTCAGCTCCGCGTCCTCATGAGTGGCTGAGAGCATATGGCCTATTTCGTGAGCAGGGGCCGAGTAGGTGGCTATCGAGGCTATTGCAGTGGTTCCTTTCATGTAGGCCAGACCTGCCTTGTAGTTCAGGCCGCTGTGATCGTAACTGTCGCGCGTCATCAGCAAGTGCTTGTCCATGAACGAGAAGATCCGATTCGAGATCAAGTCGCCGATCTCGCGGGTGAATGCTTGAAGAATCTCGGTCGATGGAAGGCCGTGGTAGGCAATATCGGTGATTCCGGGTACGTTGCGCCGAAAGATCAGCTCGACTGGATGTTTGGTAAACGTATGCATTTCATCCAGCCAATGCTGGAAATAATCGTGGTGCAGTTGAGCATCGGCTATGTCACTGAGGTCATCGTGCAGGTAGACGGTCACCACCAGCGAACGGGCGGCACTGGCGCTAGGCAGTTGCAGGCACAGCGACAAACCGAACAGGATCGAGAGCAGGTAGTTTTTTTTCATGGTGCCTCCACAGGGCAGGAACAGGGAGGCTCGATATTCATGCGCAGGCCTGGTGCCCGGCAGTCGGAAAACTTGTCCCGCGAGACAGCTTGCCCTTTGATCTGACCTGTGCTTGCAGGGGTGGGCGACGTCGTTGCAAATACGCTACAATCCCCCGCCTTCGGTCGACCTGGCCGATTCAGAATCCGTATGACAAGCCACGCTGGCCCACCTGCGTGGCTTGTTGCTTTTAGCGCGCCAGAAGGCGCTTGCAAGAGAGGCTCGACGATGAGTGCACTGGTTGGCGTGATCATGGGCTCCAAGTCCGATTGGTCCACCCTTAGCCACACCGCCGATATGCTGGAAAAACTCGGCATCCCTTACGAAGTGAAGGTGGTTTCCGCTCACCGCACCCCGGACCTGCTGTTCCAGTACGCCGAGGAGGCCGAAGGCCGTGGCATCGAGGTGATCATCGCCGGTGCCGGTGGCGCTGCCCACCTGCCAGGCATGTGCGCCGCCAAGACCCACCTGCCGGTGCTGGGCGTACCGGTGCAATCGTCCATGCTGTCGGGTGTCGATTCGCTGCTGTCTATCGTGCAGATGCCCGCTGGCGTGCCGGTGGCTACCCTGGCCATTGGCCGTGCGGGTGCGGTCAATGCCGCGCTGCTGTCGGCCAGCATCCTGGGAGCCAAGCATCCACAGTTCCACGCGGCGCTCAAGCAGTTCCGCACGGAGCAGACCGACACCGTGCTGGACAACCCAGATCCGCGCCAGGCTTGAGGCTCACGACATGAAGATCGGTGTAATCGGAGGTGGCCAGCTGGGCCGCATGCTGGCCTTGGCGGGCACCCCGCTGGGCATGAACTTCGCCTTCCTCGACCCGGCCCCGGATGCCTGCGCCGCACCGCTGGGCGAGCACCTGCGCGCCGACTACGGCGACCAGGATCACCTGCGTCAGTTGGCCGACGAAGTCGACCTGGTCACCTTCGAGTTCGAGAGCGTGCCGGCAGAAACGGTCGCCTTCCTCTCGCAGTTCGTGCCGGTCTACCCGAGCGCCGAAGCCCTGCGCATTGCCCGCGACCGCCTGTTCGAAAAGAGCATGTTCCGTGACCTGGGCATTCCGACGCCGGCGTTCGCCGACATCCTTTCCCAGGCCGACCTAGACGCCGCAGTAGCCAGCATCGGTCTGCCGGCCGTCCTCAAGACCCGTACCCTGGGCTACGACGGCAAGGGCCAGAAAGTACTGCGCACGCCTGAAGACGTGGTCGGCACCTTCGCCGAACTGGGTAGCGTGCCGTGCTTGCTGGAAGGCTTCGTGCCGTTCACCGGCGAGGTCTCGCTGGTGGCCGTGCGCGCCCGCGATGGCGAAACCCGCTTCTACCCGCTGGTCCATAACACCCACGACAGCGGCATCCTGCGCCTGTCGGTGGCCAGTGACGCGCACCCGCTGCAAGGCCTGGCCGAAGACTACGTCGGTCGCGTGCTGCAGAAGCTGGACTATGTCGGCGTGATGGCGTTCGAGTTTTTCGAGGTGGACGGTGGCCTGAAGGCCAACGAGATTGCACCGCGAGTGCACAATTCCGGGCACTGGACCATCGAAGGTGCCGAGTGCAGCCAGTTCGAGAACCATCTGCGTGCCGTCGCCGGCCTGCCGCTGGGCTCGACGGCCAAGGTCGGCGAGAGCGCCATGCTCAACTTCATCGGCGAAGTGCCGGCAGTGGACAAGGTCGTGGCCATCGAGGGCTGCCACCTGCACCACTACGGCAAGGCCTTCAAGGCCGGGCGCAAGGTCGGGCATGCCACCCTGCGCTGTCAGGACATGGCCACGCTGAAGGCCAAGATCGTTGACGTAGAGGCGTTGATCGCCGGCTGATCGAACTTCCGGCGGGCTTTGCCCCTCTGAAATGGCAACACGCCAGAGCGCTGTCTAGGCTTTGGCGTGTTCCATCTTCACTTCAGAGGGATAGCCATGGGCATCATTGGAACCATCTTCATCGGCTTGATCGTCGGCCTGCTGGCGCGCTTCCTCAAACCAGGCGACGACAGCATGGGCTGGATCATGACCATCCTCCTCGGCATCGCTGGCTCCCTGGTCGCCACCTATGGCGGGCAAGCGCTGGGTATCTACCAGGCCGGACAGGCAGCAGGCTTTTTCGGGGCCTTGGTAGGCGCCATCGTGTTGCTGGTGATCTACGGCTTCATCAAGAAGAACTGAACACAGGCTAGAATGCCCGGCAATTCAATTTCGAGTTGCCGAGCACTGCCATGCGCGCGTTATTTCTGATCCCACTGTTGTTCGCCAGCACCCTGGCCCACGCCGAACTGCCTGAAACCGACTGGCTGGAACTGATGCCCAAGTCGGACCAGAAAGCCCTCGAGCAAATGCCCGAAATCGACCACAACTCCCCGGAAGCCATGGGTACCTTCACCGCAAAAGGCGGGATGAAGCAGGCCAAGGGCTTGCCTGCGGTGATGTATTCGACCAAGACCGTGGCGGCCATGAATGGCAAGCAGATTCGCCTGGGTGGCTACCCTGTGCCGCTGGAAAACGATGCCAAGGGCAACAGCACGCTGTTCTTCCTCGTACCGTATCCGGGGGCCTGTATCCACGTGCCGCCGCCGCCGCCGAACCAATTGGTGCTGGTGCGCTATCCGAAGGGACTGAAGCTTGACGATATCTACACGCCGCTGTGGGTCACCGGCACGCTGAAGATCGAGAAAGTCAGCAATGACCTGGCCGATGCGGCCTATGCGCTGGATGCGGGGCAGGTGAGGGTTGTTGAAGACGCCGATCTTTGACCGCCCGTACCGGCCTGTTCGCGGGCAAGCCCACGCACAGGCCGCTACCACGAGGCAAGATTCAGAGGGTTTCACAACCGATGCTGAGCCCCAGGGTATGGCTTGCCCCAGGTTTGAGTTCCACCACGTCGTCCCACACATTCGCGGTCTCGATGCACAGCATGCGCTGCCAGCCATCGTCGGCCATGTCCGGCAACGCCTTGGCGCGTTCGGTCCAAGGGTTCCAGATCACCGCCGAGCGTGAGCCGCTGCTGGTCAGGGTGATGCGCCGGTTCCAGTGTGGGTCGATGATGCTCAGGCGCTGCGGGGTGGCCCGGTAGATGCGGTCGGTTTCGCCGCTGAACGTCAGTGCGCCTGATTGCTGGCGCTGTTCCCAGTCGGCCAGGGTTTCGATGTACCCGAGGCCTTCGACCCCCTCGACCTGCGCCTGGCGTACGTCGCTCACCGCAAAGTAGCTGTGCAGAGCCTGGCTGATGGTGACTGGCTGCTGGCCGAGGTTGTGGCTGGTTAGGCTCAGCGCAAGTTCGTCACCCAGCACGATCGTGAGCTTCAGCTCGACGTTGTGCGGCCAGCCCGGCAGATCTCCCTGCGCGCTGGGCAAGGCGAATTCGATGTGCAGCTTCGCGTCCTGTTCCTCGGCCCTCAGCAACTGCCAGTCACGGTTACGCGCAAGGCCATGGGCTGGCGCCTGCTCGGCGTGGTACATGGCCTGTACGCTTTGCGGGTTGCGCTGCAGATTGCCAAACCAGGGCCAGCACACCGGTACACCGGCACGTACCGAGGTGCCCTGGCGGAAGATGGCCTGGTCGCTCAGCCATAACAGCGGTGGCTCGCCCACCCGCTGATAGCTGAGGATCTGCGCGCCCTGCTGGGCGATCAGGAGTTCGGCGTGCGCGCTGCTGATGCGCCAGCAGTTGAGTTCGCCATGTTGCTCGGATTCGACCTTGAAGTTAGCCATTGCGCTCGTCTCATTGAATGCCTGTGGGCCGTTGGACCCGATGACGTGCAATGAGTTTACCGCTCGCCTGGCTCAGCGACGAGGCACCGAGCGGGTGCGGCCGCTGCCGTCGATGGCAACGAATACGAATACCGCTTCGGTCACCTTGCGCCATTCGCTGGACAGCGGATCGTCGCTCCACACTTCTACCATCATCTGGATCGAGCTGCGGCCAATCTCCAGGGTCTGGGTGTAGAACGACAGCTGTGCGCCCACGGCCACCGGCACCAGGAAGGCCATGCGGTCGATGGCCACGGTGGCCACGCGTCCGCCAGCGACACGGCTGGCCATGGCGGTACCTGCCAGGTCCATCTGGGCGACCAGCCAACCGCCGAAGATGTCGCCAAAGCCGTTGGTTTCGCGCGGCAGCGCGGTGATCTGCAAGGCCAGGTCGCCCTGCGGGATAGGATCTTCTTGTTCGAGCTCAATCATGCCGAGGGGCCTCTGACCCGTGACGCTTCGTTGGTGGCGCAATGGTGGACGCCGTGAAAACCCATCAGCCGGACACTGACAACGGTTTGGGCGGCCAAAGGGAGACTCTGCGAAACAGTCTGACAGTAACTGTCTTACGTTTTCGCACAACCTCCCGCAATAAAAGCAACCGTTTCCTACGAGCGGTCAGTATATAGACCCTCACAGCCAGCGACGACCGCGCATTCATGAATATCCGTACGGATTTGGTATGGCTATCGGCAGTGCTGGGCAATTTGTTATCTTCAGCGCCTCCTATATTCCAGAAGCCGCGCGCCAAGCGGCCTGTAGACCAACAAGAGAACGTCGATGACCTCCGTGCCGAGCAGTATCGAGCAGCCGACCCGGCCGCTGACCCGCCGTGACTACAAGACCCTTTCACTGTCCGCCCTGGGTGGTGCGCTGGAGTTCTACGACTTCATCATCTTCGTGTTCTTCGCCACCGTGGTGGGCAAGCTGTTCTTCCCCGCCGATATGCCCGAATGGCTGCGCCTGATGCAGACCTTCGGCATCTTCGCCGCTGGCTACCTGGCGCGCCCCTTGGGCGGTATCGTCATGGCCCACTTCGGCGACCTGCTCGGACGCAAGAAAATGTTCACCCTGAGCATCTTCATGATGGCCCTGCCGACCCTGGTGATGGGCTTGCTGCCGACGTATGCGCAAATCGGCCTGTGGGCGCCGGTCCTGCTGCTGATGATGCGTGTGATCCAGGGCGCGGCGATTGGCGGTGAGGTGCCAGGCGCCTGGGTGTTCGTCTCCGAGCACGTGCCGGCGCGCAACACCGGCTATGCCTGCGGCACCCTGACTGCTGGCCTGACCTCGGGCATCCTGCTCGGCTCGCTGGTGGCCACGCTGATCAATACGCTGTACACCCCCGAACAAGTCGCCGATTACGCCTGGCGTATTCCGTTCCTGATGGGCGGTATCTTCGGCCTGTTTTCGGTGTACCTGCGCCGCTGGCTGCACGAAACCCCGGTGTTCGCCGAAATGCAGGAGCGCAAGGCGTTGGCCGAAGAGCTGCCGCTGCGCGCGGTGCTGCGTGATCACCGTGGTGCGGTGATCCTGTCGATGCTGCTGACCTGGCTGCTGTCGGCCGGCATCGTGGTGGTCATCCTGATGACCCCGGCGCTGCTGCAGAGCCTCTACCACATCAGCCCCACCGACTCGCTCAAGGCCAACAGCCTGGCGATCGTGCTGCTGAGCGTGGGCTGCATCGGCGCCGGCAGCCTAGCCGACCGCTTCGGCGCAGGCCGGGTATTCGTGATCGGCAGCCTGATGCTGCTGGCCAGCTCCTGGGCCTTCTACCACAGCCTGCCGACTCGCCCGGACCTGCTGTTCCCGCTGTACGCCATCACCGGCTTGTGCGTTGGGGTGATCGGCGCAGTGCCGTATGTGATGGTCAAGGCCTTCCCGCCGGTGGTGCGTTTCAGCGGCCTGTCGTTCTCATACAACCTGGCCTACGCGATCTTCGGCGGCCTGACCCCGATGGTGGTCACCGGCCTGCTCAAGGTCAGCCCGATGGCTCCGGCGTATTACGTGGCGTGCTTGTGTGCGGTGGGGCTGTTGATCGGCTGCTACCTGCTCGCCAAGAAGCGCTAGCGACATAGACGCGGGCTTGCCCCGCGACCTTCATCTTCCAGCCGCCGCCGGTTCTGCCTGCGGCGGCTTTTCATTTTCTGACCGACTCGGCCCGCTCTGATTTCCCTGATGTTCAGCACGCCATCCCCGCCTGAAACATGCCGCAAAGGCCATCCCCGATCATCGGTGATGGCCTTTCATCCAATTGTCACATTGAAGTCATATGGTGTTCATGCGGCCTGCAGATACTTGGGCCCGATCCATCACAACCCCTACGATATTCCTGCTAGGAGCAAGGCATGAAACTGAAGCGTTTGATGGCGGCCCTGACCTTTGCCGCCGCTGGCGTCGCTGCCGCCAATGCGGTCGCCGCTGTCGACCCTGCCATCCCGACCTACACCAAGACCACTGGCGTATCGGGCAACCTCTCCAGCGTCGGTTCCGACACCCTCGCGAACCTGATGACTCTGTGGGCTGAGGCCTACAAGAAGGAATATCCGAACGTAAACATCCAGATTCAGGCTGCTGGCTCGTCCACCGCGCCACCCGCCCTGACCGAAGGCACCGCCAACCTGGGCCCGATGAGCCGCAAGATGAAGGACGTCGAGCTGCAGGCCTTCGAGCAGAAGTACGGCTACAAGCCGACCGCCATCCCGGTGGCCGTCGATGCCCTGGCAGTCTTCGTGCACAAGGACAACCCGATCAAAGGCCTGACCATGGCTCAGGTTGACGCCATCTTCTCCTCCACCCGCCTGTGCGGTGGCAAGGCTGACGTCAAGACCTGGGGTGATGTCGGCGTGAAGGGCGACCTGGCAAACAAGCCAATCCAGCTGTTTGGCCGTAACTCGGTATCGGGCACCTACGGCTACTTCAAGGAAGAAGCCCTGTGCAAAGGCGACTTCAAGCCTAACGTCAACGAACAGCCAGGTTCGGCTTCGGTCGTGCAGTCGATCAGCTCCTCGCTGAACGGCATCGGCTACTCGGGTATCGGCTACAAGACCGCTTCGGTCAAGACGGTCGCCCTGGCCAAGAAAGAAGGCGGCGAGTTCATCGAAGACAACGAAGCCAACGCCCTGAACGGCACCTACCCGCTGTCGCGCTTCCTGTACGTCTACGTCAACAAGGCGCCGAACAAGCCGCTGGCCCCGCTGGAAGCTGAGTTCGTCAAGCTGGTCCTGTCGCAAGCTGGCCAGCAGGTTGTCGTGAAAGACGGCTACATCCCGCTGCCTGCCAAAGTGGTCGACAAGACCCTGGCTGACCTGGGCCTGTCCCACGCTGGCAACGTTGCAAAGAAGTAACTAGGCAGTAATCGGAAGAGGCCGGCCGCACATGCACCGGCCTCTTTCCATGAATTCGTCAGTCCGAGGCCAGGGGTCCTGAGCGTCGGGCTTTGTTGCGTCACTGCACTGTCATGTTTTTGTCATACGGGACCGCTAGGGTGTGCGCATGAATGATCTGGCCAACTCCACAATGACCCAAAATTCTCCGCCGGTGCGTATTGATTTCAATACGCCAGAGTTGCAACGCAAGCGCCGCATGCGCGCCCTCAAGGATCGCCTGACCCGCTGGTATGTTCTGGTGGGCGGGCTGGCCGTGCTGGCTGCGATCACGCTGATCTTCTTCTACCTGGCCTACGTGGTGCTGCCGCTGTTCCAGGGCGCCGAATTGACCAGCAAGAAGGCCCTGGAGCCTGCCTGGCTGCAACAGGATGCCGGCAAGCCGCTGATGATCGCCCTTGAAGAGCAGAACCTGGTGGGCATGCGTGTCTCCGACAAGGGCCAGGCTCTGTTCTTCGACACCAAGACCGGCAACGCGCTTAAGCGCGTCGACCTGCCGCTGCCTGCCGGTACCCAGGTCAGTTCCATCAGCACCGACCAGCCGGGCAGCCCGCTGGTGGTTCTGGGGCTGTCCAACGGCCAGGCGATCGTGTTCCATCACACCTACAAGATCACCTACCCGGACAACAAGAAGACCATCGAGGCCGGTATCGACTACCCCTATGGTCAGGACCCGTTCACCCTCGACGATGAAGGCCGCGCGCTGGAGCACGTGAGCGTCAACGTCAATGGTGACACCCTGCTGCTGGCTGGCTCCACCGGTTCGCACCTGCAGGTGGTCCAACTGTCGCGCACCGAGAACATGATGACCGGTGAAGTGACCACCGAGCAGAATCGCATCGAGCTGCCGCAGATGACCGAGGCGGTGAAGAACATCTTCGTCGACCCACGCCAGCAGTGGTTGTACGTGGTCAACGGGCGTGCCACCGCTGACGTGTTCAGCTTGCGCGACAAGAGCCTCAACGGTCGCTACAAGCTGCTCGAAGACGGCAACGCCGAAATCACCGCCACCGCCCAGCTGGTTGGCGGCATCTCGCTGATCTTCGGTGACTCCAAGGGCGGCCTGAGCCAGTGGTTCATGGCGCGTGACCCGGATGGTGAGTCGCGCCTGAAGCTGATCCGCAGTTTCCAGCTGGGCAAGGCCCCGGTGGTGCAGATCGACGCCGAAGAGCGCCGCAAGGGCTTCATCGCCCTGGACAGCGAAGGCAAGCTGGGTGTGTTCCACAGCACCGCGCATCGCACCTTGCTGGTCGAGCCCGTCGCCGAAGGCGCCGGCGTGCTGGCCCTGTCGCCGCGCGCCAACCGCATCTTCATCGAGCAAGGCAGCAAGCTGCTGCCGCTGAGCCTGCGTAACCCGCACCCGGAAATCTCCTTCAGTGCGCTGTGGGGCAAGGTCTGGTACGAGAACTACGACGAGCCCAAGTACGTGTGGCAGTCAACCGCCTCGAACACCGACTTCGAACCCAAGCTGAGCCTTTCGCCGCTGACCTTCGGTACGCTCAAGGCCGCGTTCTACGCGATGATCCTGGCGGCCCCGCTGGCCATCGCCGCCGCCATCTACACCGCTTACTTCATGGCCCCGGGTATGCGCCGCAAGGTCAAGCCGGTGATCGAGCTGATGGAAGCGATGCCGACGGTGATCCTCGGCTTCTTCGCCGGCCTGTTCCTGGCGCCGTACCTTGAAGGCCACCTGCCCGGCGTATTCAGCCTGCTGCTGATCCTGCCGGTGGGCATCCTGGTGGCAGGCTTTGCCTGGAGCCGCCTGCCGGAGTCGATCCGCCTGCGTATTCCGGATGGCTGGGAAGCGGCGATCCTGATCCCGGTGATCCTGGCGATCGGTTGGTTCGCGCTGTCCATGAGCCCGTTCCTCGAAAGTTGGTTCTTCGGCGGCGACATGCGCTTGTGGATCACCAACGACTTAGGCATCACCTACGACCAGCGCAACGCCCTGGTAGTCGGTATCGCCATGGGCTTCGCGGTCATCCCGAACATCTACTCCATCGCCGAAGACGCCGTGTTCAGCGTGCCGCGCAGCCTCACCCTGGGCTCGCTGGCGCTGGGCGCCACGCCTTGGCAGACCCTGACCCGCGTGGTCATCCTCACCGCCAGCCCGGGTATCTTCTCGGCGCTGATGATCGGCATGGGCCGTGCGGTGGGCGAAACCATGATCGTGCTCATGGCCACCGGCAACACCCCGGTGATGGAACTGAACCTGTTCGAGGGCATGCGCACCCTGGCCGCCAACGTGGCCGTGGAAATGCCTGAATCGGAAGTCGGCGGTAGCCACTATCGTGTGCTGTTCCTCGCCGCCCTCGTGCTGCTGATGTTCACCTTCGTGATGAACACCTTGGCCGAGCTGATTCGCCAGCGCCTGCGCAAGAAATACTCGTCGCTTTGATAGAAAGGTAGAGATCCGTGAAAAAGGATTCCCTCAAAGGCTGGTTCAAGAGCGGCGCCCCTGGCGTCTGGATCAGCGGTGGCGCGGTGGCCATGGCGGTCATCATGACCGTTGGCCTGCTGGCGGTGATCGCCGTGCGCGGCCTGGGCCATTTCTGGCCCGCCGATCTGGTCCAGGCCACCTACAAGGTGCCGGGCCAGGCCGATCACATCGTCATCGGTGAAGTGGTACAGAAGGAAGAAGTCCCGCGCGAACGCCTCAAGGGTGCCGGTTTGCCGGTGCCTGACCAAGGCCCGGAGTTCATGACCCGTGAGCTGATCAAGGTGGGTAACCGCGACCTCAACGGCAGCGACTTCACCTGGGTGGTCGGCGAATGGCTGGTGGACCAGCAAAAGCCCGCCGAACTGATCGCCCTGGAGCGCCGCGAGTGGGGCAACTTCTACGGTTTCCTGGTGAGCGTGAAGGAAGACGGTCGTGTGGTCGCCCAGGGCCCTGAGGCCTGGAGCGAGCTGCAAGCCCGTCTCAAGCGCGCCAGCGAGCTTAACGATCAACTGGTCAAGCTTGAGAAGAAAGACATCGGCGCCATCAACCATGGCCTGGAGCGTCTGCGCCTGCACAGCCGCAAGCTGGAACTGGACGGCAAGTTGGACGCCGCCGCCCAGGCCGACATGGATGCCGAGCGCGCCGAGCTGAACAACCGCTACAAGGCCATCGAGGAGCGCCTGACGGGTCTGCACCAAGCCTTCGCCCGCGACAGCCTGGTAGCCCGCGATGCCAATGGCCGGGAAGTCGAGATCAACCTGAGCAAGGTGGTCCACGCGATCCAGCCGAATGCCATGTCCGGCCTGACCAAGATGGGCGCCTATTTCATCAAGGTGTGGGAATTCCTCAGCGATGACCCGCGTGAGGCCAACACCGAGGGCGGGATCTTCCCGGCGATCTTCGGCACCGTGATGATGACCCTGATCATGGCCGTGATCGTCACCCCGTTTGGCGTCCTGGCGGCAGTCTACCTGCGTGAATACGCCAAGCAGGGCCCGGTGACCCGCCTGATCCGTATCGCCGTGAACAACCTGGCCGGTGTTCCGGCGATCGTCTACGGCGTGTTCGGCCTGGGCTTCTTCGTCTATGTGCTGGGGGGCTCGATCGACCGCTTGTTCTTCCCCGAATCGCTGCCGGCACCGACCCTCGGTACGCCTGGCCTGCTGTGGGCCTCGCTGACCCTCGCACTGCTGGCGGTGCCGGTGGTGATCGTGGCCACCGAGGAAGGTCTGGCGCGGATTCCGCGTACCGTGCGCGAAGGCTCGCTTGCCCTGGGGGCGACCAAGGCCGAGACGCTGTGGAAGATCGTCCTGCCAATGGCCAGCCCGGCGATGATGACCGGCATGATCCTCGCCGTGGCTCGCGCCGCGGGCGAAGTGGCGCCGCTGATGCTGGTAGGTGTGGTGAAACTGGCGCCGTCGCTGCCGGTGGATGGCAACTACCCGTACCTGCACCTGGACCAGAAGATCATGCACCTGGGCTTCCACATCTACGACGTCGGCTTCCAGAGCCCCAACGTCGAGGCCGCGCGGCCGCTGGTGTACGCCACCGCGCTGCTGCTGGTGATGGTGATCGCCACCCTCAACCTCTCGGCGGTGTGGATCCGTAACCACCTGCGCGAGAAGTACAAGGCCCTCGACAGCTAATTTAAGCCTTAAGCCACAAGCGGCAAGCTTCAAGCAGATTGCCGCTTTGTCCAAACTTGCAGCTAGCAGCGTGAAGCTTGCAGCTTCAAATGGAGTGAGAACATGCAACACGAAGCTCATACCCACGGCATCGACATGTCGGCCCTGGGCCGCGACAAGCAGAGCCTGCGCCTGGCCGAAGAGACCGTGGCCATCGAAGTCCCTGGTCTGTCCCTGTTCTATGGCGACAAGCAAGCGCTGTTCGACGTCAGCATGAACATCCCCAAGCAGCGCGTGACCGCCTTCATCGGCCCGTCCGGCTGCGGTAAGTCCACGCTGCTGCGGACCTTCAACCGCATGAACGACTTGGTCGACGGCTGCCGTGTGGAAGGTGCCATCAACCTGTACGGCAATAACATCTACCGCAAGGGCGAGGATGTGGCCGAACTGCGTCGCCGGGTGGGCATGGTGTTCCAGAAGCCTAACCCGTTCCCCAAGACCATCTACGAGAACGTGGTCTACGGCCTGCGCATCCAGGGCATCAACAAGAAGCGCACCCTCGACGAAGCAGTGGAGTGGGCGCTCAAGGGCGCGGCGCTGTGGGACGAGGTCAAGGACCGTCTGCACGACTCGGCACTGGGTTTGTCCGGTGGTCAGCAGCAGCGTCTGGTCATCGCCCGTACCATCGCCGTGGAGCCTGAGGTACTGCTGCTCGACGAACCGTGCTCGGCACTGGACCCGATCTCGACCCTGAAGGTCGAGGAACTGATCTATGAGCTCAAGTCCAAGTACACCATCGTCATCGTGACCCACAACATGCAGCAGGCGGCCCGCGTTTCGGACTACACCGCGTTCATGTACATGGGCAAACTGATCGAGTTCGGGGACACCGATACTCTGTTCACCAACCCGGCGAAGAAGCAGACCGAAGACTACATCACCGGTCGCTATGGCTAGGGCGCGGTTGGCGCAGCTGCAAGCTTGAAGCTGCAAGCTGCAAGAAAGAGCGGTTAGCGAAAGCCAGGGAAAGACACGAATCACATGAAGCTTGCAGCTTTCAGCTCGTAGCTTCGCGGAGCGAACGCATGATCAATAAAGAAAGCCTTACCCACCACATTTCCCAGCAGTTCAACGCCGAGCTCGAAGAAGTCCGCAGCCACCTGCTGGCAATGGGCGGCCTGGTCGAGAAGCAGGTCAACGACGCGGTCACCGCGCTGATCGAGGCCGATTCGGGGCTGGCGCAGCAGGTGCGCGAGGTCGATGAGCAGATCAACCAGATGGAGCGCAACATCGACGAGGAATGCGTGCGCATCCTCGCCCGCCGTCAGCCGGCTGCCTCCGACCTGCGCCTGATCATCAGCATTTCCAAGTCGGTGATCGACCTTGAGCGCATCGGTGACGAGTCCACCAAGATCGCCCGCCGTGCCATCCAGCTGTGCGAAGAGGGTGAATCGCCGCGTGGCTACGTCGAGGTGCGTCACATCGGTGACCAGGTGCGCAACATGGTGCGCGACGCGTTGGACGCGTTTGCCCGCTTCGACGCCGACCTGGCCCTGTCGGTGGCCCAGTACGACAAGACTATCGACCGCGAGTACAAGACGGCCCTGCGTGAACTGGTCACCTACATGATGGAAGATCCGCGTTCGATCTCCCGTGTACTGAGCGTGATCTGGGCGCTGCGTTCGCTGGAGCGCATCGGCGACCATGCGCGTAACATCTCGGAGCTGGTGATCTACCTGGTGCGCGGCACCGACGTGCGGCACATGGGCCTCAAGCGCATGAAGGCCGAGGTTCAGGGCGAAGCCTTCGATGAAGGTGAAATCGCTAATGTTCCGGCTGAACCGGACGATAAATAAGATTGCTCCCGAGCATCACGCCCGGCTTTGGCCGGGCGTTTTCGTTTGTGGTCGAGCACCCAGCAGGCACCCGCGAACGATCGTAGAAGTCCCGGCGTGACCAGTGGTTTGGCAAATTGCCATCAGTCGGCGGTATGCTAGTCGGGATTCAAGAGGAGTATCGATGAGTAAAGTCAATGTGCTGGTCGTGGACGATGCGCCGTTCATCCGCGATCTGGTAAGGAAGTGCCTGCGAAATGCCTTCCCAGGCATGGTTATCGAGGATGCGGTCAACGGTCGCAAGGCCATGGCCATGCTCGTCAAGGAACGTTTCGACCTGGTCCTGTGCGACTGGGAGATGCCCGAGATGTCGGGCCTCGAACTGCTGACCTGGTGCCGTCAGCAGGAAGAAATGAAAGCCATGCAGTTCATCATGGTGACCAGCCGTGGTGACAAGGAGAACGTGATCCAGGCGATCCAGGCGGGTGTTTCCGATTTCGTCGGTAAGCCGTTCACCAACGAGCAACTGCTGACCAAGGTGAAGAAATCCCTGACCAAGATCGGCAAGCTCGACACCCTCATGGCCGGTGCGCCGAAGGCCAATTCGGCGTTCGCCAACGACTCGCTCAGTGCGCTGACCGGTGGCCGTACCGAGGCCGCCAAGGTGGCCGCGCCTGCCGCAGCGGCACCTGCGCCGGGCAAGCCACTGATCAATGCACCCACGCCGAAAAGCGCTGCCGCCGCTGCCCAGGCCGGTCGTGGCCAGGGTCAGTTGCGTCTGGCCAGTGGCCCGCAAGCCTGTGTGATCAAGGCCCTGAGCCTCAAAGAAGCCCTGCTGGTGGTGCGTCGTAGCGCCAACCTGCCACAGGTGCTCGAAGGTGCGGTACTGGACCTGGAGCAGGGTGAGAACGCCGAAGTCGCGCGCCTGAATGGTTACCTGCACGCGGTTGCCGCACTCGAGCCCAAGCCTGAAAGCGACTGGCTGCAACTGACCTTCAAGTTCGTCGACCAGGATGCCCAGAAGCTCGACTATCTGTCGCGCCTGATCGCCCGCGGCACTACCCAGAAACACTTCACGCCAGGCGCTTGATCTCGATCATGTGCACCTGGCCCTGTGGGAGCGGGTTCACCCGCGAATGCGATGTGAAGCCCATCGACGCATTCGCGGGTGAACCCGCTCCCACAGGGATGCAGTTCGCAGCGCCATCGGCTCTCCCGACCAACTGCAATTCCTCCTTCAAATCCGGCTGCTAGTCTACGACAGACCCAATCTGTCAAATGGCCATCATCATGCCCGCCGCCCGCCTGCTGCTGTTCTGCGCGTTGCTCACGGCTTCTGCCTCGAGCCTGGGCATCACCCTCTACAAGACCACCGACAACAATGGCGTGGTGTCTTACTCCGACTGGCCGAGTCCGGGGGCCAAGCCGTTCGTGCTCCAGGAGCCGATGGTCGAGCGCATCGACCGCCAAGTGGTGCTCAAGACTGAACCGTTCCCCGGTGGCGTGCGCTTCCTCGCCCGTAATGAGCTGTACGTCCCGATGGAGGTCGAGCTGCGTCTGGATGGTTTGGCCAATGCTTTTGGCGGTAATGCCCCGCGCCTCGTGCGGCGGGTGGTGCCGCCACGTTCGACGCAGGTCCTCAGCGCGATACTCGCCGGGCCAGGGGGAGCGCTGAAGTACAACAGCCGCTTCCAGTACGCCATGGGCGATCCGGTGCAACGCAGCCAGGGCTACCGCTATCCGTTTCCGTGGAAGGGGGGGCCGTTTCGTATCAGTCAGGGACCTAACGGGCGTGTCAGCCATTTCGGGCCCAAGGGCCGCTACGCCATCGATATCGCCATGCCCGAAGGTACGCCGATCATCGCCGCCAGGGGCGGGGTGGTGGTCAAGATCGAGAACGGCCAAAGCGGTCGGGGCTCCAACCCCTCGGGTAACTTCGTGCGTATCCTGCACCCAGACGGCACCATGGGGGTGTATTTGCATCTGATGCGTGGGTCGGTGGTGGTCAGGGAGGGGCAGCAGGTGGCGGTGGGCCAAGCGCTGGCCAAGTCAGGCAATACCGGCAACAGCACCGGGCCGCACCTGCATTTTGTGGTACAGCGCAACGTGGGGATGGGCTTGGAGTCGATCCCGTACCAATTCGATCGGCCGATTGGCGGGATGCCGGATTTCACCGCAGGTAACCCCTGAAGGTCGTTTCACGATCCACTGTAGGAGCGGCCTTGTGCCGCGATGGGCTGCGTAGCAGCCCCAAGTATTGGCAGCCTGCACAATCGCCGGGGCTGCTGCGCAGCCCATCGCGGCACAAGCCCGCTCCCACAGGGTACGCGGAGCGCTTGCGAAATCAGTTCTCTGCGCGACAGCGCAGCCCAAAGGGCTGGGTGATCTCCTACAGGGAAACGTGGCTTCTGACCGATCAATCCAGCTTGAGTACCTTGGCTAGCACGATCTTCGGTCCTTTCATCTTCTTGATGATGATGCGCAGGCCTTCGACTTCCAGCACTTCTTCTTCCTCAGGTACGCGTTTGAGCGTCTCGTAGACCAGCCCGGCGAGGGTTTCCGCCTCGATGTGGTCCAGGTCGATGCCCAGCAGGCGCTCGACCTTGAACAGCGGGGTGTCGCCGCGTACCAGCAGCTTGCCGGGCTGATAGGCGAGGATGCCGCGCTCGGTCTTGCGGTGCTCGTCCTGGATATCACCTACCAGCACTTCCAGCACGTCTTCCATGGTCAGATAGCCGATGACCTTGCCGTCGGCTTCCTCCACCAGTACGAAGTGCGCGCCGCCCTTGCGGAACTGCTCCAGCAATTGGGACAGCGGCATGTGCCGGGACACTCGCTCCAGCGGGCGGGCCATGTCCTGCAGGTCGATGGTTTCGGGCAGGTGGTCCAGCTCGGCTAGCTCCAGCAGTAGGTCCTTGATGTGCAGCAGGCCGGTGAACTCCTCGCGCTCGGCGTCGTACACCGGGTAGCGGCTGAACTTGTGCCGGCGCAACAGCGCGAGGATCTGCTTGAGCGGCGCGTTGGCGTCGATGCACACCATGTCTTCGCGGGAGTTGGCCCAGTCGACCACTTCCAGCTCGCCCATCTCGACCGCCGAGGCCAGTACGCGCATGCCTTGATCGCTTGGGTCCTGGCCACGGCTGGAGTGCAGGATCAGCTTGAGTTCTTCACGGCTGTAGTGGTGCTCATGGTGCGGGCCGGGCTCGCCTTGGCCGGCGATGCGCAGAATGGTGTTGGCGCTGGCATTGAGCAGGTAGATCGCCGGATACATCGCCCAGTAGAACAGGTACAGCGGCACGGCGGTCCATAGCGACAGCAGCTCGGGTTTGCGGATTGCCCAGGATTTGGGCGCCAGCTCGCCGACAACGATGTGCAGGTAGGAGATCACGAAGAACGCGACGAAGAACGAGACAGCCTTGATCAGCTCGGGGCTGTCGACGCCGAAGTAGGCCAGCAGGGGTTCGAGCAGGTGGGCGAAAGCCGGTTCACCTACCCAGCCCAGGCCCAGCGAGGCCAGGGTGATGCCCAGCTGGCACGCCGACAGGTAGGCATCGAGTTGGTTGTGTACCTTGCGCAGGATGCTGCCGCGCCAGCCGTGCAACTCGGCGATGGCTTCGACGCGCGTGGCACGCAGCTTGACCATGGCGAACTCGGCGGCTACGAAGAAGCCGTTGAGCAGCACCAGGAACAAGGCGAAAAGAATCATGCCGAAGTCGGCGAACAACGAGGTGAGGCTGATACCAGGGGAAGGGTCCATGATGGAGTTTTTACAGGGTCCGTCGGTGAAATAAGGGGAAAAAAAGTGCCAGCGATTGCTGGCACAGGGGATCCAATGTAGCGGCTGGGGCCGTAAAAGCAAAGGGGGGCGTGCCCCCGAGGCGTCATACGCGGGTCGTGGCCAACTGTGCGGGCGCAAAATGACAGGTGAAGGTGCTGCCATGCCCGGGCACGCTGCTGATCTCGAGCTTGCCGCGATGGCGCATTAGCACGTGCTTGACGATCGCCAATCCCAGCCCGGTGCCGCCGGTATTGGACGCACGGCTGGAGTCGACCCGGTAGAAGCGCTCGGTCAGGCGTGGCAGATGCTTGGCATCGATGCCGACGCCAGAGTCCTGCACACTCAGGTGGGCGCCCTGTTCATCCGCCCACCAGCGGATGCGGATATTGCCTTCGTCCTGGGTGTACTTGACCGCGTTGAACACCAGGTTGGAAAACGCGCTACGCAGCTCCGATTCGCTGCCTTTCAGGCGGATGCCGGGCGTCGCCTCCAGGGTGATGCGCTGGTTGCGTGGGCCCGACAGCGCCTGGGCGTCGTTCGTGATGGCGCCAAGTAGCGTGTCGACCGCGACCGGTTGGTTATCCGAGGGATAGTCGGTGGCTTCGAGCTTGGCCAGCAGCAGCAGGTCGTTGAGCAGCGTCTGCATGCGCGAGCCTTGCGTGCTCATCTGTTGCAGGGCGCGGCTCCAGCGCGGGTTGACGTCCTCGACGTTGTCCAGCAGGGTTTCGAGGTAGCCGGTGATTACTGTCAGCGGTGTGCGCAGCTCGTGGGAGACGTTGGCGACGAAGTCCTTGCGCATCTGTTCGAGCTGATGAATGCGCGTGACATCGCGCACCAGCATCAAGTGCTCGTTGTTGCCGTAACGGGTCAGGTGCAGTTGGACGCGCAGGCGGTCGTTGATCGGCGATGGGATTTCCAGCGGCTCGGCGTAGTTCTCGGACTCGAAGTACTCCTTGAAGCGCGGGTGGCGCACCAGGTTGGTCACCGGCTGGCCGCCGTCCTGTGGGGTCTTGAAGCCCAGCAGCGTCTCGGCGGCGCGGTTCCACCATTCCAGGTTGCCTTCGCTGTCGAGCATGATCACCGCGTCGCGCAGTGCGGCGGTGGACTCCTGGACCCGGTCGATGACTGCCTGCAGACGGCCTCGCACGCGTTGGTCGCGGCGTTGCAGGTGGTAGATGCTGTCGAACACCTCGCCCCACAGGCCGTAGCCATCGGGGGGAGCTTCGTCGGGCTGGTGGTTGCGCAGCCAGTCGTGCAGACGCAGCAGTTGCTTGAGCGTCCAGCCCAGGTAGAACGCCAGGCCGATGGCCAGGCTCCAGCCATAGTAGCCGCTGATCAGGCCGCCGATCAGGCAGAGGGTGATCAGCAGCAGCATGTGGCGAATCAGGGTCGCGTGCCAGTTCTGGTTCAATTCACAGATCCTTCGGATCAGCTACAAGTCGCAAGCTAGAAGCTGCAAGAAGAAGCGAATCGGTAATGCTTTAAGTCCATTTTCCAGCCTGTCGCTGCCTGCTTCTTCTTGCAGCTTGAGGCCGAAAGTGCGCAGCTGCTTCTCCTAGCTCTTGGTCGAGAAGCGGTAGCCCGTGCCGCGGACGGTTTGTACCAGATTTTCATAGGCCTCACCCAACGCCTTGCGCAGGCGACGGATGTGCACATCGACGGTGCGCTCCTCGACGTAGACGTTGCCGCCCCAGACCTGGTCGAGCAATTGGCCGCGGGTGTAGGCGCGCTCCTGGTGGGTCATGAAGAATTGCAGCAGGCGGTACTCGGTGGGGCCCATCTCGGCTGGCTTGCCATCGATGGTCACGCGATGGCTGATCGGGTCGAGCAGCAGACCGCCCACTTCGATCGGTGCTTCGCTGTCGCTCGGCCCGGTACGGCGCAGCACAGCCTTGAGCCGCGCCACCAGCTCGCGCGGCGAGAACGGCTTGGTGATGTAGTCGTCGGCGCCGACTTCCAGGCCCTGGATCTTGTTGTCCTCTTCGCCCTTGGCGGTGAGCATGATGATCGGGATATCGCCGGTCAGCTCGTCGCGCTTGAGACGGCGGGCCAGCTCGATGCCGGAGGTGCCCGGCAGCATCCAGTCGAGCAGGATCAGGTCGGGTTTGCGGTCGACGATGATGGCGTGGGCCTGCTGAGAGTTTTCCGCCTCCAGGCAGTCATAGCCGGCCATTTCCAATGCAACGGCGATCATCTCGCGGATAGGCGCTTCGTCGTCGACGATCAGAATGTTCCTGCCAACCATGCTCAATTACCTCTCCCGGATACGGTGTCTTGGCCCGCATTAGATAACGGAATTATTGCAGCTGTGTGACAGAGTCGGGGCGGTTCTGGCGACATTGCATGACTCGACTAGGCTTCAAGGGGCCGCCGATGTGGCGTCGCAACCCCTAAAAGCCGAGACAATGGTGATTCCAATGACACGACATACGCTGAGCTGGATGGCCCTTTTCGCAGCACTGGCACTGCCGGGGGTGGCGTCGGCGCATCACGCCATGGAGAAGAATGGGATGTGGGTCGATCACGCCGGCATGACCCTGTATACCTTCGACAAGGATGCCGCTGGCAAGTCCATGTGCAACGGTGAATGCGCCGCCAACTGGCCGCCGCTGATGGTCAAGGATGGCGAAAAGGCCGAAGGCAAGTGGTCGCAAATCAAGCGAGACGACGGCAAGATGCAGTGGGCCTATGACGGTAAGCCGCTGTACACCTTCGTCAAGGACAAGAAAGCCGGAGACATGACCGGCGACGGCATGAAGGACGTGTGGCACGTGGCCAAGCCATGAAAGGCTGAATGATTTGGCGCGGTCTTTGTAGGAGCGGCCTTGTGTCGCGAAAGGGCCGCGTAGCAGCCCCAGGATCTTGGCATCCTGCAGAATCGCCGGGGCTGCTTTGCAGCCCTTTCGCGACACAAGGCCGCTCCTACAGGCCCGTCGACACTCAACGCAGTGCGTAATCCAGCACCACCCCCACGAACACCAGCATCCCCGCCCAGTGGTTGTGCAGGAACGCCTTGAAGCACGATTCACGGTCCAGCTTGCGGGTCGACCAGAACTCCCAGGCGAAGCACGCCGCAGCCCCCAGTATCCCGAGGTAGAACCCACCACCCAGCTCGAAGCGGTTGCCCGCCAGCAGCAGGCAGCCCAGCGACAGCAGTTGCAGGGTAAGGATGATCACCCGGTCGGCCTCACCGAACAGGATGGCGGTGGACTTCACCCCGATCTTCAAGTCGTCGTCGCGGTCGACCATGGCGTAGTAGGTGTCATAGCCCACGGTCCACAGCAAGTTGGCGATGTACAGCAGCCACGCGGCGGCCGGCAGCGATTGCCCGGCCGCAGTGAAGGCCATGGGGATGCCCCACGAGTACGCCGCCCCCAGCACCACCTGCGGGTAATAGGTGTAGCGCTTCATGAACGGGTAGCAGGAGGCCAGGGCCAGCGCGCCGAAGGACAGCCAGACAGTGCTGGCATTGGTGCACAACACCAGCAGGAAGCTCAGCCCCACCAGCACGGCGAACAGTGCCAATGCTTCGCGCGGCTTGACCCGCCCGCTGGCCAAGGGGCGGTCGGCGGTGCGCTTGACGTGGCCGTCCACCTTGCGGTCGGCAAAATCGTTGACGCAGCATCCGGCGGCGCGCATCAGCACCACACCCAGGCCGAAGATCAACACATTGGCCAGGCTTGGCGAGCCGTTGCCGGCGATCCACACCGCCGTCAGCGTCGGCCATAGCAGCAGGTAGATGCCGATCGGGCGGTCCATACGGCTCAGCTGGACGAAGTCCCAGGCCCTTGGGTGCAGGCGATTCAGTGCCTTGAGCAGTTGCAGGTACATTAGCGGTGATCCTCCTTGTCCGCTTGCCACAGCGCTGGCAGGAACACCTCGGCTACCAAGAGGTCGAGCCCTGCGCGTTCGAAGCGCGAGCGGCGTCCCCACAGCCCGGCATGCGCGGCATCCGCCGGTAGCCAGGGCTGTGGATAGCGGCATGCCTCGATGGGATGGCGAATGAACGCCTGGTCGCAGAACAGCAACTCGCCCAGCGAGCGGCTGCCCAGGGTTTCCAGATCGAGGCCGCCACGTTGCAGCACGCTGCGCCCGGCCACGCTGCGGGCGAACACCCAGGGCTGGCCATGACCGCGTAGGTACACCTCACGCACCCAGCCTTCGGCGCCGGGCGCCAGGCCCAGGGCTGTGCATTCATCGTCGCGCAGCGCCTGCCAGCCCTCGAACAGTGGGGTGACGCTGAAATGATCGTGGGAAAGCCGGGTCAGGCGACGGGTGAGGGAGCCTTCGTCGAACAGCCAGTCGAGGGTGTGCGAGTCGAGGTCGTTGGCCAGTCGCGGATAGGCCAGCCACGCCACAGCGGCTGCTTGCGGGGATTCGTACGGCACGTCGGTATGCTTGTTACAGCCAGAGAGGCGGCGAGCTTAGCACGATTGCCCCAAGGGCCTGCATACAGTACAAAGCCCCAACGAGATTGCGCGATGGCCTCGAGTGTTCCTGGGGCCATCAGCTGCGACACCACGCCTGACCGAGGAAGAACCCCCATGAAACAATGGCAATGCGTTGTCTGCGGTTTGATCTACGACGAGGCCAAGGGCTGGCCGGATGACGGCATCGCGCCGGGCACTCGTTGGGAAGATGTACCTGAAGACTGGCTGTGCCCCGACTGCGGCGTGGGCAAGAGCGACTTCGAAATGATCGCGATCGGTTGATCGCACGGCGGCCTTGAACGAGGAAAGCACGACATGACGTCCCCTGTGGTGATCATCGGCACCGGCCTTGCCGGCTACAACCTGGCCCGCGAGTTTCGCAAGCTCGACAGCGAAACACCGCTGCTGCTGATTACCGCCGACGACGGTCGGTCGTATTCCAAGCCCATGCTCTCCACGGGGTTCGCCAAGCACAAGGACGCCGATGGCCTGTGCATGGCCGAACCCGGCGCGATGGCTGAACAGCTCAACGCCCAGATCCGCACCCATACCCGCATCAGCGGCATCGACCCAGGGCACAAGCGCCTATGGATCGGCGAGGAGGCGGTCGAGTACCGCGACTTGGTGCTGGCCTGGGGCGCGCAAAGCGTGCAGGTGCCGATCCAAGGCGATGCCGGTGAGCGTGTGTTCCCGATCAACGACCTCGAGGACTATGCCCGTTTTCGCGCCGCCGCGGCGGGCAAGCAGCGGGTACTGATACTGGGCGCTGGGCTGATCGGCTGCGAGTTCGCCAACGACATGTGCCTGGGCGGCTACCAGTGCGAGGTGGTTGCGCCTTGTGAGCAGGTGATGCCGACCTTGCTGCCCCCGGTGGCGGCCGCCGCTGTGCAGGCAGGCCTGGAGGCGTTGGGTGTGCGTTTTCACCTGGGCCCGGTGCTGACGCGCTTGCAGGAGGCTGGCGCCGCGCTTGAGGCGCATCTGTCCGACGGCCAGGTACTCAGCTGTGACCTGGTGGTGTCGGCCATCGGCTTGCGTCCACGCACGGACCTGGCCGCTGCTGCGGGTTTGCAAGTCAACCGTGGCGTGGTGGTCGACCGCCAGTTGCGCACCTCCCACGCGCACATCTTCGCCCTGGGCGATTGTGCTGAAGTCGAGGGTATCAACCTGCTGTACGTGATGCCGTTGATGGCCTGCGCCCGCGCCCTGGCGCAAACCCTGTGCGGCAAGCCGACCGCCGTGAGCTATGGGCCGATGCCGGTGACCGTGAAGACGCCGGCTTGCCCACTGGTGGTGTCGCCCCCACCACACGGGGTCGAGGGCACCTGGCAGGTGCAGGGCAGCGGTGCCGACCTGAAAGTGCTCTGCCACGGCGCTGATGGCCAATTGCTAGGCTATGCGCTGACAGGCGCAGCGGTGCTCGAAAAACTGGCGCTGAATCGCCAGTTACCCGCGCTAATGGCGTAAATAGCAGGCGTTCTGTCGGATTTATCCTGTTCTGACCGCGACAATGGCCGCAGAGGTACTGGCGCGCCCCTGGAGGGCGTGCCATTCTCACTGGCGTCTACCGCAGCCTAGAGCCTGCGGTGCCTTGAACGCTGCCCCCGGCAGCACGGCATAACAACAAGAAATCCCGTCAAAGAGGCTTCACTATGCGTAAACCAGAACTCGCCGCCGTTATCGCCGAAAAGGCTGATCTGACCAAGGAAAAGGCCAACCAGGTCCTGAACGCGATTCTCGACAGCATTACCGGCGCGCTCGACAAGGACACCGTGACCCTGGTGGGCTTCGGCACCTTCGAGAAGCGTCACCGTGGCGCTCGTACGGGCAAGAATCCGCAAACCGGGGAGCCCGTGAAGATCAAGGCCAGCAACACCGTTGCCTTCAAGCCCGGCAAGAACCTGCGTGACAGCGTCAACGCGCCGGCCAAGCCCGCCAAGAAGAAGTAACCCTCGGCCCCAACGGTCGGTTAAACGGGCGCCAGGAGGCGCCCGTTGCGTTTCTGGGGTGAAAATGAAGCGAACTTGCATAATGAGCCCGCTAAGCGGATAAACTGCGCCACTCAGTCATTTTTCAATCGAGGCGCGTTGATGAAGTTTCGCTTTCTTCTCTGGGCCATGGGGCTGCTGATGGCCAAGGCCAGCCGCAACAACCCGGCATTCCAGCAGCAACTGCAGGACAAGGATCTGGTGTTCCAGATGCAGACCTTGGACGGCAAGGTGGCCCGGCACTTCATCGTCAAGGATCAGCGCATCAGCAGCAAAGGCGGCGTGCATCCGCAGCCGGCGTTCGCCATCGCCTTCAAGGACGCGCCCTATGGCTTCGCCACCTTGCAAGCGCCGAACAAACAGCTGGCGTTCATGCAGGGTATTCAGGAGAAAAGCATCCAGATCAAGGGTAATCCGGCGCTGGTGATCTGGTTCCAGGGCCTGATGAAGTACCTGAAGCCGAAGAAGAAGTAGAAGCGACTCTATCTGAAAACCGGCTCGATCCCTGTAGCAGCGGCCTTGCCGGGGCGCCGGACCGGCCGGAAAGGGCTGCGCAGCAGCCCTAACAGGCTCAAGCCAGGCACAAAGGGATGCCCCTCAGTGCGGGCTCTGGAACTGCAAGGCCAGCTCACGCAGCAGCGCTTCGGCTTCCAGCACCTTGTTCACCACCTCTTCAGCCTTGTCTCGGGTCAGCCCCAGGCGGTCGAGCAGGGCGTCTGGAATCTCGTCCTGCGGGCCTGAGCCAATGCCGCGCGAGCGCAGCAGGCGTACCGACAGGCACACCAGGTTGGGATACGCCGCGTATTCGCCGTCGTAGGACGGATCGTGCTGGAAGCGCAAGGCCGTGGACAGCTCGTCCGGCATGTCCCACAGCTTCATCAGCCACGCGCCGATCTGCTCGCGGCTGATGCCCAGCAGGTGCTGTTCGATATAGCTGTGGCACAGGTGCGGGTTGACCTCCAGATGCCGGCAGATCAGCGAGAAATGCGGCGGGAACACGTGGGCCAACAGCAGGTAGCCAAAATTGTGCAGCAGACCGGCCAGGTAGGTGAGGCCCGCCTCGGGGCGCTCGGCGCGCGGCATGGCGCGAGTCAGGCCTTCGATCACGGCAGCGGTGTAGATCGACTGCTGCCAGTAGGGCGTCACCTGTTGCGGGTGATCCTTGGGCAGGCTCAGGGTCTTGCCCAGGGCCAGGCCCAGGGCGAGGTTGATCACCAGGTCGAAGCCCAGCACACGAACGATGGCATCTTCCACCGAGCGGATCTTGCCGGGCGAGGCGTAGTAGGGCGAAGCCGCCCAGCTGACGACCTGTGCGGCCAGGGCCGGGTCGGTCTCCACCACGCCGGTGATGTCGTCGGTGCTGGCGTTGGGGTCGACGCGTAGCTTGATGATCTTCTGCGCCGTGTCTGCCAGTGGCGGAATTTCGATGGTTTCCTCAAGGCGCTTCTGGATGCGTCGGGCGGTGAAGGCCTGGACCGCCTGCGTGATCTCCTTGGAGTCGTCGCCGGGACGATCGAGGTTGGGACGGATGCTGGTAACCTCCAGCCCAAAGCTGCTGGCGCTGGCCTTGGCGAGCATTTTCTTGAACGCGGTGTGGCCGATTTCCAGCAGCACGCCGGTTTCCCCGGACTGGATCAGTACGGTTTCGTTGTCGAGCAGGCTCTTTTCGTACTGGCATGGCGAGCTGGTCAGCGCCGGAATGGCGGGCAGGGTCTTGAGGTGGTGCTTGTCGAGCATCTGTTTCAGGCGCGCCAGTGGCACGGCAGTGAGCGTGCGACCGGTGAGTTCTTCGAGGCGCTTGAGGTCCAGCAACTGGCTCTGCGGGAACAGCACCATCAGGGCACCGATCTCGTCGTCGAGCAGCACCGCCTGCACCCGTGAAGCCGCCGGCAGTGCGAGATGCTCGGGCACCTCGCGATAGGCGACGCCGATTTTTTCGAGCAACAGCCGGATGACAGACGGTGCGTGTGGGGTTGCGGTGTCCAGGGCAACTTCAGTCATGGTCTGTATCCACTAATTCTTTTAAACGCGAAGTATAACCAGCCTGACCGGCAAGCTGGATCCATAATGGGACGGACGTCACACCTGGCCATATTGCTGCCCATGGCGCAACCACCGGTCGAGTAACGGGCTGACGTGGTCTGGCCAGCGCGCCATCAGCGCCTGAGCGGCATCGCGCACGGCGGGTAGCAGATCAGCGTCGCGCATCAGGTCGGCAACCTTGAACTGTAGTAGGCCGGTCTGTCGGGTCCCGAGCATCTCGCCGGGGCCACGCAATTCGAGGTCTTTCTCGGCAATCACGAAGCCGTCGTTGGTTTCCCGCATGATGCCCAGCCGCTCGCGACCGATCTGCGACAGCGGTGGGTGATACAGCAGGACGCAGTGACTCACCGCGCTGCCCCGGCCAACCCGGCCGCGCAGCTGGTGCAACTGGGCCAGGCCCAGACGCTCGGGGTTCTCGATGATCATCAGGCTGGCGTTGGGTACGTCCACGCCAACTTCGATCACCGTGGTGGCCACCAGCAGTTGCAGGTCGCCGGCCTTGAATTCGGCCATCACCGCGGCCTTTTCAGCAGGCTTCATGCGCCCGTGGATCAGCCCCACGCGCAGCTCGCCCAAGGCGCTGCCCAGCTCCTCGAAGGTGCTTTCAGCCGCTTGGCAGGTGAGTTCTTCGGACTCTTCGATCAGCGTGCACACCCAGTAGGCCTGGCGCCCTTCGGCGCAGGCCGCACGCACCCGCTCGACCACCTCGAAACGGCGGCTGTCGGCCACCAGCACGGTGTTCACCGGGGTGCGGCCAGGGGGCAGTTCGTCGAGGATGGAGGTGTCGAGGTCGGCATAGGCGCTCATGGCCAGGGTACGCGGGATCGGCGTGGCGGTCATGATCAGCTGGTGCGGGCACAGCTGGCCCATCACGCCTTTCTTGCGCAGGGCCAGGCGTTGCTGTACGCCGAAACGGTGCTGTTCGTCGATGATCGCCAAGGCCAGGTGCTTGAACTGCACTTCATCCTGGAACAGCGCATGGGTGCCGACCACCATCGGTGCGCCGCCGGCGATGTGTTCCAGGGCGCTGGCGCGGGCCTTGCCCTTGAGCTTGCCGGCCAGCCAGGCGACTTCGATGCCCAGCGGTTCGAGCCAGCGCTTGAAAGTGAGGTAATGCTGCTCGGCGAGGATTTCTGTGGGCGCCATCAGCGCGACCTGATAGCCGGCCTCCAAGGCCTGTAGCGCGGCCAGCGCGGCGACCACGGTCTTGCCGGCGCCCACATCGCCTTGTACCAGGCGCATCATCGGCGCGGGCTGGCTGAGGTCGTAGGCGATCTCGTTGCCAACGCGCTGTTGGGCGCCGGTCGGGTTGAAGCCAAGGTTGGCCAGGTACTGGGCCGGCAGGCGCGTGGCCTTGGGCAGTACCGGCGCGCGCAGTGCGCGCTGGCTTTCGCGCAGGCGTTGCTGCGACAGCTGGTGGGTCAGCAGTTCCTCGAAGGCCAGGCGATGCTGGGCCCAGTGCTGGCCTTCGGCAAGCTCGTCGAGATCGGCGTCGGCAGGCGGGTTGTGCAGGTAGCGGATGGCATCGCTCAGTGGCGCCAGCTGGTAGTCGCGTGCCAGTTGGTCCGGCAGCCAGTCGGGCAGGCTGCTTGGGCCGAGCATGCCCAGGCTCTGCTGGCACAACAGGCGCAGGCGCTGCTGGGTGAGGCCTTCGGTGCTGGGGTAGATGGGCGTCAGGGTTTGCTCGACCGGCGGTGCTGGCTCATCGCCATTGAGCGCGCGGTACTCGGGGTGGTAGATCTCAAGCCCAGAGGCGCCGGGGCGCGCCTCGCCATAGCAGCGCAGGTGCGTGCCGCGCTTGAGGCCTTCCTTCTGCGCATTGCTGAAGTGGTAGAAGCGCAGGCTTAGCACGCCCGTGCCATCGCCCAGGCGCACCACCAGGCTGCGGCGCTTGCCCATGGTCACGTCAGCGCCGCTGACGACCCCTTCGATCACTGCGTCCTGCCCTGGGCGTAACTGACCGATGGGCACCACGCGGGTGCGGTCTTGATAGCGCAAGGGCAGGTGGAACAGCAGGTCTTGCAGGTTCTCCAGACCCACCTTGGCGAGTTTTTCCGCCATGGCGTCGCCAACGCCCTTGAGCGCGGTGACCGGGACGTTCGACAGCTCGGTCATGGCTCAGGCCGATTGTTCCACAGGCGGCTTGGCCACCGAGCAGAGGCGGATCGAGTCGGCAAGGATCTCGATGGCTTTCGGTCGTGGGAAGCTAGCACGCCAGGCGATGGCGACGGTGCGGAATGGCGCGGGTGCGGTCAGCGGACGCACTTCGATCACGCCCGGCGCATAGTGGTGGCTATGTACCGCCGACAGCGGCAGGATCGAAACCCCAAGCCCCGAGGCGACCATGTGGCGAATGGTTTCCAGCGAACTGGATTCGACCGTGGTGTGCTTGGCGCCTTCGCCCCCTTTGTTCAGGGTCGGGCAGGCTTCCAGGACCTGGTCGCGGAAGCAGTGGCCTTCACCGAGCAGCAGCAGGCTCTTGTCGTTGAGCAGGGCGGTGTCGATGGTCTGCTTCGCGGTCCAGGGGTGGTCGGCTGGCATCAGGGCGCAGAACGGCTCGTCGTACAGCGGCAGGGTCAGCACGTCGGCCTCGTTGAACGGCAAGGCGATGATCACGGCGTCCAGCTCGCCATTGCGCAGTTTTTCGCGCAGCACGTGAGTGAAGTTCTCTTCGATGTACAACGGCATCTGCGGCGCCACGCGGTGCAGTTGCGGAATCAGGTGCGGGAATAGGTAGGGGCCGACGGTGTAGATGGCCCCGACCTTGAGCGGCGCGGTGAGCTGGTTCTTGCCAGCCTGGGCCAATTCACGGATGCCTTGGGCTTGCTCCAGGACCTTTTGTGCCTGGGCGACGATGCTCTCGCCGACCGGGGTCAGGCGCACCGCGCTCTTGCTGCGCTCGAAAATCAATACGCCGAGTTCGTCCTCGAGCTTCTTCACCCCGACCGACAGGGTAGGCTGGCTGACGTGGCAGCGCTCGGCGGCGTGGCCGAAGTGCTGCTCCTGGGCGAGGGTGACGATGTAGCGAAGTTCGGTGAGGGTCATAACGTGCGTCCATGAAGTTGCGGCCCCAGCATAGCGGCTGCAATCGATAGACGCACGTTATCAGACTTGCCGTTGTGTGACAGAAACAAAAAATCTAGCGTCGGTCCAGCGAGTACACGAACGGCGCGACCACTTCGATGGTGCCGTTGTTCAGCAGCTCTGCTGGTGGCTTGGGTACCGTGCCTGCGCGACGGATCATCTCCAGCGTGGCGCGGTCCAGCGCGGCACTGCCCGAGCCCCCTGCCAGCGAGTACGAGACGACCTTGCCTTCGGCGTCGACCACGAAACGCAGGCGGTTGATGCCTTGCAGTCCGCGACGGCGTGCATCCTCGGGGTACTTCTTGTACTTGGCCAGGTGGCGCAACAGGTCGCTCTGCCAGGTGGGCAGGGCATTGCTGTTGGACGCGATGCTCGGCTGCGGCGCGGCCGATTTCTGCGGCGGCGTGGTGCTGGGCGGCGTGTCGGCCACGTCCTGCTCGACCGGCGGTTCATCCTTGGGCGGCTCAGGCTTTTTTTCAGGCTTGGGCGGCTGTGGCTTGGCCTTGGGCTTGGGCGGTTTGGGGATGGCGATCTTCGGTTTCGGGGCTTCCACCAGTTTTGGCAGTGGCGGCTCCTCGACCGGGGTCGGCGGGCGCGGGGCGACCTTCGGCGGCGGCGGTGGTGCGGGCTCGGGCAACGGTGCCAGCTCGACCATCATCGCTGCTGGCGGCAGTTCGATGGCTTGCGGCACCGACCAGTTGAGCGTCAGCAGCACGGCGACCACGTGCACACCCAGCACGAGTGCCAGGCTGCCACCGTAGCGCGCCACGTTTGAGCGCGTTTTCGTCATTTCTTGGCTGCCGTCTCGAGTCCGACCAGACCGACTTTCAGGTAGCCGGCCGCACGCAGGGTGTTCATCACTTCCATCAGGTCGCCATAGTCGACGCCCTTGTCAGCCTGGAAGAAGATGGTGGTTTCCTTGTCACCCTTGGTCTTGGCGTCGAGCAAGGCGCCAATCTGTTCGGGCTGGGCCACTTCATCGTCACCGACGTAGAGCTTCTTGTCGGCTTTTACGCTGACGAACACCGGCTTTTCCGGTCTCGGCGCAGGTTTCGCGGTGGAGGCCGGCAGGTCGACCTTGATGTCGACCGTGGCCAGCGGCGCTGCGACCATGAAGATGATCAGCAGCACCAGCATGACGTCGATGAACGGCGTGACGTTGATTTCGTGGTTTTCGGCGAGGTCGTCGCCACCTTCGTTGAGATGCAGGCCCATGGTTTACCCCACTTTCACCATATGCGGGGCGGCGCGCTCGCTGCCTTGGTGGTCCAGGTCACGGCTGACCAGGAGCAGGACTTGTGCCGACGCATCGGAAACCTGCGCCTTGTAGCCTGCGATGGAGCGGGCGAAGACGTTGTAGATGACCACGGCCGGAATCGCGGCAACCAGGCCCAGTGCGGTGGCCAGCAGGGCTTCGGCGATACCTGGGGCGACTACGGCCAGGTTGGTGGTCTGGGTTTTGGCGATGCCGATGAAGCTGTTCATGATGCCCCATACGGTGCCGAACAGACCGACGAACGGCGCGGTGGAACCGATGGTGGCCAGCACCCCGGTGCCGCTGCTCATGGTGCGACCGCTGGCGTGAACCAGGCGCTCCAGGCGGAAGCTGACGCGCTCCTTGATACCTTCTTTCTCGCGGGCGTTGGCCGACAGGCGCATCTCTTCGAGCGCGTCGTGCACCAAGGTATGGGCGAGGGTGCCTTGTTGTTGGGTAGCTTCGCTGGCTTCCTTGAGGTTTACCGAGCGCTTCAAGGCTACCAGCTCGCCGCGCAGGCGACGCTTGGCGCCCATCAGTTCGAAGCCTTTGGCGATCCAGATGGTCCAAGTGATGATCGACGCGATGGCCAGGCCGATCATCACGGCTTTCACCACGATGTCAGCGTTCTGGTACATGCCCCAGGGGGACAGGTCATGGGCCATGCCCAGCGAGGTGTCCTCGACCGTTGCCTGCACAGCTTCGCCAGCAGTTGCCTGGCCCTGTACTGGAGCGGCTGCATCGGCTGGCGCTGCGAGCGGGGCCTGGCCTTCGGCAGGGGCTGCCGGGGCGCTGGCTGCGGCCGGGGCTGCGGCGTGGTTGGCGGGCTCATCGGCCATAGCCACAGGTGCCAGTACCAGGCTGAACATCAGCGCGGCGATGGCGCGCCAGGCGCGTGACGTGGTTGGCGAAGCGGAAGAGGGAGTACGTGTCATGCTGGCCGGACCTGATGAAGAAGTAGGTGGAGTTCTCCGCGGCCTCGATACAGGCCGAGAACAGACAAGGCCGCCATTATTGCAAGTAATTCTTGTTAACAAAAGTAATGAGATTGCTTTTTTTGTCATTGGTATGGCCGTTGATCGCTTGGCGCTATAGCCTGCGGCTATTAAGAAGAGGAGGAATCGCATGTCAGGTCTTTCAGCTTTGATCGTAGGCTGTGGGGATGTAGGTGGCCGTTTGGCGCGCCAGCTACTGGCCGAGGGATGGCAGGTCAGCGGCCTGCGGCGCTCCGTCCAGCATCTGCCCACAGGCGTGCGACCCATCGCAGCTGACTTGTCCGACCGGCGTATACCTGCCGACTGGCCTGAGCGGGCGCCTGACTACGTGGTGTACTGCGTGGCTGCCAGCCAGCATGACGAGGCCGGTTACCAGGCCGCCTACGTCGAGGGTTTGCGGCATGTGCTGGGTTGGCTCGAACGCAGTGGGCAGTCGCCGCGCCGGTTGTTGTTCGTCTCCAGCAGCAGCGTGTTTGGCCAGAAGCACGGCGAGTGGGTCGATGAGACTTCCGAGGCAACCCCCGAGGGCTATTCCGGCAGGATCATGCTGGCGGCTGAGCGTTTGGCGCTGGACAGTGGCCTGCCTGCGAGCATCGTGCGTCTGACCGGCATCTATGGTCCAGGGCGCGAATGGCTGCTGAGCCAAGTACGTCAGGGCTATCGTGTGGCTGAAGAGCCGCCGCTGTACGGTAATCGCATTCACGCCGAGGACGCTGCCGGCCTGTTGGCCTTTTTGCTCAAGGCCGATGCCGACGGCGTTGCCTTGCAAGAGTGCTACCTCGGTGTCGATGACGACCCGGCGCCGCTGGCGCAGGTGGTGGCGTGGCTACGCGAGTACCTGGGGGTTACCGAGTGGTCGGATGAGCAGCGCGTGCGGCGCACCGGCAGCAAGCGCTGCAGCAATGCGCGGATGCGTGGGCTGGGCTGGGTGCCGCAATACCCTAGTTATAAAGAAGGTTACGCTGCGATCCTGGAGGGGCGTAGCTGAGGTTGTCCGGCTTTGTCGCGGGGCCGGTCGCATCGGTTCATCCATACGACCGGCCGAGCGTCTTCAATCTTTCTCCAGCACCCACTGCCGCGCGCCGGCAGCCAGCTGTGGCATTTCATCGGGCTGCGCGCGGTTCACGGCCTGGAAGATCTCCAGGGTGTCGCCGTCGCGCTTGAAGATCCATGGCGCGCCCAGTTGGTTGCGCTCCAGCCATAGGCTGTCGTTGCCATCACCCATGCTCGCGCAGTCGCCGGCCAGGCACAGGGCGAAGCGGTCCGGGCCCGGCAGGCCGGTGACGACACCGTTGTCGCTGAAGCGCACCCGTGCGCCTTTGCCTGGCCCTTCGGTGATTGTCCAGTCACCGCCCAGGTAGGCGTTGTACAGCGCCTTCTCGAAGCTGCTACCCAGTGCTGCGCTGGCGCTTGCCGGTAGCGTGGCGCGGGTGAAGGTCTGTTGGTGGCCCGAAGGATCGGTGGCTTGCAGTTGATCGCCATCGAGTTTGAGCTGTTCGCTCTGGCCACCTTCGAAGTCTACCTGCCAGTTCTGTTGGTTGGCGGTCAGGCGCCCGTCTACGGCTTCGAAGCCATTGCTGAAGCTGGCTTGCTGGTTCTTGACGTCGACCTTCCATTCGAACACCGGCCCGTGATCGCTCAAGGCCTGGCGCAGGCTGATGCCCTTGGCGGCGGCGTCGATGGCGTCCTGGTTGATCCAGGTGCCGTTGAAGTCTTCGGGTTTATGGCTGGCGCAGCCGCCCAGGAGCAGGGCTGCCAGCACGAGTGACAATGTATGGCGCATGGGAATGACCTTGGTGCGGGAGGCGGCGGAGAGGGGGTGACGGGCAGGCGCCCGTCACCGAAGGCGTCACTCGAGGACCAGGATAGCGTCCATTTCGACTTGAGCACCCTTGGGCAGCGCGGCCACACCGATGGCGGCGCGGGCTGGGTAAGGTTGCTCGAAATAGCGGCCCATCACTTCGTTGACTTTGGCGAAGTGGCTCAAGTCGGTGAGGAAGATGTTCAGCTTGACGATGTCCTTGAACGAGCCGCCAGCGGCTTCGGCTACCGATTTCAGGTTCTCGAACACCTGCACGGTCTGGGCTTCGAAGCCTTCGACCAGTTCCATGGTGTTCGGGTCCAGCGGGATCTGGCCCGACATGTACACCGTATTGCCGGCCTTGATCGCTTGCGAGTAGGTGCCAATAGCGGCAGGGGCCTTGTCGCTGTTGATGACGGTCTTGCTCATGAATGACTCCTTGCGGTGGGCGGACTACGCACGCATCCGGGTGATGCGGACCACGCCGGTCAAGGTGCGCAGTTTCTTGATCACGCGAGCCAGGTGCACGCGGTCGTGCACGCTGACCACCAGTTGGACCACGCTGATACGGCCGTCGCGTTCGTCCATGCTGATCTTCTCGATGTTGCCGTCGGCGGCGTTCACGCTGCTGGCCAGCAGGGCGATCAGGCCGCGCTGGTGTTCCAGCTCGACCCGCAGTTCGACGTTGAACTCGCCAGTGACGTCCTTGGCCCAGGAAAGCTGTAGGCATTTTTCTGGGTTGTGGCGGATTTCACTGATGTTGCGGCAGTCTTCCAGGTGCACGACCATGCCCTTGCCCGCCGACAGGTGGCCGACGATGGGGTCGCCCGGGATCGGGGTGCAGCACTTGGCGTAGCTCAGTACCAGGCCTTCGGTGCCGCGAATCGCCAGCGGCCCTTCCGGCGCTGGCAGTTGCTCGCCTTCGGCTGACAGCAAGCGGCGGGCGACCACATAGGCCATGCGGTTGCCCAGGCCGATGTCTTCGAGCAGGTCCTCGATCAGTTCCAGGCGGTACTCGTCGAGAATCGGCTGGATGCGTTCCGGGGGGATCTTCTCCAGGCTGCTGTCGAAGCCGGTGAGCACTTTGTTCAGCAAGCGCTCGCCCAGGCTGATGGACTCGGACCGACGCTGCTGCTTGAGGGCGTGGCGGATATGCGTGCGCGCTTTGCCGGTGACCACGAAGTTGAGCCATGCCGGGTTTGGCCGGGCCCCGGGGGCGCTGACGATTTCGACCGTGGAGCCGCTTTGCAGCGGTTCGGACAGCGGTGCCAGGCGGCGGTTGATGCGGCAGGCGATGCAGCTGTTGCCGACGTCGGTGTGCACCGCGTAGGCGAAGTCGACAGCGGTGGAGCCTTTGGGCAGCTCCATGATCCGGCCTTTGGGGGTGAAGACGTAGACCTCGTCCGGGAACAGGTCGATCTTCACGCTCTCGATGAATTCCAGCGAGTTACCGGCGCGCTGTTGCAGTTCGAGGATGCCCTTGACCCACTGGCGTGCGCGGGCGTGGCTGCCCTTGGGCTGCTCTTGCTCGTTGGACTTGTACAGCCAGTGCGCGGCGATGCCGTTGTTGGCCATCTCTTCCATTTCGCGGGTGCGGATCTGGATTTCGATGGGTACCCCGTGCATGCCGAACAGCGTGGTGTGCAACGACTGATAGCCGTTGGCCTTGGGGATCGCGATGTAGTCCTTGAAGCGCCCCGGCAGCGGCTTGTACAGGTTGTGCACGGCGCCGAGCACGCGGTAGCAGGTGTCGACCTTGTCGACGACGATGCGGAAGGCGTACACGTCCATGATCTCGGTGAAAGCGCGGCGCTTGCCGCGCATCTTCTTGTAGATGCCATAGAGGTGTTTCTGCCGACCGCTGACCTCGCCTTCGATACCGTCGGCGGCCAGGCAATTAGCCAGCGAGGTCTCGATCTTGGCGACGATCTCCTTGCGGTTGCCGCGCGCGGCCTTGACGGCTCGATGGATCAGCGACGAACGCATCGGGTGCATGGCCTTGAAGCCCAGGTCCTCGAACTCCACGCGTACGGTGTGCATCCCCAGGCGATTGGCGATGGGGGCGTAGATTTCGAGGGTTTCCTTGGCGATGCGTCGGCGTTTTTCGCCGGACAGCACTTCAAGGGTGCGCATGTTGTGCAGGCGGTCGGCGAGCTTGACCAGGATCACGCGGATATCGCGTGCCATGGCCATGGCCATCTTCTGGAAGTTTTCGGCTTGCGCCTCGGCCTTGGTCTCGAAGTTCATCTGGGTCAGTTTGCTGACCCCGTCGACCAGCTCGGCGACGGTTTCGCCGAACTGCTGGCTCAAGGCTTCCTTGGCGATGCCGGTGTCTTCGATGACGTCGTGCAGCATGGCTGCCATCAGGCTCTGATGGTCCATGTGCATGTCGGCGAGGATGCAGGCAACGGCCAGCGGATGCGTGACGTACGGCTCGCCACTGCGGCGGCGTTGCCCGTCGTGCGCCTGTTCGGCGTAGAAGTAGGCGCGGCGGACCAGGTTGACCTGCTCCGGGCCCAGATAGGTCGACAGCCGTTCGGCGAGGGCTTCTATACCCGGCATGGTTTCACCTCTTGCCGTTGAAGAGGACCTTGCGCCGCGCGACGTCGACCGGGCATCAATCAGACAGCCTCGTTGTTCTCGTCCTCGAATGCGGCGAACACCGGATCCTCGGTGACGATCTCTTCGGCGGCGATGAATTCAGGGGTGACGATACCTTCGGCGATTTCGCGCAGGGCAACGACGGTTGGTTTGTCGTTTTCCCATGCAACGCGCGGTTCTTTGCCGCCGGTCGCCAGCTGACGGGCGCGCTTGGTCGAGAGCATGACCAGCTCGAAGCGGTTATCCACGTGTTCCAGGCAGTCTTCAACAGTTACGCGGGCCATGGTCTTCCTCAGTAGCAAATGCGGTGGGCGTGCAGCCCTGTACGGGCAGGCGGACTCGATAGTTTAAAAAATCACCAGCCAATAGGGAAGGACTGTTTTATCAAGTACGTCTCCAGGGTGTACGGCAACCTGCAACGTGAGCGTGGGCTTGCCGCGCAAAACGCCGGAACAGACAGCCTCAGTACATGGGCCTGACGATAACGCCTGGAACCCCGCAAACACAACCACCTCACAGCATCGCGTCACGCAATCGCGGCGTCAGTTCCTCGAACAGTGTCTGTACCGACCGCAAGGCTCGGCAATCGGGCCGGGTCAGCAGCCACAGCTGCGTGTCGCAGCCCGGCAGCGGGCCGCTGAGCGCCTCGACGCCCGGCAGGGCGTGCACCATGTAGTCGGGCAGCGCCGCCACACCGAGACCTGTGCTCACCAGCTGGGCGATGGTCGACATGCCGCTGCACTGGTAGCGCGGCACCAGCCCTGGGTGTTGCTGGTTGCGCCAGACTACGGTGGCGTGGTCCTGCATGGAGTCGTCCGGGGCGATCCACGGCACGCTGGTGGCCGAGGCGTCGAGGCGTTCGCGCAGTTCGGGGCGGCCGCAGATCACATAGCTGGTCGAGCCCAGGCAGCGGCCTACCAAGTGCTCCGGTGGCGTGTTGGTCAGGCGCAGGGCGATGTCTGCGTCGCGCCGGCTGAGGTTGGCGAAGGTGTTGGAGGTGCCCATTTCCAGCGACAGCGCCGGGTAGTTGGGCATGAACTGCGCCAGCGCGGGCAGCAGCAGGCTATGCAGTACGGCTTCGGTGCAGGTCAGGCGTACGGTGCCGCTGACCACTTGTTCGCCGCTGGTCAGGGCGATACGCGCGGCATCCAGGGCCTGCTCGGCGCGTTCGGCCTGCTCGGCCAGGGCCTGGGCGGTGTCGGTGGGCAGGTAGCCCTTGCGGCTCTTGACGAACAACGCGGTGCCCAGCGCCGATTCCAGGCGGCGGATCGAGCGGAACACCGTGGAAACGTCCACTTTGAGCAATTCGGCAGCCTTTGCCAGGGACCGGCCGCGTTCCAGGGCCAGGACCAGTGCAAGGTCCGTATGATTGATCTGATATTGCATCGATGCACGCTCTGCTTGCCGAAATGCCAATGTCTGTTGCGTTGGGGCCATTTTATAGTGAAACGGCCCCCGGGAATCAATCCAGCCGGTCGGCAACCAGCCCCCCACGATGGGCTCGTGAAAACAACAACAGCAGCACCATCGTCGCCTGCCAAGGCGTCATCCGCAGCTCCACATCGCCGCTCCGAATCAAAGGATGTACAGCCATGACGTCGGTCTCCCCGTGCGCCCGTTCTTCCCGCGAGATGAATCAATTCCTGGAAGCCCACCCGGACACGCAGTACGTTGACCTGCTGATCTCCGACATGAACGGTGTAGTGCGCGGCAAGCGCATCGAGCGTGCCAGCCTGCACAAGGTCTACGAGAAAGGCATCAACCTGCCGGCCTCGCTGTTCGCCCTGGACATCAACGGCTCCACCGTCGAGAGTACCGGGCTCGGCCTGGACATCGGCGATGCCGATCGCATCTGCTACCCGATCCCCGGCACCCTGGCCGACGAGCCGTGGCAGAAGCGCCCGACCGCGCAGTTGCTGATGACCATGCACGAGATCGAAGGCCAGCCGTTCTTCGCCGATCCGCGTGAGGTGCTGCGCCAGGTGGTGGACAAGTTCGATGCCCTGGGCCTGGATATCTGCGCCGCGTTCGAGCTGGAGTTCTACCTGATCGACCAGGACAACCTCAACGGCCGTCCGCAGCCGCCGCGCTCGCCGATCTCGGGCAAGCGCCCGCAGTCGACCCAGGTGTACCTGATCGACGACCTCGACGAATACGCCGACTGCCTGCAAGACATGCTCGAAGCCGCCAAGGAGCAAGGCATCCCGGCCGATGCCATCGTCAAGGAAAGCGCCCCGGCGCAGTTCGAGGTGAACCTGCACCATGTCGCCGATCCGCTCAAGGCCTGCGACTACGCCATCCTGCTCAAACGCCTGATCAAGAACATCGCCTACGACCATGAGATGGACACCACCTTCATGGCCAAGCCCTACCCGGGCCAGGCGGGTAACGGACTGCATGTGCACATATCGCTGCTGGACAAGAAAACCGGCAAGAACATCTTCGCTAGCGACGATCCGCTGAAAAGCGACACCCTGCGCCACGCCATCGGCGGTGTGCTGGAAACCATGCCGGCATCCATGGCCTTCCTTTGTCCGAACATCAACTCCTACCGCCGCTTTGGCGCGCAGTTCTATGTGCCCAACGCGCCAAGCTGGGGTCTGGATAATCGCACCGTGGCCTTGCGCGTGCCGACCGACAGCCGCGAGAACGTGCGTATCGAGCATCGCGTGGCGGGCGCCGACGCCAACCCATACCTGATGCTCGCGGCGATCCTCGCCGGCATCCATCATGGCCTGACCCAGAAGATCGAGCCGGGTCAGCCGATCGAAGGCAACTCTTACGAGCAACTGGAGCAGAGCCTGCCGAACAACTTGCGCGACGCGCTGCGTGCGCTGGACGACAGCGAAGTGCTCAACCAATACATCAGCCCGGACTACATCGATATCTTCGTGGCCTGCAAAGAGAGCGAGCTGGCCGAGTTCGAAGTGTCGATCTCCGACCTCGAATACAACTGGTACCTGCACACGGTATAAGCCCATGAGCGCAATTGCGGTCCCCTTGATCGGTGTTAGCGCCTGCCGTCAGCAGGTGGGCAAGAACGCGTCACATACGGTGGGCGACAAGTATGTCGAGGCCGCAGGCTTCGCCGGATTGCCACTGATCCTGCCGGCCCGCGACGGTGGCAGCGACAGCCAGGCGCTGCTGGCCCCGTTGGACGGTATCCTGTTCACCGGCTCGCCTTCCAATGTCGAGCCGCATCATTACAATGGCGCGCCCAGCGCCGAAGGCACCCGCCACGACTTGGCGCGTGACCGCCTGACCTTGCCGTTGCTGCGTGCGGCCATTGCCGCCGGCGTGCCGGTGTTGTGTATCTGCCGGGGCTTCCAGGAACTTAACGTGGCTCTGGGCGGTAGCCTGTACCCGCGTGTGCACGAGCTGCCTGGCTACCTGGACCACCGTGAACCGCCGGACGCCGCGCTTGAGGTGCAATACGGCCCACGGCACCCGGTAGCGGTGGCCTCGGGTGGGTTGTTCGAGCGCTTGGGCTTGCCTGCGCAGTTCGAGGTCAATTCCCTGCACGCGCAGGGCATCGACCGCCTGGCTCCGGGCCTGCGGGTCGAGGCGCGTGCCCCGGATGGTCTGATTGAGGCGGTGTCGATGCCGGATGCGCCGGGCTTCGTGCTTGGCGTGCAGTGGCACCCCGAATGGCGTTTCGCCGACAACCCGGTTTCGCTGCGCCTGTTCGAGGCGTTCCGCGAGGCCTGCATTGCCCATGCTGCACGGGAAGGTAAGCGTCGCAGATCCTGCTGACGTGCGCCGAAGGTCTGGGATGACCGTGCCCCCCACCACGAGCTTTCAATGAGTGAAAGCGGGCCCTCTACGGCGGGCCTGTGAGAACAATTCCAATAGTGACGGCACAGACTCATGAACGATTACACAGACGCCGGCCGCCCACCCGATGCGGCCGACTCGGACACCACTCAGCGCAGCAAAGGTCTGGCCAAGGGCCGGCTGGGGCTGCTGGCCAGCGTGGTGCTTGGCATTTCCACTATCGCGCCGGTCTACACCCTGACCGGTGCACTCGGCCCGACCGTTCGCGAAGTCGGCGCCCATCTGCCTGCGGTATTCATCGTTGGCTTCCTGCCGATGCTGCTGGTGGCGCTGGGTTATCGCGAGTTGAACTCCGCGGAACCTGACAGCGGCACCTCCTTTACTTGGTCGGCCCGTGCCTTCGGTCCGATGATCGGTTGGATCGGCGGCTGGGGGCTGGTGGTCGCCACCACCATCGTGCTGTCGAATCTGGCGGGGGTGGCGGTCGACTTCTTCTACCTGTTCCTCGCCCAGATCACCGGCAACCACGAGCTGGCGGCCCTGGCCGACAACCTGATGGTCAACATCAGCACCTGTTGCGTGTTCATCGCCCTGGCGGTGTGGATCTGCTGCCGGGGCATGGCGACCACCATGACCGTACAGTACGGTCTGGTGGCGTTGCAGCTTCTGGTGCTGATCGGCTTTGCCTTCGCGGCTTTTCGCGAGACCACCGCACCGCCACCGTTGGCCTTCGATCTGGCCTGGTTCAACCCGTTCGGCGTCGAGTCGTTCTCGGCGTTCGCAGCCGGCCTTTCACTGTCGATCTTCATTTTCTGGGGATGGGATGTGTGCCTGACCGTCAGCGAAGAGTCGGTCGGCAGTGATGAGGTGCCAGGCAAGGCTGCCACCTGGACCGTGCTGCTGATTCTCGGCCTGTACCTGGTCACCGCTATTGCGACCTTGCAGTTCGCCGGGATCAGCGAAGAGGGCCTGGGCCTGAACAACCCGCGTATCCAGGAGAATGTCTTCGCCCACCTGGCCGGGCCGGTGATGGGGCCGCTGGCGATCCTGATGTCCATCGCGGTGCTGGCCAGCACGGCAGCGTCGTTGCAGTCGACCTTCGTCTCGCCGGCGCGCACGCTGCTGGCCATGGGGTATTACGGCGCCGTGCCGCAGCGCTTTGCCAAGGTTTGTCCGCGCTCGCAGACGCCGCGCTACGCGACCATTTGCGCCGGGGTTGCCGCAGGGTTGTTCTATGTGACCATGCGTACCCTGAGCGAGAACGTGCTGGCTGACACCATCACCGCGCTGGGGATGATGATCTGCTTCTACTATTCGCTGACCGCGTTCGCCTGCGTGTGGTACTTCCGCCACAGCCTGTTCGACAGCCTGCGCCACTTCTTCATGCGCGGCCTGTGCCCGTTGGTGGGTGGGCTGATCCTGTCGGTGATTTTCGTACGCACGGCCATCGACAGCGCCTCGCCGGACTTTGGCAGTGGCTCGCATGTGGCGGGGCTTGGGCTGGTGTTCGTGATCGCGGTGATCATCTCTGCGTTGGGCATCGTGCTGATGATGCTCTCGCGGCTGCGCCTGCCGGCGTATTTCCTGGGGGCAACGCTGCGTCAGCAGGCCACGATCCAGTTGCAGGAATAATGAGTGGGGCCGCTTTGCGGCCCTTTTCGACCGGTCCGGCGCCCCGGCAAGGCCGCTACGTGCAACGCTGGATTCAGGCTTTGCGCAATCCTGTGGGAGCGGGTTTACCGGAGTGCCGGACCACCGCGAAGAAGGCAGCGCGGTGGATGGCACCGGCTACGCCGGTGTTCGCGGGGCAAGCCCGCTCCCACAGGGTACGCGGAGCGCTTGCGAAATCAGTTCTCTGCGCGACAGCGCAGCCCAAAGGGCTGGGTGATCTCCTACAGGTGCAGCGTTGGATTCAGGCTTTGCACAATCCTGTGGGAGCGGAAAGGGCCTCTTCAGCCGATCAGCTGTTTGAGCAACTCACCATGCCGCGCCTGCTGCTGCTTCAGTCGCAGGCGATTCGAGGTGAACACCGCCTTCATCTCTTCCAGTGCCACGGCGAATTCATCGTTGATGATGAGGTAGTCGTACTCGTCGTAGTGCACCATCTCGCTGACGGCTTCCTTCATGCGTCCGGCGATGATCTCCTCGCTGTCCTGGCCACGGCCGTCCAGGCGTTGGCGCAGGGCTTGCTGGCTCGGTGGCAGGATGAATACCGACACCGCTTCAGGCATCAGCTTGCGTACCTGCTGGGCGCCTTGCCAGTCGATTTCCAGGATCAGGTCATTGCCCTTGTCCAGCACTTGCTGGATCGAGCTGCGCGATGTCCCATAGAAGTTACCGAACACTTCGGCATGCTCCAGGAAGTCGTTCTTGGCGATCAGCGCCTTGAACGTGTCGTGGCTGACGAAGTGGTAGTTCACTCCGTTTTCTTCGCCCGGGCGCTTGTTGCGGGTGGTGTGCGAGACCGAGACGCTGACGCGTGGGTCGTCCTTGATCAGCGCTGTGACCAGGCTGGTCTTGCCAGCGCCAGAGGGGGCCGAGACGATGTAGAGGGTGCCGCTGCTGTGGTTCATGGTGGGGTGGCCTTACTCGATGTTCTGTACTTGTTCACGCATTTGCTCGATCAACACCTTCAGGTTGACCGCCGCTTGCGTGCTGCGTGGGTCGAAGGCCTTGGAGCCCAAGGTGTTGGCTTCGCGGTTGAGTTCCTGCATCAGGAAGTCCAGGCGCCGACCGGCAGCACCGCCGGACTTGAGTACCCGGCGTACTTCACCGACGTGGGTGCTAAGGCGGTCCAGTTCTTCGGCGACGTCGCTTTTCTGGGCCAGCAGCACCATCTCCTGCTCCAGACGTTGCGGGTCGA
Source organism: Pseudomonas sp. NY15463 (assembly GCF_048068415.1). Taxonomy (NCBI): domain Bacteria; kingdom Pseudomonadati; phylum Pseudomonadota; class Gammaproteobacteria; order Pseudomonadales; family Pseudomonadaceae; genus Pseudomonas; species Pseudomonas sp. NY15463. The sequence goes on from NZ_JBLUQD010000003.1 coordinate 237,292, forward strand.
GTTCGGCCTGCATGTCGCCGAAGCGGTCGAGGATTTTCTGGCGCTGCGCGGCGAGCATCTGCGGCACCAGGGCGCGCAAGGTGGTGACCTCGTGGGCCATGCTGTCCAAGCGTTCGTTGATCAACCTGGCAAGCTCCGCGCCTTCGCGCTGGCGGCCGGCCTTGAGTTCGGTCAGGGCGTGGTCGAACAGGGCAAGGGCTTCGGCGTTGAGGGCCTGCGGGTCGCTGGCGTCGGCCACCAGTACGCCTGGCCAGGCCAGCACCTCCAGGGGGTTGAGCGGTGCTGGCTGCTTGATCAGGCTGGCCACGGTTTCGGCGGCGGCGACCAGCTGCGCGGCGCGCTCGCGATCGACCTGCAACGGCTTGCCGGTGCTGTCTTCGGACAGGCGCAGGGTGCACTCGACCTTGCCGCGTGACAGGCCTTGGCGCAGGCCCTCGCGCACCGCGCCTTCGAGGTCGCGCAGGGCCTCGGGCAGGCGCAGGTGAGGTTCCAGGTAGCGGTGGTTGACCGAGCGCAGTTCCCAGACCAGGGTGCCCTGGCTGCCGGCGCGTTCGGCGCGGGCGAAGGCGGTCATGCTGTGCACCATGGGGAGTACCTCGCGTAATCGGATGAACGGGGGAGCCTGTCGGCTGCAAGGCGCAGGATTGTAGCGCAGTGCGGCCCGGGCGCCCAATCCGCCCATGCTACAGGTGCGGGTCTGTTGGATGGGAAAAGTCGACAGGCTGCGCCGCGCTCGACGATAGGCATGTCTTCGAGAGGCGTCGGGCTCTATAATGCTGGGCAGATTCAAAGTCCCGGTACAGGTATCCCAGATGAAACGTCCAAGTGGTCGCGCCGCCGATCAGCTCCGCTCGATCCGCATTACCCGCAACTACACCAAGCACGCCGAGGGGGCGGTACTGGTCGAGTTCGGTGACACCAAGGTCATCTGCACGGTCAGCGTCGAAAATGGTGTTCCCCGCTTCCTCAAGGGCCAGGGTCAAGGCTGGCTGACGGCTGAATACGGCATGCTGCCGCGCTCCACTGGCGAGCGTAACCAGCGTGAGGCCAGCCGTGGCAAGCAGGGTGGTCGCACCCTGGAAATCCAGCGCCTGATCGGCCGTTCGCTGCGTGCGGCACTCGACATGAGCAAGCTCGGCGATATCACCCTTTACGTCGACTGCGACGTGATCCAGGCCGACGGCGGTACGCGTACCGCGTCGATCACCGGTGCCATGGTCGCCCTGTGCGATGCGCTGACGGTCATCAAGAAGCGTGGCGGCCTGAAGGGCGGCAACCCACTCAAGCACATGATCGCCGCGGTATCGGTGGGCATGTACCAGGGCGAGGCGGTGCTGGACCTCGACTACCTCGAAGACTCCGCTGCCGAGACCGACCTCAACGTGGTCATGACCAGCGCCGGTGGTTTCATCGAAGTACAGGGCACCGCCGAAGGCGCGCCGTTCCAGCCTGAAGACTTCAACGCCATGCTGGCGCTGGCGCAGAAGGGCATGACCGAGATCTTCGAACTGCAACAGGCGGCACTGGCCGACTGATCGCTGTTTCGCAGCCACAAAAAAGCCGACCTTGGAAGGTCGGCTTTTTTGTGGCTGGTGTTCCTCAGATGGTGAGGGTCCAGTCGTAGTCCACGATCAGCGGCGCGTGGCGCGAGAAGCGTGGCTGGCGCGGCAGGCGGGCGTTGCGCACGAAACGGCGCAGGCCTGGCGTCAGGATCTGGTAGTCGAACCGGTAGCCCAGGTTGAGCATCTCGGCCTGTTCGTTATCCGGCCACCAGCTGTACTGGTCGCCCTCACGGCTGACTTCGCGCAGCGCATCGACGTAGCCCATGTCGCCGGTAATAGCGTCCATCCAGGCCCGCTCCGGTGGCAAGAAGCCCACCGACTGCTGGCTGTCGCGCCAGTTCTTGATGTCGAGCTTCTGCTGCGCCACGTAGAACGAGCCGCAATAGATGTACTCACGGCGCTTGCGACGTTGCTTGTCCAGGTACTTGGCGAAGTCGTCCATCAACTTGAATTTCTGGTTCAAGTCTTCATCGCCGTTCATGCCCGAGGGCAGGAGCAGCGTGGCAATACTTACCTTGTCGAAATCTGCTTGCAGGTAACGCCCGTAGCGGTCGGCTGTCTCGATGCCCAGGCCGGTGATGACTGCCTTGGGCTGCATGCGCGAGTAAAGTGCCACGCCACCTTGGGTGGGCACCTCCGCATCGCAGGCGTAAAGGAAATAGCCATCGAGCTGGAAAGCTGGGTCGTCGAGTTCAAAGGCCGAGGCGCGGGTATCCTGAAGACAGATGACGTCGGCATTCTGGGCTTGCAGCCAGCTGAGCAATCCACGCTCGGCCGCAGCCTGAATGCCATTCACGTTCACACTGATGATCCGCATAAATGGCCCCAAAAATCTCGTGCGTGTATGATACCCGAGCTCAACACATTTAGCTAAATCCGTGGTGTCCGGGACCTTTCATGCAGCCGTATCAGCGCGACTTCATCCGTTTTGCCATCGATCGCGGCGTTCTGCGCTTCGGTGAGTTCACCCTGAAATCGGGGCGTACCAGCCCGTACTTCTTCAATGCCGGCCTGTTCAATACAGGGTCTGCGTTGGCACAGCTGGGGCGTTGCTACGCTGCGGCCATCGTCGACAGCAAGATCCCGTTCGACGTGCTGTTCGGCCCAGCCTACAAGGGCATCCCGTTGGCGGCGGCTACCGCGGTGGCCCTGGCTGAGCAGCATCAGCTGGACGTGCCATGGTGCTTCAACCGCAAAGAGGCCAAGGCCCACGGCGAAGGTGGCAGCCTGGTCGGCGCCCCGCTGGCCGGTGACGTGCTGATCATCGACGACGTGATCACCGCCGGTACCGCCATCCGCGAAGTGATGCAGATCATCAATGCCCAGCAGGCCAAGGCCGCTGGCGTATTGATTGCGTTGAACCGCGAAGAGCGCGGCAATGGCGAGCTGTCTGCGATCCAGGAAGTCGAGCGCGACTTCGGTATCCCGGTGGTGAGCATCGTCTCGCTGACGCAAGTGCTGGAGTTCCTGGCCGACGATCCGCAGCTCAAGCAGCACCTGCCAGCGGTCGAGGCATATCGCGCCCAGTACGGGATCTGATGGCGCTTGTGCAATGAAAAAGGCGACCTTCAAGGTCGCCTTTTTCATTGCTGCTGTCTTACTCGGTGTAAGGGTCTTCTAACGCATCACCTTGGCCCGTCACGATCTTTCAGCCGCACAGGGTACGTGCTGCGTTCAAGGCAGACGCCGTACCCGTGGACGCACGATCAGTGACGCTTACGGTTGGTGATCAAGGTGCCCACGCCGCTGTCGGTGAAGATCTCCAGCAGCACGGCGTTCGGTACGCGACCGTCGATGATGTGCGAGCTGTTCACGCCGCCCTGGACTGCCTCCAGTGCGCATTTGATCTTCGGCAGCATGCCGCCGTAGATGGTGCCGTCAGCGATCAGGCTATTGACCTGCTCGGTGGTCAGGCCGGTCAGCACTTGGCCCTGCTTGTCCATCAGGCCGGCGATGTTGGTCAGCAGCATCAGCTTCTCGGCTTTCAGTGCTTCGGCTACCTTGCCTGCGACCAGGTCGGCGTTGATGTTGTACGACTCACCATTGGCGCCCACGCCGATTGGCGCGATCACCGGGATGAAGTCACCTTTGACCAGCATGTTCAGCAAGTCGGTATTGACGCTCTCGACCTCGCCGACATGGCCGATGTCGATGATTTCCGGCTGGGTCATCTCAGGGGTCTGACGGCTGACGGTGAGCTTGCGCGCACGGATCAACTCGGCGTCCTTGCCGGTCAGGCCGATGGCGCTGCCGCCGTGGCGGTTGATCAGGTTGACGATATCCTTGTTGACCTGGCCACCCAGCACCATCTCCACCACGTCCATGGTCGCCGAGTCGGTGACGCGCATGCCGTCGATGAAGTGGCTTTCGATCGACAGACGCTTGAGCAGGTCGCCGATCTGCGGGCCGCCACCGTGCACGACCACCGGGTTGATGCCCACGGCTTTCATCAGCACGATGTCACGGGCAAAGCCGGTCTTGAGCTCTTCGCTCTCCATCGCGTTGCCGCCGTACTTGATCACCAGGGTCTTGCCGACGAAACGGCGGATGTAAGGCAGTGCTTCGGACAAAACCTCGGCTACATGGGAAGCGGCATCGCGATCGAGGGTCATGCAGGGCTCCAGGTAAGGAACGGATAGTCGTCAGAACGGCAGTTGCAGGTTGGGTTGGACCTTGAGCAACTGCGTGCGGAATACAGCCTTGATACGGTCGAGTTCTGCCGCGCTGTCGGCCTCGAAACGCAGCACCAGCACCGGCGTGGTGTTGGAGGCGCGGACCAGGCCCCAGCCGTGTGGGTAGTCGACCCGCACACCGTCGATGGTGGTCAGGTTGGCTTCGCCCCAGTCGGCATCGCGTTGCAGAGCATCAATGATGCTGAATTTACCCTCGTCGGTCACATCAATGTTGATTTCCGGCGTGGAAATGTCGTTCGGGAACGCGGCGAACAGGCTTTCGGCGTCCTGGCTGGCCTTGCTGAGGATCTCCAGCAGACGTGCGGCGCTGTAGATACCGTCGTCGAAACCGTACCAGCGTTCCTTGATGAAGATGTGACCGCTCATCTCGCCGGCGAGCAGCGAGCCGGTCTGCTTCATCTTCTTCTTGATCAACGAGTGGCCGGTCTTCCACATTAGGGCACGACCACCGTGCTGTTCGATCAGCGGGGTCAGGCGGCGGGTGCACTTGACGTCGAAGATGATCTCGGCGCCCGGGTTGCGCGACAGCACGTCCTGGGCGAACAGCATCAGCAGGCGGTCAGGGTAGACGATGCTGCCGGTGTTGGTCACCACGCCCACGCGGTCGCCATCGCCGTCGAAGGCCAGACCAATGTCGGCGCCGGTCGCTTTTACCTGGGCGATCAGGTCCGCCAGGTTTTCGGGCTTACCGGGGTCAGGGTGGTGGTTGGGGAAGTTACCGTCGACCTCGCAGAACAGCGGAATCACGTCGCAGCCGAGGGCTTCTATCAGTTGTGGGGCGATTACCCCGGCGGCGCCGTTGCCGCAATCGACCACCACTTTCAGGCGTTTGCTCAGCTTCACGTCACTGACGATCTGCTTGAAGTAGCGATCGAGGATCTCGACCTTTTCCACGCGGCCTTCGCCACGGGTGAGGTCGTTGGTCTTGAGGCGGGTCAGCAGTGCCTGGATTTGCTCGTTGGCCAGGGTGTCGCCGGCAATGACGATCTTGAAGCCGTTGTAGTCCGACGGGTTATGGCTGCCAGTGAGCATTACCCCCGACTTGCCGGCCAATACGTTGGCGGCATAGTACAGCGCAGGAGTCGGCACCAGGCCGACGTCGCTGACCTGGCAACCGGCGTCGGCCAGCCCCTTGATCAGTTGCTCGACCAGCATCGGGCCGGACAGCCGGCCATCGCGGCCAACCGAAATCTGTGGCTCGCCTTGGGCGAGCGTTTGCGCGCCGATGGCGCGGCCAATCCAGTAGGCGGTCTCGGCGTGCAGGGTCTTGCCCACCACGCCACGGATGTCGTAGGCGCGGAAGATGCTGTCGGGCAGTGCGGGGACCAGTTGGGCCATGTCGTTCATCTCTGGGGACTCCAAGTATTCAAAGGCTTCTGGGCAGGCACAAACTGAACGCTTGGACGGTGGAATGCCCCGAGAGTTCGCCGTCCATGGCGGCAACGGTCGATGCAGGGGGCTCAGCGGGTGCCGGAGTGGCCGAAGCCGCCTGCGCCGCGCTGGGTTTCGTCGAACTGCTCGACGATGTCGAAATGCGCCTGCACCACCGGCACCAGGATCAGCTGCGCGATGCGCTCGCCAACGCTGATGGTGAACGGGGTATCGCCACGGTTCCAGCACGACACCATGAGTTCGCCCTGGTAGTCCGAGTCGATCAGGCCGACCAGGTTGCCCAGCACGATGCCGTGCTTATGGCCCAGGCCCGAGCGCGGCAAAATCATCGCCGCCAGGCCTGGATCGCCAATATAGACGGACAGACCGGTGGGGATCAGCAAGGTCTGGCCGGGCTCGAGGACGGTGTCCTGCTTGAGCAGCGCGCGCAGGTCCAGGCCGGCGGAGCCGGGGGTGGCGTACTGCGGCAAGGGGAATTCAGTGCCCAGGCGTGGGTCGAGGATCTTGGCTTGAAGAGCGTGCATGTAACTTATTGAACCTGATTGAGTCGTTCGGCGATGAAGGCAACCAGCTGGCGGGCGATCTTGCCCTTGCTGGTCTGCGCGAAGAGAGTCTGGTGTTGCTGACGGTCGATCACGGTGAGGGCATTTTCCTCGCTGTTGAAGCCGATGCTGGGGTTGGCCACATCATTGGCGACGATCAGGTCGAGGTTCTTGTCCTTGAGCTTGCGTGTGGCGTAGTCGAGCAGGTGCTCGGTTTCGGCGGCGAAACCTACGCTGAACGGGCGATCGGCCCGGCCGGCAATGGTCGCAAGGATATCGGGATTGCGCACCATCTGCAGCAGCATGCCGTCACCGGTGGTGGGATCTTTCTTGAGTTTTTGTGGGGCGACGACTTCCGGGCGGTAGTCCGCGACAGCGGCCGAGGCGATGAACAGGTCGCAGGGCATGGCGGCTTCGCAGGCTGCGAGCATGTCCCGTGCGCTTACCACGTCGATACGGCTGACCCGGTCGGGGGTTGGCAGGTGCACCGGGCCTGTGACCAGGGTTACCCGAGCCCCGGCTTCGGCGGCCGCTTCGGCCAGGGCGAAGCCCATCCTCCCTGAACTATGGTTGGTGATGTAGCGCACCGGGTCGATGTTTTCTTGCGTCGGGCCGGCGGTGATCAGGACGTGCTTGCCGGTCAGCGCCTCGCGTTTGAAGCTCTCGGCGGCGCACCAGGCAAGGTCGGTGGCTTCGAGCATGCGGCCCAGGCCCACGTCGCCACAGGCCTGGCTGCCCGAGGCAGGGCCGAATACCTGGATGCCACGACGCTTGAGCAGGTCGAGGTTGTCTTGGGTTGCCGGGTCGCGCCACATGGCCTGGTTCATGGCCGGTGCTACGGCGACGGTGGCGTCGGTGGCCAGTACCAGGGTGGTCAGCAAATCGTCGGCCATGCCTTGGGCCAGGCGCGCCATCAGGTCGGCAGTGGCTGGGGCGATGAGCACCAGGTCGGCCCATTTGGCCAGTTCGATATGGCCCATGGCTGCTTCGGCGGCGGGGTCGAGCAGGTCCATGTGGACCGGATGGCCGGACAGCGCCTGCAGCGTGAGCGGCGTGATGAACTCGGCGCCACCACGGGTCATGACCACGCGCACTTGTGCGCCGTGTTCCAGGAGTCGGCGAATCAGTTCGGCGCTCTTGTAGGCGGCAATGCCACCTCCGACGCCGAGAACGATGCGCTTGCGATACAGCCGCTGCATAGGCTTGCCTTTATCCAGTGAAAGCGGGCGGCGACGACCATGGCCTGCGGCAGATCGTCGCATTTTCGAAGCGAACTAGATTAACACAGCGGTCAAATACGCCGCAGTACCACGCAAGGAGTGGGGATGAACATCAGGGAGTGGCCGCGCGAAGAGCGGCCGAGGGAAAAGTTGCTGGCGCGTGGGGCGGGCAGCCTGACCGACGCCGAACTGCTGGCCGTGTTTCTTGGTTCAGGGATCAAAGGCCGTGGTGTGTTGGACTTGGCTCGCGGGCTGTTGCTGAAATTCGGCGGTTTGCGCCAGGTGCTGGAGGCTGACCGGCAGGCGTTCGTTGGCGAGTTGGGACTGGGTCCGGTTCGCTACAGCCAGGTGCAAGCGCTGCTGGAGATCGGCCGCAGGCACCTGGCGATGTCCATCGAGCGCGAGTCGGCCATGGACAGCCCCCATACGGTGCGGCGTTACCTGAAATCCATGTTGCGCCATGAGGCGAGCGAAGTGTTCGGCTGTCTGTTTCTGGATTCCAAGCACCGGCCGTTGGCGTTCGAAATCCTGTTTCGCGGCACGATCGACCGGGCGAGCATCTACCCGCGCGAAGTGGTCCGGCGGGCCTTGCTGCACAACGCGGCGGCGCTGATCCTGTGCCACAACCATCCGTCAGGCCATTGTGAGCCGAGCCAGGACGACGTGCACCTGACGCAGGTGCTCAAGCGCTCGCTGGCGCTGATCGACGTGCGAGTGGTGGATCACGTCATCGTGGGTGATGGTGAGCCTTTGTCGATGGTCGAGCATGGGTGGCTGGCAGGGTAGAACTTCATGGCCTGTGCCGCCCCCTTCGCGGGCTTGCCCGCGAAAAGGCCGGTCCTGCGGTCTACCGACTCAACGGCCCACCGACACCTTGCTCAGATCCAGCCGCCCGAACGGGCTCACGTGATAGCCCTGGACATCCTCGCGCAGCAGCGTCGCGGCAGTCGGGTGCGCCAAAGGCAACCACAGTGCTTGTTGCTGGATCAGCGTCTGCGCCTGCTGGTACAGGCGGCTGCGCACGCTTTGGTCGTTGGTGGTGCGCCCGGCGTTGATCAGTTGATCCAGGCGACTGTCGCAAAAACGCGCGAAGTTGGTGCCCGAAGTCACCGCCGCGCAGGAAAACTGCGGGCTGAGGAAGTTGTCCGGGTCGCCGTTGTCGCCGGCCCAGCCCATGAACAGCAGGTCGTGCTCGCCGGCTTTGGCGCGGCGGATCAGCTCACCCCATTCCAGGGTACGGATTTCGGCCTTGATGCCGATCTTCGCGAGGTCGGCCTGGAGCATCTGCGCCCCCAGGGCCGGGTTGGGGTTGAGCAGGCTGCCCGATGGGCGGGTCCAGATCGTGGTCTGGAAGCCTTCTCCCAGACCGGCCTTGGTCAGTAGCGCCTTGGCTTTGTGCTGGTCCATCGGGTAGCCCGGCAGGTCCTTGGCGTAACTCCAGGTGTTGGGTGGGTAGGGACCGTTGGCGGCAGTCGCGGTATCTTCGAACACGGCCTTCAGGTAGGCCTGCTTGTCGAAGGCCAGATTGATCGCCTGGCGCACCTCGGGCTTGTCCAGCGGCGGGTGCTGGCTGTTGATGGCAACGAACGCGGTCATGAACGCGGGCGCGCTCGCCACCTTGAGGTTACCGTCCTTGCCGGCTTCGGCCACGTCCAGTGGCTTGGGCGACAGCGCCACCTGGCACTCGCCGCGCTTGAGTTTCTGCAAGCGCACGTTGGCGTCGGTGGTGATGGCGAAAATCAACGGATCGACCGAAGGCTTACCGGCGAAATACTCCGGGTTGGCGCGATAGCGCACCACCGCGTCCTTCTGGAAACGCTGGAACACGAACGGACCGGTGCCCACCGGCTGGCTGTTGAGCTTCTCTGGGGTGCCGGCCTTGAGCAGCTTGTCGGCATACTCGGCGGAATAGATCGAGGCGAAGCCCATGCTCAAGGTGGCCAGGAAGGTGGCGTCTGGGTGGGTCAAAGTAAAGCGCACGGTGTACGGCGTGGGTGCGTCGATCGACTTGATCAGGCTGCCCAGTTGCAGCGACTGGGCATGCGGATAACCGCCGGGTGCCGTCTTGTGCCAAGCGTGCGCGGGGTAGAGCATGCGCTGGAAGCTGAACAGCACGTCGTCGGCGTTCAGTTCGCGACTGGGCTTGAAGTAAGGCGTGGTGTGGAACTTCACGTCCTTGCGCAGTTGGAAGTCATAGATCAGTCCGTCGGGCGACACGCTCCAACGCTCGGCCAGGCTGGGCACCACCTTGCCTTGCTCTGCGTCGAACTCCACCAGACGGTTCATCAGCACGTCGGCCGAGGCGTTGGTGGTGGTCAGCGAATTGTACTGGACCACGTCGAAGCCTTCAGGGCTGGCTTCGGTGCAAACCGACAGCGGCGCGGCCTGGGCCAGGCCCGCAGCGCAGAGCGTGGAGAACAATAAAGAAAAGGCGGCAGCACGCATGGTGGCTCCTTGGCTGGTCAATGGCACCCTCTGCCGGTGCAGTCTGGAAATTTCCTACCCTAGTGCGGGTAAGGGCAAATGACCACACCCTTTCGCATTAATTCGGCGACGGGCGGTCGACAGTTCGGCAAGCGAGTCGTTATGCTGCCCCGACGCGCCTGGCCCGACCTGAAGACACATCTTCTGTTGTTGTGCCGGAGTCTTTCTGGTATAAAGCAGCGCTCTTTTCTAGGGGCTCGGCCTGTCGCGAAAGCGGATCCGGTCGATAAGACCCTCGGAAACACGGCGCCTGGCGCCATAGACTGAGAGATTAAGCGGCCAACCCATGCCGGGTTGGGCATGTGGTTTTAGAGGGCTGAGGCATGTCGAGAGTCTGTCAAGTTACTGGTAAGGGTCCAGTAACCGGGAACAACATTTCCCACGCAAACAACAAAACCCGTCGTCGTTTCCTGCCAAACCTGCAGCACCACCGTTTCTGGGTTGAATCCGAGAATCGTTTCGTGCGTCTGCGCGTTTCCGCCAAAGGCATGCGTATCATTGACAAGCGCGGCATCGATGCCGTTCTGGTCGACATCCGCAAAGCTGGCGCCAAGGTTTAAGGGAGAGCATCATGCGTGAATTGATCCGTCTGGTTTCGAGTGCCGGTACCGGCCACTTCTACACCACCGACAAGAACAAGCGCACCACTCCGGACAAGATCGAGATCAAGAAATACGATCCGGTCGTCCGCAAGCACGTGGTGTACAAGGAAGCCAAGATCAAGTAATTGGTCGGCAACCTGAAAAAAACCCGCTTCCTCACGGAAGCGGGTTTTTTTTTACCTGCCAACAGGGATTGGATCAGCTGAAGTGCAGGCCCAGGTGCCGGGAGCTACATAGTTACTTCTGCTCGAACAACACGTAGATCTTGCGGCACGACTCCAGCACCTCCCAGGTGCCCTTGAAGCCCGCCGGGATGACGAAGCGGTCACCGGCGCGCAGGGTCTTGGCATGACCGTCCTGGTCACGCAGTACCGAGACGCCCTGAACGATTTCGCAGTATTCGTGTTCGGTGTAGTTCACCGTCCACTGACCCACTTCGCCTTCCCATACGCCTGCGGCGAACTGTCCGCAGGGGCTGGCGTAATGGTTGTAGACAGCCTGGTCCGGCTCACCTTTGAGGATTTTTTCGGCCGCAGGACGGTAGCGTTCGGCTTCGGTCAGAACCTGGGCGAAGTCGACGATGCTGGCGATGCTCATGGTGGATTTCCTGTTGTTGTTTAATAAAATGCACATCAGTAGGCTTTTAGGCCTTTTGTGTCAAATATATTGATAGTTTCACCGCCCTGGTTTAGGGTGTCGTGTGCCGGTGTACGTTCATCACCCGGCCAGAATTCCTGACAGCGCCCGTGAGTCCTCAGTGCGGTGCTGCACCTTAACAACAGAGGAGTTTCCGATGACCACCCTGACGCGTGCGGACTGGGAACAGCGTGCCCAGCAACTGAAGATCGAAGGCCGTGCCTTCATCAACGGCGAATACACCGATGCCGCATCCGGTGCAACCTTCGACTGCCTGAGCCCGGTGGACGGACGCTTCCTGGCCAAGGTTGCCAGCTGTGACCTGGCCGACGCCAACCGTGCGGTGGAAAATGCCCGTGCGGTGTTCGATTCCGGTGTTTGGTCGCGCCTGGCCCCGGCCAAGCGCAAGGCTACCCTGATTCGCTTTGCCGACCTGTTGCGCAAGCACGTCGAAGAGCTGGCCCTCCTGGAAACCCTGGACATGGGCAAGCCAATCGGCGACTCGTCGAGCATCGACGTGCCGGGTGCTGCCAACGCCATCCACTGGACTGCCGAAGCCATCGACAAGGTCTACGACGAAGTCGCCCCGACTCCGCACGACCAGCTCGGCCTGGTAACCCGCGAGCCGGTAGGCGTGGTGGGTGCCATCGTGCCGTGGAACTTCCCGTTGCTGATGGCCTGTTGGAAGCTCGGCCCGGCCCTGGCCACCGGTAACTCCGTCGTGCTCAAACCGTCGGAAAAGTCGCCGCTGACCGCCATCCGTATCGCTCAACTGGCTGTCGAAGCCGGGCTGCCGAAAGGCGTGCTGAACGTGCTGCCGGGCTACGGCCATACCGTGGGCAAGGCCTTGGCCCTGCACATGGACGTCGACACCCTGGTGTTCACCGGCTCGACCAAGATCGCCAAGCAACTGATGGTCTACGCCGGTGAGTCGAACATGAAGCGTGTCTGGCTGGAGGCTGGCGGCAAGAGCCCGAACATCGTCTTCGCCGACGCCCCGGACCTGCAGGCCGCAGCCGAAGCCGCTGCCAGTGCCATCGCCTTCAACCAGGGGGAGGTCTGCACCGCAGGTTCGCGCCTGCTGGTGGAGCGTTCGATCAAGGATACCTTCCTGCCCATGGTGGTCGAGGCCCTGAAGGCCTGGAAGCCGGGCAACCCACTGGACCCGGCCACCAGCGTCGGCGCCTTGGTGGATACCCAGCAGATGAACACCGTGCTGTCGTACATCGACGCCGGCCATCAGGACGGCGCCAAGTTGTTGGCCGGTGGCAAGCGCATTCTTGAGGAGACCGGTGGCACCTACGTCGAGCCGACCATCTTCGACGGCGTAACCAACGCCATGAAGATCGCCCAGGAAGAAATCTTTGGGCCGGTGCTGTCGGTGATCACTTTCGACACCGCCGAAGAAGCCGTGGCGATTGCCAACGACACCCCTTACGGCCTGGCTGCCGGGATCTGGACTGCGGATATTTCCAAGGCCCACCAGACAGCCCGTGCCGTGCGTGCCGGCAGCGTCTGGGTCAACCAGTACGATGGCGGCGACATGACCGCACCGTTCGGTGGCTTCAAACAGTCGGGCAACGGCCGGGACAAGTCGCTACATGCGCTGGAGAAGTACACCGAGCTGAAGGCGACCTGGATCAAGCTGTAATCCACTCGGTCTAGTTCGCGGGCAAGCCCGCTCTCACAGGATTGCGCAAAGTCTCAAGCTTGCGCTGAACCTGTGGGAGCGGGCTTGCCCGCGAATGGGCCAAAACAGTTTTTCCAGGAGGCATGTATGCGCTGGGGAACCTACTTTGCCGTACTGGCCTCGGTGCTCAGTGTCGGGCTTGCGCTCGGTGTGAGCATGCCGTTGGTGTCCTTGCGCCTGGAAGGCTGGGGCTACGGCGGGTTCGCCATCGGCGTGATGGCCGCGATGCCGGCGATTGGCGTACTGATCGGTGCCAGCCTGGCCAGCCGCCTGGCCGGCTGGGTCGGGGTGCCCATGGCCATGCGCCTGTGCCTGTGGGGTGGGGCGGTGTCGATCGGGTTGGTCGCGCTGCTGCCCAGCTATCCCCTGTGGTTGGCGTTGCGCCTGTTGATCGGCATGTCGCTGACCGTCGTGTTCATCCTCGGCGAAAGCTGGATCAACCAGCTGGTGGTCGAGCACTGGCGCGGTCGGCTGGTCGCCCTGTATGGCAGCAGTTACGCCCTCAGCCAATTGGCCGGACCGCTGGTGCTGGGCGTGCTGGGCTCGGACGATGATTTCGGTTTCTGGGCCGCCACCGGCTTGCTGCTGGTGGCGCCGCTGATTCTGTTGGGGCGGGGCGGGGCACCGACCACCGAGGCCTGCAGCGTGACCTTCGCTGATCTGTTCGGCTTCTGTCGGCGCCTGCCGGTGATCGCCTGGGCTATTGCCTTGTTCGCGGCCTTCGAGGCGATGATCCTCACCCTGCTTCCGGTGTATTGCCTGCAACAAGGTTTCACCACGGAGCTTGCGCTGTTCATGGTCAGCACCGTGGTGGTGGGCGATGCGGTACTGCAATTGCCGATTGGTGCGCTGGCCGACCGTCTGTCGCGACGTGCGTTGTTCAGTGGCTGTGCACTGACCCTGCTGGTGTCCAGCCTGGCGATTCCGCTGTTGCTGCACACCTGGGTGATCTGGCCACTGTGGGTGTTGTTCGGGGCCAGTGCGGGCGGCTTGTTTACCTTGTCGCTGGTGTTGATCGGCGAGCGCTATCGCGACGATGCGCTGGTGCGCGCCAATGCCCATGTGGCGCAGCTGTGGGGCATCGGTTGCCTGCTTGGGCCATTGCTGGCCGGGGCCGGTAGCCAGTGGATCAGCGGGCATGCGTTGCCATTGCTGATGGCGGCGGGGGCGGCCGGTTTGGTGTTGCTGACCCGGCGCAAGGGGGCGTTCGACCCGGCCGCTACGTGAGTCATGGCGAGCGCAGCATGACCGCTCAAGTGATGCAGGTGCGGGGCGCGCTACAACATTTTTTCCAGCCCCACCGCCTTGCTGATCCAGGCATTGAAGCGCCGCCACAGCCCGCCAGGCTCTGTCAGCAGCATGTGCCGTTGACCGTTGTCTTCGGTGACCCACACCATTTTTCCGTCCACCAGCTGCGGCTGGTAGCTCAGCGCTGGCGCCATGCCCTGCAAGGCCAGTTCGCGGGTGTATTCGGCCAGCTCCGGGCTGTCCACCAATACCCCGACTTCGGTATTCCACAGCACTGAACGCGGGTCGAAGTTGAACGAGCCGATGAACGTCTTGTGTCGGTCGAACACCATCGCCTTGCTGTGCAGGCTCGAATCGGAGCTGCCGTGGAAGGTTAGGCCACGTCGGCTGATGCGATCACCCGGCTGGCGTCGCAGTTCATACAGCTGCACGCCATGCTCCAGCAGGGCACGCCGGTAGGGCGCATAGCCCCCATGCACGGCGGGTACATCGGTAGCCTCCAGCGAGTTGGTCAGCAGCTTGACCGAAGTGCCCGAGTCGGCGCGGCTGGTGAGGTAGAGCAAGCCAGGTTGGCCCGGCACGAAGTACGCCGAGACCAGGATCAGTTCGCGGTGCACGCCGTTGAGTTCCGGTGCCAACTGATGGCTCATCAGCAACTGCGGGTCGGGCTCGTTGTCGGCCAGTACCTTGCTCGGCGCGTCCCAGAGCGCCTGGCTGTGAGCCCAGATCAGCTCGTTGCGCCACACATCCAGACGCGGTTGGGTCTGGTAGGCCATCAACCGGTCGTACAGCGCCTTGCGCTCGATGCGCGCCTTGGCCAGCCAGGTTTCCAGACGCTGGCGGCTGGCGTGCAGGTCGGCGGCGTCCGGCTGACGCCACAGGAAGTCGCTGATCGGGCGGCTCAGGGCGCTGTTCCAGTATTGGTCGAAGCTATGTCCCAACTGCTCGGCTACCGGGCCCACGCCAAGCAGGTCAATGTCGGTGAAGTTCAGGTTGGGCTCGGCGTCGAAGTACTCGTCGCCCAGGTTGCGACCGCCGACGATGGCCATGCTGTTGTCCACTAGGAACAACTTGTTGTGCATGCGTCGGTGCTGGCGTGACAGGTTGAACAGCCTGCCAGCGGCACGCGTGAAACCGGTGCTGCGGCCCAGGTGCAGCGGGTTGAACACACGGATCTGGATGTTCGGGTGAGCGGCCAAGGTGCCGATCAGTGTGTCCAGGCCATCGCTGGCGGTATCGTCCAGCAGCACCCGTACGCGCACGCCACGGTCGGCGGCGCGCAGCAGTTCGTGGACCAGCGCGCGGGTGCTGAGGCCGTCGTGGACGATGTAGTACTGCACGTCGATGCTGGCCTGGGCGTTGCGAATCAGTTCGGCACGCGCCCGGAACGCCTCGTTGCTGTTGGGTAGCAGACGAAAGCCCGAGCGACCCTCGTAGGGCGCGGCCTGGCGCAATACCGAGCGGCCAAAGGCCGACTCGCCTGCCGGCAGGGCCTGGCTGACGTCACGGGGCGTACCGACGCTGGCGCAGCCCGACAGGCCGAACAACAGCGCCAGCAGCACAGGCAGAGCGCGCTGGAGTCTCAAGGGTGGGGCATCCTGTGCAACAAGGGACTTATGGGGTTGGACCGTCGCAGGCGGGGCAAAGTTACCCGTCGGTGTGTTCGGCATCCAGTAGACGAAGTGCGGTTTCCCCCACCTTGCGCACGGCAGCCTCGATCTGCGGGGTGGACCGCGCGGCGAAGTTCATGCGCAGACAATTACGGTACTTGCCTGAGGCGGAAAAGATACTGCCGACAGCAATCTGTACACCCTGCTCCAGTAAAGCCCGGTTCAGGCGCAGCGTGTCGAAACTTTCCGGCAATTCCACCCACAGCATGAAGCCGCCCTGGGGCCGGCTGGCGCGCGTGCCGGGCGGAAAGTAGCGGGTTACCCAGTCGCTCATCTGGTCGCGGCTGCGCTGATATTGGCTGCGCATGCGCCGCAGGTGGGGCTGGTAGTGGCCGTCGGCGATGAAGTCGGCAATCGCCAGTTGCGGCTGGCAGGCCGTGCTGCCGGTACTGATGTACTTCATGTGCAGCACCCGCTCCAGATAGCGCCCCGGCGCGACCCAGCCGATCCGCAGGCCCGGTGCGAGGGTCTTGGAGAACGAACTGCACAGCAGCACGCGGCCATCGTCGTCGAATGACTTGACGGTGCGCGGGCGCGGGTAGGTGTAGGCCAGGTCGCCGTACACGTCGTCCTCCAGAATCGCCACGTCGTAGCGTTGGGCGAGGGTCAGCAGGGCCTTCTTGCGGGCCTCGGGCATGATGTAGCCGAGTGGGTTGTTGCAGTTGGGGGTGATCTGGATGAGCTTGATCGGCCACTGCTCCAGGGCCAACTCCAGGGCTTCCAGGCTGATACCGGTGATGGGGTCGGTGGGAATCTCCAACGCTTTCATGCCCAGGCCCTTGAGCGTCTGCATGGCGCCGTGGAAGCTCGGCGAGTCCACCGCGACGATATCGCCGGGGCCGCACACCGCGCGGATGCTGCACGACAATGCCTCGTGGCAGCCGGTGGTCACCACCAGATCAGCCGGCCCCAGGCGGCAGCCGGAGTCGAGCATCAGCCGGGCAATCTGTTCGCGCAACTGTGCGTTGCCGTGGATGTTGTCGTAATACAGGCCAGGCATGTCCATGCGTCGGCTGATCTGCGCCAGGCTGCGCAGCAGCGGCTTGAGGGTCGGGCTGTCGACATCGGGCATGCCTCGACCGAGTTGGATCACGTCAGGGCGCGGTGTACTGCGCACAAGCTCCAGCACTTGCTCCCACTGGGAGATATCCACAGGCCGCTGGGCCGGGCGGCTGATATCCGGCAGCGCCGGAAGGTGGCGGTCTTCGGCGACGAAATACCCGGATTTGGGGCGCGGCGAGACCAGGCCGTTGTCTTCCAGCAGACGATAAGCCTGCTGCACGGTACTCAGGCTGACGCCGTGTTCCACGCTCAAGGCGCGCACTGATGGCAGGCGCTGGCCGGGTCGATACAGGCCCTGCTCGATGCGCGAGCCGAGCAGTTCTGCCAGGTTGAGGTAAAGCGTCACGGCATACTCCGGCTTTTTTTGGGGGATGGACCAATACAGATCGTAGGAAAATACTCCATTCAGCCGTGGTATCGCCAATTCTGTATGAGAATAATAAACGGCTGTTGGATCTGTATCGTTCACTGCCTGCGCGGGCAAGCTATCCACACGCTATCGATTGAGTGGGAGAGCACGGTGATGGGGGGTATGAGCGATGTCCGCGTGCAGCTGCTGGCCAAAGAAATGGAGGCCGAGCAACGCACTCGGGTCTACGATCCGTTCGCAGACCTGGGGCGCTGGGGTCTGATGTTGCATCGCTGGCGGACCCGCCGGGCGCTGCTGGAGATGGACGCGCGGCAGTTGCGCGATATTGGCCTGAGCTGGGAGCAGGCGCGGGAGGAGGGCTGCAAGCCGTTCTGGCGGGAATGATTGTAGGAGCGCCCCGGCAAGGCCGCTCCTGCAGGGGTCAGACCAGTTCCTTGAGCCGATACCACAGCATTCCCAGTGCCAGCAGCGGCGAGCGCAGCAGCTTGCCGCCAGGGAAGGTGGTGTGCGGGACCTTGGCAAACAGGTCGAAGCGCCCACCGTGTTGCCCGCAGATAGCCTCGCCGAGTAGTCGCCCGGCGAGGTGCGTGGCGTTGAGGCCATGGCCGGAATAGGCCTGGGCGTAGTACACGTTCGGCTGGCTGGCCAGGCGGCCGATCTGTGGCAGGCGGTTGGCGCCAATACCGATCATGCCACCCCATTGGTAGTCGATGCGCACATCGGCCAGGTGCGGGAAGACCTTGAGCATCTTCGGCCGCATGTAGGCGGCAATGTCCTTCGGGTCGCGCCCGGAGTAGTGGCAGGCACCGCCGAACAGCAGGCGATGGTCTGCCGACAGCCGGTAGTAATCCAGCGCCACCCGCTGGTCGCAGACCGCCATGTTCTGCGGCAGCAACTGGCGCGCACGTTCTTCGCCCAACGGCTCGGTGGCGATGATGTAGCTGCCGGCGGGCAGCACCTTGCCGCCCAGTTCGCGGTTGAGATCGTTGTGGTAGGCGTTGCAGCACAGCACCAGGGTGTTGGCGCGTACCTGGCCCTGGGCGGTGTGCACTTTTACCTGCGGGCCATAGTCGATACGGGTGACTTGCGACTGTTCGAACAGGCGCACGCCCAGCCGGGCAGCTGCAGCGGCTTCGCCAAGGGCCAGGTTGAGCGGATGCAGGTGCCCCGAGCCCATGTCGATCAGACCGCCTGCGTAGCGGTCGGAGCCCACCACGCTGTAGATGTCGTCCTTGGCCACCAGGCGCAAGTCGTGCCGGTAACCGAGGCTGCGCAGGGTCTCTGCCTCCTCGGCGAAGCCTTGCAGTTGCTCCGGCTTGTTGGCTAGGTCGCAGTAACCCCACGTCAGGTCGCAGGCGATGGCATGCCGTGCGACCCGCTCACGCACGATTTCCACAGCTTCCAGCCCCATCAGCTTGAGGCTGCGCACGCCGTCCTCGCCTATCACTGGCAGGAACTGCTCCAGGCCATGGCCAACGCCGCGGATCAGTTGCCCACCGTTGCGCCCGCTGGCGCCCCAGCCCAGCTTGCGCGCTTCGAGCAGGATCACCGACAGGCCGCGTTCGGCCAGCTCGATGGCGGTATTGAGCCCCGAGTAGCCACCACCGACGATGCACACGTCAGCGCTGTGCTCGCCTTGCAGGAACGCGTGGTCCGGGTGTGGCGCGCTGCTGGCGGCGTAGTAGGAGGCGGCGTGCTGCGCGCTGTGGATCATAGGACGGCCATGGAAAGTAAGAAGAGGAGCGAGGATAAGCTGTGCTCTTGCAGGGCGGCAACCCGCTTACCGGGGGCGTGTCCGCTCAGCGGGTTGAGCGGCGAATGAGACTATAATTCGGATCATTTCCTTGCCTTGTATCCCGCCATGTCCTGCAATCGCCACAAGATCCACTTCCTGCGCGAACTCATTCCCTCTTTCGAGTGCGTGCCTGGTTGCCACGACTGCTGCGGCCCGGTCACCACCTCGGCCGAGGAAATGGCGCGCTTGCCACGCAAGACCCAGCAGGAGCAGGAGGCGGCCCTGGAACGTCTGGACTGCGTGCATCTGGGGCCGAACGGCTGCACGGTCTACGAGGAGCGGCCGATGATCTGCCGCCTGTTCGGCACCACCCCGCGCCTGGCCTGCCCACGCGGCAAGGGCCCGGTGCAGCCGATCGACCCGGCGGCCGAGCAACTGGTGCATCAGTTCATCGCCAGCACCCGGCAGGTGCTGGTCTGAACAATCAGTCCGGGATCGGCAGGCAGAGGCTCTCCTTGACCTCTTCCATCACGATGTAGCTCTTCGATTCGCGCACGTGCGGCAGCTTGAGCAGGATGTCGCCCAAAAGCTTGCGGTACGAAGCCATCTCCGAAATGCGCGCTTTCACCAGGTAGTCGAAATCGCCCGATACCAGGTGGCACTCCAGCACATGCGGCAGCTTGAGCACGGCGCGGCGAAATTCCTCGAAGGTGTCGCCAGACTTGTAGTCCAGGCTGATCTCGACGAACACCAGCAGGCTGCCTTTGAGGTGCTGCGGATTCAGGCGGGCGTTATAGCCCATGATGATCCCTTCGCGCTCCAGACGACGTACACGCTCGGTGCATGGTGTGGTGGACAGCCCGACTTTCTCACCCAGTTCAGTGAACGAGATGCGGCCGTCATTCTGCAGGATCCGCAGGATATTGCGGTCGATCTTGTCCAGTTCACGCTTGCTCTGGTGCTGGGTTCTCATAGGGGATGCCGCTCCGTAAAAGGCGTTTTTGCCGAGAATTCTCGCCAAATATAGGCGTTTATATAGTGAATTGCACTGGCCTTGAATTTTTATACTGCGCGCATCTCTGCTCTATCAACAACACAACGCGGCGTGCTGCGTGCGAGGAATAAACGATGCGAGTTCTGGTACTTGGTAGCGGTGTGATTGGTACCGCCAGCGCCTACTACCTGGCCCGGCAAGGTTTCGATGTGACCGTGGTCGATCGTCAGCCGGCGGTAGCCATGGAAACCAGCTTTGCCAACGCCGGCCAGATCTCGCCTGGCTATGCTTCGCCGTGGGCCGCTCCAGGTGTGCCGCTCAAAGCCATCAAGTGGCTGCTCGAACGCCACGCCCCCTTGGCGATCAAGCTCACCGGCGACGTCGATCAATACCTGTGGATGGCGCAGATGCTGCGCAACTGCACCGCCAGCCGCTATGCGGTGAACAAGGAGCGCATGGTGCGTCTGTCCGAGTACAGCCGCGACTGCCTCGACGAGCTGCGCGCCGAAACCGGCATCGCCTACGAGGCTCGTACACTGGGCACCACCCAGCTGTTCCGCACCCAGGCCCAAGTGGATGCCGCAGCCAAGGATATCGCCGTGCTCGAGCAGTCCGGTGTGCCTTACGAGTTGCTCGACCGTGACGCCATTGCCCGTGTGGAGCCCGCCCTGGCCGGGGTCAAGGGTATTCTCGCCGGTGCCCTGCGCCTGCCTAACGACCAGACTGGCGACTGCCAGCTGTTCACCACCAAACTGGCAGAGCTGGCCCTCAAGGAAGGCGTTGAGTTTCGCTTTGGCCAGGACATCCAGCATCTGGAGTTCGCCGGTGATCGGATCAGTGGCGTGTGGATTGATGGCAAGCTGGAAACCGCCGACCGCTACGTACTGGCCTTGGGCAGCTATTCGCCACAAATGCTCAAGCCGCTGGGCATCAAGGCGCCGGTCTACCCGCTCAAGGGCTATTCGCTGACCGTGCCAATCACCAACGCCGACATGGCGCCGACCTCGACCATTCTCGATGAAACCTACAAGGTCGCGATCACCCGCTTCGACAACCGTATTCGTGTAGGCGGCATGGCGGAGATCGCCGGATTCGACCTGTCGTTGAACCCACGTCGGCGCGAAACGCTGGAGATGATCGTCAACGACCTTTATCCTCGCGGCGGCGACCTGAGCCAGGCCAGTTTCTGGACCGGCCTGCGACCGGCTACCCCGGACGGTACTCCGATCGTCGGTGCCACCCGCTACCGCAACCTGTTCCTCAACACCGGTCACGGCACCCTGGGCTGGACCATGGCGTGCGGCTCCGGTCGTCTGCTGGCTGACCTGATCGCGCGCAAGAAGCCGCAGATCAGTGCCGAAGGCCTGGATATTTCCCGCTACGGCAATCAACGGGAAGTGGCCAAGCCAGGTCATACGGCGCCTGCCCACCAGTAACCAGGCACCTGTACCGGCCTCTTCGCGGCTAAAGCTGCTCCCACAGGAAACGCGATCCCTGTGGAAGCGGCTTCAGCCGCGAAGAAGCAAACGCTGTTTTCACCCTGAACCACCAGAAGGCATGCCGTCATGCGCCCCGCCCGCGCCCTGATCGACCTCCAGGCCCTGCGCCACAACTACCGTCTCGCCCGTGAACTGACCGGTGCCAAAGCCCTCGCCGTGGTCAAGGCCGACGCCTATGGCCATGGTGCCGTGCGCTGCGCCCTGGCCCTGGAAACCGCAGCCGACGGTTTTGCGGTGGCCTGCATCGAAGAAGCGCTTGAGCTGCGCGCGGCCGGGATCAAAGCCCCGGTACTGTTGCTCGAAGGCTTCTTCGAGGCCAGCGAACTGGCGCTGATCGCCGAGCACGACCTGTGGTGCGTGGTGCATTCGCTGTGGCAACTCGAAGCCATCGAGAAGACCGCCGTGCACCAGCCACTGACGCTATGGCTGAAGATGGACACCGGTATGCACCGGGTCGGTATCCACCCCAAGGACTACCACGATGCGTATCAACGTCTGCTGGCCAGTGGCAAGGTCTCGCGTATCGTACTGATGAGCCACTTTGCGCGTGCCGACGAGCTTGACGCCGAGGCCACTGCCCAGCAGGTCGCGGTATTCGAGGCTGCGCGCCAGGGCCTGGCGGCCGAGTGCAGCCTGCGCAACTCGCCGGCGGTGCTGGGTTGGCCGACCATCAAGAGCGACTGGGTGCGTCCGGGGATCATGCTGTACGGCGCCAGCCCCTTCGAGGTGGAACAGGCTGCGGCCAGTCGCCTGCAACCGGTGATGACCCTGCAATCGCGCATCATCAGCGTGCGCGAACTGCCGGCCGGCGAGCCAGTGGGTTACGGCGCGACGTTCATCAGCCAACGCCCGACGCGGGTAGGCGTGGTCGCGATGGGTTACGCCGATGGCTACCCACGCCACGCCCCCACCGGCACCTCCATCGTGGTGGCCGGCAAGCGCACCCAGCTGATCGGCAGGGTATCGATGGACATGCTCTGCGTCGATCTCACCGAAGTGCCCGAGGCCACCGTCGGCAGTCCGGTCGAGCTGTGGGGCAAACAGGTGCTGGCCAGTGATGTGGCGACGCAGGCCGGTACGATTGCGTACCAGATCTTCTGCAACCTCAAGCGCGTGCCACGGGACTATATCGGCGAATAACGGGCTGAAGCGGACAGGCTGTGGGGCAGTGTGTTGTAAATACTGAACGGCGTTGCCATCATATCGTTCACACTTTCCCCACCTCGACCGTTTCAGGAGGCTCCCGCTTTGGACGTCGGTGAACGACTGCAAGCCATCCGTAAGCTCAAGGGCCTGTCCCAGCGCGAACTCGCCAAGCGCGCCGGGGTGACCAACAGCACCATCTCGATGATCGAGAAGAACAGCGTGAGCCCTTCGATCAGCTCCCTGCGCAAGGTGCTCAGCGGCATCCCCATGTCCATGGTCGAGTTCTTCTCGGTGGAACTGGCGCCGGAAAGCCCCACGCAGATCGTCTACAAGGCCCACGAGCTGATCGACATTTCCGACGGCGCGGTGACCATGAAGCTGGTCGGCAAGTCGCATCCCAACCGCGCCATCGCCTTTCTCAACGAGGTGTATCCGCCCGGTGCCGATACCGGTGAAGAGATGCTCACCCACGACGGTGAAGAGACCGGCATCTTGCTCGAAGGCCGCCTTGAGCTGGTGGTGGGCACCGAGACGTTCCTGCTCGAAGCCGGCGACAGCTACTACTTCGAAAGTACCCGCCCGCATCGCTTTCGCAACCCTTTCGACGAGCCAGCACGGCTGATCAGCGCGGCGACACCGTCGAACTTTTGATCCAGCGCAGTGCAATGACGCGTCAATACCCATTCTCGAAGTGGGGTCGTTTCACGCCTTCCGGGTAGCCGCTATACTTTTCAACGCTCGCAATTCCGTGGCCGCGGGCGTGATTAGCCACCATGAGGGTGTTCGCGTGAACCAAATCAAGAAGATGCTGGCCGTACCAGCAGCCGTAGTCGCCCTATGGGCAATGAGCGCAACCGCAGCGACCAATGATGACATCGCCAAGCGCCTGGAACCGGTCGGCCAGGTGTGTGTCCAGGGCCAGGAATGCAAGGGCATGGAAGTGGCGGCCTCCGCAGGCGGCGGTGGCGCCAAGACGCCCGACGAAATCATTGCCAAGCACTGCAACGCCTGCCATGGCAGCGGCCTGCTGGGCGCGCCGAAGATCGGCGACACCGCAGCCTGGAAAGAACGCGCCGACCATCAGGGCGGCCTGGACGGTATCCTGGCCAAGGCCATTACCGGCATCAACGCCATGCCACCCAAGGGCACCTGCGCGGATTGCTCGGATGACGACCTCAAAGGCGCAATCAAGAAAATGTCGGGGCTGTGAGCCACGCCTGAATTACCCAGGGCCCGCCTTTGATGGCGGGCTTTGTTTTTGGGTAGCCTGTTCGGACCTCTTCGCGGGTAAATCGGGGCGCCGAAACGCCGCTCCCACAGGGTACGCGGCGCGCTTGCGAAATCAGTTCTCTGCGCGACAGCGCAGCCCAAAGGGCTGGGTAATCTCCCACAGGGACTTCGCAGGGCTGAAACCTGTGCTGAACCTGTGGGAGCGGCGGTTCGGCGCCCCGATTTACCCGCGAAAGGGCCGGCCCAGGCAACCAACCCGCCTGACCCCATGTCCAACCCCCTGAACCCACGGACGACTCAGGAGGTCCCCATGCACCTCTGCTCCATCGACTTGGCCGTCGAGCAGGCCTTGGCCCGCCTGCCTGCGCACATCCACATGGGCCTGCCCTTGGGCCTGGGCAAACCCAATGCGTTCGTCAACGCCCTCTACGCACGCATCCGCGAGTTGCCCGACCGCCGGTTGACGATCTATACCGCGTTGTCCCTCGGCCGCCCAGCTTTGGGCGATGGCTTGCAGCGGCGTTTCCTGGAGCCCTTCGTCGAGCGCGTGTACGCCGACTACGAAGAGCTCACCTACGTCACCGACCTGCTGCACGACCGCCTGCCGGCCAACGTCCGCGTCGAGCAGTTCTTCATGCAGCCCGGCAGCCTACTGCACAGCCACGCTGCGCAGCAGGACTACGTCAGCAGTAACTACAGCCACGCCGCGCGCGACATCAATGCCAAGGGCCTGAACCTGGTCGCCCAGCTGGTGGCCGCCGATCCGCAGCGCCCCAACCACCTGAGCCTGGCCTGCAACCCCGACATCACCCTCGACCTGCTGCCAATGATCGAAAAGCGCCGCGCGGCGGGCGAAACCATCTTGCTGCTTGGCCAGGTGCACAGCGAACTGCCCTACATGCCGGGGGATTCGGAGCTGGCGCTGGATGACTTCGACCTGTTGATCGATCAACCCGAACAGCGCCGGTTGTTTTCCACCCCGAACCTGCCGGTGTCGACCCAGGATCACTGCATCGGCCTGCACGCCAGCACCCTGGTACGCGACGGCGGCACTCTGCAGATCGGCATCGGCGCCATGGGCGATGCCGTGGCGGCGGCGCTGCTGGCGCGCCAGGCTGACAATGCCGGCTACCGGGCGCTGCTCGACGAACTGGACGTTGACCCGTGGCAGGCGCTGATCGAGCGCGAGGGCGGGCTGGATACGTTCGCTCAAGGGCTGTACGGCTGTAGCGAGATGTTCGTCAACGGCCTGCTGGCGCTGGCCGAAGCCGGCGTGGTGCGGCGCCCGGCAGACGAGCAGGGGGTGGTGGTGCATGGTGGCTTCTTCCTGGGCCCACGGGCGTTCTACCAGCGCCTGCGCGAGATGCCGTTCGAGCAGCGCGCGCAGTTCGCCATGACCCGCATCAGCTTCATCAACGAGCTGTACGGGCAGGAGGAATTGAAACGCCGCCAGCGCCGCGACGCGCGTTTCGTCAACACGGTATTTGGCATGACCCTGCTCGGTGCGGGTGTCGCAGACCAGCTGGAAGATGGCCGGGTGCTCAGCGGTGTGGGCGGGCAGTACAACTTCGTTGCCCAGGGGCATGCGCTGGAAGGCGGACGCTCGGTATTGCTGCTGCGCAGTTGGCGCGAGGCCGCAGGCCTGGTGACGTCCAACCTGTTCTGGCGCTACGGCCACTGCACCATCCCGCGTCATCTGCGCGATATCGTCATCACCGAATACGGCATCGCCGATCTGCGCGGGCAGACTGACAGCGAGTGCATCGCCCGCTTGCTGGCGATCTGCGATTCACGCTTTCAGGGCGAACTCATGGAAAAAGCCAAGGCGGCGGGCAAGCTGGCCGAGGATTTCGAGCTGGATGAGCGCTACACCGACAACACCCCAGAGCGGCTGGAGGCGATACGTGCGCGGCATGCCCGGTTGTTCCCGGAGTATCCGCTGGGCAGTGACTTCACGGTTGAGGAGCGCGACTTGCTGCGCGCGCTGAACTGGCTGAAGAGCAAGTTCAAGCTGAGCGAGGTGCTGGAGTTGGGCAAGGCGGCGTTGGACGCGCCGGCGCCCGAGGCCTATGCCGCGCAGTTGGCGCGCATGGGGCTGGGGCAGCCGCAGGGGCTGAAGGAAGAACTGTACCAGCGCTTGCTGCTGGCGGGGCTTGAGGCTACTCGGTGACACAGGGATTCACGGGACCCTGTGGGAGCGGGTTTACCCGCGAATGCGATGGTGAATTCGATATCGCATTCGCGGGCAAGCCCGCTCTCACAGGATAGGTGCGTGGCCTTACTCGATGAAGGTCACCACACCGCCTTCCAGCGACTTCACCCGGGCCAGCGACTCAACGCGATAGCCCTGGCTGTCCAGCTCGGCACGGCCGCCCTGGAACGACTTCTCGATGACGATACCCAGGCCTGCCACGGTGGCGCCGGCCTGCTTGATGATCGAGATCAGCGCCTGCGATGCCTTGCCGTTGGCCAGGAAGTCGTCGATCACCAGTACGCGGTCGCTGCTGTTGAGGTGACGCGGCGAGACCGCCACGGTGTTCTCGGTCTGCTTGGTGAAGGAATACACCGAAGCGCTCAGCAGATTCTCGGTCAGGGTCAGCGACTGGTGCTTGCGGGCGAAGATCACCGGCACACCGAGCTTCAGGCCGGTCATGACCGCCGGAGCGATACCGGAGGCTTCGATGGTGACGATCTTGGTCACGCCGGAGTCCGCGAACAGGCGGGCGAACTCGTCACCGATCAGTTGCATCAGCGCAGGGTCGATCTGATGGTTGAGAAACGCATCGACTTTGAGAACCTGATCGGAAAGCACGATGCCTTCTTCGCGAATCTTCTGCTGCAGTGCTTCCACTGTGTATCTCCGATGTAACAAGCATGGCCGCTGAATGCGGCAAGGTTAAAGAGTAAGGGTTGATCAGCGTTTGAGCATCGCCCGGATGTCGGCCAGCGCGTTGTTGCCACGGGCGGCCTTGACCTCCACCGGTGCGTCATCCAGGCCTTCCCAGGCGAGGTCGTCCGGCGGCAATTCGTCGAGGAAGCGGCTGGGGGTGCAGTCGATGATTTCGCCGTACTGCTTGCGCTTTGCGGCAAAGGTGAAGGCCAGGGTCTGGCGTGCGCGGGTGATGCCCACGTAGGCCAGGCGGCGTTCTTCCTCGATGGTGTCGGCCTCGATGCTCGAGCGGTGGGGGAGGATCTCCTCCTCCATGCCCATGATGAACACGTAGGGGAATTCCAGGCCCTTGGAGGCATGCAGGGTCATCATCTGCACGCCTTCGGCGTTCTCTTCCTCTTCCTGCTGGCGCTCGAGCATGTCGCGCAACACCAGCTTGCCGATGGCGTCCTCGATGGTCATGTCACCCTCTTCATCTTTTTCGAGGGTGTTCTTCAGCGCCTCGACCAGGAACCAGACGTTGCTGATGCGGAACTCCGCCGCCTTGTCGCTGGCGGTCTGCTGGCGGATCCAGTTCTCGTAGTCGATGTCGCGGATCATCTCGTGCAGCGCGGCGATCGGGTCTTCCAGGGCGACTTTGTGGCGCACCCCGTCCAGCCAGTGCTTGAAGCGTTGCAGGCGCTCGGTGTAGCGGGCGTCGAGGTGCTCGCCCAGGCCCAGCTCGTCGCTGGCGGCGTACATCGAGATACCGCGCTCGGTGGAATAGTTACCGAGCTTTTCCAGGGTGGTCGAGCCGATCTCGCGGCGCGGCACGTTGATCACCCGCAGATAGGCGTTGTCGTCGTCCGGGTTCACCAACAGGCGCAGGTAGGCCATTAGGTCCTTGACCTCCTGGCGCCCGAAGAAGCTGTTGCCGCCCGACAGGCGATACGGCACCTGATGGTGTTGCAGCTTCAGCTCGATCAGTTTGGCCTGGTAGTTGCCCCGGTAGAGGATGGCGAAGTCGCTGTACGGCCGGTTGGTGCGCAGGTGCAGGGTGAGGATTTCCATGGCCACGCGTTCGGCTTCGGCTTCCTCGTTCTTGCAGCGGATCACGCGGATCTCGTCGCCCACGCCCATTTCGCTCCACAGTTGCTTTTCGAAGGCGTGGGGGTTGTTGGCGATCAGCACGTTGGCGCAGCGCAGGATGCGGCTGGTGGAGCGGTAGTTCTGCTCCAGCATGACGATTTTCAAGGACGGGTAGTCTTCCTTGAGCAGCATCAAGTTCTCGGGGCGCGCACCGCGCCAGGCGTAGATCGACTGGTCGTCGTCGCCCACCACGGTGAACTGGTTGCGCATGCCGATCAGCATCTTCACCAGCAGGTACTGGCTGGCGTTGGTGTCCTGGTATTCGTCCACCAGCAAATAGCGTACGCGGTTCTGCCAGCGTTCGAGCACGTCGGGGTGTTCCTGGAACAGCTTGACCGGTTGCAGGATCAGGTCGTCGAAGTCCACCGCGTTGAACGCCTTGAGCGTGCGCTGGTAGTGGGTGTAGACGATGGCAGCGGTCTGCTCGCGTGGGTTGCGGGCTTTTTCCAGGGCCTCGGGTGGCAGGATCAGGTCGTTCTTCCAGGCACCGATCATATTCTTGATCTCGTCGATGCCGTCGTCGCCGGAGTATTCCTTCTGCATGATGTCCGACAGCAACGCCTTGATATCGGACTCATCGAAGATCGAGAAACCTGGCTTGTAGCCCAGTCGCTCATGCTCCCGGCGGATGATGTTCAGCCCCAGGTTGTGGAAGGTACACACCGTCAGGCCGCGGCCTTCACCCGGACGCAGCAGGGTGGCGACCCGCTCCTTCATCTCGCGCGCCGCCTTGTTGGTGAAGGTCATGGCGACGATGTACTGGGCACGAATGCCGCAGTTCTGGATGAGGTGGGCAATCTTGCGCGTGATCACGCTGGTCTTGCCGGAGCCGGCACCGGCGAGCACCAAAAGAGGGCCGCCGACGTAGTCACGGGCTTCCTGTTGCCGGGGGTTGAGTCGGGACATGCTAGAAACCGGGGGTCACCAGAAAATAGCCGCGCATTCTAGCAGGCATGGGCCGGTTATGGCGTGACCGTCTGACGCGAGAGTCAACGTTTTGCACGAATCCTGCCTGACGCCTGGCAGGCTTGCGCCCAAACGCCGAAATCCCGTTTGCCGGTTGCGTCGGTTTCGCGCAGGATGCACGTCAAAATACGTCGGGTACAGGCCAGAGATGGGCCATGACTAAAAGTGAAAATCATTTTCACTTGTGCGGTAGGATAGACCGCGTCCCTCGTTCTACCGTCCATGTCTAAGGAGCCTGCTTGTCCACGCCCGCCGACCCCCTGCGTTTGCTGCTGTTGGCCGATGAGCCTGAGTGGGCCGCGAGCCTGCGCGAGTGCCTGCAGCCGATGGCTGGCAGCGTGGTGCTACTGACCGCGCCGAACTGGGCTGCGGTGGACAGCCTGTTCGCCAATGACCGCCAGGCCGTGGTGCTGTCCACGCCTGCACTGCAACCCGCGCCGGGGCGCTGCGAGTTGCCGACTATCCTGCTGCTGGAGCACGAGCCCGGCACCGCGCCGGTTGGTGTCAGCGACTGGCTGGTGCGGGCGCAACTGAGCAGCGACACCCTGCGCCGCTCCCTGCGCCATGTACGCGAGCGCGGTGTGCTGGTGGCCACGTTGCAGCGCCTGGCCGAGCAAGATCCGCTCACCGGCATCGCCAACCGCCAGGGTTTCCACGCTTTGCTGACGGCGCGCCTGGCCGAGAACGAAGGTCGCGGCCTGGCCCTCGGCCACCTCGATCTGGACAACTTCCGTCACGTCAATGACGCCCTCGGTCATCAGGGCGGCGATCGCCTGATCTTGCAAGTGGTGGCACGCTTGCAGAAGCAGCTGGAGGCTGGCGATCAGTTGGCGCGCCTGGGCAGCGACGAGTTCGCCTTGCTGATCGACACCCGGCGTGACGCCAATCGTGCCGAGTGGCTGGCCGAGCGCATCGTCGAGGCCCTGGCCGAACCCTACTGGATCGACGGCGAGAGCTTGCTGCTCGGTTGCAGCCTGGGGCTGGCCCACGCTCGCGCCCAGGCCGGTGCCGACCCACTGATGTGGCATGCGCACATTGCCATGCGCCAGGCCAAGGGTAGCCAGGGCTGCACCTTCCACGTGTTCAACGAGCGCATCAACCGTAACGCACGCAGCCTCGCCGACCTGGAAAGCGAGCTGCGCCGCGCCCTGCGCCGTGATGAGCTGGAACTGCACTACCAGCCACGCCTGAACCTCGCCGATGGCCAGATCGTCGGCCTGGAGGCGCTGGTGCGCTGGAACCACCCCGAACGTGGCTTGCTGCCGCCCAGCGAGTTCGTGCCGCTGGCCGAGCAGAGCGGGCTGATCGTGCCGTTGGGCTACTGGGTGATCTGCCGCGCGTTGCGCGACATGCAGTCGCTGCGCGAGCATGGCCTGGCCCCCCTGCACATGGCGGTGAACCTGAGCTTCCGCCAGTTCCAGGACAGCCAGTTGCTGGCCACCCTGAGCCGGTTGATCATCGAGCACGAGGTAGATGCGCGCTGGCTGGAGTTCGAACTGACCGAAACCGCCGTGATGCGCCGCAACGAAGTGGTGCGCCAGACCATGGACGCCCTGGGGCGGCTGGGCGTGCGCTTCTCGCTAGACGACTTCGGCACCGGATTTTCCTCGTTCGTGCACCTGAACAGCTTGCCGATCACCTTGCTCAAGGTCGACCGCAGCTTCGTCGCCGGCATGGAGCAGCGCGAAGAAAACCGCAAGCTGGTGCATGCGATGATCAACCTGGCCCACAACCTCAACCTGGAAGTGGTGGCAGAAGGGGTCGAGAGCGATGAGCAGATGGCTTTGCTGCATGCTTTCGGCTGTGACCAGGTGCAGGGCTTCCTAGTCAGCCGGCCGCTACCGGTGGCTGAGTTGATCGAGTACCTGTTGCAGGCCCCAAAGCCAAAGCTAGCGGACGTCCTGTAGGAGCGGCCTTGTGTCGCGAATGGGGCGCGTAGCGGCCCCAGGATATCAGTCCCATGCACGATCGTCGGGGCCGCTTCGCAGCCCATTCGCGACACAAGGCCGCTCCTACAGGGTTACGTGGTGACGGCGGCTTCGATGCCGCCTGCCTTGCCGATCATGCGCTTCATCCGCCACTCGAAGGCAAAGGTCAGCGCTACCGATGCACACGCCAGCCCCAACGCCAGTCCCCACCAGATGCCCTGCGCCCCACCGCCTAGATTGAACGCGAACAGCCATGCAGCCGGCGCGCCCACCAGCCAATAGCACACCGCGCCGATCAGGAAGGTCGTGCGTGCATCCTTGAGCCCGCGGATAGAGCCCATGGCGATGGTCTGCACGCCATCGAACAGCTCGAACCAGGCCGCTACCATCAACAGTTGCACCGCCAGCTGGAAGATCGCCGCGAAGGCCGGATCATGCCGGTCCACCAGCAACGCCACCAGTGGCTCGGGCAGCAGTAGGAACAGCGCTGCGAAGCCCAGCATCAGCGTGGCGCCAAAGCTGATCCCCACCCGTCCGGCGCTGCGCGCTGCCAGCAGGTTGCCCGCGCCGTAGTACAGCCCGACGCGCATCGTCACCGCGTAGGAAAGCCCGGTCGGCACCATGAACGCAGTGGAGACGATCTGCAGGGCGATCTGGTGCGCGGCAAGCTCGGTGCTGCCCAGCACGCCCATGCACAGCGCGGCGAAGGCGAACAGGCCGACCTCGACCATATAGGTTCCGCCGATCGGTAGCCCCAGACGCCACAGTTCACGTAGCGCCGGCAGCGAGGGCCGCGACAGGCCCTTGCGCAGCGGGTAGTCGGTGTAGGCCGGGTGCCAGCGGATGTACAGCGCCAAGGCGATGGCCATGCCCATCGAGACCACGGCGGTGACCAGCCCGATGCCCAGCAGTCCCAGGCTGGGTAGGCCAAACAAGCCTTCGATCAGCGCATGGTTGAGCACGTAGTTGAGCACCGTACCCACCAGGCTGATGACCATTACTGGTGTCGAGCGCCCCAGGGCGCTGGTGAAGCCGCGCAGGGCCATGAAGGTCAGGTAGCCGGGCAGGGCCAGCGGCAGCAGGGTGAGGAACTGCATGGCCGAGTCGACGTTCTCGGGCTTTTGCCCGAACAGCAGCAAGGCGGGCTTGAGATTCCACAGCACCAGCGCTGCCGCCAAGGCCAGGCCCCAGGCCAGCCACAGGCCGTTCTGCGCCAGGCGCGTGGCGCCGACGGTGTCGTTGGCGCCCTTGCGGATCGCCACCAGTGTGCCGACCGCCGCGATGATACCCAGGCAGAAGATCGACACGAACGAATAGCTGGCCGCACCCAACCCCCCCCCGGCAAGGGCCTGGGGGCTGATGCGGGCCATCATCAAGGTGTCGGTGAGCACCATCAGCATGTGCGCCAACTGCGAGGCGATCAGCGGCCCGGCCAGGCGCAGCAAAGCCTTGAGTTCGGTAGTAGGCGCAACGTGCATGGAGGCGATCCTTGTGCAGGGTACTGAGGGCGAGCGCTCGATTCTGAGGCCTCGGTCAACTTTGCACAAAAGGATAAAAGCGATCACTCACATGAGTTTGACTCATGCCTGTATGCTCTGATCTACCTCCTTGGCCCCCGCATCATAGGTAACTCATGTCTCGCCAGCTTCCCCCGCTCTATGCGTTGCGCGCATTCGAAGCCGCTGCCCGGCTGAGCTCTTTCACTCGCGCCGGCGACGAGCTGTCGATCACCCAGAGCGCGGTCAGCCGACATATCCGCACCCTGGAGGAGCACTTCGCCTGCAAGCTGTTCGTGCGCAACGGCCGTAGCCTGCAACTCACCGAGGCCGCACGTATGCTGTTGCCGGGTGTGCGCGACGGCTTCGCCGCGCTGGAGCGGGCGTGCGAAGCATTGCGCGGCGAAGACGACATCTTGCGTATGAAGGCGCCCTCGACGTTGACCATGCGCTGGCTGCTCGCCCGCCTGAGCCGCTTTCGGCATCTGCAGCCGGGCAACGAAGTGCAACTGACCAGCGCCTGGATGGACGTCGACCATGTCGACTTCAACCAGGAACCTTTCGATTGCGCGGTGTTACTCAGCGACGGCGTGTTTCCGGCTGATTGGGAGGTGCGTCGTTTGTTCGCCGAGTTGCTGATCCCGGTGGGCGCGCCTGACCTGCTGGACGATGCGCCTTGGGATGCGCGGCGCCTGGCGGCTGTCGAGCTGCTACATCCTACCCCCGACAAGCGCGACTGGCGTGCCTGGCTGGCGCGCATGGGGCTGCTGGACGCCGTGTCGCTCAAGGGGGGGCAGGTGTTCGATACCTTGGAGCTGGGCATGATCGCCGCCGCTCGGGGATATGGCATTTCCATGGGCGACCTGCTGATGGTGGCCGAGGATGTTGCCCAGCGCCGGCTGAGCTTGCCCTGGCCAACGGCGGTGCCCAGTGGTCTGGACTACTACCTGGTCTGGCCGCGCACCCGACCTGGTGGGGAGCGGCTGGGACGCTTGAGTCTGTTCTTGCAGCAAGAGGCGGCGGCGGTGGATTTACCCGCTGTGCAGGTGTTGTCGGCGCAGGCCTGATAGCGTTGACGCTGCCGCACGTCGCAAAGGTTTGCGAATACCCTCGTCCGACGCTCAAGTATTCATTTGCGCCGCCGATTCACTAGCACAAGCATCCCCGAAGAGGATGCGATTTCCCGTCGATAATCCGCGGGCGGTCAGTGTGATCAGGATGATCCCGGCCTTCTGCCAGGAGCTTTCCATGTCTCAACCGCGTGCCCGAATCGCCTCGCAGCTCGGGATCGCCCTCGCCGTCGTGCTGGCGCTGGTGATTTCCGGCAGTACCTTGTTCGCCCTGCGTTCGCTGGATGACGCCAACCTCGCCACTCGCCAGAAACACCTGGGCAGTGAGGCGCGGTTGCTGGCCGACCAGCTCGACACCTTCCACGGTTCGCTCAAGGACAACACCCAGCGCCTGAGCGGCTTGTTCGAGCGCCGTTTCGCCACGGGCCTGTCCTTGCACGCGGACGAAACGGTCAATGTGGCCGGCACCGCGACGCCCGCGCTCTACCTGGGCGAGCACCTGCTGAACAACGATTTCCAGCAGGTCGACGAATTCCAGCAGATGACCGCCGGTGTCGCCACGGTGTTCGTGCGCAGCGGCGATGACTTCGTGCGCATCAGCACCAGCCTGACCAAGCAGGATGGCAGCCGCGCCATTGGCACCCAGCTCGATCGCCAGCACCCGGCCTACGGCAAGTTGATGGCCGGGCAGACCTACGTCGGTCGGGCCGTCTTGTTCGAACGCAACTACATGACCCGCTACGTACCGGTGCGTGATGCTGCGGGCCGCGTGATCGCGGTACTGTTTGTCGGTTTCGACTACACCGATGCGCAGAACACCCAGTTTGCCAACCTCAAACGTTTCCGCATCGGCCAGACCGGCTCTTTGGCGATCCGTGACGAAAAGGACCAATGGTTGGTGGCACCCGCCAATGCCGACCAGGACCTGTTCAGCGTCAGCGCGCCGTTCGCCGAGGGCCCGTGGACCGTGGTGGCCAGCATGCCGAAGGCGGAAATTCGCGAAGTGACTTGGAGCGTGGGCTTGCGCCTGGCCATCGGCAGCCTGCTGGCGATGCTGCTGGCCGTGGCCGCCACGCATTGGTTGCTGCGGCGCAAGCTGCGTCCGCTGGGCGACCTGGTGCGTCAGGCCGAGGCCTTGGGAGCTGGCGACCTGAACGCTCGCCTGAACGTCACCAGCCATGACGAGATCGGCCAACTGGCGCGCAGTTTCAACACGATGGGCGATGCGCTGTCGACCATGGTCGAGCACATTCGCAGCGCCTCCGAGCAGGTCAGCGGTCGTGCGCGCTCGTTGGCCGGATTGTCTTCGGGGGCGTGCGAAGGCATGGAGCAGCAGTCAGGCGAGATCACCAGCATGGCCGGCGCGGTGGAGGAGTTCAGCGCCACTTCGATGAACATCGCCGACAATATGGCCGGAACCGAGCGCATGGCTCGCGACAACGCCCAGCAGACCCGCATCGGGCGCAGCGCCATGGACGAGGCTTCGGCCTCGCTCAAGCAGATCGCCGAAGCGCTGGGCGGCACCGCCACGGTAATGGATACCCTCGGTGCACGTTCCCAGGAAATCGGCGGAATTGTCGGTACGATCACCGCCATTGCCGAGCAAACCAACTTATTGGCACTCAACGCGGCCATCGAGGCGGCGCGCGCCGGTGAGCAGGGGCGTGGGTTTGCCGTGGTTGCCGATGAGGTCCGTGGACTGGCGGCGC
Organism: Pseudomonas sp. NY15463; assembly: GCF_048068415.1. Lineage (NCBI taxonomy): Bacteria > Pseudomonadati > Pseudomonadota > Gammaproteobacteria > Pseudomonadales > Pseudomonadaceae > Pseudomonas > Pseudomonas sp. NY15463. Next base: position 272,254 of record NZ_JBLUQD010000003.1, read on the forward strand.
GCACCCGCCAGGCCACCGATGAAATCTCGGGCATGATCGCCAGCATTCAGCAGCAGACCGGCCATGCCATCAGCACCCTGGAGCAGGGCAACAAGCTGATGCAGGAAGGCTTGGTGCGTAACGACAAAGTGGCCGAGGCACTGGCGCGCATCGACGAGCAGAGCCGCACCGCAGGCGAGCAGTTCGCCGTCATCAGCACTGCCACCCAAGAGCAGAGCAGCACCGCGACGGTGCTCAGTCGCAACTTGCAGAGCATCGCCCACGCCAACAGTGAACAACGCGATGTGGCCAACGAGCTGGCCAATACCGCGCGTGAGCTGGAAGGGCTGGCGGGGCAGTTGCGCCAGGAAGTGGATCGGTTCCGGGTGGGGCGTTAAGGGCTGAGGCTGTTGTTAGTTGTACTGGTCTATTCGCGGGCAAGCCCGCTCCCACAGGGACCGCACATTCCTCAGGTTGGGCGAAATCCTGTGGGAGATCACCCAGCCCTTTGGGCTGCGCTGTCGCGCAGAGAACTGATTTCGCAAGCGCGCCGCGTACCCTGTGGGAGCGGGCTTGCCCGCGAATAGGCCGGCACAGCCCCCGTCGCTCATGAGCCTTAAATCGCCCCCAAACCCAACGCCTGCGCACACGCCTGCTTCGAGCGCTGCTCGCTCTGCGCATACAACGCCAGCTCATCCTGCACCGTGAGCCCAAGCGCCGCTTCGAAAGCCTCGCGGTTGGCGTTGCTGCCGTACTCGGCCTGTCCCTCGTCGCCCAGGTTGGACTGGAAGATTCCCGCCGCGCTGACCGGCAGGAAGTCTTCGTACACCAACGCCTCGTAATGCACGTGTCCGGCATCGATCAGCCCTTGCAGGCTGCTGGGGCGATCTGCCTGGCCACGGGCGGCCAGGCCTTTTTCGGTGGCGAAGTAACGGAAGTAGGCCAGTTCTTGTTCGCGCATCTGCGCCAGGTCATCGGGGAATGCTTCGAATTGCGCGGCGAGCAGTGTGCTGTAGCGCTCGGCGTTCGCCTCCGTCGGCGCTCCACCCAAGGCTGCGCGGGTGGCATCGAGCAGGCGGTCGTACAGCAGGCGGCCCTTGGGCGTCAGCGCCGCCCCGCGTTGTTCGATTTCGCCGAAGCGTGCGGTGTGGCTGCCTTGCGCATCACTGAAGGCGACGTTCTCCTGCAACGCCTTGAAGCTGGTCTGGCGCAGCAAGATGGCGTGACGGCGGGTGGGCGGGCCTTCGACCACGGCCTTGGGCGGGATACCCTTGGCTGGCATCCCGCGCTGGATCGCATCGATGTCCAAGGTGCGCGGGGTGAGGTGGTTGATGTGCGGTCCCTTGAACGCGACCACGTCGGCGATCAGGCGATGCTGGTCGTGCAATTGCTGGTACTGCTCGGCGCTCACCGTGGCGTCCTGGTGCCAGCGGAAGGTGTGCAAGGCCTCCTGCACGAAGGTTGTCGCGTCGCTGGCGGTCAGGCCGCCGTCGCGCTCGCTCTGGGCGATCAGTTCCAGCACCCGTGGGGTGAAAATCTGGCGCTGCGCCAGAATGCCCTGGGCCAGTTCGCGCAGTTGGGGGTTGTCGATCAGTTCCAGGCGCAGCAACGAGGTGAACACGCGGAACGGGCTGATGTGCAGCGACTGCTCGTGCACCGCGCGGAACGCGGTGGAGTGCACCGGCACGCCAGCTGAGCTGAGGTCGTAATAGCCGACCGGCTGCATGCCCATCACCGCGAACAGGCGGGCGATGGTGGCCAGCTCCTGGGCCGTACCGACACGGATGGCGCCGTGGCGCTCATGGTCGAGGCGTTCGATCTCGCCGGTCCAGCGCAACGCCTGGGCAACCTCGGGCTGCTGCTGCATCACCTGCTGGTTGATTTCGCTCACCAGCTCAAGCAGCGTGCCGTACAGGGGCACTTCCTGTTTGTACATGAGCGACATGGCGGCAGAGAACTGCGCGCGGATGCTGTCGGGGCTGACGAAATCGAGGGCGGGCATCGCAAGCTTCCTGGTTGGTTTTGGATCGTTACATGAAAGCTGGGAATGCACTTTGCTCACAAGCGAAAAAAAGTGGGTCATTCATTCCTTTTTTGATCGATCTTGCGGGCCCTCACGCGGGCAGTTGTTCCTTGACCCAGTCCACCAACGCCCGCACCTTCGGCACTTCTGCCGCATGCTCTGCATAGGCCAGGTAATGCGCGCCACTGCTCGGCATCGCATGCTCCCAGGCCACTACCAGGCTGCCCTCGGCCAGTTCCTTGGCTACCAGGTAGCGTGGCACCAGCGCCACCCCGCAGCCGGTCTGCGCCGCACTCAGCGCCATATAAAACGTGTCGAAGCGCGGCCCGTGGTAGCTGTTGTCGGTGTGTAGCCCTTGGTCGAGGAACCACTCGTGCCAGGCTTCCGGCCGCGAGGTGCTTTGCAGCAGCACCTGTTCGGCCACCTCGGCGGCCCCGGTGAGACGGCGGCCTTGCAGCAGCTCCGGGGCGCACACCGGCAGCACCTCCTCACCGAACAGCGCCACGCAGGTAGCCCCCGGCCAGGTGCCCTGGCCGTAGAAGAACACCACGTCGGCCGAGCCTTGCAGCAAGGCGAATGGCTCCATTTCGTTGCGGATATCCAGGTGGATGTTCGGGTGGCGCTTGCCGAAGCCCTTGAGGTGCGGAATCAACCAGCGCACGCCGAAACTCGGTTGAGTGGCTACTTTCAAGACTTCGGTCTGGGCGCCGTAAGTGAGGACGTAGCGGCTCGACATGTCGACCTGGGTAAGGATCTTGTTGACCTCGGCCAGGTACAAGGCTCCGGCAGGCGTCAGTTGCAGGCGCCGGCGAATGCGCAGGAACAGGTGATGGCGCAGCATCTCCTCCAGCTGCGCCACCTGCTTGCTCACCGCGCTCTGGGTCAGGTGCAGCTCTTCAGCGGCACGGGTGAAGCTCAAATGGCGGGCTGCGGCCTCGAAGCACTGCAGGGCGGTCATGGAGGGCACCAGGCGTTTGGACATAAGAGATCTCTGTGAGCAAGTCATTACCTGGTGGAATGATATGCGGAATAAAGGTCGTTTGTTGCACCTGTGTAATCGGATTAATACTGACCCACGTCATTTTCCAACCCTTCACGCGATGAAAGGAGAAGCACAATGGTTGCTGCATTGCTCGAGCGCCTTGGCGTTGCCGCCGCGGCTCACACCCAGGGCGACTACCCTGTCCATACCCCGATCGACGGCAGCCAGATCGCCTCGGTGAAACTGCTCGGCAAGGCCGAGACCATTACCTGCATCGACCAGGCGCAGCAGGCCTTCGAGGCCTGGCGCAGCGTGCCGGCCCCGCGCCGTGGCGAATTGGTGCGTCTGTTCGGTGAAGTGCTGCGTGAACACAAGGCCGACCTCGGCGAGCTGGTGTCGATCGAAGCCGGCAAGATCACCCAGGAAGGTCTGGGCGAAGTGCAAGAAATGATCGACATCTGCGACTTCGCCGTCGGCCTGTCGCGCCAGCTATACGGCCTGACCATCGCCTCCGAGCGTCCAGGCCACCACATGCGTGAAACCTGGCATCCGCTGGGCGTGGTCGGGGTGATCAGTGCCTTCAACTTCCCGGTGGCGGTGTGGGCGTGGAACACTGCGCTGGCCCTGGTGGCGGGTAACTCGGTGGTGTGGAAGCCGTCCGAGAAGACGCCGCTTACCGCCCTGGCGTGTCAGGCACTGTTCGAGAAAGCCCTGAAAGCCTTCGGTGATGCACCTGCCGGGCTGAGCCAACTGGTCATCGGTGGCCGTGAAGCCGGTGAAGCCCTGGTGGATGATCCGCGCGTGCCGCTGGTCAGCGCCACTGGCAGCACCCGCATGGGCCGTGAAGTGGGTCCGCGTGTGGCCGCGCGTTTCGGTCGCAGCATTTTGGAACTGGGCGGCAACAACGCCATGATCCTGGCTCCGAGCGCCGACCTGGACCTGGCCGTGCGCGGCATCCTGTTCTCGGCGGTCGGGACCGCTGGCCAGCGTTGCACCACCCTGCGTCGCCTGATCGTGCACCGCTCGATCAAGGATGAAGTGGTTGCCCGTGTCAAAGCCGCCTATGGCAAGGTGCGTATCGGCGATCCACGCAAGGACAACCTGGTTGGCCCGCTTATCGACAAGCTGTCGTTCGATGCCATGCAGGGTGCGCTGGCCAAGGCGCGTGACGAAGGCGGTCAGGTGTTCGGTGGCGAGCGTCAGTTGGTCGAGCAGTATCCGAACGCCTACTACGTGTCCCCGGCCATCGCCGAAATGCCAGCACAGAGCGACGTGGTGCGCCACGAAACCTTCGCCCCGATCCTCTACGTGCTGGCTTACGATGACTTCGAAGAGGCCCTGCGCCTGAACAACGAAGTGCCGCAAGGCCTGTCGTCGTGCATTTTCACCACCGACATCCGCGAGGCCGAGCGTTTCCAGAGCGCCTCGGGCAGCGACTGCGGCATCGCCAACGTCAACATTGGCACCAGCGGAGCCGAGATCGGCGGGGCGTTCGGTGGCGAGAAGGAAACGGGCGGTGGCCGTGAGTCGGGTTCGGACGCATGGAAAGGCTACATGCGCCGGCAAACCAACACCGTGAACTACTCGCGCGAGTTGCCGCTGGCGCAGGGCATCGTGTTCGATTGATGGATCGCAGGCGGGGGCGTTGCCCCCGTTTCGCGGCACAAGGCCGCTCCTACAGATTGCTCGCAATTTCCTGTAGGCCTTGTGCCGCGATTGGGCCGCATAGCGGCCCCAACAAGAACAATCGCTGGAGCCGGGCCATGTCCGAACTGCGTCAAGAATGTCTGTGGGAACACGTCACCCAGCCGAGCGTCGCCGCCCAGGCCCTGGCCGGTGAGTACAAGGCCGATGTCTGCGTGATCGGCGGTGGTATCACCGGCCTTTCGGCGGCGATCCACCTGCTCGAACAGGGCAAGTCGGTGATTTTGTTGGAAGCCTGGAAGATCGGCCATGGTGGTTCGGGGCGCAACGTCGGCTTGGTCAACGCAGGCACCTGGATCCGCCCCGACGACGTCGAGGCCACCCTCGGCCAGCAGCAAGGCAGCCGCCTGAACAAGGTGCTTGGCCAAGCACCGGGCGAGGTGTTCGCGCTGATCGAACGGCTAGGCATCGACTGCCAGGCACAACACAAAGGCACCCTACACATGGCGCACAACGCCACGGGCATCGCCGACCTTGAAGCCCGCCACCAGCAATGGTCGCGCCGTGGCGCCGACGTCGAGCTGCTGACCGGTGCGCGCTGCCAGGAATACTGCGGTACCCAAAAGATTTCCGCCGCGCTGCTTGACCGCCGCGCGGGCACCATCAACCCCATGGGCTACACCCAAGGGCTGGCCGCTGCCGTGACCCGGCTAGGCGGCAAGCTGTTCCAGCAATCGGTGGTCGAAGGCCTCGAGCGTGACGGCGACGCCTGGCGGGTGAAGACCGCCGCTGGCGCGGTGCGTGCCGACAAGGTGGTGATCTCTACCGGGGCCTACACCGAAGGCGACTGGAGCAGCCTGCAAAAGCATTTCTTCCGCGGCTACTACTACCAGGTCGCCTCCAAACCCCTGCACGGCGCCGCTGCCGACAAAGTGCTCGCGCATGGCCAGGGTTCGTGGGACACCCGCACCGTGCTCAGCAGTATCCGCCGTGACGACCAGGGCCGCCTGTTGCTCGGCAGCCTCGGGCGAGTCGATAACAAGCCGGCGTGGTTCGTGCGCAGCTGGGCTGACCGTATCCAACGCCACTACTACCCCGAGTTGGGCAAGGTCGAGTGGGAGATGCACTGGACCGGCTGCATCGACTTTACCCCCGACCATCTGATGCGTCTGTTCGAGCCCGCCCCGGGGCTGGTGGCGGTGACCGGCTACAACGGCCGGGGCAATACCACTGGCACGGTGATTGGCCGGGCGTTTGCCGAGTTCTTGCTCAAGGACGACCCAGACAGCCTGCCGCTGCCGTTCTCGCCGATGAAGCCGGTGAGTGCACCGACCCTGCGCACGGCGTTCTACGAGTCGGGGTTCTCGCTGTATCACGCAGGGCAGTGCCTGCGCGTCGTTCTGTAACCGCATTGGCGCGGTCTGTGGAGCGGCCTTGCCGGTCCGGTGTCCCGGCAAGGCCGCTCACAGGGCGTTGGCTGGCTACTTGTGCAACCAGCTCAGGAAGCCACCCTTCTTCACTTGCGCGGGCTTTTGCAGCAATAGCGACGCGCGGCTTTGCTGGCGGAAGCGTTGCAGCTTCACCAACGCCGTCTGCACGTCGCCGCGTTGCTCCAGGCAACTGCGTACCTGCTCCTTCTCGATGCGGTACAGCAGGCAACTGGTGAGGGTACGAAACTCCACCAGAGATTGGTCTTCGTCCACCAGCCCCTCGATCCCCAGCACCTCGCCGGGCCCCATGCGCCCGGCCTCCAGCAGCGTGTCGCCGTTACGCACCGAGGCCTGGACCACACCGCTGCCGATCACCAGCAAGTGCTCGGCGTTGTCGCCGATACCGAGGATCACCTGGTCGGCCAGGTACTCCACTGCCGTCATGCGCTGGCTCAGGGCGTCGCGCTCTTCACTGCTGAGCGAGCGGAATACCCGCACGTCGTCGAGCAGCTCGCGCTGGCGGCTGCGTGGCGGCAGGCCAAGGTCGACGTTCCACATCACCCCACTGGCTTCCAGGTGACGGTGGGCCAGGTCGAACAGCTGGTTGCGCACCTCGGTCTTGCGCGCCGCATCGGCGACGAAGCCGCTGGCCTCGTACTCTACCGACTCCAGCGTCGAGGCCTTGACCGAGACCTTCGGTGCGGGTGAGGCGAGCAGCGCGCTGGTGCCTTGCAGGGCCTTTTCCAGGGCATCGAATACCCGCTTGGGCCGCACCTTGGCCGGCACCACCACGCTGATGGCCACGCCGTGGCGGTCGGCCGGGCGGCTGTGGTTGAGCAGGCGCGCCTTGGCCGCCACCGAGTTGGGGATCACCGCCAGGCTGCCGGTACCGGTAATCAGGCGTGTGGCGCGCCAGTCGATATCCACCACCTTGCCTTCGGTGCCGTCGATGGAGATCGAATCACCGATCTGATAGGGCCGTGTGGTGTTGAGCACGATGCCGCTAAACACATCGCTCAGGGTGCTTTGCAGCGCCAGGCCGATGACGATGGCCATCACCCCCGAGGTGGCCAGCAGGCCCTTGACCGGCAACTGCATCACATAGGCCGCTGCGGCGACTACGGCGGCAAGGAAAATCAGCGCGCCGAGCACATCTTGCAGCAGGCGCCCGCCGTGGCTGCCTCGAGCGACCAGCAGCAGGCCGAACACCACAGTCACCGTGCGCGCGGCAAACAGCCACCAGGCGATCTCCAGCACCGTGGCCATCAGGTTGCGCGCCACGTCGTCGGCCCACGGCGGTGGTTGCAATGGGCTCATGCCAGCAGCCAGCAGCACAGCGCTGAACAACAGGAAGATCACCAACCGCGTGGCGATGCGCCAGGCGCGCCTTTGGAGTGGGATCAGTTGCCATAGCAACAGGTCGAGCAGGAGCAGGAAAAAGCCGAGCAGCAACGGGTAGGACTGGATGAGCGCCAGCATGGAAGTCTCGGGGTGAGGGGAGGGCTGGTGGGTAGTAATAGAGCAGGTTGAGGGGGCAGGCAATCAGTTCTAGCGCTTTGCGCAGGATCCCACGCCCCCTGTGGGAGCGGGCTTGCCCGCGAAGAAGCCAGCACCGATCCAGCGTTCACAAAATAGAACGCTAAAGCCAATTTTCGCAGTCTACCGCTTCAAAGGTGATGAATCTAATCTTTGCTCATCAACGCGAAACACCGAACTCACAGCAAAGAACTTCAAAACCCTTTAGGAGCTACGACCATGACCCAATTCAAATACAACCGCCTGAACAAAGACGACGCCGCCGTTCTGCTGGTCGACCACCAGGCAGGCCTGCTGTCCCTGGTGCGCGACATCGAGCCGGATCGCTTCAAGAACAACGTGCTGGCCCTGGCTGACCTGGCCAAGTTCTTCAACCTGCCGACCATCCTCACCACCAGCTTCGAGCAAGGCCCGAACGGCCCGCTGGTGCCAGAGCTGAAGGCGCTGTTCCCGGACGCCCCGTACATCGCCCGCCCAGGCCAGATCAACGCCTGGGACAACGAAGACTTCGTCAAGGCAGTCAAGGCCACCGGCAAGAAGCAACTGATCATTGCCGGCGTGGTGACTGAAGTGTGCGTAGCCTTCCCGGCGCTGTCGGCCCTGGAAGAAGAGTTCGACGTGTTCGTGGTGACCGACGCCTCCGGCACCTTCAACGAAATGACCCGCGACGCCGCCCACGACCGCATGAGCCAGGCCGGTGCGCAACTGATGACCTGGTTCGGCGTGGCCTGTGAGCTGCACCGTGACTGGCGCAACGACATCGAAGGCCTGGCGGCGCTGTGCTCCAACCACATCCCCGACTACCGCAACCTGATGACCAGCTACAACGCCCTGACCGCCGCCAAGTAAGCCCCACTGCCCGGGCACCGTCAGTCGGTGCCCGGCACCCGGCAGCACACCCATTCAATCCTTCGCCCGTCTGCCGTTGCACAGTGGATGCGGGCAAGCTCATCCCAAGGAACACCGATGAACACCGCAACCGAAGCCAACCGCAACGTCGTTACGCTGGTGGTCCAGCACAAGGTTCGTGCCCAGTCCCTGAGCGACTACGAGGCCTGGCTCAAGCGTACCGTCAGCGCCGCGCGCCATCAGCCCGGGCACCTGGACGTCAACGTGATCCGCCCGGACGAGGGCGGGTGCCACTTCACCACCGTGGTGCGCTTCGCCGACGCATCCTTGCTGCAAGCCTGGGTCAATTCTGCCGAGCGCCAGGCCTTGGTCGAGCAGGTGCTGCCATTGCTTGAGGACGGTGACCATACCCAGGTACACGATGACCCGGAGTTCTGGTTCACCCCGCCAAGCGGCAGCGTCCCACAACCGCCACGTTGGAAACAGGCCCTGCTGACCTACCTGGTGATCTGCCCGATGACCATGATCATTCCGCAACTGCTGGCGCCGTTGTTCGCGCGCTACCCGCACCTGGGCGGCCCGATCACCGGCAACCTGATCGTCAACCTGTTTGTCATCCTGCCCGTGGTGTTCTACATCATGCCTTGGGTAACCCGCCGCTGTGCCAACTGGCTGCGCGGCTGAACGTTCCACGCACTCTCGATCACTTCTCAGGAGATACCGATATGAGCACGCTCGTCACCCGTGATGGCACCTCGATCTACTACAAGGACTGGGGCAGCGGCAAACCGGTCCTGTTCAGCCACGGCTGGCCGCTGGACGCCGACATGTGGGATTCGCAGATGGAGTACCTGGCCAGCCGCGGCTATCGCACCATCGCCTTTGACCGTCGGGGCTTCGGCCGTTCGAGCCAGCCGTGGAGCGGCTACGACTACGACACCTTTGCCGATGACATCGCCCAGTTGATTGAGCACCTGGACCTGCGCGAAGTCACCCTGGTGGGCTTCTCGATGGGCGGTGGTGATGTCAGCCGCTACATTGCCAAGCATGGCAGCGCACGGGTTGCAGGCCTGGTGTTGTTGGGCGCGGTGACCCCGGTGTTCGGCAAGCGTGCCGACAACCCGGACGGTGTCGATACCTCGGTGTTCGAGGGCATCCAGGCCGGGCTGCGCGCCGACCGGGCGCAGTTCATCGCAGACTTCGCCACGCCGTTCTACGGCATCAACCATGGCCAGCAGGTATCCCAGGGCGTGCAGACGCAGACCCTGAACATCGCGCTCATGGCCTCGATCAAAGGCACCCTGGATTGCGTATCCGCGTTCAGCGAAACCGATTTCCGCCCGGACATGGACAAGATCGATGTACCGACCTTGGTGATCCATGGCGACGACGACCAGATCGTGCCGTTCGAGACGACCGGCAAGAAGGCCGCCGAGCTGATTCGTGGGGCTGAGTTGAAGGTGTATGCCGGCGCTCCGCACGGTTTTGCCGTGACCCATGCGCAGCAGTTGAACGAGGACCTGCTGGCGTTCCTTCAGCGCTAACGGTGGGAGGCATTCGCGGGCAAGCCCGCTCCCACAGGTATCGCACAGCGATTGAAACCTGTGGGAGCGGGTTTACCCGCGAAGAGGCCGGCCCTGGCAGCACAAAAGTCCAACAGGGCTAACCTTCTACGACCCACCGCACATCCATTCAAGCCCTGACCGTGCGCCAACCGGCATGCTCCGCTGTTGCGCCTGCCGCACCTCGATGGAGAACAGCATGTCCCAGGATCCGAACGACAAGAGCCGTCGCCAGTTTCTCGCCACCAGCACCGTGCTCGGCGCCGCTGGGGCGCTCTGGTCCGCACTGCCCTTCACCGGCGCCGCCGGTTCCGCCCACGCAGCCACCCAAGGAGGCTCCATGACCGCCGACCTGATTCTGTTCAACGGCAAGCTGCACACCGTTGACCGCGAAAAACCCACTGCCACTGCTGTTGCCATCAAGGACGGCCGTTTCCTCGCGGTGGGCAGCGATGCCGAAGCCATGGCCCACAAGAGCGCCTCCACTCAGATCATCGACCTCAAGCAGCGCACGGTAATCCCAGGCCTGAACGACTCGCACCTGCACCTGATCCGTGGCGGCCTGAACTACAACCTCGAACTGCGTTGGGAAGGCGTGCCCTCGGTGGCCGACGCCCTGCGCATGCTCAAGGACCAGGCCGCGCGCACCCCGACGCCGCAGTGGGTGCGCGTGGTCGGTGGCTGGAACGAATTCCAGTTTGCCGAAAAGCGCATGCCAACCCTTGAAGAGATCAACCAGGCCGCGCCAGACACCCCGGTGTTCCTGCTCCACCTGTACGACCGCGCGCTGCTCAACCGCGCCGCCCTGGCCGCCGTGGGCTACACCAAGGACACGCCCAACCCGCCCGGTGGCGAGATCCAGCGCGACAAGTTCGGCAATCCCACCGGCATGTTGATCGCCCGCCCCAATGCCATGATCCTTTACGCCACGCTGGCCAAGGGGCCGAAGCTGCCGCTGGAGTACCAGGTCAACTCCACCCGTCAGTTCATGCGTGAACTCAACCGCCTGGGCCTGACCAGCGCCATCGATGCTGGCGGCGGCTACCAGAACTTCCCCGACGACTACTCGGTGATTCAGGAACTGGCCGACAACAACCAGCTAACCGTGCGCATCGCCTATAACCTGTTCACCCAGAAGCCCAAGGAAGAGCTGGACGACTTCCGCAAGTGGACCTCCAGCGTGAAGCTGCACAGCGGCACCGACTTCCTGCGCCACAACGGCGCTGGCGAGATGCTGGTGTTCTCCGCCGCCGACTTCGAGGACTTCCTCGAACCGCGCCCGGACTTGCCGCAAACCATGGAAGAAGAGCTGGAGCCGGTGGTGCGCCATCTGGTCGAGCAGCGCTGGCCGTTCCGCCTGCACGCCACCTACAACGAATCGATCACGCGCATGCTCGACGTGTTCGAGAAGGTCAACCGTGACATACCGTTCAACGGCCTGCCGTGGTTCTTCGATCACGCAGAAACCATCACCCCGCAGAACATCGAGCGTGTGCGTGCGCTGGGCGGCGGGATCGCGATTCAGGACCGCATGGCCTTCCAGGGTGAGTATTTCGTCGACCGCTACGGCGCCAAGGCCGCCGAGCAGACCCCGCCGATCAAGCGCATGCTCGAAATGGGCGTGCCGGTCGGGGCTGGCACCGACGCCACACGGGTGTCCAGCTACAACCCTTGGACCTCGCTGTACTGGCTGGTCAGCGGCAAGACCGTCGGCGGCATGGAGCTGTACCCGGAAGGCCTGGACCGCGACACCGCGTTGCAGCTGTTCACCCAGGGCAGTGCCTGGTTCTCCAGCGAACAGGGCAAGAAGGGCCAGATCAAGGTGGGCCAACTGGCGGACCTGGCGGCGCTGTCGCTGGACTTCTTCAGCGTCGAGCAGGAGGCGATCAAGGGCATCGAGTCGGTGCTGACCATCGTCGACGGCAAGGTGGTGTACGCGGCGGGCGAGTTCGAACGCCTGGGCCCACCGCAGGTGCCGGTGCTGCCGGAGTGGTCGCCGGTGGCCAAGGTGCCGGGGCACTGGCGCGTGGGCACCCCGTCGCTGGCGGCGGCGGTGCACCAATGCTCGGGGCCGTGCGGCGTGCATGCGCACAGCCACGAGAAGGCGCGTCATTCCAAGGTGCCGGTCAGCGACTTCCAGGGCTTCTGGGGGGCGCTGGGTTGCTCGTGCTTTGCGTTCTAAGACGTTGTGTTTTTCAGCGTCATGTGAGGTCGCTCCGTGTTGTCGATCTGCACGGCCTCATCAACCCGCTGTAGCGCGCTGACCGCTGGTAAGTAAACGTCTGTTAGAAACATCGAAGGCCGGTTCCCTTGGCGGGAACCGGCCTTTTTTCTGCGTCTAACGGGTCATTTGGGAAGTGCCCGACAAAACACGCAGAAACGGACCTCACGCTCGGCGGAGTACGCTTCCCCACGCTAGATTTTTCAGGCCATGTCGCTACTGGCGAACTCCTCGGCCAGGTGATCGATCAGCGCTCGCACCGATGGCAACAGGCCGCGGCGCGACGGGAAGATCGCATGCACGATGCCGCAGCGCGGGTGCCAGTCCGGGATCAGCTCGACCAGCCGGCCGGCAGCCAAATCCTCGCGCACCGCCACACGCGGCAGGTGCGCGATGCCCACCCCGGCCAGCACGAAGTGGCGCAGGGCGAACAGGTCGTCGGTGACCATGCGCGGGGTGTGCCGAATCACGATGCTGCGGCTGGTGTCCTCGCCCTGGAACAGCTCCCACTGGTACTCGCGCTGGGCGCTGCCCCAATGCAGGCTGGGCAGGCTGCTCAGCACATGCGGGTCGAAGCCTTTGGGCAACTGTTCAAGGTAGGAGGGGTGGCCGACCAGGCATTGGGTGCTGTTACTCAGCACCTTCATCACCATGTCGGTGTTCTCCAGTGGTGGGAAGCGCACCCGCAGCGCCACGTCGAAACCCTCGTGCAGCAGGTCGACGCGGCGGTTGGTGCTCTCGATGAACAACTCCACCTGCGGGTACTTGAGCATGTAGCGGGTGAGCATCGGCCCGACCCAGGAGTTGAGCAGGGTCGTCGGGCAACTGATGCGCACCAGCCCTCGCGGCTCGCTGCGATTGCGCTCGATGATCTCGGCGGCGCCCTCGGCCTCCACGCGCATGGCCAGGCAGCGGTTGTAATAAGCCTGGCCGATTTCGGTCAGCGAGCAGTGGCGGCTGGTGCGGTGTAGCAGGCGCACACCCAGGCGTTCCTCAAGGTCAGCGATGCGCCGGCTGAGCTTGGACTTGGGCATGTCCAGCGCGCGGCCAGCCGGTGCGAAGCCGCCGTGCTCCACCACCTGGGTGAAGTAGTAGAGGGAGTTGAGGTCTTCCAAGGGGTTCTCCAGATCCTGATAGTGCGCAGCTTCAAGCGTGTCGCGATCCCGGTGGGCGCGGGCTTGCCCGCGAAGAAGCCATCATCGACCCATCGTTCATAAAATGGAACGCTAAAGCCAATTTTCGCAGTCTACCGCTTCAAAGGTGATGAATCTAATCTTTGCTCATCAACGCGAAACACCGAACTCACAGCAAAGAACTTCAAACCCTTTAGGAGCTACGACCATGACCCAATTCAAATACAACCGCCTGAACAAAGACGACGCCGCCGTTCTGCTGGTCGACCACCAGGCAGGCCTGCTGTCCCTGGTGCGCGACATCGAGCCGGATCGCTTCAAGAACAACGTGCTGGCCCTGGCTGACCTGGCCAAGTTCTTCAACCTGCCGACCATCCTCACCACCAGCTTCGAGCAAGGCCCGAACGGCCCGCTGGTGCCAGAGCTGAAGGCGCTGTTCCCGGACGCCCCGTACATCGCCCGCCCAGGCCAGATCAACGCCTGGGACAACGAAGACTTCGTCAAGGCAGTCAAGGCCACCGGCAAGAAGCAACTGATCATTGCCGGCGTGGTGACTGAAGTGTGCGTAGCCTTCCCGGCGCTGTCGGCCCTGGAAGAAGAGTTCGACGTGTTCGTGGTGACCGACGCCTCCGGCACCTTCAACGAAATGACCCGCGACGCCGCCCACGACCGCATGAGCCAGGCCGGTGCGCAACTGATGACCTGGTTCGGCGTGGCCTGCGAGCTGCACCGCGACTGGCGCAACGACATCGAAGGCCTGGCGGCGCTGTGCTCCAACCACATCCCCGACTACCGCAACCTGATGACCAGTTATAACGCGCTGACGGCTGGCAAGTAATCGTCCACTGAAAATTGCGAAGGCCGGCTCCCCCAAAGGGTGCCGGCTTTTTTGCTTTGTCTGGAATGTTTATCTCGGGACTAGTCCGCTCTTACAAGCACCCTCTTCAATCCCATCGAGCATCGCCTCGACCAGCCCTTCGGCCAGTTCGATGCCCTGTAGATTGGCCCACTGCAAGCTCTTGCCCACGTCGTCCATATGCTCCAATGCTTTGTAGCCCACGTCTTAGGCACTGCGCAGGTATTCGGCGGCATGCGTAAGGGTATCGTGTGCGTTGATGTTCGGGTTCACCGAGAACAGCGGCGGGTGGCCGGCGTCGCATTTGCCAAAGGGGCGGTGGGTGGTGTCGGGGACGGGTGGGGCGGGGACGATCTTTTTCATGGCCAAGCTCCGATAGAGATATTGGCCGGCACCGTTCGTTTCCACGCGAAGGGTGGCGGCTGTACGCGGGGTGGAAACCCAGGTCATCGGAAACCCCGGCAGGCCATATGGCCTCCCGCGTACAGCTGCCGTCACGACAGAACTTCCGATATTCCAACAGCCGGATTTCCACGTCCGATCGCTGAACCGACAGCGACCGCAAGAGCCTAGAGGGCATGGTTTCCCCGGACAATCAGACTGGAGTCGACAGGATTCGTAGGGTATTTCCCAGGCTGTAGGATGCCCAGTGAGAAAGGTCTGATGAGTGCGTAGGACGACACTGAGGTAGGAACTTTCGACTGCGTTTTGGGGCACCTTCCAGCGAGATTGTCAGAAGCGCTTCGGCTACTGGTGGAGGTAAAGTGGGAACAGGTTGCCATGAGGGTGCATATGGCAATTTGGGGCCGCACAGCAGCTCCCATATTTTGATTTCGGCAACGATGTCGAACCTGGCGTCGCACTGGAGCACTACCAGGAAATTACCCATGCACAACCCGCCCCACCCAGGCGAAGCCCTGCGCGAAGACGTCCTGCCCGCAATCGGCATGAACGTCTCCTCCCCCGCCCGTCATCTCGGCTATTCTCGTGGCCAGTTATCCACCGTGCTCAACGGCCGTGCGGCGATTTCCGCCGACCTGGCCTATCGCCTGGAACTGGCAGGTCTGGGCAGTGCTCGCCAGTACCTAGCCGAACAAGCCGCCTACGACCTTTGGCAAGCCGCGCACCGTGAGCATCCGCCCATCGCTCGGCTTGCCTTCGCCTGAGCGTCAGTCTGCATCCGACTCAAACAACCGCTCCAACTCCACCCGCGCCTCCTTGGCGGTCTGCATCACCTTCGCGCGATCATCACGCACCTGCCCCTGGGCTTCGAGCACCTGCTCGTCGTGCTCGGTAAAGCGCTCGATGCGATCGGCCGCCTGGGCCTCGCTCAAGCCCAGCCCCACCAGTGCGCGGCGGCTCATTTCCAGGCTCGAATAAAACGTCTCGCGGATTGGCTCGGCACCGACGTCCAGCAGTTTGTGCACATGTTGGCGGTTACGCGCCCGGGCGATGACCTTCAGGTGCGGGTAAAGGCGCTTGACCCGTTCGGCGGTGTGGGTGGCGACCTCGGGGTCGTCGACGGTAATGATGAAATATTCGGCCTCGCCGACCTTGGCCGCATGCAGCACCTCGGGGCGCGACGGGTCGCCGTAGAACACCGGCACCTGCTCGAACATGCGGGTCATCTCGATGGTATCCACCGAGGTTTCCAGGGCGATGAAGGGGATCTTCTGTGCCCGCAGGATACGCGCCACGATCTGCCCCATGCGCCCCATGCCGACGATCACCGCGCGCGGGGTGCCGGCGTCGATGGCCTTGTACTGCTCGGGCACTTCGCGCGTCGGTTGCGGGCGCTTGAGGGCGCGGGCGCAGCCGAGCATCAGCAGGGGGGTGACGGCCATCGACAGGGTGATGGTCATCATCAGCAGGTCGTAGGTCTGGGTGTCGAACAGGCCTTGATCCTTGCCTAGCTTGAACACCACGAAGGCGAACTCGCCACCGGCTGCCAGCACCATGCCCAGGCGCAACGCGCTGGCCTTGTTCAGGCCACCGGCCAGGCGCCCGACGCCGATCAGCAGCGCCAGTTTCACGGTGATCAGCAGCAGGGTCAGGCTCAGTAGCACCAGCGGCATTTCCAGCAGCAGGCGCAGGTTGGCGCCCATGCCGACACTGATGAAGAACAGCCCCAGCAGTAGGCCCTTGAACGGCTCGATCTGTGATTCCAGTTCATGCCGGTATTCCGAATCGGCCAGCAGCAGGCCGGCCAGGAAGGCCCCCAGGGCCATCGAGATACCGGCCTCTTCCATCAGCCAGGCGGTGCCGATCACTACCAACAGCGCGGTGGCGGTGGACACCTCCGGCAGGCCCGTGCGGGCCACGGTGCGAAACAGCGGGCGCAGCAGATAGCGCCCGCCGACAATCACCACGGCGATACTGGCGAATACCTTCAGGCCATGCTCCAGGCTGTCGCCGTGGCTGGTGTCGGGGCCGTTTGCGGCCAGTAACGGCACCAGGGCGATCAGCGGGATGGCGGCGATGTCCTGGAACAGCAGGATGGCGAAGGCCAGGCGGCCATGCGGGGTGTTGAGCTGCTTGCTCTCGGCCAGGCTTTGCAGACCCAAGGCGGTGGACGACAGCGCCAGGCCCAGGCCAAGCACGATGGCCGCTGGCAGTGTCTGGCTGAAGCCGAACAGGGCGATGGCGCCAATCACCGCGCCGGTCAGCAGCACCTGTGCGGTGCCAACACCGAACACCGATTTGCGCATCAGCCACAGGCGTCGTGGCGACAGTTCCAGGCCGATGATGAACAGCAGCAGGACCACGCCCAATTCGGAAATGTGCGCGACGCTCTCGGTGTCGCGGATCAGGCCCAGTGCTTGCGGGCCGATGGCCACGCCCGCGAGCAGGTAGCCGATCACGGCGCCTAGCTTCAGGCGTTTGGCGAGGGGGACGGCGATGACGGCGGCGAACAGGAAGATCACCGCGGTTTGCAGCAGGCTGCCTTCGTGTGGCATGGGTTCTGGCTCCGTTAACTGCCGGGGCAGCGGTTATAGCGTTGAGTCGAGCATTTTGCGGAATGGGCTGTGTGGAGACAATCCGATTCTATGGAGACATATTGTCTCCTTGAAGGGGACAATATGAACCGCACGCACGCCTATGTAGGAGCGGCCTTGCCGGGACGCCGGACCGGCAAGGCCGCTCCTACCTGTGTCGCGTGTGGTCCGGCTGTTGCGTCACCCGCCAAACTGCGCGCGGTACTGGCTCGGCGTCATGCCGATCCGCTCGCCGAACACCTTGCGCATGTGCCGGTCGCTGCCGAACCCACTGCGCGCGGCCACCACCTTGAGTGGCAAATCCGAGCCCTCGAGCAACTTGCGCGCATGGTCGATGCGCGCGTTCTGCAAGTATTGCAGTGGCGTGATCCCCACGTCGCGCTGGAACGCGCGGGCGAAGTTACGCGCGCTCATGGCCGCCAACTCGGCCATTTTCTGCACGGTGAAGGCTTCGTCGATATGGTCGACGATATACGCCTGGACCCGGGCGATTGGGCCGCCGTCACGCGGCACCGCTGCCAGCAATGGACCGTAGGGCAACTGACCGCCTTGGCGGTGTCGCGCCACCAGCAGCACCTTGGCCACTTCCAGCGCCAAGTCCCGGCCATGATCCTCGGCCACCACGGCCAGGGCCAGGTCGATACCGGCGGTGATGCCGCCGGAGGTGATCAAGTTACGGTCGGTCACGTAGATCTGTTCGGTTTCCACTCGTGCTTCGGGAAACTGCCGCGCCAGGCGCTCGATGTAGTTCCAGTGGGTGGTGCAGCGATAGCCGCTGAGTAATCCAGCGCGCCCCAGCAGGAAAATACCGGTACAGATCGCACCGAAACGCTTAGCGCTGCGCGCTGCCTGCGCCAGCCAACGCTCTAGCGCCGGTGTCGGATGGTCGTAGGCGCCTGGGCCGCCAGGCACCAGCAGCAGGTCGACGTTCATCGGCAACGCCTCCAGGCGTGCGTCGGCCAGTACCTTCAGGCCGCAGGAGCTACGCAGCGGGGCGTTGTCTTCGGCAAGGGTGAGCAGGTGGTAGTGCTGGTCTGCCGGGAGGAACCGGTTGGCGATGGAAAAGACGTCCATAGGGCCGCTGACATCCAGCATCAGAACATCGTTGAACAGCACTATCACCACTGTTTTCAGCATCGTGACTCACCTTTGCGACTACCTGTGCAGATAGCCTGAAATCAAACATACGAGCATTTTAAAGGATCGCTAGGGCGTGTAGGGCCAGCGCGCCCGAGAGCGTCATGGGCCAGACGCGACCTGCGTGGTGACGGGCTGTCACGCTTAAGAACTTTTAAGGTTCGGCTCAGGACTTTGTCATCGGCCGCGCGCCAGACTTCCTGCATCGAAACAGGAGAGTCGACATGGCCCTTGAGTCCGCCCCAGAAGCCCGGCACACCCAGCCCGGCGCGCTGACCCCGCAGCGCTTGCGCCAGGCCAAGGAACTCATGCTCCACAGCCCACTGTCGATCATCCAGATCGCCAGCGTCTGCCATCTCACGCGCAGTCACTTCTCGCGCGCCTTCAAGGTGGCTACCGGACTGTCGCCGCAAGCCTGGCGCCTGCGAGCACGCATGGAAAAGGCCAAACGTCTGCTGGCCACCGAAGTGCCGATCACCCATGTCAGCCTGGAGTGCGGCTTCTGTGACCAAGCGCATTTCACGCGCGCCTTCAGCCGTTTGGTCGGTCAGCCTCCCAAGGCCTGGCGTCAGGCGGCGGGTCACCTTTAATGCCGTGTTACCCAAAGGTATAGGCCCTAGGACCAATGCCACCTTCATCCCACCCAAGGAGTCACCGTCGTGAGCCAACCTGACTACAAGCGCCTGAACAAAGATGATGCCGTCGTGCTGCTGGTCGATCACCAGACCGGCCTGATCTCGCTGGTGCAGGATTTCTCGCCCAACGAGTTCAAGAACAACGTGCTGGCTTTGGGTGACCTGGCCAAGTTCTTCGGCCTGCCGACCATCCTCACCACCAGCTTCGAGCAAGGCCCCAATGGCCCGCTGGTGCCGGAACTCAAGGAGATGTTCCCGGACGCGCCGTACATCGCCCGCCCTGGCCAGATCAACGCTTGGGACAACGAAGATTTCGTCAAGGCGATCAAGGCCACTGGGCGCAAGCAACTGATCATTGCCGGCGTGGTGACTGATGTGTGCGTGGCGTTCCCGACCCTGTCGGCGCTGGCCGAGGGCTTCGACGTGTTCGTCGTCACCGACGCCTCGGGCACCTTCAACGAGACCGTGCAGCAGGCCGCGTGGGCGCGCATGACTCAAGCCGGGGCGCAGATGATGAACTGGTTCTCGGTGGCGTGTGAGTTGCATCGCGACTGGCGCAACGACATCGAAGGCCTGGGCAACCTGCTGTCCCAGCGCATCCCCAATTACCGCAACTTGATGAACAGTTATGCGGCGTTGACGGCGCGCTGATCTGGAGCGGCCTTGTGCCGCGAAAAGGCTGCGTAGCAGCCTCGGCGATTTTGCATCATGCATAAATCCCGGGGCGCGCTACGCGACCCTTTCCGACCGGCCCTGCACCCCGGCAAGGCCCTTGTTACAAGTACCTACACATCAGCCGGCTTGTGTGCCCGCCACCGGCACGCTGAAGCGAATGCAGCACCCGCCCAGCTCCGAGTCCAACGCCTGCAAGCGCCCGCCGTGGGCCTGCACCACCGACATGCAGATTGCCAGCCCCATGCCCAGTCCACCGGGCTTGGTGGTGTGGAACACCTCGAACACCTGTTCGCGGTCTTGAGCATCAATGCCGGGGCCGTTGTCGTCCACTTGCACCTGCACCTCGTCGCCACAGCGGCATGAGCTGATGCGCACCACGCCATCACCGCGATACCCGGCCAGCGCCTCCAGCGCGTTGGTGAGCAGGTTGAACACCAGTTGCTGGATTTGCACAGGGTCTGCCAGCACCGTCACCCCGGCATCCAGCTGCGCCTGGATTTTCACCGCACTCTTGAGAGCATCGGCCGAGGCCAGGCGGATCACTTGCAAGATCAAGTCGTCGAGCTTCAGCGTCTTGAACTGCATCGGCGTCTGCTTGGCCAGCGAGCGCAGGGCGCGAACGATATTGGCTGCGCGCTCGCTGTCGGCGCGGATGTCTTCCAGACCCGCCATGGCTTCGTCGAGATCCGGCGTATCGCGGCGCAGCCAGCGCAGGCTAGCCGCTGCGTTGGAGGCGATGCCCAGCAGTGGCTGGCTGATCTCGTGGGCGATGGACGCCGACAGTTCGTTCATCACTTGCAAATGCGCACTGCGCGCCAGCTCTGCCCGCGAGCGCCGCAGCTCGGCTTCCATTTGAGCGCGGGTCTGGTGCTCTTCGGCCAGGCGGGTATAGAACTTGGCGGTCTGCAGCGACACCGCCGCTTGCGCTGCGAGGATTTCCAGCATGGCCAGGCGCTGGCCGCCGAACAGGTTGGGCACCAGGCAGTTTTCCAGATACACCAGACCGATCAGCACCCCCTGGATCACCAATGGCAGGCACAGCACCGAGCGTGCACCACGCGCGTGCAGGTCCTGGCGGAACGCTTCGGGGCAGTCCACTTGGGCGTCGTGCAGCAGCAGGGTTTTCTTGGTGCGCAGGGTCGCGTTGATGATCGAGCGCGGCGCCTGAGTCATGAACTTCTGGCACTGCTCCATGCTCACCCGCAGCCCGGCGTCGTCGATGTCGGCCAGCGCGGCCATCTGGTACTCCGCACCACTGACGATCAACAGCGCGCCATGGTCGGCACCGGCATGCTGGGTGAGCTGACCCATCAGGGTTTCGATCAGGCCTTCGAGCAAGGTTTCTTCGGACAAGGCGCGCGCAGCCTCGATACCGGCTTCCAGGTCCAGGTTGGCTTGTGAGGTCGTGCAGAAGGTTTCTTGAATTGGCTGGGTGCGCAGGAACGGGTGCAGCGTCTCAAGCTGGCGCACCTTGCCCGTGGCGCCCCACAGATGAAAGCAATCGCGGGCGATGCGCAGGTGCAGGTTGGCGCCCGAGATCAGCCCACTGGGGATGCACACCTCGGCCAGTTGCTCGTGGGCGATGGCCTGCTCGTGGATAAAGCCGGCAGCGGTGGCGGCGATCTGCGCCTGGTCGAAGCAGCGAATGGCCGACAGCCCATCACCCTGAAGGCGGGCGATCAACCCTTCGATCAGCAGCACCTTGTTGCGGAACGTGACCGGATTGAACTGCGTCCACTGGCTGAACACCAGGCGTAACCGGGCCAGGCGTTCGAGCTTCGCTTCAAGCGTACCCGGTGCTTGCGGGCTGCCCAGGGTCAGTGCCTGGAACAGGTGGAAATCGGCCAGGTTGATGTGCGCCGGCACCGCCCAGACGTGGCCATCGGCCTGCTCCAAGTGCGCCGTGGCCTGGCCGATATCGCCCAGGTAGAACGCCGCCATGCCGGCGAACAGGCTCTGGAAGAAACGCGTGGTGCTGGAACTGATGCAGGCGCTCGGTGTGTCGTGCAGCCTCACGGCGTTGCGCTCATCGTGCGTAGCGGGAGCGCCGCACAGGTCGGCGACGAAGGCTTGTTGGGCGAGCAGAATGAATTCGACATCGCGGTAGCCATAGCGGCGCACGGTGGCCAGGCCGCGCTCGACTTCCTGGTTCACCGCATCCAGGTGCTTGCCCATCACCAGCGCGTCCGAGACGGCGTGGCAGCAGGCGTAGCAGGCCATGGCCAAGTCACCGGAAAGGTTGGCCGAGTCGATTGCCTCCAGCGCGGTACGGCGAGCGAACTCCATGGGTGAGGTCCAGGCGCTGACCTGATCCAGGGCCAGCAAGGTGCTGGTCAGGTCGCATTCGAATCCGTGCCGCTCGATCAGCTTGAGCGCCGCCAGGCAGTAAGCGTGGCCGTCGTGGTAGGCGGCGAAGCGCTCGGCGCACATCACCCCGAACCAGGCCAGGCCGTAGGTGCTGCCGGGGGCCACGCCGTGGGCCAGGCTCAGTTCCAGGATGCGCGACAAGTGCAGGAAGCGGATTTCGTCGCGCACGAAGAATGACGAGGACAGCGTCGCGAGCAGTGCAATGGCCACCTCGACAGGCTCGGACGTGGCGCGTGGCAAAGCCTCCAGGCAGTGGCGACCGCGTTGCTCGATCAGTCTACGGACAGTGGCGTACTGGCGCTCGACGGGCTGTGGCTCGTCGCCGTGGTTCAGCTCGATTCCCAGCAGTTGCAGGCCACGCATGGCTTCGTCAATGGCGGCTGGGTAATCCGAGCGCAGGGTGTTCAGGCGTGCGGCCAAGCGGTGGGCCGTGGCGCGCTCCAGTGCTGTACGGGCGTGGCGATGGCACGCGGCGATACCGGCCTCGGCGCGCCCCGTGCGTGACAGCAGCATGTCGCATTCGGTGGCCATGCAGGCGAGGGTGAACGCCTGCCGTGCATCAATCGGGCAACGCTGTTGCAAGGCGTGCGCCGCTTGCAGGTAGCCGGCGGCCTGCTCGTGGGAGGCTGCGTCGCGGGCCTGGGTGGCGGCGCGCAGCAGCAGCGCAAGGAAGGTCGCGCATTGCTGCGCGGTGAAGCGATCGGTCGCGGCCCGCTGGAGCTGGTTGGCCAGTTCGAACAGGCCCTCACGGGGGCTGTCTGCCCAGGCCTGCCACATGGCTTGGGCGATACGCGCGTGCTGCGCGCTGCGTTCGTGCTCCGGGGTGAGTTGATAGGCGGCTTCCTGCACGCGGTCATGGGCGAAAGCCAGGCCATGCGCGGTGGACGCGAGGAAACCCGCCTCGCGCAAGGCTTTGAGCCGGCCGTCGAGGCGCTCGTCCGGCTGCCCCGCCAGGCGCCGCAGCAGCGCTACATCGAAGCGCCCGCCGGCGGCTGCCGCGAGCCTGAGCAACTCGCGCTGGCCCGAGGGCAGGCGGGTCAGGCGCTGCACCATCAGGTCGGCGACGTTGTCGGCATAGCGATGGTGGGCCACGGCGTCTATCGACCAGGACCAGCGCATGGCGTGGGTATCGAAGACGAACAACCGGTCTTCGACCATCGCCCGCAGAATTTGCCGGACGAAGAACGGATTGCCTGCGGTCTTGGCGTGCACCCGCTCGGCCACCGGGAGCGCCTCGGCGGCATTGACGTGATAGCGGGTCACGATCAGTTCGACGATCGCCGCGACCGGCAGCGGCTGTAGGGTGAGGCTCTGGCAGCGCAGGGCGGTGGGCGTGGCAGGCAGGTCGATCAGTGACATGGCGCTGCCATCGCTGCGGCTGGCGAGGATCAGCAACAGACCTCGCGGCGGCTTTGCCAGCAGCGCTTGCAGCAGGTAACGGCTGGCATCGTCGGCCCATTGCAGATCATCGAGGAAGATCGCCAGTGGTTGGCCGGGGCTGCTGAAGGCTTCGAGCACCTCGACGATGGCGCGGTGCTCTTTTTCCAGCGTCAGGCGCGACGCTTGTATGGAGAAGTCGGCACTGGGGCCGAGGATCAATTGCAGATCGGGCGCCAGTTGGCTGAGCAATTGGCCGCGACCCTGGAGGCGCTGGCGAATATCGCGAGCGGTGGCGTCCAGGTCGCTGCTGTTCCTGGCCAGCAACTGCGTGGCCAACGTACCGAGGATCTCGATCCAGGGGGCATAGGGCACCGCTTGCTCAAGGCTGTTGCACTTGCCGCTGGCCCAATAACCGTTGGCGTGGACCTTGAGCGAGGTGTGCACCAGGCTCGACTTGCCCATGCCGGTGGCGCCGTTGACCAGCAGGCCTTGGGGGGTGTTGTCGCGGCGCAGGCTGTCGAGCAGGCGGGCGATGGTCTGCTGTTCAGCGTCGCGTCCATACAGGCGCTCGCCGGCGGCGGGCACCAGGTCGGCGCAACCTGGGGTGAACGGCGCGATGTCGCCATGCGCAGCCCATTGCCGTTGGCAATGCGCCAGGTCGATGGCCAGTGCTTCGGCGCTCTGGTAGCGCGCATCGGGCTCCTTGGCCAAGGCCTTGCCGAGGATCTGGCTGATCACCCTTGGCAGGGTCGGGTCAAGCTCCCCGGCTGGCCGCGGTTGCACGCCTGCATGCAGCTGGCGCCAGTGCTGGATGTCGCGTCCGGCCAGTGGCAGTTGGCCGAGCAACAACTGGTAGAGGATGGCCGCCAACGCATAGATATCGCTGCGCCGGTCGGTGTGGGTGCCGTGCGGGCAGACCTGCTCGGGGGCCAGGTAGGTCCAGCTGTCGGGCTGGGTGCTCGGGATGTCGCTGGCATCGGCGCGAAAACCGCCAATGCGCACTTGTCCATCGTTGCCGATCAGCAACTGGCGCGGGCGCAGGGCGCCGTGCACGGCATTGCCCTGGTGGGCCTTGGCCAAGGTGGTGGCAGCGTTCACCGCGACGTGTAGGAAGCGCTCCAGACAAAGCCGACCCTGGTCGATCAGGTCGGCTACCGACAGCCCGGTGGGATAGACCAGCAATGGCCCTTCGGCCGAGCGCACGTAGGCTGCGGGCAGCACTGCCCAGGCCGGGTCCAGCGCCAGTCGGTAGTCGCGCTCCAGGCGTTGGCAGGCGGCCGGCGACTCGACCGGTGCACGGATCGCGTGCCAGGACTGGCGGGTCTCGGTGTCGAACAGGCAGAAGTGGCACAGCTCGCCTTCCTGGCCCAGCGCTACCGTGGTGCAGCGGCTCAGCCAGTGTTCGTCGATCGCCGGATCGTTATCGACCGACACGAGAACGAGACATTCATCGAGCATCATGGCACCCCTGCAAACGACAGCCTGGCGAGGAGTATACGGAGCGCCTGGGCGACGCAATGCGGCGCGGGGCGCCTTGGCAGGAACGGGAACCATTCTGACCGTTATGGTCCGCTCGGGCGCCGGCAAGGTGCGCGGGGCTGTGTGATAGTTCTAAGACTGCTCGTTGTCCGCGTGCGCCGGCCTATCGTGCTCAAGCCCGCGCAATCGCCACAGCCCTGAGAGTCGAGGATGCGATGATCCGAATAGGCAAAGCCATGGTGTCGCTTGAGCGACGCGAGGCCTTCCGCGACGGCCAGCCGATCCCGCTGGGAGGCCGCGCGTTCGAGGTGCTGGCGACCTTGGCGCGGGCCAATGGCCGGGTGGTGAGCAAGGACGAATTGTTCAGCCAGGTCTGGTCAGGCACGGTGGTCGAGGACAACAACTTGCAGGTACAGGTCTCGCTGTTACGCAAGTGGCTGGGTGACAAGCAGGTCATCCAGACCGTACCGCGCCGGGGTTATCGCTTGCTCGCCGACCTTTCGCCGGATACCTCGGCGCTGGCACCGGCGCGTGCCTGCCATGCGCTCGACAGCCATGCCCTGGAGCCTGACGGCGCTGCGGTGCACGTGCTAGTGGTTGATGACGATCCGTCGGTGCGCAATGCGCTGGGGCGCTTGTTCCGGGCCGAAAACATCCCCCATCGCCTGTACGCCTCGGCTGAGGCGTTGCTCGAACAGCAGTGGGACACGCCCTACGCCTGCCTGTTGTTGGATATCAACCTGCCAGCCGCTTCGGGCCTTGAGTTGCAACACGCTTTGCGCCGCCTCGACCTGCCTTGGCCGATTGTCTTCATGACCGGCTACGGGACCATCCCGTTGACGGTGCAGGCCATGCGCGCCGGGGCGTTCGAGTTCCTCACCAAACCGTTCGACGAGCGCCAGTTGCTGGCGTTGCTGGAGGCCGTGCGTGCTCGCGCGGTGGCCGCCGGTCGCGACTGGCGACAGGCACGCCAAGTGCGCGACAAGTACCAGCATCTCACGCCCCGCGAGCGCGAAGTGTTCGCGCTGGTGGTCGAAGGCCTGTCGCACAAGCAGATCGCCGGTCAGTTGGGCACCAGTGAAGTGACCATCAAGGTCCACAAGAAGAACATCATGAACAAGATGCAGTCCCGCTCGCTGGTCGAGCTAGTGGCCATGCATCAGGTGATCGCGGGTGATGCCCAGGCCTTTGGCCAGGGCGTGGCATGACCGGTCGGGGCCGCCCGGTGAGGGTGTGCATCGTCGACGACGACGTCTCGGTGCGCAAGAGCCTGTCGAACCTGCTGCGTTCGGCGGGTTTCGAGGCGTATCCCTTCGCCGATGGCAAGGTGTTCCTGGCCTCGCGACTGTCGCGTGAGGCCGATTGCGCGTTGGTCGACCTGAAAATGCCCGGGTGCAGTGGTCATGAGGTGCAGCGTGAATTGGCACGGCGCGGGTATGCCTTGCCGGTGATTTGCATGTCGGCGCATTGGGACCCCATGGCGCGACAGGATTCGATGGGGCGGGGGGCGGTGATTTGCCTGGGCAAGCCGTTCAGCGAGGAAACCCTGCTCAGGGCCGTGGCGCAGGCACTGGCGGCACGGTAACCGGGGCCGAGCACATTGCTGGCGCCATCGATTGAGCACCGCGCTGACCGGCCCAGGCGCGTGGTCGGTGGCGGGGATAGCGGCACGCCGCAGGTTGAACTAAACGTTGTGCGGCTTCTCTTAGACGACCATTTCAGCGATTGTGCTGATTCGACGCGTTCAAGGGACTGAAAGTATGTGTGCTCGTATCCACGGCTTGGTCGCCCGCCTATGCGGTGGCATCTCGACCTGGTGCAAGGCTATTTTGCATGGATGATCAACACGCCTATCCAACCCCCCGTGTGCTGCTGGCGTTCATTGCAGCGCCTTCGTTGACCGGGTTGCTGCTGGTGCTGGCCGAGCTTGTGCATTCGCTCATGGGCGCAAGCGCTTTGACCAATGCGCTCGGCTACTTCGGCCTGGCCGTGGTGATGATGATCGGCGCCTTGATGTTCTATGGTATTCCCGCCGTGCTCGTGGGGCTGACTTGCGTGGTGTTGCGTCTTCAGCGTACCTGGCGGGCCGGTTCGCTGGTCGTGTCGTTGGCCGCCTTGTTGTCCCAGGGGTGGGCCGAATTCATGGCCAGCCAGACCATCAGCGGGGAGTTGTTCCTGACATTGCCGGGGCTTGGCAGACTGACGTCGGCAGCCTTGGGCGCTGGTGCCAGCCTGGTGGTGGTCTGGTGGGTGCTGCCCAAGCCCCGAAGTGAGGGCTTGGGCGGCTAGTTGCCGAGCCCCGCTCAGCCTCAAGCCCCTGGCCGATACTGTAATGCTTCGGCCAGATGCGCCCTGTCGATAGCCTTGACCTGCGCCAGATCGGCCAGGGTCCGCGCAACCTTGAGCAAACGGTGCGCTGCGCGCAACGACAGGGTCAGCCGTTCGCAGGCGTTTTCCAGCCAGGTCTGGTCCGCTGGCGTCAGCGCGCAGTGACGGCGCAACCCCCGGAGATCGAGAAAGGCATTGGCGCAGCCCTGGCGGCGTTGTTGGTGTTCGCGCGCTTGGGCCACCACCTGGGCAACGCTGGCGCTGGTTTCGCCGCTAGGCTGGTTGTGCAGCACGGTGTTTTCGCGGGCCACGGTCAGGTGCAGGTCGATACGGTCGAGCAACGGGCCGGAGAGTTTGTTGCGGTAGCGCTGGATCTGCTCGGGGCTGCAACGGCAGCGGCCCGTGGGGTCGCCGAAATAGCCGCAGGGGCAGGGATTCATTGCAGCCACGAGCTGGAAGCGTGCGGGAAAGCGCACCCGATCACGCGCCCTGGCCACCACGATTTCACCTGACTCCAAAGGCTCGCGCAGCACCTCCAGCACGCGGCGTTCGAACTCTGGCAACTCGTCGAGAAACAGCACGCCATGGTGGGCGAGGGTGATTTCGCCGGGTTGCGGGCGACTGCCACCGCCGACCAGTGCGGGGCCGGAGGCGGAGTGATGGGGGTGCCTGAATGGGCGCTGCGGCCAGTTGTCGAGCGGCGCGTGGCCGCTGACCGAACGAATCGCCGCCACTTCCAGGGCTTCGCGCTCGTCCAGCGGCGGCAGCAGGCCGGGCAGGCGGCTGGCGAGCAGGGTCTTGCCGGTGCCTGGAGGGCCGGTGAACAGCAGGTTGTGCGCTCCGGCCGCAGCCACCAACAGCGCGCGCTTGGCGGCCACCTGGCCTTGCACTTCGCTCAGGTCGGGGTAGGGGCGTTGCTCCAGCAACAGGCCATTGGCCGCATACGGCGCCAGCGGCAATTGCCCGCTCAGGTGCGCCACCAGTTCTTGCAGATGGCCCACGGCGTACACCACCAACCCGCTGGCCAAGCTGGCCTCCTCGGCGTTTTCCCGTGGCACCACCAGCGCCCGCCCGGCATCGCGCGCCGCCAGTGCGGCGGGTAGTACGCCCTGCACGGGGCGCAACGCACCGGACAACGCCAGCTCGCCCAGGCATTCGATGTCGTCTAGTGTGGCCACCGGCACCTGACCGTTAGCCGCGAGGATGCCCAAGGCAATCGCCAGGTCGTAGCGCCCACCGTCCTTGGGCAGGTCGGCGGGGGCGAGGTTCTGGGTGATGCGCCGGGCGGGGTAGTCCAGCCCGGCGTTGACGATGGCGCTGCGCACCCGGTCCTTGCTTTCCTTGACTGTGGCCTCGGGCAAGCCAACCAGGGTGAGTGAGGGCAGGCCGTTGGCCAGGTGGGTTTCGACGCTGACAGCGGGGGCCAGCACACCGACCTGGGCGCGGCTGTGAACGAGGGCAAGGGACATGGGCACTCCGGGGTTTGCCAGAAAAAAGCCGCATCCTGCGGCTTGGCGAAGCGTAGTTGGCCGGTGTGGCACGCCGCCTGAAAAAGTGCATCGAGGTTTTGCCGGTGATCGGATCGGCAGCGCGGCGGCATCCCTGCACGCCTGCTGCAACGAGCGCTAGGTCAGAACCACTGGCCGAACCGGCGGATGTACAGGGTCTTCATGCCTTGGGCCACCAGGCAGTACCCCAGCAAGGTGGCGGCCAGCCAAGGGAAGTAGTCCCACGGCAGTGGCACCAGTCCGACCATCGCCCCCAGCGGCGAGAACGGGATGTAGATGCCCAGGCACATCACCAGCCCCGTGGCGAGAATCACCGGCAGCGCGGCAGTGCTCTGGAAGAACGGTACCTTGCGGGTGCGCAGCATATGCACCACCAGCGTCTGCGACAGCAGCCCCTCGATGAACCAGCCAGACTGGAACAGCGCCTGCATTTCCACGCTGTTGGCAGCGAAGACGTACCACATCAGGGCGAAGGTGGTGATGTCGAAGATCGACGAGGTGGGCCCGATCCACAGCATGAAGCGGCCAATGTTGCGAGCGTCCCATTTGCGCGGTGCGCGCAGGAATTCCTTGTCCAGGCGGTCCCAGGGCAGCGACAGCTGGGAGAAGTCGTACATCAGGTTTTGCAGCAGCAGGTGGATCGCCAACATCGGCATGAACGGGATGAACGCGCTGGCCACCAGCACCGAGAACACGTTGCCGAAGTTCGAGCTGGCGGTCATGCACAGGTACTTCATGATGTTGCCGAAGGTTTCGCGGCCTTTGAGCACGCCTTCTTCGAGCACCATCAGGCTTTTTTCCAGCAGGATGATGTCGGCTGACTCCTTGGCGATGTCGGTGCCGCTGTCCACCGAAATACCCACGTCGGCATCACGCAGGGCCGGGGCGTCGTTGATGCCGTCGCCGAGGAAACCGACGGTATGACCATTGGCTTGCAGTGCTTTGAGCACCCGCGATTTTTGCAGCGGCGTGAGTTTGGCGAACACCGTGCGCTGTTCGACCTGCGCGCGCAGTTGGCTGTCGTCCAGGTGCTCGATGTCCTGGCCGAGCAAGGCCTCGCCGGGCTCCAGGCCCACCTCGCGGCAGACCTTGCAGGTGACCACCGGGTTGTCTCCGGTGAGCACTTTCACCGTCACGCCCATCTCGCGCAGGGCTGCGATGGCGGGGCCTGCGGTTTCCTTGGGCGGGTCGAGGAAGGTCAGCAGGCCACGGATCACCAGCTCACGTTCATCATCTGTGTGGTACTGCGTCTTGCGTTGCTGGGTGGGGATTTCCCGGGTGCCCACCAGCAACACGCGGAAACCATCCTGGTTGTAGCGGCTGGCGGTTGCCAGCAGCTGCTGGCGCCCGGCCTCGTCCAGTGGCAGGCGCTGGCCGTCCTGTTCGAGGTGCGTGGCGATGGCGAGCATTTCCTCGACCGCGCCTTTGCTCACCAACAGGTGCGTGCCCAGGGCATCCTTGACGATCACCGACAGGCGGCGGCGGACGAAGTCGAAGGGCAGCTCGTCCACCTTGGTGTAGGCATGTGGCGGCTGGAACTCGGGGTTTTCGCCGGCAAAGCGCAGCACGGCCTGGTCCATGAGGTTTTTCACGCCGCTCTGGTGGTGGCTGTTGAGCCAGGCCAGCGCCAGCAGGTGCGTAGAGCTGCGGCCACTGGGGTCGACATGGTGTTCGAGGATGATGCGGTCCTGGGTCAGGGTGCCGGTCTTGTCGGTGCACAGCACGTCCATCGAGCCGAAGTTCTGGATGGCATTCAGGCGCTTGACCACCACTTTACGCCGGGCCATGGCGATGGCGCCTTTGGCCAGGTTGGCGCTGACGATCATGGGCAACATCTCCGGGGTCAGGCCCACGGCCACCGCCAGGGCGAACAGGAAGGCATCGCCCCAATCACCTTTGACCACGCCATTGAGCACGAACACCACCGGCACCATCACCAGCATGAAGCGAATCAACAGGCTGCTGACACTGTTCACCCCTCGGTCGAAGGCTGTTTGGCTGCGCGAGCTGGCGAGGGCTTTGGCCAGCGTGCCGAAGTAGGTGCGCTTGCCGGTCGCCACCACCACGGCGCGGGCGCGCCCACTCACCACGTTGGTGCCCATGAAGCCGATGTTGGGTAGGTCCAGCAGGTTGCCGGAGTCGCTGGCCGGCTCGGCGGCGGACTTCTGCGCGACGTGGCCGAGGGTGTCGTACTTTTCCACCGGCAGCGCTTCGCCGGTAAGTACGGCCTGGCTGATGAACAGGTCGCGGGACTCGATCAGGCGGATGTCGGCGGGGATCATGTCGCCGGCAGCCAGTTGCACGATGTCACCGGCCACCAGTTCGCTCATCGGTACTTCACGCAGGCGGGCAGGTTGATCGTGGCTGTCGCGCCGCAGTACGGTCGCGGTGGTACGGACCATCGCCTTGAGCGCTTCGGCGGCCTTGCCCGAGCGGTATTCCTGCCAGAAACGCAGCAGGCCGCTGAGGCTGACCATGCTCAGGATGATGATCACCTTGGTGAGGTCGAGATCGTCCCGTTGGCCCGCTTGCAAAGGTAGCCAGTAGTCGGTCACGAAACTGATGGCGGCGAGCGTCAGCAGTACATAGATGAAGGGATTGTGCAGCGCCAGCAGCAGTTGCACCCAGGCAGGCTTGGGTTTGTCGTGGGCGATCTGATTGGCACCGTCGCGTTGCAGGCGCTTGGCGGCATCATACTCGGTCAGGCCGTGTTCGCTGGCGTCGAGGTTGGCGAAGGTGACGGCAAGTCCGTTACGTGCTTCGCGGGCAGCGTAGGTTTCGCGAGTTTGGGTGTTGCGGTCTTTTACGGTCATTGGCTGTGCTCCTGCCGCAGGAGGCGGCACGACACACAGCCGGCTCACGCGGGGGCGGGTGAGTACGCGAGTGTCGGGCCGCAATCGTTCGATCGGTGGTCTTGTCCAAATGTCCGGCGGTTTTCAGTTCGCTGGCGAGTGCCGGTCTTATTATCGGCAGCGAACGTTCTACTGGCTGATTCCATGATGTTTTCGAGCGCTCTGTAAATGTTTAGATAATAAGAGTCCGCGAACTTTATTGTTTAAAGTTCGGGGTTTGTTACATACGTCAGCAAGTTTCAGTAATGACCGCGCCTGTCAGCCAAAGCAGAGCAGGGCGCGCTATCGACTTGGAGGTTCCCGGCTGTCGTCGACCTGCCAGTGCAGGTGCAAGCGGCCGTGGCTGGAGGGCGCCAGCCAGGTGACGCGTAGTCGTGGGCCACGCGTAATAGGCTGATCTATGGGGCGCGAAGCCGCGTGGGCAGGCGCGTGCAGCGGACCCAAGTGAGTCTGCAGGCGATGGCGGATGAAGGTGATGAGGTTCATGAGCTTGCCTCCGACCGGGCTGGCACCCGGTGTGGCAAGCTACGGCGGAGCATCAGGCTCTGGCGCGGCTTGCCCGACCTGGGAGGCGGGCCCGGAGTTCCGGTTCAGATGCCTGGCAGCCAAGGGCGGCCAGGCAGCGACTAGATACTGTGTCCATTGAATTCTTCGTGAGTTGAAATAAGCGCCCGTTTTCGGGGCGGGTGAACTTTATTGAAAGCATAGCGGGTAAGTCAACCCATAATCGGGCATTAACAAAGTTTCATTTTTTATGGGGTAACTTATATGTAGGAAATTTCATGTAAGTCTTCTCCCCTAGACCGGGGGACTTGGCTATCAGCCTACGGCCCCGTCTTGGCTGCGCCGTGCTGACGGTGCATGTGAAGGCCGGGCGTGCCCCGGCGTTCATCGGGAACATGGTGTGTCGCGAGGGTTAATCCGCAGCGGGCGGTGCCATCCGTGCTTCCAGCTCGGCCACCTGCTTCTCCAACGCTTCGAGGCGCGCACGGGTACGGGCCAATACGACCATCTGGCTATCGAATTCGTCGCGGCTGACCAGGTCCAGCTTGCTGAAGGCGCCCTGCATCAACACCTTGAACTGGCTTTCGAGTTCGGCGCGGGGTTGTGCAGTGTCGCTGCTGAACAGGCGCGAGGCCTGGTCGCTCAGGGCATCGAGAAAGGCTTTGGGCGCGAGCATGTTGGCTATCCGCTGATCACTGAAAGGGCGGGAGTGTAGCACGGCCCCTGTATCCCCTTGTGTTGCACACTTTTTGCGCAGGGCTGCTGCCTGTAACGCACCGATTTTGTGCGTCGCGCGCCTGCTGGCGACTGGCCAATCCCGACTGTTTCGTGCAACTACCTGTTTTTAAGGGGTTTCTCGGACCTGGCAAGGTTTCTGCAACGACCTGATCGAGCCGTGCACTGATGCAGTCCGTTGAGAACATGCAGTGCGCAGGCCCAGCCATGAGGTCCTTCGTCACAGCCGCAACGTGTCTCGGCGGGGAGGATGGAGCCGACGATGCGTTACAAAGCCAGGCGCTGCGCTTAGACTTGAGACGGGTTTGTTTTCCTGGGGCAAGTCCACCAAATCGGGAGAGAGTTTCATGAAGCTAGTCACTGCCATCATCAAGCCGTTCAAGCTGGACGACGTGCGCGAATCGCTGTCGGAAATCGGCGTGCAGGGCATCACCGTGACCGAGGTCAAGGGCTTCGGCCGGCAAAAGGGTCACACCGAGCTGTACCGCGGCGCCGAATACGTGGTCGATTTCCTGCCCAAGGTGAAGATCGATGTCGCCATCGACGACAAGGACCTTGATCGGGTAATCGAAGCCATCACCAAGGCAGCCAACACCGGCAAGATTGGTGACGGCAAGATCTTCGTGGTCAATCTGGAGCAGGCGATCCGCATCCGTACCGGCGAAACCGATACCGACGCGATCTAAGCGCCAACAAAAAAGCCTCACCAAACCCAACGCCCCAGGAGAAAACAACATGACTCTGCGCAAGATCGCAGGGCTAGGAGCCCTATTGTCCCTCGTAATGCCAGGGTTGGCACTGGCCGAGGAAGCTGCTGCCCCGGCGCTGAACTCCGGTGACACCGCATGGATGCTCACCGCCACGGCGCTGGTGCTGTTCATGACCATTCCCGGCCTTGCGCTGTTCTACGGCGGCATGGTGCGTTCGAAGAACGTCCTGTCGGTGATGATGCAGTGCTTCGCCATCACCGGCGTGATGAGCATCCTGTGGGTGGTGTTCGGCTACAGCCTGGCCTTCGATACCACCGGTATGGAAAAAGGCGTACTCAACTTCAATTCCTTCGTCGGCGGCCTGTCCAAGGCATTCCTGAGCGGCGTGACGCCCAGCAGCCTGACGTCGGCTACCGCGCTGTTCCCCGAGGCGGTATTCATCACCTTCCAGATGACCTTCGCGATCATCACCCCGGCGCTGATCGTCGGTGCCTTCGCCGAACGCATGAAGTTCTCGGCGATGCTGATCTTCATGACCGTGTGGTTCACCCTGGTCTATGCGCCCATCGCGCACATGGTCTGGAGCGGTGACGGCGCGCTGATGTGGGACTGGGGCGTACTGGACTTCGCGGGTGGCACTGTGGTGCACATCAACGCCGGTATCGCAGGTCTGATCTGCTGCCTGGTGCTGGGCAAGCGCAAAGGCTACCCAACCACCCCGATGGCCCCGCACAACCTGGGCTACACCCTGATCGGCGCGGCCATGCTGTGGATCGGCTGGTTCGGTTTCAACGCAGGTTCCGCCGCCGCAGCCAACGGCACCGCCGGCATGGCCATGCTGGTGACCCAGATCGCCACCGCCGCCGCCGCACTGGGCTGGATGTTCGCCGAGTGGATCGGCCACGGCAAACCGAGCGCACTGGGCATCGCCTCGGGTGTGGTCGCAGGTCTGGTGGCCATCACCCCTGCTGCCGGCACTGTGGGCCCGATGGGTGCGCTGGTGATCGGTCTGGCGTCGGGCGTGATCTGCTACTTCTGCGCCACCAGCCTCAAGCGCAAGCTGGGCTATGACGATTCTCTCGACGCCTTCGGCGTGCACGGCATCGGCGGTATCGTCGGCGCGCTGCTCACCGGCGTGTTCGCAGCACCGGCCCTGGGCGGCTTCGGTGCGGTCACCGACATCGGTGCGCAGTTCTGGATCCAGGCCAAGGGTGTGATCTTCACCGTGGTCTACACCGCCATCGTCACCTACGTGATCCTCAAGGTCCTGGACATGGTGATGGGGCTGCGTGTCAGCGAAGAAGAAGAGTCGGTCGGCCTCGACCTTGCTCAGCACAACGAGCGCGGCTACAACCTGTAACCGCCACGCAAAAAAACTTGCCCGGCTTGCCGGGCATTTTTTTGTCTGTAAATTGCCGCTTCAGGCCGGGCAAACGGTTTCGTGGTGGTGTTCGCGACGTGGGTACAAAACTTACAACCCCTAGTGCATTTC
The DNA here is from genome assembly GCF_048068415.1 of Pseudomonas sp. NY15463. Classification (NCBI taxonomy): domain Bacteria; kingdom Pseudomonadati; phylum Pseudomonadota; class Gammaproteobacteria; order Pseudomonadales; family Pseudomonadaceae; genus Pseudomonas; species Pseudomonas sp. NY15463. Next base: position 307,267 of record NZ_JBLUQD010000003.1, read on the forward strand.
TGGTGCTTTGCTTTTTCTCCGAGCGCGCTAGAATGCGCGCCGAAGGGTGCTGCACGCGCAGCCCACACACTTTGTCACCCTTTGCTAGGCTTGCTAGTAGCCTGTGGCCAGCAAGGGTCAAAACGATTTCGTCAGGGCCTGCCAGGAGCAGGGCCTGCAGGGTGCCGGGCCTCCCATCAGGAGGCGGACACCCAAGGCAGTGGCCAACCCACGGCCAGTTGAATTTTCACCGATAGCCGCCGGTCTACGGCTGCACCGGTCTATAACTAACCTGCTTTTCGCAAGTCATGAGGTAGAACATGAGCGACGACGATCTGGAAAACGACGACCTGGAAGTAGGCGACGAAGACGAGGGCGATGAAGGCCTTGAAGCGGCAACTGATGACGTCGCGGAAGATTCCGGCGATGACGACAGCAGCCCGGCGCCTGCCGCCAAGGGCAAGTCCAAGGCGGCCGTCTCGGTAGACGAGATGCCGAGCATGGAAGCCAAGCAGAAGGAACGCGATGCCCTGGCCAAGGCCATGGAAGAGTTCCTGGCCCGCGGTGGCAAGGTTCAGGAAGTGGAGGCCAACGTGGTCGCCGATCCGCCCAAGAAGCCGGACAACAAGTACGGCAGCCGCCCTATCTGAGTGGTTGAGTGCAGAAAAGCCCGCCGTCGCTGCGGGCTTTTTTGTGCGTGCTGGTTACGCCGCGGTGGGCATGCCTCGGAGGCTTCAGCGCCAGCGCGCGAGGACCTCGGGCAACTGCGACAGTTGCTGGATCTCGGCATCCGGCGCCTGCTCGCCCGCCCAGGCCGCGCCGCGCGGGTTGAACCACACCGCGCGCAGCCCGGCGCGCTGGGCCCCGGCGATGTCGTCGCCCGGATGATCGCCAATGTGCACCGCCTCGCTGGCAGGCGCCTCTCCACGCTTCAACGCCTCCAGGAACGGCGCCGGGTCCGGCTTGCCGATGCCCAGGTCCTCGGCACACAGGGCGAAGCGGAAGTAGTCCGCCAGGCCAAGCCTGCGCACATCGGCATTGCCGTTGGTGACCACACCCAGGGTGTAGTGCTGGCGCAGGGCTTCCAGCATCGGTTGGACCTCGGGGAATACCTGCACCTGATGACGTGCATGCAGGAATACCTCGAAGCCCTCGTCGGCCAGCGCCAGTGCCTGTTTCTCACTGTATCCGACCTCTTCGAGGGCATGGAACAGCACCCGTCGGCGCAGCGCGCTGATACGGTGCTTGAGGGCGGGCTCGGCCTGTACCAGGCGCTCGCGTATGGCGAACAGGTGTTCGACCGGCACGCCACCCAACATTGGCGCGTTGGCGTGCAGCCAGTCACGCAGGACGACTTCGGCACTGGCGATCACCGGTGCGGTATCCCACAGGGTATCGTCGAGGTCAAAGGTGATCAGCTTGATGCTCATGAGTCTGTGCCTTTGCTGCGTTTGGCCCTTGGGTGGGCGCTGTCGTACACGGCGGCCAGATGCTGGAAGTCCAGGTGGGTGTAGATTTGCGTAGTGCTGATGTCGGCATGCCCGAGCATCTCCTGCACTGCGCGCAGGTCCTGGGACGATTCCAGCAGGTGGCTGGCGAAGGAATGGCGGAGCATGTGTGGGTGAAGATGCTGGCCTAGCTCGCGCTCGCCGGCTGTCTTGACCCGTAACTGGATGGCCCGTGGGCTCAGGCGCTTGCCTTGGCGGGTGATGAACACTGCCGCATCCTGTGGGTTGCCGATACCGCGCAGGCGCAGCCAGGCGTGCAGGGCCTCGCGGGCTTTGCGCCCGACTGGCAGGACGCGGCTCTTGCCGCCCTTGCCGAGCACTTGTACCAGGCCTGCGGCAAGGTCCAGCTGTTCCAGGTCCAGCCCGGTAAGCTCCGACAGGCGCAGGCCCGAGGAATAGAACAGTTCGAGGATGGCCTGGTCGCGGCGGGCGATGAAGTCGTCATCCACGCCACCGTCCAGCAGTTGCAGGGCGCGGTCGGTGTCCAGCACCTTGGGCAGGCGCCGCTCGCCCTTGGGCGGCGACAGGCCATTGGCCGGATCGTGCTGGCACAGGCCTTCGCGGTTGAGGTAGCGGTACAGGCCGCGTACCGCCGAGAGCAGGCGTGCCAGGCTACGCGAGGACTGGCCGTGGTGATGCTGGCGGGCGACCAGTTGGCGCAACTGCTGGACCTGCAACGCGCCCCAGCCGGCGATGCCTTGGCTGTTGCAGTATTCGATAACCTTTTCCAGGTCGCGGCGGTAGCCTTGCAGCGTATGGTCGGACACCTGGCGCTCGTTGCGCAGGTGCGCGCAATAAGCCTCCAGCTGGCGCTCCATCAGCGAACCGGGCGCAGCGTGTGGGTGAAGCGCGGTACTACACGGCCGAGCACTTCGGCGATATAGCTGAGAAACAGGGTGCCGACGCTGCTCTTGTAATGCTGAGGGTCGCGGCTGCCGATCGCCAATACGCCGTGCAGGCCTTGGTATTCGAGGGTGGCCACGGCGCTGGAGCCGACCTCCTTGTGCTGCTCGCCCCCGAACAGGAACGCCAGTTCGTGTTCGCGCAGGCTGCCGCTGACAGTCTTGCCGCCGCCGATCAAGCCCCCGATGGCCTGCTGCGCCTCCGCCCCGGAGACCCAGCGCCCTACCGGTGCGGCATTGTCGCCAAACAGGATCAGGCTGACGAAGGGCACCTGGAACTCCTGGCGCAGGCTGTCTTCGACTGCCATGACCACTTCTTCCAGGCTGCTCGCGTCCAGCAGGTCGAGGATCAGCCGGCGGGTCTTGTCGAATAGCCGGTCGTTGTCGCGCGCCACATCCATCAGTTGCGACAGGCGATGGCGCATCTCGATATTGCGGTCACGCAGCAGCTTGAGCTGGCGCTCCACCAGCGACACGCTGTCGCCGCGCTGGTGGGGAATGCGCTGCTCGATCAGCAGCTCGTCATGCTCGGCGAAGAACGTGGGGTGGGCGCGCAGATAGGCAACCACCGCGTCGGCATCGAGCTGGGGTGCAACCTTGGGCTGATCGGTCATGACGGATACTCGCTTAGAGACGAACCTGTCCTTCGAAGACGCGTACGGCCGGGCCGGTCATCAGTACCGGTTCGCCAGGGCCACCCCACTCGATGTGCAGGCGTCCGCCTGGTAGGTCGAGGGTGACCGGCGAATCCATCCAGCCCTGGGCGATGGCCGCGACTGCGGCAGCGCAGGCGCCCGTACCGCAGGCCTGTGTTTCCCCTGCACCGCGTTCCCACACTCGCAGATTGGCGCGGTGGCGGTCGATGACCTGGATGAAGCCGGCATTGACCCGCTGTGGGAAGCGCGGATGGTGCTCGATCTTCGGCCCCAGTTCATGCACCGGCGCGCTGCGGATGTCGTCCACGCGCAGCACCGAATGCGGATTGCCCATGGACACCGCCGCGATCGGGTAGATCTTGCCGTCGACTTCGAGCGGGTAACTCGGCGCTTGCGCGTCGGCCACGAACGGGATGTCGGCCGGCTCGAAGCGCGGTGGGCCCATGTCGACGCAGATCTGCCCGTCGTTGCGCACGTCGAGTTCGATGATGCCGCCCTTGGTTTCGACGCGGATGCGCTTCTTGGCAGTCAGGCGTTTGTCCAGCACGAAGCGGGCGAAGCAGCGTGCCCCGTTGCCGCACTGCTCGACTTCCGAGCCATCGGCGTTGAAGATCCGGTAGCGGAAGTCCACGTCCGGGTTGCTCGGGGCCTCGACGATCAGCAACTGGTCGAAGCCGATGCCGGTATTGCGGTCACCCCATTGCTTGGCGTGCTTGGGTTGGATGTGGGCATGCTGGCTGATCAGGTCGAGGACCATGAAGTCGTTGCCCAGCCCGTGCATCTTGGTAAAGCGCAGCAGCATAAGTTCACTCCGGCAGCAGGCTTTCGCCGGCGAACAGTTCGGCAATTGTCTCGCGGCGGCGGACTTCGAAGGCCTGGTCGCCATCGACCAGCACTTCGGCGCAGCGGCCACGGGTGTTGTAGTTCGAACTCATGACGAAACCATAGGCGCCGGCGGACTGCACTGCCAGCAGATCGCCTTCGGCCAGGTTCAGCACGCGCTCCTTGCCCAGGAAGTCACCGGTCTCGCAGATTGGGCCGACCAGATCGTAGCTGCGGCCTTCGCCTTCGCGTGGCTTGACCGCGCTGACGCCCATCCAGGCCTGGTACAGGGCCGGGCGGATCAGGTCGTTCATCGCCGCATCGATGATGGCGAAATCCTTGTGTTCGGTGTGCTTGAGGTATTCGACGCGGGTCAGCAGCACGCCGCCGTTGGCGACGATGTAGCGGCCCGGTTCGAACACCAAGGCCAGGTCGCGCTCGCCCACGCGTGCGCGGATCGCCTCGATGTAGTCAGCCAGACGCGGTGGCTGCTCGTCGCGATAGCGCACGCCGACGCCGCCGCCCAGGTCGAGGTGACGCAGGTGGATGCCGCACTCGGCCAGGCGGTCGACCAGCACCAGCAGGCGATCCAGCGCATCGAGGAACGGCGCGACGGTGGTCAGTTGCGAGCCGATGTGGCAGTCGACACCGACCACGTCCAGGTTCGGCAGCTGTGCGGCACGCACGTAGATAGCTTCGGCGTCGGCAATGGCGATGCCGAACTTGTTCTCTTTGAGGCCGGTGGAAATGTACGGGTGGGTACCGGCATCGACGTCGGGGTTCACCCGCAGCGAGACCGGGGCAACCTTGCCCATCTCGGCGGCCACCTGTTGCAGGCGTTCGAGTTCGTCGGTGGACTCGACATTGAAGCAGTGCACGCCGACTTCCAGCGCGCGGCGCATGTCCTCGCGAGTCTTGCCTACACCGGAGAACACCACGCGGTCGGCGCGCCCGCCGGCGGCCAGTACCCGCTCCAGCTCACCACCGGAGACGATGTCGAAACCTGCACCCAAGCGCGCCAGCAGGTTCAGTACGCCCAGGTTGGAGTTGGCCTTGACCGCGAAGCAGACCAGATGCTCGGTGCCTTGCAGGGCATCGGTGTAGCTGCGGTACTGGGCCTCGATATGGGCGCGCGAATACACATAGGTGGGCGTGCCGAAGCGTTCGGCAATGGCCGACAGCGACACCCCTTCGGCGAACAGTTCACCGTCGCGGTAGTTGAATGCGTCCATGGGATTTCCTTACTGCTCGGGCAGCGCTTGGTCCGCGTCGTCTTGCTGCTGGGCGGGATGCGCATGCTTGTGCTGGTGCGAGCTTTTCGAGGCTTTGCCGTCCTTGCCATCCTCAGGCAGGTACAGAGGGCCTTTCTGACCGCAGGCGGAAACGAGGCAGGCAACCGCGACCAGTGCCGCGAGTGAGGAAATCAGGCGTTTCATGGGTGAAATCCTTGGAAATATGCAGTATTGCGCCCGAGTATACCCAGCGACCACCCGATTGCCTATGCGAGGGCCGGAGGACCGGCTACAAGCCTCAGGTATCAAGCGACAAGCGCAAGTGGCCAGTGTCCGCTCGGCTTTTTCTTGCGGCTTGAAACTTGTAGCTTGGAGCTTTCGCCCTTATCGTGCCCGGCTTGCGTGTATGCAGCCATTTTTCGAGGTCCTTGCAATGAGTTTGAGCGAAGCGCGTTTCCACGACCTGGTCGACGCGACCCAACAGGCCCTGGAGGATCTGTTCGACGAGAGCGGCCTGGATCTGGACATGGAGAACTCCGCGGGTGTCCTGACCATCAAGTTCGACAACGGCAGCCAACTGATCTTCAGCCGCCAGGAACCGCTGCGCCAACTGTGGCTGGCGGACCGCTCGGGCGGTTTCCACTTCGATTACGACGACGAGAGCGGCAAGTGGGTGTGCGAGAAGAGCGAAGAGCTGTTGGGCGAGATGCTTGAGCGCATCGTCTGGGAACGTGCCGGCGAAAAGCTGGACTTCGACGAGATCTGAGATGAGCGCGACGCCCAGGCCAGCCAAACCGCTGTACAGCAATGTCAGCCCTGCGGTGCCATCACCGTGCATCAGCGTGTGCCGCTTGGATGAGCAGCGGGTGTGCACGGGTTGCCACCGCCACGTCGAGCATATCCGCGAGTGGCGGGCCGCCGACGACGAACGGCGCCGGCAGATCTGCCGCGAGGCCCTGGCGCTCAAGGCACGCGCGCAGGCCTAGCCACAACCGGTGCGTGGGCTTGAGTATTTGCCCCGCTGTGGTAGTGTCAGGCCTTGCGTCGATGACGCCAAAGCATTCACAAACCCCGCCCTTGGGCGGGGTTTTGCTTTATCTGCCTCAGGAAAATCGCCCGTTCAAAGGAGTCTGACTGGATCATGAGCACCAAGCCTTCCCTCACCCTCACCCGCCTGGATGTACAGCGCCTGGAGCGGTTGCTCGACAGCCTGGATGAGAGCACCCCTGGCGTGCTGGCCCTGCAGGACGAGCTGGACCGCGCCGAACAGGTGGTCGGCCATGACGAGGTGCCGGCTGGCGTGGTGACGATGAACTCGCGCGTGCACTGTCGGGAGAGCGCCAGTGGCAAGGACTACCACCTGACCCTGGTCTACCCGAAGGACGCTGGCCCCGAGGGTAACGTCTCGATCCTCGCGCCGATCGGTTGTGCGCTGTTGGGGTTGTCGGTAGGTGACCAGATCGACTGGCCGGCGCCAGGTGGCAAGACCCTCAAGCTCGAACTGCTGGCGGTCGAATACCAGCCCGAAGCGGCGGGTGATTTCGACCTCTAAGGCACCGACTCAGGGTTCCAACAGTGCCTGCACGTGTTCCAGCCCATCGTTGAGTGCCTGTTCAAGCTCACGCTTGTAGCGCAGGCACAAGCTGGTCGAGCCCTGTTCGTCGCCCAGCAGCTCGGAGAGATCCAGGTCGGTGATGTAGCAGCGGTAACTACCGGCGCTACGGCGCTGCTGCAGGATTTGCCGGGCGACCATGGTGTACAACTGGTCGCCGTGCTCAAGCTCCGAGAACTCCTGCTGGTCGCAGTACAGTGTCACATGCACCGCATCCCCCGCGCCCGCCTGGAGAATCGCCTGCACCTCGTAGTACGGCTGGTTCGGGCTGTCCTGGGGTGCCAGGCGTGGTTCCAGGCTGCGTGCCTTGCCAATGCCGCTGGGCAGCAATTGTTGGTAGGTGATGTCGAGCGAAGCTTGTTGCAGGGTGTCCAGCGGTAGCAGGGCGTCGCGGCGGACCACGGTCGATTGCAGGAAGCGTTGCAACGGCAGCAGCAGGTGTTGCTCGTCCTGCAAGGGCAGGCGCTGTTGCCACAGGGCGTTGTGCTCATCGAGCACGTAGAGGTCGGCCCAGCCATCAAGCAGGCGATAGAACACCTGGATACACCCAGGCTGGCCTTGCCCCAGCACCAGCGGCAGGTCGTGGTCCTGCAGTGCGTTGCTGTCCAGGTGCAGTGGGCTGTAGACGCCGCGCTCCTCGCCCAGCGCTGCGAGCACGGCGTCATGCTGGTCGAAGGTGGCCAGGGTCACCTGGCCGGGCAGCAATTCAAGCACGTGGGTGTGCTGCGCCACCTGCAAGAGGTAGCGATGGTTTAGCTGCTGGTCCAGCAGCAACTGCAGTGTGTCCAAGATCTCTTCGACGCGCTGGGCGATCGCCTGGGCGCGGTTGTGGCAGTAGCAGCGCACCCGAACGCGCGGGCGGTGGCTGCGCTGACCAAGGCTGTTGAGGAAGTCGCGTAGGCAACGCACCAGTGCGTGCTCGCCGTCGTAGCGATGCACCAGCACTTCGTTCCAGCTGTTGAGGGTGATCTGGTCGAGTGTCAGCACCAGGTTCTCGCGCACCCCGGCATAACTGAGCGAATCGGTGCGCTCGGTGGTCATCAGGATGTTCAAGTCGCGGTGATGGCGCAGCGGATCGATGCCGACGTTGACCAGTAGCAGGATGTCATCGGCCACGCTCGGTTGCAGCAGGCGCACTTCGCTGACGGGCTCCAGCGGCAGCGGGATCGCCTGCTGCAGGCTGCCGAGCAGGTTGAACAGCTCGAACTCGCTGAGGTCGCTCGCGCCCGGATGCAGGGCGATGCGCGTGCTGCTGTCGATTACACCGTTGCGATGGGCCCAGGTCAGCAGTTCAAGCAACTCGCGACAGCGTTTGAGTGGGCTGAAATGCTCCCACTCGTTGACCCCCAGATTACCGTTGTACAGACCCCAGTGATGGGTGCCGGGCTCCTTACGGTTGGGCGATTGCACCAGGGTGAGGGTATCTTCGGCCAGGTCCGGTGCGATGCCAGGGTTGATCACCTCGATCTTGCCGGCACGCCGCTCGAAGGCGGCGTACAGGCGCCGGCCGAGGACGTTGAGGTCGCGCTGGTCGGCGCGACTGTTGGCGTTCTGGCGGCGGGCGAACTGGGTGAGGAAGCGGTAGCTGTGGTTCAGTTCGGCCACCAGCTCGCGACGTTCGACGGCTACCTGGCGCACTTTCCATTGGCTGCGGCTGTCCAGCAGCGCCAGTTGGCGCTCGTCCCAGCCCCACTCTTCGACCAGCCGCGCGAGCAGCCGGCGTTGCCAGCCACCGCTGCGCGAACGGGCCAGGCCGCTGAGCTTTTTGTTTACCTTCAGGTACAGCGCCCGGCGTACCCGTTCGAGGCGCGCGTGCTCGCCGCGCTGTTGCAGGTAATGCTCGATGCGCCTGTAGACCATCACGTAGGGGTCGAGCGCGTCCAGGTCCAGGCGGTTGGCGAAGACCGCTTGCTTGTAGGCCAGGCTCAGGCAGCGCACGTCGGGATGCTCGCTGGCGTAGGCCTCGGTCAGTAGCAGTTTGAGCAGCGCCTTGTAGGGCGAATCGATGCCCTTGTACAACTGCCACAGGCCAGCACCGACGTACTCCCCGGGCGGAATATGTGCCAGGTGGCCCAGGTCGAGGCTGTCGCGGGCGCGGATGAAACGCTTGGACAGCAAGGTCTGGGTGTAGGCGTGGTAGTCATGTTCCTGATACACCGGCACCAGCCACCACAGCGGGGTACGGCCGGCCAGCCACAGCGCGGTGCGGTAGAACTCGTCGAGTAGCAGGTAATGCTGGGTGGTGCCGCAGTCATCGGAGCTGAGCTGGCTGTCCCGTTCGCCCTGCACGAAATGTTGCGGTTCGATCAGAAACAAATGCGCCTCGGCGCCCTGGCTGGCTGCCCAGGCTTCGAGCAACTGGCATTTGCGCCTTAGCTCTGCCAAGGCACGCTCGCCCAGGTCCGGTGCGTGGCACACCCACAGGTCCATGTCGCTCTGCTCGGCCTGGGCCAGGGTGCCGAGGCTGCCCATCAGGAACAGGCCGTGAATCGGCTGGGGTGAATTCCCGTGGCGCGCCCGGTAGGTGAACGAACGCGTCAGGCGCTGGGCCTCGGCCAGCAGGTCTGCGTCCGGCTCGAACCCCGACACCCCGGCCGGCGTACTGCCGGAGACATAGCCGGGCAGCAACGGGTGGTTGACGTGGAAGAACAGCGGCAGCAGGGTCAGCACCTGCTGCTGGCGCGTGGACAGGCCCTCCATCGCCCGCGCCAGCCGCCCCTGGTTGAGCTTCAGGAAGCGTGCGCGCAGGCGTGACAGCTCCTTGCGGTCGATGCCTTGGGTGATATCGGGGCGGATTTCGTGGGGGTGGTTCATGGGGCACTCAGGCGGGCCAGGGAAGCACTGGCGAGTTTAGCCTGAGCGCGCAACTCGGATAAGGGTGAAATGGTTTTTTGACGTCATTTATTCAGCGCCGCGTCGGTTGCTTCGCGGACATTGCCGCGAAGCGGTCGACAGGGATTCAGGCTGGCAGTGGGGCCTTTAGGATGGTCAGCAGTTGCTGGACGCTTTGCGCGGCATCCAGGCCGAGGCTGGTGAGGTAACCACCATCGGGTTGATCGGTCAGCTGTTTGTCGTGCAGGCGCTGGGCGGCGGCGATCAGGGCAGGGGAGGCGTTGCTGTGAACCTTGATGCCTTCCTGGTGGCTGTCCAGGTTGAACAGGGCGAGGACTTCCAGTTCGGCGATCAGTTCGGGGGTGAAGGACATGGTTCGACTCCTGACTTCCAGACAAGGATGGAAGCCAGGAGTGTAGTCAGGCTTATTCGATCTCGCCTTGATCCGCCTCAGGTGGCAGCTCGGGCAGTGCGCGCAGGGCGCCTTCGTACCATTCGGTGTTGAACGGGCGGTCTTCGTCGAGCATGGCATCGATCTCGATGGCCAGCACGTGGGCCATCAGGTTGAGGATGTCTTCGCGTTCGTAGCCGACCAGGGTCAACTTGTTGAAGGTGGCCTTGGCCGCTGCCGGTTCGCCGCTCTCGATCTGGTTCTCGATGGCCTGGGTGAGGGTGGCCTCGGTGAAGGCCTCTTCATCGTTGTTGTCGATGTCGTCGCGCTCGCGCATGGCGATACTCCTGTGGTGAGGCGTACAGTGTGCCATGCCCGTCACGGCAATGCCCGATCATCGACGCCGGGTATGGCGCTGGCCAAGGCTTGGCAAGGCGGCTATAAAAGCCGGGCCATCCCCACACGGCCTGGAGGCTGTTCAATGCTCAAGCTTCATGGATTCGCGGTCAGCAACTACTACAACATGGTCAAGCTGGCCCTGCTGGAAAAAGGCCTGGCCTTCGAGGAGGTGCTGTTCTTCGGTGGTCAGTCGCCCCAGGCGCTGAAAGTCAGCCCGCGCGGCAAGATACCGGTGCTGGAGACCGAACATGGCTTCATCAGCGAGACCGGCGTGATCCTCGACTACATCGAGCAGACCCAGCCCGGCAAGGCGCTGCTGCCGGCCGATGCCTTCGGTCAGGCCAAGGTGCGCGAGTTGCTCAAGGAGATCGAGCTGTACATCGAGCTGCCTGCGCGGACCTGTTACGCCGAGGCGTTCTTCGGCACGGCAGTGGAGCCGTTGATCAAGGAGCGGGCGCGCGCCGACCTGTTGGCCGGGTTCGCCACCTTGAAGCGCAATGGACGCTTCGCGCCCTATGTGGCCGGTGAACAACTGAGCATCGCTGACCTGATGTTCTGCTTCTCGGTGGACCTGGCCTGCCTGGTGGGCAAGAAGGTGCTGAACCTCGATTTTCTGGCGGACTTCCCGCAGGCAGCGGCGCTGCTCGAGACGCTGCGCCAGAACCCGCATATGGCGCAGATCGTGGCGGACAAGGAAGCGACGATGCCAGCGTTCCTGGAGATGATCAAGAGCGGCAAGCGCTAGGCGCAAACGAGCGCGGGGCAAGCCGCATCGATGCACCGATGCGACTTGCCCCGCGCGGGGTGTTGCAACTGCCGCTTAACGCGAAGCCAGCAGCGCTTTGCCGCGTACTACCGCCGCACGCACCTGCGCAGGTGCGGTACCGCCGATGTGATCACGGGCATTGACCGAGCCTTCCAGGGTCAGCACGGCGAACACGTCCTGCTCGATCTGGTCGCTGAACTGGCGCAGCTCGTCCAGGCTCATCTCGGCCAGGTCCTTGCCGGTGTCGACGCCGTACTTCACAGCATGGCCGACGATTTCGTGGCAGTCACGGAACGGCAGGCCACGACGTACCAGGTAGTCGGCCAGGTCGGTGGCGGTGGAGAACCCGCGCAGCGCCGCTTCGCGCATGATCGCGTGCTTGGGTTTGATCGCCGGAATCATGTCGGCGAAGGCGCGCAGCGAATCGCGCAGGGTGTCGGCGGCGTCGAACAGTGGCTCCTTGTCTTCCTGGTTGTCCTTGTTGTAGGCCAGCGGCTGGCCTTTCATCAGGGTCAACAGGCCGGTCAGGGCGCCGAACACGCGGCCGCTCTTGCCGCGTACCAGTTCCGGTACGTCAGGGTTTTTCTTTTGCGGCATGATCGAGCTGCCGGTGCAGAAGCGATCCGGCAGGTCGATGAACTGGAATTGCGCGCTGGTCCACAGCACCAGCTCTTCGGAGAAGCGCGACAGGTGCATCATCGCGACGCTGGCGGCGGCGCAGAATTCAATCGCGAAGTCACGGTCCGAGACGCCGTCCAACGAGTTGCCGGCCACCGCTTCGAAGCCCAGCAGCTTGCAGGTCAGCGCGCGGTCGATCGGGTAGGTGGTGCCGGCCAGCGCGGCGCTGCCCAGGGGCATGCGGTTGGCGCGCTTGCGGCAATCTACCAGGCGCTCGTAGTCGCGGCTGAGCATTTCGAACCAAGCCAGCAGGTGGTGGCCGAAGGTGACCGGCTGAGCGGTTTGCAGGTGGGTGAAGCCGGGCATGATGGTCTCGGCTTCGCGCTCGGCCTGCTCCAGCAGACCCTGCTGCAGGCGGGTGATCTCGGCCAGGATGACGTCGATCTCGTCGCGCAGCCACAGGCGGATGTCGGTGGCCACCTGGTCGTTACGGCTGCGACCGGTGTGCAGTTTCTTGCCGGTGATGCCGATGCGGTCGGTCAGGCGTGCCTCGATGTTCATGTGCACGTCTTCGAGGTCGACGCGCCAGTCGAAGCTGCCAGCCTCGATTTCGCCCTGGATGGTCTTCAGGCCATCGATGATCGCGTCGCGCTCGGCGTCGCTGAGTACGCCGACCTGCGCCAGCATGCTGGCGTGGGCGATCGAACCCATGATGTCGTGGCGATACAGGCGCTTGTCGAAATCGACCGAGGCGGTGAAGCGGGCGACGAAGGCGTCGACGGGCTCACTGAAGCGGCCGCCCCAGGACTGATTGGTCTTGTCGGTGCTCATGGATTCACTCGTTGAAGGCGTGAACGGAAAAAAGTGGCGCCGATCATAGCAGGATTGGGCCCGCCACCGCAGGGCGCCGGTCGCGAGAATCGTGCCAGAAGTGGGGGGTGAGGCTTATTCAACGAATGAACGGCAGTGTTCCACGGAGCGTCTACAGTTGGACAAAGGACTGGCGGTGATTCTGCCAGGCCAGTGAATCTTTGGCCTTCGCATCGGTCTGTAGCGTGACGCGTTAGGCTCTGCATGAAAAGTCATGAGACGCAGGTCAGGCAAGGCGAAAACAGGCGAGCAAGCGCCGTGTACTGGAGTACACGAGCATTGCGAGGCTGTTTTCAACGCAGCATGAACAAGTATCAAGGCTTTTTGTGCAGAGGCTATGGTCACCCCACACCTGTCTACGCTATACCCGTGCGAGACTCACTCAGGAATCCAGCGCAATTATGAATGTCCTGATCGTTGATGACGAACCCCAAGCCCGCGAGCGCCTGAGCCGGGTGCTCGGCGAGCTGGAGGGTTACACCCTGATGGAGCCCAGCGCCACCAACGGCGAAGAGGCTCTGGCTCTGATCGAAAGCCTCAAGCCTGACGTGGTGTTGCTGGACATCGGCATGCCAGGTCTGGACGGCCTGCAGGTTGCTGCCCGGCTATGCGAGCGCGATGCACCGCCGGCGGTGGTGTTCTGCACTGGCGACGACGAATACGGCAGCCAGGCGTTTCGCGACAGCACCCTCAGCCATGTCGACAAGCCGATTCAGCCACAGTCGCTGCGCGATGCACTGCGTCGCGCCGAGAGACCCAACCGCGCCCAGCTGGCTGCCCTGACCCGTCCGGGCGGTGACACCGCAGGTGGCCCGCGCAGCCATATCAGCGCACGGACCCGCAAAGGCATCGAACTGATCCCGCTGCCGCAAGTGATTTACTTCATCGCTGACCACAAGTACGTCACCTTGCGCCATGAGGCCGGTGAGGTGCTGTTGGATGAGCCGCTCAAGGCGCTGGAGGACGAGTTCGGCGAGCGCTTCGTGCGCATCCACCGCAATGCACTGGTCGCCCGTGAGCGTATCGAACGCCTGCAACGCACGCCGCTTGGGCATTTCCAGCTGTATCTCAAAGGCCTGGACGGCGATGCCCTGACCGTCAGCCGGCGCCATGTTGCGGGTGTGCGCAAGATGATGCAGACCCTCTGAACGCAAGCGCGTGGGGTATTCGCACGCGTGGGGGAGGGGCCGCCCCTGCGATTGACCCACATCTGCTTGCCGGCCTGGCAGAGCTGTTATCATCGGCAGCATTTCTCTGCATCGGGGCGCTTCATGTCCACTCGCGAAATCCGCATTGCCACCCGTAAAAGTGCCTTGGCCCTGTGGCAGGCCGAGTATGTCAAAGCCCGCCTGGAGCAGGCGCACCCCGGCCTGCGGGTCACCCTGGTGCCGATGGTCAGCCGTGGCGACAAGTTGCTTGACGCGCCGCTGGCGAAGATCGGCGGCAAGGGTTTGTTCGTGAAGGAGCTGGAAACCGCCCTGCTGGAAAACCAAGCCGACATCGCCGTGCATTCGATGAAGGACGTGCCCATGGACTTCCCCGAGGGGCTGGGCCTGTACTGCATCTGCGAACGTGAAGACCCGCGCGATGCGTTCGTCTCCAATACCTTCGCCAGTCTCAACGCGCTGCCGGCTGGCAGCGTGGTCGGGACCTCCAGCCTGCGCCGCCAGGCCCAGTTGTTGGCGCGCCGTCCAGACCTGAAAATCCAGTTCCTGCGCGGCAACGTCAACACCCGTCTGGCCAAGCTCGACGCTGGCGAGTACGACGCCATCATCCTCGCCGCTGCCGGTTTGATCCGGCTGGGCTTCGAGGCGCGCATCGCCTCGACCCTCAGCGTCGAAGATAGCCTGCCTGCGGGCGGGCAGGGTGCGGTAGGCATCGAATGCCGTAGTACCGATACGCAGATTCACGCGCTGCTGGCACCTCTGCACCATGCCGACACTGCCGATCGGGTCGTGGCCGAACGTGCCCTGAACAAGCGCCTGAACGGTGGCTGCCAGGTACCGATCGCCTGTTACGCGGTGCTCGAAGGTGAGCAGTTGTGGCTGCGTGGGTTGGTCGGCCAGCCCTGCGGCAGCACCTTGCTGGTGGCCGACGCGCGAGCCCCGCGTGGCAGCGCCGAAGCCTTGGGCATGCAAGTGGCCGATGCCCTGCTGGGGCAGGGCGCCGAGGCGATCCTCAAGGCGGTCTACGGTGAGGCCGGCCATCCGTGAGCCGCTGGCGCCTGCTGCTGACCCGCCCTGAAGAGGAGTGTGCGGCACTGGCCCAGACCCTCGCCGAGGCGGGCATCACCAGTGCCAGCCTGCCGTTGTTGGCGATCGAGCCCCTGGCGCCGGACGCAGCGTTGCGCCAGGGCTTGGCCAAGGTTGCCCAGGCTCAGGCGATCATTGTGGTCAGCAAGCCTGCAGCGCGCCTGTTGCTCGAACAGCTCGACCAGGCCGGCAGCGCTTTGCCCGCCACCGGTTGGTTCACCGTCGGCGAAGCGACCGCGCGGATTCTCCAGGCGCGCGGGCTGACGGTAGCGTTTCCCTCGGCGGGCGATGACAGCGAAGCGCTGCTGGCGCTGGCGACCTTGCGCCAGGTGTTGGCGGCCCCGGCGTCACAGGTGCTGATCGTGCGGGGCCAGGGAGGTCGCGAACTGCTGGCCGAGCGTCTTGCAGAGCAAGGTGCTAGTGTCGATTATCTGGAACTGTATCGTCGCTGCCTGCCAGTGTACCCGCCGGGCACGCTGGCGCGTCGGATCGATGGGGAACGCCTCAACGGCCTAGTGGTCAGCAGTGGGCAGGGTCTTGCACACTTGCAGCAGATAGCAGGTACGGATTGGCCAAGGCTTTCATGCCTGCCATTGTTCGTCCCCAGCCCGCGTGTTGCCGACCAGGCTCGCGAGCTGGGAGCCCTGCAGATTGTGGATTGCCGTGGCGCAGGTGCCGCGGCCTTGCTGGCAGCCGTGCAGCGTACCGCTGCGCCTGCCCTTTAAGGCACCACGCTCAAGAGCGCTGGGCCACCATGCAAAGGATGGATACGTGAGCGAAACTGTCTTGTCCCACACCGAACAACCTGCGGCGCCTGATGCGCCGGAAACATCCACTGCCACGCCAGCCCGTCGTTCCGGCACCGGCCTTGCGCTGCTGGCCCTGTTGGTCGGCGCTGCCGGCGTCGCGGTGGGCGGATGGGGCGTCTGGCAGGTGCGTCAGCTACAAGGCAGCGAACAAGGCCAGGGTGAGCACCTGCAAGCCCTCAACCAGCGCGCCGATGCGTTGCAGCAGCGTGAGCAACAACTCACTGCTCAATTGGCCAGCTTGCCGCCGGCCAGCGAGCTGGAGGACCGCCGCCGACTGGTGGCGCAGTTACAGGGCGACCAGCAGCGCCTGAGCCAGCGCCTGGAAACCGTACTGGGCGAGAGCCGCAAGGAGTGGCGCCTGGCCGAGGCCGAGCACTTGCTGCGCCTGGCCACGTTGCGCCTGTCGGCGTTGCAGGACATCACCAGCGCCAAGGCCCTGGTGGAAGGCGCCGACGAGATCCTGCGCGAGCAGAGTGACCCAGGCGCCTTCGCCGCCCGCGAACAACTGGCGCGCAGCCTGGCCACGCTGAACAGCACTCAGCAGCCCGACCGCACCGGGCTGTTCCTCAAGCTGGCCGCGCAGCGTGAATTGGTCCAGCAACTCAGCGCGCAGTCTCCCGAGTTCGCCAGCAACGCCGATGCGCTCGGTGCGCTGACGGGCGACGGTGACGGTGCAAGCCGCTGGTCACGCTGGTGGGCCGAGATTTCCAAGTACTTCCACATCGAATTCAACGCCGACGATAACGTGCGTCCGCTGCTCTCGGGCCAATCGCTCAATCAGTTGCGCCTGGCCCTGAGCTTGACCATCGAGCAGGCCCAATGGGCGGCGCTCAATGGCGAGGAAAAGGTCTACCGGCAGGCCCTGGACGATGCGCGCAGCGTGTTGCTGGCCAACTTCAATGCGGACAACCCGCAGAGCAAGGCGATGCTCGACAGTCTCAACCAGTTGGCCGACCAGCCGGTCTCGGTGGTCACGCCTGACCTGAGCGAGAGCCTGGCTGCGGTGCAGGCTTACATCCAGCGCCGCCACTTGCCGGCCGAAGCCGAGGGGACCAAGCCATGAAGCGCGTCTACCTGCTGGCGGTGCTGGCGATCGCGATCGCCGCGGCGCTGGGCATTGCCATCGCCAAGCATAGCGGCTACGTGCTGATCGCCTATGGCGGCTTCCGCTACCAGTCCGGCCTGTGGGCGGCGCTGGGCGCGCTGGTGGTGCTGGTCCTGCTGCTGTTGCTGCTGCGCTATCTGGTGAGGTTGGTGCTGACCTCGACCGGTGCGGTCAACCCGTGGTCGGGGCGCAACCGTCGCCGCCGCACCCGTATTGCTGTCGAGCAAGGCCAGCTGGATTTGGCCGAAGGCCGCTGGGCCAGTGCCCAGCGCCACCTGCAACGGGCCGCCGAGTCCGACCGCCAGCCGCTGCTGTACTACCTCGGCGCAGCCCGCGCCGCGAACGAGCTGGGCCGTGTCGAGGAGCGTGACAATTTGTTGGAGCGCGCCTTGGAGCGCCAGCCTCAGGCCGAGCTTGCCGTAGCCCTGACTCACGCTCAGTTGCAGATGGACCGCGGCGAGACCGAAGGCGCCCTTGAAGCCCTGCAGGCCATGCACGAGCGTCACCCGCACAACGCCCAGGTGCTGCGCCTGTTGCAACGCCTGCACCAGGAACGTGGCGACTGGCCGGCGCTGATCCGTCTGTTGCCTGAGCTGCGCAAGCATAAGGTGTTGCCGGCCAGCGAGCTGGCTATGCTCGAGCAACGCGCATGGGGCCAGAACCTCAACCTGGCCGCCACCCGTGGTGAAGACCAGCAGGCCGCGCGCCAAGCCCTGGAGCGTGCCTGGCAACAGCTGACCGCCGCGCAGCGCCAGGAGCCGCAGTTAGTTCTGGCCTACGCCGAGCAGCTGCGTCAGCTGGGGGCTCAGGGTGAAGCCGAACAGGCGCTACGCGCCGCCCTCAAGCGTGGTTACGAAAGCCATCTGGCGCGGTTGTATGGCCTGGTACGTGGTGACGACCCGGCGCGTCAGTTGCAGACCGCCGAGGGCTGGCTCAAGGAGCATCCACAGGATCCAAGCCTGTTGTTGACGCTGGGCCGACTGAGCTTGCAGAACCGCTTGTGGGGCAAAGCCCGGGACTACTTCGAAAGCAGCCTGCGCATGGAGCGCAATCCTGAGGCCTGCGTAGAACTGGCCCGCTTGCTGGCAGGGTTGGGTGAGACCGAGCGCAGCAATCAGTTGTTCCAGGAAGGGCTGGGGTTGTTGGACGAGCGCCTGCTAGCCCTGCCGTTGCCTGAAGGCGTGCGCGCATAAGGCTGTGCTGGCCCACGCCAGGCGCGGGCCAGCGGGCAGTTCCACCTGCTCTTGCGGGTATAGGCTGATACTTCTTACGGATCTCTCAGAAAGCTCCTACCCGCATCGGTGTCGATTCCTTGCCAAATAGCGACGAATCCGCCTTGTAGCGCCTTGATACAAAGCGCGCGTTTCCTCTACCGTTCAGAACCCTTTCCCTATTCGCGGACACCCCATGTCGCTGGCCTGCCTGCGCAGCTTTTTCTTTCCCGGCTTGCTTGCCTCGTTGAGCGTGCTGGCGGGTTCGTATTGGCTCGAACCGATTGTCGGGCTGGCGCCGTGCGCGTTGTGCCTTAGCCAGCGGCTGATGCTCGCGCTGTATGCCTTGGTGTGCCTGTTGGCGTTGGTGCATGGGCCGCGCCGTCGTGGGCGGCGTAGATATGCCTGGCTGGCGGCGTTGTGTGCGTTGGCTGGGGTATGGCTGGCGGGTCGGCAAGTGTGGCTGCAAGGCGAGGTGCTGCCTCCGGCGGGCTGTCCTTTGCCACCTGGGCCGCTGCTCGACCAGCCCGTGGGCGACGTGCTGGGCCGGCTGCTGTTGGGTGGGCCGGACTGCGTGTCGATCAGTTGGAGCTTCCTGGACCTGACCCTGCCAGAGTGGAGTCTGTTGTCGTTCGTGCTGCTGGCCGTACCCCCGGTGTCCTGGTTGCTGACGTATCGCTTCCGCCAGCTTGTCACGGCTTGATCCAGAGCAATGTGCAAGTCATGGCTCGACCAGTGGGTTGTAGGAACGGTATTAAACGCTTGTATGAAACTTGTGTGCTGCGTACCTTGAAGGGCAAGACGTGCGGGAATAATCTCCCAGCACGCATACCGAAAACACACCTGTTCGATGCCGTTCTGCTGACGTCACTTTTGTGCCACGGACTTGTGTCATTAAGTGCAGCGGCATCTATCCAAAAGGGAAGAGATCGCCATGCTCGATAGTTGCCAGAACGCTCAGGAACGCTGGGGCGGTGTTCACAAGCTGATCGATCGTTGGCTCGAGGAGCGAGAGGAGCTGGTCCAGGCTTTTCGTACCTTGCGCGATGTCCGTCCGGCGTTCGCCGACAAGGACAAGAACCGCGACTTCTGCGCGGTGCTGGTCGACTATGTGTCGGCGTGGCATTTCGAGGTCAGCGAGCAGTTGGTGACCGAAGCCAAGGCCTTCGGTGATCAAAAGGCCCTCCAGCTGGCCGAAGAGATCAACCCGCGCATCAACGATATCACCCAGATCGCACTGGCATTCAATGACCACTGCGAAAAGGGCGAATGCACCGACACCGAACGCTTCGCAGAGAAGCTCGGTAAGCTCGGCAGCCTGCTGCACGAGCGCTTCGAACTCGAAGACTGCCTGATCGAAGTGCTGCACAACGCACACAAGCAGGAAGACGTCGTGCAGGCCTGATTCAGTTGGCGACTGCCAGCAACTCGATTTCGAATACCAGGGGGGTGTAGGGCGCTATAAGGTCGCCCGCGCCTTCCGCGCCATAGGCTTGCGCCGATGGGATCACCAGGCGCCATTTCGCCCCAGCCTTCATGTTCGGCAGTGCCACTTGCCAGCCTTCGATCACCGAGTCCAGCTTGAACCATTGGGGCTGCTGGTTCTGGTCGAACACCGTGCCGTCTGGCAGTTTCCCCACGTAACGCACCTGCACGCTACCGCTGGGTTCGGGCTGTGCGCCACTGCCGCTGGCCAGTTCGCTGTAGAGAATGCCTTCGGGCAGCTCGTGCACGCCGGCGCGGGCGCGCTCGTTGGCCATGAAGCGCTTCTCCGTGGCCAGTTGCTTGTCGATCTCGGCCTGCTCGGCGGCGGCGCTGGCTTGTTCGTCATGCTGCTGCAGGATGGCCTGCATACGCGACTTGTCGAGGCGTGGGGGCTGGCCCTGATAGGCCTGGCGCAGGCCTTCGACCAGTGCATCCAGCTCCAAGCCCGGCACCTCCTGGCGCAGCCGTTCGCCCACGCTGGCGCCGATGCTGTAGGACAGGTCGCTTTCGCTGGCGGGCGTGGTCTGTGGGCTGGCCTGTGACAGTGGGGCCACCAGGCACAGGCCGAGAATCAGGTAACGGGGCATGCTCGACTCCTGCTGCAATGACGGCAAAGTATGCCAGCGTTGTTGCGCAGGGAAGGTTAAATATCCGCATGCAAGTCACTGGCAACTACACTGGTTTTTTGCTGCAAGACAACAACTTTGCCCAGGCATGCAACGTGGCGCTACCGATACTGTCAACATGCCCTAGCGGCGGTAGCAGCAGAAGCATAGTATGAGCCGCACTCTCGTCAGCCAGGAGGTAAACCATGTCGGCCAAGAAGAAGCCCGTCAGTACGCCGTTGCACCTGCTTCAACAACTTTCGGGCAGCCTGCTCGAACATTTGGAAGACGCCTGCACTCAAGCGCTGGCGGATGCTGAGAAACTGCTCGCCAAGTTGGAAAAACAACGGGGCAAGGCGCAAGAAAAACTGCACAACGCCCGCCTGAAGTTGCAGGACGCGGCCAAGGCCGGTAAAGCCAAGGCACAGGGCAAGGCCCAGAAAGCTGCCGGTGAACTTGAGCAACTGCTCGATTCGCTCAAAGAGCGCCAGACCCAGACCCGTGCCTATATCCAGCAACTCAAGCGCGATGCCCAGCAAAGCCTGAAGTTGGCCCAAGGTGTTGGCAAGGTGCGTGAAGCGGCTGCCAAGGCACTGGACGCCCGCGCGGCGGCACCGAAGGCGAGCGCCAAGCCTGCCGCAGCCAAGGTTGCTGCTGCCAAGCCTGCTGCTGCCAAGGCGCCAGGCAAACCCGCCGCCAAGTCGGTGGCGGCCAAGGCACCGAGCAAAACCGCTGCGGCCAAACCTGCGGCCAAACCTGCGGCCAAACCCGCCGCAGCCAAGCCTGCCGCTGCCAAGGCGTCAGCCAAGCCTGCGGCCGCCAAGCCTACGGTGGCAAAGGCACCTGCCAAGCCAGCAGCCGCCAAGCCAGCAGCCGCCAAGCCAGCAGTGTCCAAGGCACCAGCCAAGCCGGCGGCCAAGTCCGCAGCCAAGCCAGCCGCCGCTAAAGCGCCCACCAAGCCAGCGGCTGCAAAAGCCTCGACCAAGCCTGCGGCAAAACCCGCCACCCGGGCGACAAGATCGGCAGCTGCCAAGCCCGTGGCCAGCAAGCCTGCGGCGCCCGCTGCCGGCACCGCTGCGCCGGCACCTGCGGCCAGCCCGGCTGCGCCAGCCAATCCCTCCACTCAGGCGCCTTCCTCGGCCTCCTGAAGCGCGTGGGCCGCGACGCGCAAGCGATGCAGCGCGTCGTGGTCCCGGGCTTGTACGGGCACCAGTCGGCTCAGCCAGTCCTCGCCGTTGCCTGCCTCGGCCGGCCATGCGTCGGTGATCGCTTCCAGGCGCTCCAACAAGGTGCGCTCAGCCTGCATTTCCAAGTCTTTGACCTGTTCACGCAGACGCGCCAACTGCGGCTCGGCCTGCGCCTGCGCGCGCCACTGTTGGCGCACGGTGCGCAGAGGTGTCACCACCTCCCGCTGCCAGGGTTCGGCCAGCGCCTGCAAGGCCGCGATGCGTTGCTCGTCGGCACGCACCTGACGCGCCTGTAGCCAGGTGCCACAGAGCAACAGGCAGACATCGGCGCCCAGTCCCTGAAGGGCCAGGCAGGCGGCTTCGACTCCCGGTCGTGCGTACAGGGTCAGGGCATGGTTCCACAGGTCGGTGTGCATGGTTTCGCTCGCGCCAGTGATCGGGGAAGCTGGTAGACTCCGCGACCATCATGATCAGACTATCGAACCTCACTTTACAGCGTGGTCCTCAGCGCCTGCTAGAAGGCGCTGAAATGACCCTGCACACCGGTCACAAGGCCGGCCTGATCGGTGCCAACGGCGCCGGTAAATCCAGCCTGTTCGCGCTGCTGCGCGGTGAGCTGTCGCCCGATGCCGGCGATTGCCAACTGCCTGGCGACTGGCGCATCGCCCATATGCGTCAGGAGGTCGATACCCTTGAGCGTATCGCCGTGGACTATGTGCTCGACGGCGACGTCCGCTTGCGCAAGGTGCAGGCCGAGCTTGCCGCCGCCGAGCAGGCGCACGACGGCGCGGCCCTGGCCCGTTTGCACAGCGAGCTGGACAGTGCCGACGGCTACACCGCCGATGCCCGTGCCCGCAAGCTGTTGGCCGGGCTTGGCTTCACCAACGAGCAGATGGACCGGCGTGTCGGCGACTTCTCCGGTGGCTGGCGGATGCGCTTGAACCTGGCCCAGGCCCTGATGTGCCCGTCCGACCTGCTGCTGCTCGACGAGCCCACCAACCACCTGGACCTCGACGCCATCCTGTGGCTCGAGGACTGGCTTAAAGGCTATCCGGGCACCCTGTTGCTGATCTCCCACGACCGCGACTTCCTCGACGCGGTGGTCGACCACGTGCTGCATGTCGAGCAGCGCAAGCTCAACCTCTACAAGGGCGGCTACACCGCCTTCGAGCGCACCCGCGCCGAACGCCTTGCGCAGCAGCAGCAGGCCTACGAGAAGCAGCAGGCGCAACGCGCCCACATGGAAAAGTACATTGCCCGCTTCAAGGCCCAGGCCACCAAGGCACGCCAGGCGCAGAGCCGGATCAAGGCCCTGGAGCGCATGGAGGAATTGTCGGCAGCCCACGTCGATTCTCCGTTCGACTTCGTCTTCCGCGAGTCGCAGAAGATCTCCAGCCCATTGCTGGACCTGTCCGAAGCGCGCCTGGGTTATGGCGACAAGGCCATTCTCGAGAAGGTCAAGTTGCAGCTCACCCCTGGTGCGCGGATCGGC
The DNA here is from genome assembly GCF_048068415.1 of Pseudomonas sp. NY15463. Classification (NCBI taxonomy): domain Bacteria; kingdom Pseudomonadati; phylum Pseudomonadota; class Gammaproteobacteria; order Pseudomonadales; family Pseudomonadaceae; genus Pseudomonas; species Pseudomonas sp. NY15463. The sequence continues at coordinate 330,000 of NZ_JBLUQD010000003.1, forward strand.
CTGCTGGGCCCCAACGGGGCGGGCAAGTCGACGCTGATCAAGAACCTCGCTGGCGAGTTGCAGCCGTTGGGCGGGCGCCTGGTGCGCGGCGAGAACCTCGCCGTGGGCTACTTCGCCCAGCACCAGCTCGATTCGCTGAATGACAAGGCCAGCCCGCTGCTGCACCTGCAACGCATCGCTCCGGCCGAGCGTGAGCAGACGCTGCGCGATTTCCTTGGTGGCTTCGACTTCCACGGCGATCGGGTCGACGAGCCGGTGGTGAATTTCTCCGGTGGCGAGAAGGCCCGCCTGGCGCTGGCGTTGATTGCCTGGGAGCGGCCGAACCTGTTGCTGCTCGACGAGCCGACCAACCACCTCGATCTAGAAATGCGCCTGGCCCTGACCATGGCGTTGCAGGAGTTCGCCGGTGCCGTGGTGGTGGTCTCCCACGACCGCCACCTGCTCAAGAGCACCACCGACGATTTCCTGCTGGTGGCCGATGGCAAGGTCGAGACCTTCGATGGCGACCTGGACGACTACAGCCGTTGGCTGGTCGAGTACCGCCAGCGCAATGCACCGACCAGCAGTGCGTCGGCCAACCCGGACAAGACCGACAAGAAAGCCCAGCGCCAGGCCGCCGCCGCGCTGCGCCAGCAGTTGGCGCCGCACAAAAAAGCCGCCGACAAGTTGGAAAGCGAACTCAACCAGTTGCACAAGACGCTGGCCGAGGTCGAGGCTGCCTTGGGTGACAGCGGCGTGTACGAAGCGGCGCGCAAGGATGAATTGCGCGACCTTTTGGCCCGCCAGAGCACCCTCAAGCAACGCGAAGGCGAGCTGGAAGAAGCTTGGATGGAGGCGCTGGAAACCCTCGAGAGCATGCAGGCCGAGCTTGAGGCGCTGTCCTGATGGACGAGCTGCGCGCGCTGTTGCCGGGGCAGTGGATGGACACCTTATGGCTGGGCTTGCAGATCGTCTTGATCCTGGCCATCGCCTTCGTCTTGCAGCGCATGGTCGCCCGTGGCCTGCACAGCCTGGGCGAACGCTATCCGCTGCCCCACGAGCTGCTGGTGCCGGTACGGGGTGCACTGCGCTGGCTGATCATGGGCAGTGCGCTGTTGTTCGTGCTGGAGCGCCTGGGGGTGTCGGCAACGGTGTTGTGGACGGCGCTGTCGGGCTTTGTCGCCGTCGCAGCAGTGGCGTTTTTCGCCATCTGGAGCGTGCTGTCCAACTTGCTCTGCGCCGTGCTGATCTTCACGGTCGGGCCGTTTCGTATCGGCGATGTGGTCGAGCTGGTCGACACCACTGACAAGCCGGGCGTCAAGGGCCGGGTGATCGCCATCAACCTGCTGTATACCACCTTGATGGAAACCCCGGAGGCCGGCGGGGCGCTGGTGCAGGTGCCCAACAGCCAGTTCTTCCAGAAGGCCGTCCGGCGTTGGCGCGGGCCCGAGGCCAGCGTTGCCTTGCAGGAAACCCCGGTCGCCAACGACTGACCTGCGTGGTGCTCGCGGTGAGCCTTGCAAAAACCACTGGTTATTTTTTCATCAAGACCTTAGCTTAACGTTTTGCAACATCTGTGCGAGCGAGGTGTTTGATGTCGATGGAAACGTGGTTGGCGTTCTTTGCCGCGTGCTGGGTGATCAGCCTGTCGCCGGGCGCCGGGGCGATTGCCTCGATGTCCAGTGGCCTGCAATACGGTTTCTGGCGTGGCTACTGGAACGCCCTGGGCCTGCAACTGGGGTTGATCGTGCAGATCGCCATCATCGCCGCTGGCGTCGGCGCCATCCTGGCCGCCTCGGCCACGGCCTTCCTGATCATCAAGTGGTTCGGCGTTGCCTACCTCGTCTACTTGGCCTATCGGCAATGGCGCGCGCTGCCCATGGACATGAGCGATGACGCTGCCGTGGGTCCGATCGGTAAGCCGCTGAGCCTGGTATTTCGGGGTTTTCTGGTCAACGTCAGCAACCCCAAGGCGCTGGTGTTCATGCTCGCGGTACTGCCGCAGTTCATCAATCCACACCAGCCGCTGCTGGCGCAGTACGTCGCGATCACCGTGACCATGATCGGTGTCGACATGCTGGTGATGGCGGGGTACACCGGCCTTGCGTCGAAAGTGCTGCGCCTGTTGCGCACGCCTAAGCAGCAAAAGCGCATGAACCGCACCTTCGCCGGGCTGTTCCTCGGCGCGGCAACGTTCCTCGCCACGCTACGTCGCGCGCCGCTCTGATAAGCGCCTGAGCCTCACCGCTTGCTTGTCCCGTGGACAGCTTCCGGTGCTCGGTGCGCAGCATTTCCTGCTCAGGCGATGTCTATGGCCAGGCGGGTGACCACGATCACTCGCCTGGCATGCGCTTCGAGGAGCGCCTCACGCGCATGCGAACGCGCCCAGAGCTGATGCTCGCAACCCATGCCGGGCCGGCGTCGTGGAGGGCCTGCTCGGTTCGAGGAGGACACATGCAGGCTCCGATCCATCCATTCGCCGAACTGTTCAAGCAACTAGGGCTGGCAGACGATGCGACGAGCATCGATCAGTTCATCACCTCGCATTCTCCGCTCAAGAACGACATCAAGCTGGTGGACGCACCGTTCTGGAATGACGCACAGCGCGCCTTCCTGCGTGACAGCATCATCGAGGATGCCGACTGGGCGGTGGCCTTCGATCAACTCAATGAGGCGTTGCGACGCCCCCGAAAATAAAGCGCCGAGCGGCACCTGATGGTGGTCGGGCCGTTGCTATGCTCAGGAAAACAATAAGGGGATGGCGCGATGAAAGATCCCTACGCACCGGGTTTCTGGTGCACCGTGACGATCCTGGGCACCCTGACCACCGGTTACTTCTACGGTATCCGGCATACCCAGCAGATGAACCAGGCTGTGCAGTTCCTGTACGCCGCTGCCGCCATCACCGCAGCTGTGGCGTTGTGCGCGCTCGCCTGGATCGCCTGGGAGTACCTGCACCTGAACCGGCGCGAAGTGGCGCAGGGCCGAACGCTGCTGACCATCTGGAACACCAAGGTCGCGCTGCGCCGGGTCGAGACGGTGTTCGACCGGTACTTCTGGGGCAGCTACTGGCATTCCGGGCGTACCTTCGAAGAGGTCATGGGCGAACTCAGGGGCACACCGTTGGAGCAGAGCCTGGAGGCGCTCAAGCGCCAGTGCCGCGAACTCGACCGTGAGACCCACGATCACCATCACCACTGGCTGGCCAATGCCCGGGACCTGTCCAGCGTGGCCACGGCCATGGCCCGTGAGCGCTACCAGTTGGACCTGTGCGATGCCCCCGCCCGCGACGGTGGCAACACGGCAGTGCTCAACCGCGACCTGGAGGTGCTGGTGTACACCTGGTCGGCGCGGCTGCGCAGTTTCGATCATCAGCTCGATGAGCTGGAGCGCGGCTACCACTGAGCGCGGTCATTCGCCGCGAATGTACTGCTCCAGCTGGGCGATCAGGCTGGCCTGCTCGGCGATGGTTTCCTTGACCAGGTCGCCAATCGACAACAGCCCCAGCAGCTTGCCGTTGTCCACCACGGGCAGGTGGCGCAGGTGGCGGTTGGTCATGAGGTTCATGCAGTACTCAAGGTTCTGTTTCGGCTCCACGGTGACCACCGGCGCGCTCATGATTTCGCGCACCGGGGTTGCCGCCGAAGAGCGCCCCTTTAGCACCAGCTTGCGCGCATAGTCGCGCTCGCTGACGATCCCCACCACCTGTTGGTTTTCCACCACCGGCAATGCGCCGATGTTCTTCTCCGCCAGCAGCTTCAGGGCATCGAGTACCGAGTCATCGGGGCCGATGGTGTACACGGTGTTGTGCTGCGACTTGGCTTTGAGGATTTGCTCGACGTTCTTCATACAGGCCTCGGTGGGTGAAAAAAGCGATGTGTCGGAGTAAATAAAGCATCCGGCACCCGGCTCTGCACGGCAATGCAGGAAACGGCATGGAGGCGATTGAAAAACGTCATGGCCGCATGTTGCATCGGTCTTGGAAAACATCGGCCAGTCCGGTACGCCACGTGCGGGCCAAACGCTTGTTATCGGGTGTTCGTTCGGCAGTTTTTCCTTCGCGCGCGCTATCCAAACGGGTGAAAAAAGATACCGGTTTTTCCATGCAGGCCAGGTAATCCGTGGCGTTCAGCGGTTTTGAGAAGTGCTCCGCAATACGCAGATCAAAGATGGGCAGGGCCAGAACTAAATACGAAATGCGCTATCAGAGTTGCGGTTAATCACAGCCCGACTCAAGTGCCAGCAATGTGCGCTCTGCATTGATGTCGCCTTGATATTGCATGGAAGCAGAATGAAGTATCTCTTATTTGCCGCCGCCTGCCTGCTAGTCAGCCTCGGTGTGTACGCAGCCCCCACCCCGGGGGAGCAAGACCTGTTGCTGGAGCGCCAGCGGCGCTTGCTGGACGACCAGCAGCGGCGTATCGACGAGCTGCGCAACTTGCCCGGTCAGCAGCAGGCATCGCCCGAAGCAGCCGGTGCCGAGCCCAGCCGTTGTTTTCCCATCGAACATGTACAACTCGACGGCGTGACCTTGCTGCCCGAGAGAACCCGGCGCGAGCTGGTCGCCCCCTATGAAGGCCGTTGCGTGGGGGTGCAGCAACTCAATGCGCTGCTCAAGGCCATTACCGCCCAATACATTGCCCGGGGCTACGTGACCAGCCGCGCCTACCTGCCCGAGCAGGACCTGAGTAGCGGTAACCTGCGCGTTCAGGTGGTCGAAGGTCGTCTGGAGGGCCTGGCGCCGGGCGAGACCAGTGGGCTGAGCCCGCGTGAGCTGGCCATGGCGTTTCCTGGCGAAGCTGGGCATGCCCTGAACCTGCGTGAACTGGAGCAGATGGTCGATCAGTTGAACCGCTTGCCGTCCAACCAAGTGCAGATGGACCTGATACCCGGCCAGCAGATCGGCGCCAGCCAGGTACAGGTCAACAACACCACCAGCAAGCCCTGGCGCGCGTCGCTGTCGCGGCACAACAACGGCCAGCGCAGCACCGGCGAGCAGCAGTGGAGTGCGGCCCTGGAGTGGGACAGCCCGCTGGGCCTGGCCGACCAGTTGCGCGTGCGCGGCAGCCACGATGCGGTCAGCGACCACACCCGCGCCTCGAAGAGTGGCGGCATCGATTACAGCCTGCCGTGGGGGTGGTGGACCTTCGACTACCGCTACAGCCAAAGCGACTTCCGCTCGAAGTTCGACGCCCAGGGCCGCACGTTCGCCCAGACCGGCGACAGCCAGAACCACAGCGCCCGTGCCGAGCGGGTGATCCATCGCGATAGCGTGAGCAAGACCGCGCTCAGTGCCGGCCTGTCGGTGCTGCGCACCAACAACTACATCGACGACAACTGGCTGGAATTGAGCAGCAACCGCATCACCGAGGCGCAGTTTGGCTTCAACCACGGCCGGCGTATCGGCAATGCCTTCGTCAACCTCGACCTGGGCTGGCAGCGCGGCATCGGCGCCTTCGACGCCCAGGGCGACGACCACCCGGAACCGGGCGAGCCCACCGCCCGATACAACAAATACACCGGCACCCTGAGCTACCTGCAAGGCTTCGACCTGTTCGGCGAGCGCTTGCAGTTCACCAGCCTGGGCACCTGGCAGCACAGTGAAGATGCGCTGTACAGCCCGCAGCGCATGAGTCTGGGCGGGTTGGCCTCGATTCGCGGTCTGAAGAATCAGTTCCTGACCGGTGACAGCGGCGGCTATTGGCGCAATGACCTGCGTTGGGTGCGCCCGGTCACCCGGCCTTCGTTGCAGCCGCTGTTCCAGCAGTACGGCGCAAGCGTGGGCTACGACGTCGGTGTGATCGAACATGGCCGCTACAACCAGGGCGGCAGTGGTCGGGTCACCGGCAACGCTTTCGAGCTGTTTGCCCGTGGCCAGCATATGGGCGTGAGCCTGACCCTGGCCCGCTCACTGGAGCGCCCCGAGGCGCTGCCCAAGCGCGAGCACCCGCTGTATTTCAGCGTCGATTTTTTCCTGTAAGTCATTTCACCGCTGTTTCGAGGACACGACATGGACGCCCTCCCACGCCCGGCCACCTTCTGCGGCCTGCCCAAGCGCGGCATTGTACTGCTGCTGATCAACGCACTGTTCTGGCAACCCCTCTGGGCGCAGGCTGCCCCAGGCATCGTGGTGAGCAACGGCACCACCCAACTGACCCAGGCGGGCAACGGCGTGCCGGTGGTGAACATTGCTGCGCCCAACAGCAGCGGCCTGTCGCATAACAAGTTCCAGGCCTACAACGTCGGCAAGGAAGGCCTGATCCTCAACAATGCCACCGGCAACCTGCAATCGACGCAGCTGGGCGGCATCATCGTCGGTAACCCCAACCTCAAAGGGCACGCCGCCAGCACGATCCTCAACGAGGTCAAGGGCGGCAGCCCCAGCCAGCTCAACGGCTACACGGAAGTGGCCGGGCGTTCGGCACGGGTGATCGTCGCCAACCCTTACGGCATCACCTGCAACGGCTGCGGCTTCATCAACACCCCACGCGCCACGCTCACCACTGGCAAGCCGGTGCTCGACGACAACGGCCGATTGCAGCGCTTCGAGGTCGACGGTGGACAGGTCGGCATCGAGGGCGACGGGCTGGATGCCAGTAATATCGACCAGTTCGAGATCATCACCCGCTCGGCGAAGATCAACGGCGAGATCCACGCCCGCAAACTGACCATCATCGCCGGCCAGAACGACGTCGCCGCCGATACCCTGGCCACCACCGCGCGGGCCAGCGATGGTAATGCCCCCGAGCTTGCCATCGACGCCTCGGCGCTGGGTGGCATGTACGCCAACACGATTCGCCTGGTGGGCACCGAGGCGGGTGTCGGTGTGAAGCTGGACGGCAACCTGGCGGCCAGCGCCGGTGACATGCAGCTCGACGCCAATGGCCATTTGCGCGTGGCCCAGGCCGCTGCCAGCGGCAACATCGACGTGCATGGCCGCAGTGTCGAACTGACTGGCCCCACTTACGCGGCCGGCAAGGTGACGGTGCAGGCCGATACCACCCTGACAAACCGCGGCACTTTGGCGGCTGCCGGTGATGTGGCCTTGACCGCTGGTGGCACGCTGCGCAATAGCGCCATCGTCGAAGCGGGCGTCAACCGCGACAACACCCGCAACCAGAGCGCGGATGTGACCCTGCGCGGCGAGACGGTCGAAAACCACGGCCAGGTGATCGCCAGCCGCACGCTGGACGTGACCGCCAGCGCAACGGTGAACAACCAGGCCGGCGTGCTATCCGGGCGGCAAGGGGTAACGCTGGCCGGCCAGCACTTGGACAACCGCGCCAGCGGCACCGTCGCCAGCCGCGACGGTGACCTCAAGGTTACCTTGAGCGGCACGCTGGACAACCGCGAGCAGGGCGCTCTGGTCGCCAAGGGCAAGGTCGAGGCCAGTGCCGCGCGAATCGACAACAGCAACGGTGTGCTGTCCAGTGGCGCGGCCCTGACCCTTGAGGCCAGCACCGCACTGCTCAATGCCAGCCTCGGCCTGATCGATGCCGGCACCACCCTGACCCTCAATGCCAGTGGTTTCGACAACCGTGGTGGCCAGGTTCAGGCCCAGGGCCTGGCCACGCTGACCCTCACTGGCGCTAGCCAGAACGACGGCGGCAGCCTATACAGCGCCAGCGGCCTGAGCATCGACAACCAGGGCGCAGCCTTCAGCAACCGGGGCGGCAGCCTGACCAGCGTGGGGGCCTTGAGCCTGCTGGCAGGCAGCTTCGACAACAGTCAGAAAGGCAACACCGCCAGCGCCGGCCTGTTGCGCATCGTGGTCGGCGGCCGTCTGGACAACACCGATGGCGGCTTGCTTTACAGCCAGGCCGGTGGTGCGGACCTGAACGCCGGGCATTTCGACAACAGCGGTGGCCTCACCCAAGGCGAAACCCTGACCCTGACTGGTGCCCGTGCCAGCAACGACGGCGGTAGCCTGATCGCCAACAGCGGCGCTGCGCTGCTTGAGGTGGGCGCCTACGACAACGGCACCGGCACCCTGGTCGCGCAGGGCCTGCTCAAGGTCATCGGTGACAGCTTCGCCAACCACGGCCAGGTGGCGGCCAACAGTATCAGCACCGAACTCAGCGGCGTCCTGGACAACCAGCGCGGCATCATCGAAAGCAGCCAGAGCCTGACCCTGGAGGCGGCCAGCCTCGACAATCGCAGCGGGAGCCTGCGTGCGCTGGGCAGCAGCGACAGTACCCAGGTGAACCTGCAAGGTCTGCTCGACAACCAGAACGGCACCCTGGAAAGCGCCAACCAGGACCTCAGCCTGAGCGCCGCCCGCCTGAGCAACGGTGGCGGGCAGATCACCCATGCCGGCAGTGGCCAGTTGGGCGTCTCGCTGTCCCTGCTCAACGATGCCGGTGGCGCCCTGAGCACGCGAGGCGCGCTCGACCTGCGTGGCGACAGCTGGACCAACAGCACGGCCATTCTGGCCAGTGCGCTGAACGTCGAGGTCGGCCAACTGACCCAGACTGCCAGAGGCAAGTTGCTCGGCATCAACGGCTTCACCGGCCAAGGCAGCGACTGGGTCAACGACGGCGAGATCGTCACCGACGGCAACCTGTCGCTCACCCTTGGCGGCGCCTACAGCGGCGCCGGCCAGGCCGACGCAGCCGGCACGCTGGGCTTGAGCGCCGCCAGCGTCAACCTGGGGAGCAGCGCCACGCTGCGCGCGGGAGGCGACAGTCAGCTGAACGTGACCGGTGCATTGACCAGTGCCGGGCGCGTCACCAGCAACGGTGATTTGCTGCTGCGTGCCAATGCCCTGCACAACCAGGGCACCCTGGGCAGCGCCGGTAGCCTCGAAGCCTGGGTCGACACCCTGCTCAACGACCATGGCCTGGTGTTCAGCGGCGAGCTTATGAGCCTGCACGCCCGCACCCTGACCAACCGCTACGGCGATCTCTACAGCTTCGCCGGCATGCAGGTCGATGGCGCCGATGGCAACAGCCGCGCCGAGAGCCTGGAGAACATTTCCGGCAGTCTGGAGTCAGGCAGCGGCATGTTGCTCAGGGCCGCGACGGTGACCAACCGCAAGGATGTCTTCAGCAACGTCGACCAGCTCACGGCGGGGAACATTTCCGTCACCTGCTACGACTGCAGCGGCGACCACCACAACGTCGACTACGTGGCCCGGGAGACCTTCACCAGCCAGGTCACCGAGGACTCTCCGGCGGCCACGCTGCAAAGCGGCGGCAACCTGATCGTCGACGCGGCCAGCCTGGCCAACCACTACAGCACCATCGCCTCCAACGGCGACATCAGCATCACTGCCGACAACATCGTCAACCAAGGCGCTGCAAGCACCACCACCCAGCGCACGCGCATCTGGAACACCGGCCGGGTCACCGACGGCACCGACGAGCGCTTCCGCGCCGCCTACGTGTACCCCTACAACGTCCAGGGCTTGCCCAAGGAACTGCCTCTGGGGGCGCTGAACAGCTGGTCGCAGGTCAGCGACATCACCACCATCAGCGACACCGGTATTGCCGCCGCGGCGGTGATCCAGGCTGCCGGCAGCGTGCACCTGAGTGCCACGCAGAACATCAGCAACGTGGTCGAGCACAAGGCCTCCGACGCAGGTGCCAGCCAAGTGGGCGACACTCGCGCCACCGGCGTGGCCCAGCCATTGGTGGTACAGCTCAATGCGCAACTGCCGGCCGACCTTGCCCAGCAGCAGGTCAACCCCACCACGCTGCCCGGCTTCGACCTGCCCAGCGGTGAAAACGGGCTGTTCCGCCTCAGCGACCCCGATCTTGCCGATGCCGCAGGCGCGGTCACGCTGGCCAACAACCCCAGCATCGCGCACCGCTATTTGATCGAGACCAACCCGGCGCTGACCGACATGCGCCAATTCATGAGTTCCGACTATCTGCTCGGTTTGCTCGACTACAACCCCGACAGCAGTTGGAAACGCCTGGGCGATGGTTTCTACGAGCAGCGCCTGGTGCAGCAGGCGATCACCGCTCGCACCGGCCAAGCCTTGCTCGATGGCCAGACCAGCAACGAGGCGCAGTTCAAGTACCTGATGGACAACGCCCTGGTCAGCAAGCAGGCCTTGAACCTGAGCGTGGGCGTGGCCCTGAGCGCTGAGCAAGTGGCGGCGCTGACCCACGACATCGTGTGGATGGAAGACCAGGTGGTGCGCGGTGAGCATGTGCTGGTGCCGGTACTGTACCTGGCCAACGCCAACACCCGCCTGGCGCCGAGCGGCGCGCTGGTGCAAGGCACCGACGTCAGCCTGATCAGCGGCCAGGACCTGCTCAACAGCGGCACCCTGCGCGCCACGCGCAACCTCAGCGTGCAAGCGGCCCGAGACATCACCAACACGCGCCTGATGCAGGCTGGTGAGCGCCTCGACCTTACCGCTGGCGTCGACGTCAGCAACCGCGCCGGGGGAATCCTCAGCGGGCGTGACGTGAGCGTGACCGCGATCACCGGCAACCTCATCAACGAACGCACTGTCAGCAGCACCGAGAACAGCGGCACCGGCTTCAGCCAGCGCACCAGCGTGGTCGACAGTGCGGCGCGTATCGAAGCCGCCAACGACCTGACCATCACTGCCGGCAACAGCATCGCCAACGTGGGTGGCGTCATCCAGGCCGGCGCGCAGGCCACCCTTCAGGCAGCCAACGACGTGCTGATCGCCGCCGCCGAGGAAAGCAACGCCAGCAGTCGCCAGGACAAGCGCCACAACATCAGCCGCAGCGACACCACCCAGCACGCCAGCGAAGTGAGCGCCGGCACCAACCTGAACATCCTGGCCGGCAACGACCTGACGGTGATCGCCAGCCAGCTCAAGGCGGGCAACGACATTGCTTTGCAGGCGGGCAACGACCTGTCGTTGATCTCTGCGGCCAACGACAGCAGCTTCGCCTATCGCTACAAAGGCCACGGCAAGAAGCTTGAGCAGCGCGAAGAGCACAGCCAGCAGGTGGCAAGTGTCGTTCAGGCCGGCGGCTCGCTCAACGCCATTGCCGGGAACAACCTGACCTTGTCGGCCAGCCGTATCAGCGCAGGCGGCGAGGCGTACCTGTATGCCGGCGACCAGCTCAACCTGCTGGCCGCCCAGAACACCGACTACAGCCTGTACGACAAGAGCAGCAAAGGCAGCTGGGGCAGCAAGAAGACCCGCCGCGACGAAGTCACCGACGTGACCTACGTCGGCAGCCAGATCAAGGCTGGCGGCAACCTCACCCTGGCCAGCGCTGGCGACCAGACCTACCAGGGCGCGCGCCTTGAAACCGCGCGCGACCTGAGCATCGACAGTGGCGGCGCGATCACCTTTGCCGCAGTCAAGGACCTGCACCAGGAAAGCCACGAGAAGAGCAGCAACTCGCTGGTGTGGACCAGCATGAGCGGCAAGGGGCGCACCGACGAGACCGTGCGCCAGACCGAGATGGCGGTGCAGGGCGAGCTGATGATCCAGGCCGCGCAGCGCATCACCGTCGACGTCAGGGAGGTCAACCAGCAGACCGTGCAGCAGACCATCGACGCGATGGTCGAGGTGAACCCGGACCTGGCCTGGCTGAAGGACGCCGAAGCACGTGGCGATGTGGACTGGCGTCGGGTCAAGGAGGTGCACGACTCGTACAAGTACAGCCATTCCGGGCTGGGTGGCGCGGCGCAGCTGGTGATCGCCATCATCATCGCCTACTTCACTGCCGGTGCAGCCAGCGGACTGGTAGCAGGCGCGGCGGGTACTGCGGGGGCAACCACGACTGCCGGTGCGGCCTGGGCCAGCTCAGCGACCATGGTCTCGACCACCACCGTCGGCGCGGCAACCACCACGGTCACCACCACCGTCGCTGCCGGCTGGGCTAACGCCGCCATGACCGCCGTGCTGGTGGGCATGGAAACCAACGCCGCGATTGGCCTGATCAACAACGGCGGCAACCTCGGCGCGGCGCTCAAGCAGGCTACCTCCAAGGATGCGTTGAAGGGGTATGCGATCTCCGGTGTGACGGCCGGTTTGACCACGGGCCTCTACGATCAATGGACCAGCACCGAAACCGGCCCGAGCACCACGCAAGGCGCCACGCAAACCACCGCGCAGAACAGCGGCAGCAACAGCACTGCGCTGCTCAACAGCGGCCCGGTACAGACCCTCAGCCCGCTGTCCAGTTGGTCGGGCGTCGGCCAGTTCGCAGCCAACCAGGCCTTGCAGAACAGCACCTCGGCGTTGCTCAGCAAGGCACTGGGGCAAAAGGGCAGCCTGGGCGATGCGTTGCAGCAGAGCTTGGTCAACACCTTCATGGCTGCCGGCTTCAACCTGGTCGGCGATATCGGTCATGAGTACCACCTAGACGATGGCAGCGCCGCGAAGATCGGCCTGCACGCGCTGATGGGCGGGCTGGCGGCCGAAGCCATGGGCGGCGACTTCAAGACCGGCGCGTTGGCGGCCGGGGTCAACGAGGCGATGGTCAAGTCGCTGTCCGACGCCTACAAGAACATGGACCCGGACGACAAGCAGCGCCTGCTGGTGATGAACTCGCAACTGATCGGCGTGCTGTCGGCGTCGTTGCAGGGCGGTGACGACAAGAGCGTGCAGGTGGCAGCGGCGGTCAACGCCAGTGCTACCCAGTACAACTGGTTGCTGCATGGTGAGATCGAGGAGGCTGACCGCGCGCGTGAGGCCTGCAAGGCTCAAGGCGGGGACGTAGTTGCCTGCCAGGACAACGTGACCCGGGCGATCGATGCACTGGACAAGGCACGCGATCTTGATCAAAAGAACCACGCGCGCGAGATTCAGCTTCAGGCGTTGAAAGACCGCGATTGGACGGAGCAGGAATATCGCAAGGCGGTATTCGACGACTATTTCGCCGCCCAGCAAGTCGATCAGGCCGATGTCACCTACGCCGGGTATGCGCCCGCCAGGGAGCTTGGCTTCGTCGCCTCGGAAATGGGCCTTGGTTACATGCGCGAGGCGGTTAGCTGGCCGGGCAAGGCAGTCGATACACTTTCGCAGGTCGCCCAGCATCCAATCGACACCGTGCAAGGGGTGTGGGCTGGCTTGCTGGACAGCGCGAGTGCAGGCTACGCTTGGGCCACCAGTGATATCCCAGCCCAAGGCATCGAGCGGGCCATTGACGAGGCTCAGGCCAAGGGGCCGCAGGGTACGGGCGAGTTCCTGTTTGACGCGACCACTGGCATTTTGACTGCTGAATTGGGTGGGGTGGCGGTCAAGTGGGTGTCGGGGCGCTGGGTGGCTTCGGGTGCAAAAGAAGCTGGGAAGGCAGTTAGCCCAATTGTTCCAGGTGGTGGACTTGCAGCTCATGAGGCAGCTGGTGGGCACTTGCTTGCAAAGCATGTCGGGCAATCAGAGGCACAGTTGTTAAGCCGTCTTTCGGCGGAGCCTAAAATTACTGGCTCGTCATCTTTTTATGATCGAACAGTTGCTGAAAAGGCCGTTTCACAAACCTTGGATATGAAGCGAACAGAAATTGCGAACTGGCTTTCTGGAAGCGCAAACCGCTTGAGACTTGACCATACGCTATCAAACCCTGTTGGAATATCTGTTGCTCGCGGCGCGTCCGGTGCAGTAGATGCAAATTCGGTCAGGGTAATACTTGTGCGTGATTCGAAAATTTCAACAGGATATAAAATTCTTACAGGATTCCCTACGGTGCCATGAGTATGAAAAATTACAGCGTTATCGGTCAGTTATTAGGTTGCTATTTTCATCAAGACTGGCCTGAAGAGTTCAGTAATAGCAGTGAGGTGATTCATGAAATTACTAATAGTGAATCTCGTGAGAGGTTGCTCGCGGGGGCTGGTGAGCTTGACCAATTGATTGCTCTTAATCTTCCTGAAGATGCTTGTCGCGAGATTATGATTGCTAAAGTTGGATGTTTCTTTGAGCCCGAATCCGAAGGCCTGACATACGCAAATTGGTTGTTGATGGTGCGGGCTGCTTTCTTAGAGAAATAATAAGTTGGTGCAAAAGCGACTAGAAAGGATTATGTCGATGTTCTTTCCCCTGAAGCAAAAAACATATTTTGTATGGCGATAAGCCTGAAAGTGGTGGCCATATGTGGCCAGGTCAACCAGGGAAGACAGTTTTCCCTCGGAGTTGGTCGGCAGATAAAATAGTTCACGAGGTTGGCGACATTGCGACGTCTCCTAATACCAAGTGGTACGCCCAAACAGGAACTGGCGGGATTTATACAAGCAAAGGCGATCCTGCCAAATGGGTTGCTTATGAAGTGCGTGACGGAGTTCGTATGCGTGTTGTTTACCAGCCAGCTACGGGCAAGGTGGTCACGGCCTTTCCCGACAATGCACCAATTCCAACCTATAAGCCCATAAAGTAGGTCTCTATGTACGCTGATCGTATTGTCAAATTTGGAGAGCGATTCCAGGGGCGGCTAGATTCTACGCTGCTTCAGGGAACATTAGATTATGTCGGATATAATGAAGAGAGTCTGGCTTTCGAGATTTTGTGTGACCATATTTGCGAATATGATGTATCTATAAGTGATGAGGAGTATACCGAAGCTATTCAATTGGCCTTGGGTATGGGGTTATCTTTGGAAGAAGGGCCATTCAAGCATCTGAAGGGCTTGAAGTCATAGATTTACTATTGGTGCAAAAGCAGCAGGAAATGCTACGTCTCATGCGGCTGGTGATATTCGTTTCTCACAGAACACAGTGTCGTTCAATAAGGCGGATCGAGTTAGTGGCACTCAATATACCTACGACAACCTGGTTCAAAGTATGCGAGCCAATGGTTGGAAAGGTGATCCTGTCGATGTGGTGAAAATGCCCGATGGAAAGCTGATGAGTATGGATAACACCCGTATAGCAGCAGCTAGAGAGGCCGGAATTGACGTAAAAGCAACTGTGCGAGGTTTCGACGATCCTTTAAGGATTCTCCGATCAAGTCAGCACAGGTCAGGCTGCCTGTGCTGACTTGATCGGAGTTTCCCTAGCTGCATCTGCCGCCGGCGTGCCCATCAAAATCGTTCCCGCCACCGAGGCCGAAATAGCCAAGGAAATTGGAAGGAAGATGACTACACCAAACAACGGTTCTATAATTTGTGTTCGTGGGGTTTGTAAATAGGTGACTTATGGATTTAGATAAAATGATTGAGAGTATTAAAACAAGAGAGGAGCTTGCAGACTTTATTTGTGGGCTTAAGGAAGATTTGGAATTAAATTCAGGCGAGTGGGAAAACCCTACGCTGGAAAGGTTTTTGGACGCAATGGAAGGTTGGGTTCGAGCGATGAATTTCTATGCAATGAACTCTGGAGATGAGGAAGCCCTCATCCCTAGTTGGCAGACATTTGCAAAAATATTGTTTGCATCTAAGATTTACGAATAGTATTAGCGTTTTAATGGGGTTTTTGGTACAAAGGGGGAGCAACGCTATCAAATGATGTTTTGGTCGAGGCGCGTATTGTCAATGATACGAAGGGGCAATTGACTGCTGAATTGGGTGGACTGGCGGTCAAGTGGGTGTCGGGGCGTTGGGTGGCTTCGGGTGCAAAAGCGACAGGGACGGCTGGAGAAGTTGCAGGCACGGGCGCTAGAAATCCGTTGCTTGATGATGTGATACCGAGAGGCGGTGATCGTCTGGTCGTGAATCAAGGAGTTGTGCCTACTTGCGGTCACAACTCTTGTGGGATGGTTCTGAATACGTTGGGCAAGGAACTTGATGTAGGCACTCTTATCCAAAAGCTCCCGCCCTCTGAAAAAGGAATTTTTGCTCAGGATGTTGCTAGCCTGATGAAGTCTGAAGGTATTCCTGCAAGTGCCTTTGGGAACAGAAATGTCGCTGATTTGGCTAGGTATACCTCAAATGGAACTCCGGTAGTTTTTCGAGTTGCTGACAAAGCGACAGGCTCTGTTTTTTTCAATTGTGTTGTGGTGGATGGGGTTATAACTAGAAATGGCATTTCTGTTGTAGCTATTCGTGACCCGCATGGTAAGCAGTATTTCAGTCCTGTTAGTGCCTTTGAAAGAAATTTTTCGGGTGAGGTTGTTGTTCCTCGGAGTGCTTTGAAATGAAATTAAATATTAGCTTCCCCAAAAATATGCACACTGAGCAATTGCTCAGGCAGGAGCGAATTCCTTGTTTGTGCAAAATATCTAAAGAATTTGAGATTTATTTTTCGGATGCTGTTCCGGAGGTGTTCGGAGTCGTATCTGAATGGGATCGTAATGAGTTGGAGTTAAGAGCTACTGCGGGTGGGGGAGGGCAATATACTCACTATGCGAACAGTCTGATTACCTTGAGGGAAATTGAGCCTGATGTTTATAAAGTCATTGGGCTAGAAATGTTTTATAAGAACTTCGGGTGGTGTATTGTCTTGAAGGATGGTGAGTATGCGCCGCCAGGGAATTTTTGGGACGAAGAGTGAAGGTTTTTGATGGGCTCTACTGACAGGCTGGTGTAAAAGGTGGTGCAAAAGAGGTATCCACGAAGAATCCAAATCCAACTAGCGCACTTACAGAAACTGAAGCCGGCACTACAAGGCTGCCACAAACTGGATCTTTGAAGGGCGAGCCAGAGCTGCCGCCAAAAAATGAAGTCCAGATAGGGTTCGATCAATTGAGCGTCAAAATGAGGCCGCCAAAGGTCTTGCTAGCGCTGGCTATGATGTAGAGCAACTAGCTAATACGGGTAAAAAGTTGCCAATCCAGATTTGCGGATCAATGGAGAACTGGCTGATGTTGCATCTCCGAGAACGGGCAGTGTTGGCTCTGTGTTGATGACCATTAATGACAAGGTCAAAAAACAAGCCAGCAGTGTAGTGATTAATCTGGCTGACTCTCCGCTGACTATCAATCAGGTAGGCGATGCCTTGAGTCTTAAACTCGTGGCAGATTTGAAGACGCTATATCTCATGAAAAATGGAGAGTTCAAGGTGATTGAGGTTTCGAAATGGCAATAACCATGAGCCTTGAAATCGCGACTGGCACTTCCATGCAGGAGATTGGGTCGGTTTTATCGGGGGTGGGGGCTGAGGTCTGCATCGATAATGATGATCTATCAGGGAACTTGGGTGCCTCCAACACGTATTTTGTATTTCGTAAGTGCCATGAGCTGGAGCAGGTTGTAACTGAGGGAGTAAGCGTAAGTTGGGCTGTGGGGGTCAGGGGGGCATTCCATTGTCCGGTGGACTCTCTTGCGCAAGGATCGAGCGACATTAAGCGTTTTTTGACTGATTTGTCTGAAAAAAACCAATGTTATTTTATTTTTTCCTTTCAGTACGAAAGTGTCTATGCAGTTCGCGATGAAGATGGGCTTCGGTTCTTGAACGAAATGGTGGGCTAGTGGTGCAAACTGCCCGGGTCGAGGTGCCTTTACAGGCAGTGCGTTGGCAGTCTGCGCAACCGCTAGGCCTCATCCCGTGGTTAGAAATTGAGTTGCACCTTGCTAAAACTGGGCATCCACAGCAGTGCGACTGGTATAACGTCGGTGCCGAACGAAACGGATATTTCCCGCTTGTTGATTTCCAGAAGGGTAAGACGCTGGTGAGTCGATACGACAGGCAGTACGTGGTTAGGCCGTATGCAAGATCATATTATCGATTTGGGGACAACTGGCGCAAAAGTGGACGGTATGCCAGCAAGCATGGTGCTTGATCTGCACGTTCAGCCTGGTGATTCGGCCGCTGCCAAGTCACTTATCCAATTTGGCCGTGACTATGATGTCAAAGTGGTTATTAAAGAATTTAGGTGAGATTTTAGGAATTGAAACGATTCAAGTTTGTTTTTGATATCGATTCGATCAGTGGCTTGCAGATGCTGGTTTTGGTTGAGCAGGTTTTAAGTAAACTTTTCTCTCCTGTAGAATTTTTTTTGCAGGGAACCAAGATTGATGTCAAGAAACTTGAAAAGGAAATACTGAAGAAAAAGTCATGGCCTAGTGGCTTGGTGTCAGGTGGGTATGGGCTCCGATTCGGGCTGCTGCCAGCAATGGGTTATTGCTTTTTGGTGCTGGAAGAACTAGAAGGTCATGATAATGCTGAGTTGCAAGAGGAATTAGGGCCTATTCTCGGTGTGCAAGGTTTTATTCAGGCATGGGCTTCTGATATCGACTATGATTTTTGGCAGAACGCCACAGACCCTCTAGAGTTTGAATGCGCGGGTCGCTCGCTTTTCGGTCTTCCGATGAAATCGAATGGTTTACCTCCTCCCTTGGATCAAATGGAAATTGATACGTCAGGGAATCCTGGTCGTAACGTGCTTAGGCAAGGGTATATTGAGGCGATTGGCAGCACGATGTGGCTGGGTAGTCTCTTCTGGGAGCGGGTGGGTGTAGATAAGCGCTCCTGCGTTTCATTGTTGGAAAGCCAAGGGGTTAAAGTGTATGAGGGCGTTAAATTTTTCAAGGTTGTAACATCTGACAAGATTTTTTCTGATGACTCAACCATGGAAGAACAACATGCGCTGAGGCAGATCTTGTTCGGACTGTGAGTTGAGTTATGAGGTCAGGGCAGGGCGAAGCGTAATTCTGGATAAGAGATCTGTCCCCTTTTTGCTTGTTTATGTGAATGAAAAAGGGCCTAGACGCTATGCCTGTTTTGGACATGGTCAAAAAAAGAAGCATGTGCTGGAAGTGAGCTTGCTGCTGTTGCAGGAAGACCCGGACGACGGGGTGGCGCTGGGTAATGTCGCCTGTCATCTGATGGACAGCATCTTCTCTGGTTGGCTGGTTGGCTGTTATGAGCTCGTCCAGCCTTACATGCCGGGGTTGTTGGACAGAATTGACCTGGCCATCTCCAGGCAGGACGACTTTGGCAGCGATTTCGATCTGTATATGGCTCGCCTGCACAAGTACCGCAGCCTCGGTGCCTGGGCGATGCAGGAAGCGCAACAGACGCTGCGCTTTGCTCAAGCCTGTGATGGGATGCTCAAGTCCGCCACCCTCTCCAACTGGGGCAAGGCAGGTTTGCAGACCGCGTTTCTGGACGAATACCTGGCGCTGTGCGTGCTTGCCCAACGCTATGCCGAGGGTATCTCGGCGTATGAGCAGCATCAGGGTGTTCCGACTGACAAACGCCTCACTCAATCTCCGCGACGCTTTGCCTATGAACTGTGCAAGGCCAAGGCGCAGGGAGACGTCGATACGCAACCGTTCTACGCCCTGGGCCAGAAGGTGCTCGCT
This sequence comes from Pseudomonas sp. NY15463, assembly GCF_048068415.1. Lineage (NCBI taxonomy): Bacteria > Pseudomonadati > Pseudomonadota > Gammaproteobacteria > Pseudomonadales > Pseudomonadaceae > Pseudomonas > Pseudomonas sp. NY15463. The sequence goes on from NZ_JBLUQD010000003.1 coordinate 349,094, forward strand.
GCCAATCTGGAGCGTAACTGGCTTGGTAAAGGGCAGGTGGCGGTGTCGGTGATCTGGCTCAATCTCGTGCACGGCACCCTGGGTGGCAAACAGGCGCCTCTTGAGGCGGTGCTGGCGGCGCATGCCGACATGCCAGGGGTCGAGGCGCCTTTTTAGGCAGTGCCTGGGCAGTCTGCGCAACCGCTAGGCCTCATCGGTACGCGTGACTCGCTGCTCGCAAAGGCGTTTGGAAACCGTCTGACGGCAGAAGATCAGAAATCGCGCAATAAACGTTTGCGAATTTATATTGTGCGCAAAATATAGTGGCGCGCCTATATCAGCGATGCTGAGAAAGTGGCGCTTGCGTTCCATCTGACAGGCGTAGAAAAACCTGCGGCAGACGCGCTTGATCCAGACATTTGAAGGGCGGTGATACGAGGGGGAGGTGGCGCACTCGGCGGGATTCGAACCCACGACCCCTGCCTTCGGAGGGCAGTACTCTATCCAGCTGAGCTACGAGTGCACGGGGCGCATCATACCCATCTGTTCCTGTGGCGTCCATCGCCTTGATCTGTAGCCTTTTTTCCAGCAAAAGCAGGCTGTTGCAGCCACCGTGCCCGGCGCTGGGGTCTATGGATATGCGATATCGGTATTTCCAGCCTGCGCTTCATACCCGTTATCTTCTGGTCACAACTTGTTATAACAAGTCAGCCGACAGCGAAGATGACCATGGCCGAACTGCTCCCCCTTTCTCCCGTACCGCTCTACACCCAGCTCAAGGAACTGCTGCGTGAGCGCATCCTCGACGGCAGCTACGCGCCGCACAGCCGCATGCCCTCGGAAAACGAGCTGGGCAAGGCCTTCGATGTCAGTCGCATCACCGTGCGCCAGGCGCTGGGCGACCTGCAGAAGGAGGGGCTGATCTTCAAGATTCATGGCAAGGGCACCTTCGTCGCCAAGCCCAAGGCGTTCCAGAACGTCAGCACCTTGCAGGGCCTGGCCGAGTCGATGACGCAGATGGGCTACGAAGTGCTCAACCGCCTGCGCAGCCTGCGCCATGTGCCGGCCAATCCGCTGGTGGCGGCTCGCCTTCAGGTTGCAGAGGGTAGCCTGGTTACCGAGATTCGCCGGGTGCGCTTGATCAATCGCGAGCCGGTTTCGCTGGAAATCACCTGGTTGCCCCACCACGTGGGCGAGAAGCTGGAAAAGGCCGACCTGGTCACCCGCGACATCTTCCTGTTGCTGGAGAACGACTGCGGCATCGCCCTCGGCCATGCCGACCTTGCCATCGACGCGGTGCTCGCCGACAGCGACCTGACCCAGGCCCTGGCGGTGGAGGAGGGCTCGCCGATCATGCGCATCGAACGCCTGACCCACACCGCCGACGGCACGCCGCTGGACTTCGAACACCTCTACTACCGTGGCGATGCCTTCCAGTACCGCCTGCGCATCGACCGCCAGAAGGGGAGCAAGGCATGAGCATTCACACCCAGGACTACGACATCGTGGTGATCGGCGGCGGCACCGCCGGACCCATGGCCGCAATCAAGGCCAAGGAGCAGGACAAGAACCTGCGCGTGCTGCTGCTGGACAAAGCCAACGTCAAGCGCAGCGGCGCCATCAGCATGGGCATGGATGGCCTGAACAACGCGATCATTCCCGGCCACGCCACGCCCGAGCAGTACACCAAGGAAATCACCGTGGCCAATGACGGCATCGTCAACCAGGCCGCCGTGTACGCCTACGCCAGCAAGAGCTTCGAGACCATCGAGCAGCTCGACCGCTGGGGCGTGAAGTTCGAGAAGGACGAGACCGGCGACTACGCGGTTAAGAAGGTCCACCACATGGGCGCCTACGTGCTGCCGATGCCTGAGGGCCACGACATCAAGAAGGTGCTGTACCGCCAGCTCAAGCGTGCCCGGGTCGAGATCAGCAACCGCATGGTCTGCACCCGTGTGTTGCTCGATGCCCAAGGCGCCGCGGCTGGTGTGCTCGGCTTCGATTGCCGCAGCGGCGAGTTCCGGGTGATCCGCGCCAAGGCAGTGATCCTTGCCTGCGGCGCCGCTGGCCGCTTGGGCTTGCCGTCGTCGGGCTACCTGATGGGCACCTACGAGAACCCGACCAACGCCGGCGACGGCTATGCCATGGCCTACCATGCCGGTGCGGAGCTGGCGAACCTTGAGTGCTTCCAGATCAACCCATTGATCAAGGACTACAACGGCCCGGCCTGCGCCTACGTCACCGGCCCCCTGGGCGGCTACACCGCCAACAGCAAGGGCGAGCGCTTCATCGAGTGCGACTACTGGAGCGGGCAGATGATGTGGGAGTTCCACCAGGAGCTCGAAGGCGGCAACGGCCCGGTGTTCCTCAAGCTCGACCACCTGGCCGAGGAAACCATCCAGAACATCGAAGAGATCCTGCACAGCAACGAGCGCCCCAGTCGTGGCCAGTTCCACGCTGGGCGCGGCACCGACTACCGCCAGCACATGGTCGAGATGCACATCTCCGAGATTGGCTTCTGCTCGGGGCATTCGGCCTCGGGGGTGTGGGTCAACGAAAAGGCCGAAACCAGCGTCAAGGGCCTGTATGCCGCCGGCGACATGGCTGCGGTGCCGCACAACTACATGCTCGGGGCCTTCACCTACGGCTGGTTTGCCGGGGTCAACGCCGCACGGTACGTGGCCGGGCGCGAGCATGCCGAGGTCGACGCCGGGCAGGTCGAGCGTGAGCAGGCGCGGGTGTTCGCCCCGTTGCAGCGCGAGCACGGGCTGCCGCCTGCGCAGGTCGAGTACAAGCTGCGGCGCATGGTCAACGACTACCTGCAACCGCCCAAGGTGACCAAGAAGATGGAGATCGGCCTGGCGCGCTTCGCCGAGATCGAGCGCGACCTTGCGCAGATGAAGGCCAACAACCCGCATGAGTTGATGCGTGCGATGGAGGTCGCGGTGATCCGCGATTGCGCCGAAATGGCCGCGCGGGCTTCGCTGTTTCGCGAGGAGAGCCGCTGGGGGCTGTACCACCACCGCGTCGACTTCCCCGAGCGCAACGATGACGAGTGGTTCGTGCATTGCCATCTGAAAAAGGGCGAGGGCGGTGCGATGACCAGTTTCAAGAAGTCGGTCGAGCCGTACCTGATCGCCCTGGATGCCGAAGAACAGACCGCGTATGACCGGCTGCGAGTGAAAGCCGACGCGGCATAGGCAACGCCGAATCCTGTGGGAGCTGCGGTTCGGCGCCCCGACTTGCCCGCGAAGCAGGCAACGCGGTGTATGGCACCGGCTTTGCCGGTGTTCGCGGTGGTCCGGCACTCCGGCAAGCCCGCTCCCACAGGTTATGTGAGTTCACCGAAGAACGAGGGCCAAAGGCCCCAAGGACCCCGTGAAATGGCCTACCAACCCCAGGAAATCTTCTTTCGCAGCAGCGCTCCGGTCACCATCGACGAAGACAAGTGCATCGCCGAAAAGGGCTGCACCGTCTGCGTCGAGGTCTGCCCCATGGACCTGCTGGCCATCAACCCGACCACGCAGAAGGCCTACATGGCCTTCGACGAGTGCTGGTACTGCATGCCCTGCGAAAAAGACTGCCCCACCGGCGCCGTGAAGGTCGACATCCCGTACCTGCTGCGCTGACCCCGAAACACCCGCCATCCGGCCGAACCACCGGACGCCCACCTGCAATGCCCCTCGTTTCCCACCACCCGACCGGGCGGCGGAGACGACTCAAATACCTAAAACGATTCGAGGGGATATACCCATGCGCCTTGTAGCAACCGTGGCCGGCCTTGCGCTGGCAATCACTGGCCTGAACGCCAGCGCCGAAACCATCCGCATCGCCATCGGCACCCAGGACACCACCATCAACTGCGCCACCGGCGGCCTGCTGATTCGCGAGCTGGGCCTGCTCGACAAGTACCTGCCCCACGACGGCAAGTACAAGGATGCGCAGTACCAAGTCGAGTGGAAGAACTTCACCAGCGGCGCGCCGCTGACCAACGAGATGGTCGCCGGCAAGCTCGACTTCGGCGCCATGGCCGACTTCCCAGGCTCGTTCAATGGTGTCGCCCACCTCGATGCCGGCAAGCGCAGCCTGTTCATCAGCGTACTGTCGGGCAGCGTGCACGGCAGTGGCAACGGTATCGTGGTGCCAGCGGCCTCCAGCGTGCAGTCGCTGGCCGAGCTAAAGGGCAAGACCATCTCCGTGCCGTTCGCCTCCACCGCCCACGGCATGCTGCTGCGTGCGGTCGCCGCGCAGGGCTGGGACCCGCAGAAGGATGTCAGGATCATCGCCCAGGCCCCGGAGATTGCTGGTTCCGCGCTGCGCAGCAACCGCATCGAGGCCCACGCCGACTTCGTGCCGTTCGCCGAGCTGTTCCCCAACCGTGGCTTCGCCCGCAAGATCTATGACGGCGCCCAGGCCAATGCGCCGACCTTCCATGGTGCGCTGGTGGATGCCGACTACGCCAAGAAGTACCCCGAGGTGGTCACCGCCTACCTGCGTGCGAGCCTGGAGGCCGATCGCCTGATTGCCGCCGAACCCGAAAAGTACAGCGAGCTGATCGAAAAGGTCACCGGTGTCGAAGCCGAGGTGAACTACCTGTTCCACGGCCCCCTCGGCTTGCAGACCCGCGACCTCACCTGGAAGCCCGAGTACCGCCAGGCCGTGGCGACTTCGATCGACACCCTCAAGCTGTTGAAGAAGACCGACCGTGGCCTGGATACCCAGCAGTTCATCGACGACCAGTACATCCGCGCGGCCTTCAAGCAGGCCGGTCAGGACTACGACAAGGCCCTGAAGGACTACGCGCCGCTGCCACTGAAGGCCAGCGATGCGCTGACCGGCAAGCCGATCACCGACTTCAGCCGCCTGGCGCAGATCTGGGTGCGCGGCGAGGACAAGGTGCGCCACTACGCCTCGCCTGAAGCTGCGCTCGGTGCCTTGGCCCAGCTGGAGCAGGAGGGCAAGGACATCCGTGCGATCTACGCCCAGGCTGCCGACAGCGGCATCAAGCTGTTGGCCAACCAAGCCTGGTTCGTGCGCAACGGCAAGGGTGAACTGGCCGCCTTCCTGCTCAAGGATCAGGCCGAGCAGTACGCCAAGGCCCATGGCGGCGAGGCGCTGGACTTCGTCCACGCCAACCAGAAGCTGCTCGCCCAGCGCTGACCGGAGCCCACCGCCATGACCCGCGACCTGACCCGCTGGCCGCTGCGCCTGGCTTCGCTGCTGGCTTGCCTGCTGTTCTGGCAGTTGGCCGCCCAGCACAAGCTCGACCTGCTGCTGTTCACCTTCACCTACGTGCCCACCCCCGCTGCGGTGCTCGACGCTGCCTGGCAACTACTCACTTCCAACGCGCTGCTGGCGCACCTGGGCAGCAGCCTGGCGCGGGTGTTCGCCGGCTACGGCGTGGCGGCGCTGCTGGGCGTGTCGCTGGGCCTGGCGATCGGCCGCTCGCGCTGGCTGGAAGACACCCTGCTGCCGCCGCTGGAAGTGCTGCGGCCGATCCCGGCAGTGGCGTGGATCCCCTTGGCGATCCTGATGTTCCCGTCCTCGGAGTTGTCGATGGTGTTCATCACCTTCACCGGCGCATTGTTCCCGATCCTGCTCAACACCGTGCATGGCGCCGAGGCGGTCGACCCGCGCCTGGTGGCCTCGGCACGCAGCCTGGGCGCCGGGCGCGGGGCGATCCTGCGCGAGGTGGTGTTGCCCGGCGCGTTGCCGAGCATCGTCACGGGGTTGTCGATCGGCATGGGCACCTCGTGGTTCTGCCTGGTCACCGCCGAGATGATCGCCGGGCAGTTCGGCATCGGTTACTACACCTGGGAGTCCTACACCTTGCAGAACTATCCCGACATCATTGTCGGCATGTTGCTGATCGGCCTGCTGGGCATGGGCAGCAGCGCGCTGGTCAAGCGCCTGGGCGCGCTGGCCACACCTTGGTATCGAGCGCGGAGGGGCGTGTGATGAGCATTCATCAAGCCGTCCCTGGGCGCATCGAGGCGCAGGGGCTGTCGATTCGGCTGGGCCATGCAAGCGAAGCGTTCGAAGCGGTGCAGGCGCTGGATTTTTCCATCGCCCCCGGCGAGTTCGTGTGCATCCTCGGGCCGTCCGGCTGTGGCAAGTCGACCCTGCTCGGCGCCCTGGCCGGGCATCTCACGCCTGCCAGCGGGCAGTTGCGGGTCGACGGCCAGGCGATCACCGGCCCTTCGCCGCAGCGCGGCATGGTGTTCCAGCACCACACCCTGTTGCCCTGGCGCAGTGTGCTGGACAACGTCGCCTTTGGCCTGAAGATGCAGGGGCAGGGCAAGGCCGAACGCCAGCGCAAGGCTGCCGAGATGCTGCAACTGGTAGGCCTGGGCGACTTCGCCGAGCGCTGGCCCAGCCAGCTGTCTGGCGGCATGCAGCAACGCGCCGAGATTGCCCGGGTACTGATCAATCGGCCGCGGCTGCTGCTGATGGACGAGCCCTTCGGCGCCCTGGATGCGCAGACCCGCGCACGCATGCAGGAACTGCTGCTGGATATCTGGGGCCGCATTCGTACCACCGTGGTGTTCGTCACCCACGACATCGACGAGGCGCTGTTCCTCGCTGACCGCATCCTGGTGATGAGCCCGCGCCCTGGGCGCTTCATCGAAGACCTGCGCCTGGACTTCGCCCGCCCGCGCCGCGCGAGCCTGTTGACCAGCCCCGAATTCACCCATCTCAAACGCCATTGCCTGGCGCTACTGCGCCACGAAGAAGGCCGCGAATTGCCGCGCCTGACACCGTTGGGCCTGCCCGACGTCGACCATCCTCCGCTGCGGATTGCGCTATGACCGAACGAATCACCGACAACCCCGATATCCTCGAGCTGTTGCCGCGCCTGAACGACAGCGACGCCGGTGTGCGCCGCATCGCCCTGATCGAACTGGCCGACCTGGAAGACCCGGACGGCCTGCCGTGGTTGACCGACGCGCTGCTGGTCGATGGCGCCGCCGAGGTGCGTGCCGAGGCCGCGCGCCTGCTCGAAGCCTGGGAGGAGTCCGAAGTGGTGCAAGGCCTGTGCGCCGCCTTGGCCGATCCCGCCGAGCCGGTGCGCCTGGCGGCGGCGCAGAGCTTGAGCGAGCTGAAGACGCAAGATGCCGGGCAGTTGATCCTGCCCTGGGCCACCCACAACGAGGCGTTCGTGCGCGCCAGTGCCCTGCGCGCCCTGCGCGAGCTGCGCCTGGCGGACGCTGCTGGGCCCGCGCTACGGGCGCTGGCTGACATCGATGCCGGCGTGCGCCGCGAGGCGGTGGGCATCCTGGGTTGGCTCAAGCATGAACCGGCGCTGCCCGCCCTGGCGCAGCTCGCCGCCGATGAGCCGGACACCGAGGTCCGCCGCGCCGCCATTGGTGCATTGGGCCTGGCGCGCGATGCCAGTGTGCTGCCGGCGTTGATCGGTGCGCTGGCTGACCCGGCCTGGCAGGTGCGCGAGGAAGCGGCCACCACGCTGGGCAAGGTCGGCCATGCCGAGGCCGGACCGGCGTTGGTCGCGGCCCTGGCCGACGCTTACTGGCAAGTGCGCCTGCGTGCCGCCCGCGCCCTGGGGCGCTTGCGCTTCGCTGGCGCCCTCGATGGCTTGGCCGAACTGCTCGGGCATGCCATCGCCAACCTGCGCAAGGAGGCCGCGCTGGCCTTGGGCGAACTGGGTCAGGCGCGCGCGCTGCCGGTCTTGCAGGCTGCCGAAGGCGACAGCGACCCAGAGGTGCGCAAGGCTGTGCGCATCGCCTTGGCGCAGTTGCAGGGGGTGGTCTGATGAACGCCCCCTGCGCGCTGCGCAATCGGCGCGAGGCAGGCGAGTTGCGGGTGTGCTGGGGCGAGGTCGAGCAGGTCATCAGCCATGCCCGCCTGCGCGGTGCCTGCCCGTGCTCGCAGTGCCGGGCGGGGCGTTTGAAGGGGGCGATTTCACTGGTTCGCGACGATGTGCGGGTGGAGCGGATCGAGGCCCAGGGGTATGGCGTGCAACTGGTGTTCAGCGATGGACATGAACGCGGCATCTACCCCTGGAGCTACTTGCGCGAGCTGGGCTGAAGCCCCTGACGGGGCTTCACAGTGCGATCAACTCCGGTCGCAATCCTTCCACCCGTTGCAGCGCCGGCCGCAGATACCCGCCATCCCCGGTGATCTGGTGCAGCACCTTCTCCCGCAAACCATGCAAGGCCACCCCGGTGCGCTGGCGCGGGTGCGGCAACTCGATCTCTACGACCGCCTTGATCCGCCCGGGCCGAGGCTCCAGTACCACGACTCGGTCGGCCAGGTAGGTGGCCTCTTCGGCATCATGGGTCACCAGCAGGATGGTTACCCCCGAGCGCTCGCGAATGGCCAGCAGCTCATCCTGCAACTGCTGGCGCGTGAGGGCATCCAGTGCACCGAAGGGCTCATCCAACAGCAGGATGCGCGGGCTGGCAACCAACCCGCGAGCGATCGCCACGCGCTGGGCCATACCGCCGGACAACTGGTGCGGGTAGGCCGTCTCGAACCCCACCAGCCCCACCAGTTGCACGAATTCGTGCACCCGACGGGCACGCTCGCCCTGGGTGAGTTTTTCGTTCACCAGGCCCAGGGCAATGTTCTGTTCCACTGTCAGCCACGGGAACAGCCGATGCTCCTGGAACACGATGCCACGTTCGCCGCCAATGCCGTGCACCGGTTGGCCATCGATACGGATCTGGCCGCTGTAGTCATTGTCCAGCCCCACCAGCAGGCGCAGCAGGGTGGATTTGCCACAGCCCGAGGCGCCAACGATGGCGATGAACTCACCGGGGTTGATCGACAGGTCGAAGTTGCGTATCGCCTCGAACGGCTGGCCGTCGACGCTGAAGGTCTTGCTGACCTGCTCGAAGCTCACCAGCGGTGGCGTGGCATCGGCTTGGTTGGCCGCGTGCAGGGCCGGGGTGATAAAGGCATTCATGCGGATCTCCAGCGCGTAGCGCGCGATTCGAGGCGGTGGCCGAGGTGGCCGAGCAGGGCGCCGACCAGGCCGATCAGGACCATCGCGGCCATCACCTGGTCCATGCGGAACAATTGCTGGGCGCCGATCATCAGACTGGCGATGCCGCCGTCCGACGGCATGAAGTATTCGGCGCCGATGGTGCCGAGCCAGGCGTAGATCAGCGACAAGCGCAGGCCTGCGAAAACGCCGGGCGCGGCGCCTGGCAATACCAGCAGGCGCAGGCGCTGCGGCAGGTTCAGGCGCAGTGCCCGGGCAGCTTCGCCCAGTTGCGGCGACAGGCTGGCGACGCCGCGTTGGGTCGCGATGAACAGTGGGAAGAACGCCGCCAGGGCGACGAAGACCAGCTTGGCGCCTTCTCCCAGCCCGAACCAGGCCGTGAGCAACGGCACCCAGGCGAACAGCGCCACTTGGCGCAGCGCCGACAGGCTTGGGCCGAATGCGCGTTCAGCGGTGTGCGACAGCCCCAGCAGCAAGCCGGCGGCGAAGCCTGCGCCGCCACCCAGTAGCAGGCCAGACAGCGTGCGTTGCAGGCTCAGGCGCAGGGCGTCGGGCAGCGAACCGTCCTGAACGCCGGCGATCAGGCTGCGCAGCACGTCCAGCGGCGAGCTGAGGATGTTGGCGTCGACCCAGCCAAGGCTGTTGGCTGCCTGCCACAGCACCAGCAACACCGCTGGCAGCAACAGGCTCTGCCAGCCGCGCGGCACCTCGCCGCGACGCTGCTCGCCGGTGGGCGGTTGCGGCCAGTACAGCAAGCTGCGTTCCAAGCGGCTGAAACCGCGGTCCATCAGTGCGCCGACCAGGCCGATCAGCAGGATGCACAGGAACACCAGGTCGAGCATGAACAGCTGTCGCCCCCACACCATCAGGTAGCCGATGCCTTCGCTGGAGGCCAGCAGCTCCACCGCCAGCAGTGACGTCCAGCCGGCAGCCAGGGCCAGGCGCACGCCGGCCAGGAAGGCGGGCAGGGCGGCTGGCAGCAGCAGGCGCCAGAACAGCAGGTGTGCTGGCAAGCGCAGGGTGGCGGCGGCTTCACGCAACTTGGGTTGGGCATCACGTACGCCGACCAAGGTGTGCAGCGTGACCGGCACCACGATGGCTTTGACCAGCACGACCAGCTTGAGCAGTTCGCCAATGCCGAAGAACAGCATGAACAACGGAATCCAGGCCAGGGTAGGGATCTGCGCCAGGGCCACGAAGCTGGGCAGCACCCAGGTTTGCGCGCGCCGTGAGCCGCCCAGCCAAGTGCCGAGCACGAGGCCGCTGGCAATACCCGCCAACAGCCCCCACAGCAAGCGCTGCACACTTATCCACAGGTGCCCCCAGATCTCGCCTGCGCCAAACTCCAGCGCGCTCTGCCACACCAGCGCAGGCGCCGGCAGGATCTGCTCGCTCATCCAGTGCTCGCGGCTGGCGACCACCCACAGGGCCAGTACCAACGACGGCACCAGCCAAGGGAGTGCGTGGGCGCGAGCGTACCTCGCGCTGGGGCGCCAGTGAGATTGCCGGGTGACATCCGCTGTTTCACTCATCCTGACCTCCCGGTCCTGTGCATCGCCTCGGCACTGCCACCGGTTGCATGCTTATTCGCTTATGGAATTAAAAAATCGCGATAGTGGTTATCGAGGGATAAGAGCATGGGTCTGGCGCCTGCGCAAAGCCCGTTTCATTGCGTTTTCCTCATATTTTCCATGCGCGTTATGCAAGCCGTCCGCAGGCCCGCGCGCCGCCTGATTTATGTCATTCGGTTACTGAAAAATGAGTTTTTGATCTTTGTAGGTTCTAACCCGACCTGCCTAGCTTCTGGCCAACGCGCCGGCCATCGCCGGTGGCAGCCTGCCAAGGAGCCTTGCCATGAATCCCCCGATACGCCACTTGTTCACCGCCCTCGGCCTGCTCGGCGCATTGGTGCTCAATGCCCAGGCGGCCGAGTTGGCCAAGCCCGAGCGCATCCGCATCGCCGTGCCTGACCTGAGCGCCGGCAGCAAGCACAGCGCCGCTGGTGTGGTCGACGTGCTGCGTGACCAGCAGCTGCTGGAAAAAGAGTTCGCCAAGGACGGTATCCACATCGACTGGCTGTTCTTCAAGGGCGCCGGTCCCGTGGTCAACGAGGCGCTGGCCAATGGTCAGGCCGACTTCGCCTACCTGGGCGACCTGGCGGCCATCGTCGGCAAGGCCAACGGCCTCGACACCCGCGTGCTGTCTGCCGGGGTGCGCAACGTCAAGAGCTACCTGGGCGTGGTGCCGGGCTCCGGCATCCACAGTCTGCAAGACCTCAAGGGCAAACGCGTGGCGGTATTCCGTGGCACCGCCAACCAGCTGTCGTTCGCCAGTGCGTTGGCCAGCCAAGGGCTGTCCGAGCGCGACCTGAAGGTCATCAACCTCGACTTCAACGCCTCCAACGCCGCACTGGCGGCCAAGCAGATCGACGCCGCCTGGGGCCTCTCCAACCTGCTGTCGCTGCGCGAGCGTGGGCTGGTGGAACTGCCGGTCAACTCCCGCGACCTCAAGGGCGCCGGCAGCACCCAGGCGGTGTTGCTGGGCACCGGGGCGTTCATCCGCCAGCACCCCGACCTGGTCCAGCGCCTGGTCAACGCCCAGCAGAAGGCTACCGACTGGCTGCGCGATGAACACAACCGCGAAGCCTTCGTGGAACTGGTGGCGAACAACGCCAACTGGCCGCGCAGCATCCTCAGCGACGACCTGGCCAAGGAAGACCTGGCCAACTACTTCGACCCACGCCTGGATGCCGGCTTCGTCGCCCAGTTGCAGCAAGGCGTGGACCTGGCTGCCAAGGAGCGCCTGATTCGCCGCAGCTTCCAAGTGGCCGACTGGATCGAGCCGCGTTTCCTGGATGCCGCCCTGCACCAGGAACAGGCCGTCCAGGCCGGCCGCTGACCCGACAACAACCGTGAGGAGCACGACCATGAGCAACGCTGCACTGGCCACCGCGCCGCAAACCCTGGAACTGGACATCCACCCGATTGCCGGGCGCATCGGCGCCGAGATCCGTGGGGTGAAATTGTCCGCCGACCTCGATCCAGCGACCATCGACGCCATCCAGGCCGCGCTGGTCAAGCACAAGGTGATCTTCTTCCGTGGCCAGGCCCACCTGGACGACGTCGGCCAGGAAGCCTTCGCCCAACGGCTCGGCGAGCCCATCGCCCACCCCACCGTGCCGGTGGTCGACGGCACCAGCTACCTGCTGCAACTCGATGGCGCCGAAGGCCAGCGGGCCAACTCCTGGCACACCGACGTGACGTTCGTCGACGCCTACCCCAAGGCCTCGATCCTGCGCAGCGTGGTGGCTCCGGCCTCGGGCGGCGACACGGTGTGGGCCAACACCGCCAGCGCCTACCAGGAGCTGCCCGAGGCGCTGCGCGCGTTGGCCGACCAGCTGTGGGCGGTGCACAGCAACGAGTACGACTACGCCAGCGTCAAGCCCGACGTAGACCCAGCCAAGCTTGAGCGCTATCGCAAAGTGTTCACCTCGACGGTGTACGAAACCGAGCACCCGGTGGTGCGGGTGCACCCGATCAGTGGCGAGCGGGTGTTGCAGCTGGGGCATTTCGTCAAACGCATCAAGGGTTATTCAGTGGCCGATTCGCAGCACCTGTTCAGTGTGCTGCAGGGGCATGTGACGCGCTTGGAGAACACCGTGCGCTGGCGCTGGCAGGCCGGTGACGTGGCGATCTGGGACAACCGCGCGACCCAGCATTACGCGGTGGACGACTACGGTACCCAGCCACGGGTGGTACGCCGGGTGACCCTGGCCGGCGAAGTGCCGGTGGGGGTCGATGGGCAGCTGAGCCGGACCACGCGCAAAGGCTGATGTCGATCCATGGGAGCGGGCTTGCCCGCTCCCACAGTCCAACCGCGAGTGTCAGTGTTCGGCGTCACAGGCCAGCAACTGCCGCACCAGCCCTTGCGCCAGCGGCGACAGCCCATACCCCACCCGGCTCACCACCCCGTAGCGGGTGTAGAACGCCTCTTCCTGCTCCGGCGCCAGGTCCGCAAGCTTCAGCGCCACCAGCCCCCGCTCCATCTGGTAAGGCCGCAGGTTGGCACTGCAGGCGATGCCGATGGTGTCCGAATGCAGCACTACGTTCAGCAACGCATAGCCATGCTCGCACTCCACGCTCGGCAGGAAGTCCTGACGGCCGCTCAGGTCGCTGAGAATCTTGCGGATGTTCGGCGGGCGGAAAGTCGTGGCCAGCGGATAGTCGAACAGATCCCTCGCCTGCACCTCGGCGCGCTCGGTCAGCGGATGCCCGGCGCGGCAGCAGAAGTGCCAGCGCTGGGGCGTGAGCTTGATCACCTGGTAGTCCGGGTCGGCTTCGAACTGACGGGTGTCGGCGACGAAGAACTCGATTTCCTCGGCAATCAGCTTGCGGTTCAGGGCTTGCCAGTGATCCACCTGAAAGCACGTGCGCGCTGACGGGTACTCGGCGACGAAGCGCGCCACCGCCCGTGGCACCAGGCCACCGGCCGGGGCGGGACCGGAACCGAAGCGCACCACGCCGGTGGTAGCGCCGTTGAACTGGTTGATCTCGTTGACCAGGTTATGCGCCCCATGCACCAGGCGGCGGGAGTGTTCCAGCACCAGCAAGCCCTGGCGAGTCGGCGCCAGCTCCTTGCTGGCGCGGTCTACCAGGCGGCAGCCGACGTTGTGTTCCAACGTCTGGATGCTGCGGCTGAAGGCCGATTGCGAGAGGTTCACCGCCGCCGCCGCGGCAACGAAGCTGCGGTGTTCGATGAGGGCGATGTAGTGGCGGAGCTGGCGCAGGTCGATATGCATTTTCTACATGGAAACTTTCGGTCGAATGCAATTGCCGGGAAGGGTTAGGGCTTTTATAAAGGGAGTCACTTATTCCACAAAATATGAAATACAAATATTTATATACCTTAAAAGAATAAATCCCCGCCAACCGCGATTCGGTTCCGCCAACGGAAATGCTCGCCAGGGTCAATGCCTCAAGGAGCATTTGCATGTCCGGAACATTCCGCTGGCCGACGCGTGCGTCGTTGTTTGCCCTTCAACCCTTGGCCGCTGGCGTGTTGCTGGCCGCTGCCGGCAACAGTCTTGCCGAAGAGCCTGCCGGCCCCGGCGTCGAGCAACAGGCCGCCAAGCTCGTTACGGTCACGGTCAATGCCCGGCGCCGTGAAGAGACCGCACAGAGCGTGCCTACGCCGATCAGCGTGCTCGACAGCGAAACCCTGGAAACCCAGCGGATCTACAGGGTCCAGGACCTGCAGCAGTTGGTGCCCAGCACCAACGTCGCGTATGTGCATGCGCGCCAGTCGAGCATCTCGATCCGCGGGCTGGGCAACAACCCGGCCAGCGATGGCCTCGAGGGCAGCGTTGGCATCTATCTGGACAACGTCTACCTCGGGCGTCCGGGCATGGCCGTGTTCGACCTGCTCGATGTCGAGCAGCTTGAAGTGCTGCGCGGGCCGCAGGGCACGCTGTTCGGCAAGAACACCACCGCCGGTGTGCTGAACATCACCACCCGCAAACCTACCTTCCATACCGAAGGCAGCGTGCAATCCTCGTTGGGCGAGGACGGCTACTGGCAGACCCAGGGCAGCTTCTCCGGGCCACTTACCGAGACCCTGGCCGGGCGCATCAGCGCGTACCACACCGAAGACGACGGCTATGTGAAGAACGTCTACAACGGGCATGACCTCAATGGCGGCAAGCGCCAGGGGTTCCGTACCCAGTTGCTGTTCAAGCCTGACGACAACTTCAACCTGCGCTGGATCGGTGAATACAACGAAGAGGATTCCGATAACGGCATCCTCAGCCTGTACAGCACCGGGCCGACCATCAATGGCGTGAACCGCTACGAAAGCCTGGCTGCCCAGGCCGGCGCCACGCTGGTGTCGGGCAAGGACCGCAAGGTCAACTTCGACGCTGACCAGCAGGTAACGGTGTTCCAGGGCGGCACTTCGGTCGAGGCCAACTGGACCTTGCCCAACGACTTCACGCTCACCTCGATCAGCGCCTACCGCTGGTGGGATTTCACCCCGCGCAACGACGACGGCCTGAACGTGCCGGTGTTCAGCAGCGCCGGCGTATCGGTGCGCGACAAGCAGTATTCCCAGGAAATCCGCCTGGCCTCGCCTACCGGAGGCTTCTTCGACTATGTGCTGGGTGCCTACTACTTCAAGCAGGACCTGGACAACAAATCGTTCACCTATTACGGCGCCCAGGCCGACATCTGGAACCAGACCCCAGCCGGTGCACTGGCCAACGTCACCACCATCGGTAACGGCCACATCGACACTGACAGCTACGCGCTGTTCGGCCAGGCCACCTGGCACCTCACCGAGCGCCTGGACTTCACCGCCGGGGTGCGCGGCACGTATGAAGAGAAGAACGCCTGGGTGACCCGCGATGCGCCAGTTGGCGGCGCTGCGGTGACCGGTGCGGCAGCGGCGGCGCGCCAGGGCCGGGTGGGCGCCTACGACTCGGGTGATCTGAGCCAATACAGTTTTTCGCCCTCGGGCCTGCTCAGCCTGAGCTACCGCTTCACCGACCAGTTGCTCGGCTACGCCAGCCTGACCCACGGCGAGAAGTCTGGTGGCATCAACCTCACCGTGGGCGCGGCGCCCCGGCTGGGCACCGATTCGCTGCTGGTGGGCACCGAACGGGCCAATAACGCCGAGCTCGGGATCAAGAGCACGCTGTTCGACGATCGCCTGCAACTCAACACCAACCTGTTCTGGACCGAAGTGCATGGCTACCAGGCCAACGTCTATGACCAGGTCAACCGGGTGCAGTACCTGGCCAACGCCGGCAACGTGCGCTCGCGCGGTCTGGAGTTCGAGGCCACGGCGCTGCCGGTCCGCGGCCTGACCCTGAACTTCAACGGCTCTTGGAACGACGTGCGCTACACCGAGTACGACGACGCTCCGTGCCCGCCTGAGGTGAGCCTGGCCAACGCCGCTGCCACCTGCGATCTGTCCGGCCACCAGGTGGTCGGGGCCTCCAAGTACATCGCCAACCTCAACGGCCAGTACAAGTGGCAGCTCACCGATCACATCGAGCCCTACGTCACCGCCAGCTACGCCTTCCGCTCCAGGGCGGTGGGCACCATCGACGACTCCGAGTACGGGCAGATCCCCAGCTACGCCATCGTCAACCTGTCCACCGGCGTGCGCCTTGACCAGGGTGACGGCGTGCTCGACCTGTCGCTGTGGGTGAAGAACGCCGGCGACAAGACCTACTTCACCAGCCTGTGGAACTCGGCCAACGGCGGCTATGCCGGCGTGCTGGGGACCCCGCGTACCGTGGGCGCTACCGCCCGTTACGACTTCTGAGCAAAGGAGCGATGCCATGAATGCCAAGACCCAGCCCCACGACCTGCCCGAGGGCGCCTGCGTCACTGCCCGGGTGCCCGACCACAACGAAGCCCTGCTCGGCGACGTGGTGGTCAATCCCTACCGCCTGGCGCCGCTGACCGCTGTCATCCGCGACGGTGGCCGTAACCTGAGCGCCGCCCATGTGCGGGTGCTGGGGCGCGGCGAGCGGGGTGTCGAGATTGCCTACGAGGTGTCGGACCGATCGTTGTGGACCTACGGCGGCATCCCAGTGTTCGGCTTGTATCCCGACCACGTCAACCAGGTGGAGGTGAGCTACAAGCTCGACGGCGAGCGTATCCGCGAGCGTTACGAAATCTACGCCCCGGCGGTGCGCCTGCCGGTGGTGGCGAAGCAGACGGCGGCGCTGCCGGAGGTCGAGCCGATCAAGGTCGCACCGGGCTTCGAAAAGCGCCTGTACCTGTTCAACCACCTGCTGGCCGACATTCCCGGTGGTCGCGCCTTCAAGTGGAACGGCCTGGGGGGCGCTGCCGAGTGGGATTCAGTGGGCAACAACTGGATCGCCGACAGCAATGGCGATGTGCGCTGGTATTTGGACATCGAGCAGATCCACGACTCCAACCGCCGCGACGGCCTGGGTGGCACCATGGGCTTCCACCAGACCCGCGACGGCAAGCTGATCTGGGGCCAGGGCCAGACCTACTCCAAGTTCGACCTGCTGGGCCGGCGCATCTGGCAGCGCAACCTGCCGGACAAGTTCGCCGATTTTTCCCATGAGATCCGCGAGACGGCCAACGGCACCTACCTGCTGCGGGTCGGCACCAGCGATTACCGACGGCCGGATGGCAAGCGCGTGCGCTCGATCCGAGACCACATCATCGAGCTCAACGAGGCGGGTGACGTGCTGGACTTCTGGGATCTCAACCAGATCCTCGACCCATACCGTGGCGAGTTGCTGGAAACCCTGGGCAAGGCCGCGATCCAGCTGCCAGCCGGGGTGCGCAAGCAGGACGATCGCCTGGCCAACGAGCTGGCCGAGGGCGACCTGCCGTTCGGCGATACGCCTGGCGTGGGCACCGGGCGCAACTGGGCCCATGTCAATGCCATCGACTACGACGCCGATGACGACAGCATCATCGTTTCAGCACGCCATCAAGGGGTGGTGAAAATCGGTCGCGACAAGCAGGTGAAGTGGATCCTCGCTGCGCCCCAGGGCTGGCCGGCGCGCCTGCAGGACAAGGTGCTCAAGCCGCTGGGCGATGATTTCGAGTGGTCCTGGACCCAGCACACCGCCTGGCTGACCGGACGTGGCACGCTGAGCGTGTTCGACAATGGCTGGGGGCGTGACTTCGAGCCGACCAAACTTGCCGGCAACTACAGCCGCGCGGTGGAGTACAAGGTCGACGAGGCCAAGGGCACGGTCGAACAGCTGTGGCAGTACGGCAAGGAGCGGGGCGATGAGTGGTACAGCCCGATCACCTCGGTGGTGGCCTATCGCGCCGACACCGATACCCAGTTCATCTACAGCGCGTCGGTGAACTTCCTGACCCCGCAGAAGCTGACCACCACGGTGCTCAACGAGGTGCGCCGGGGGACCCAGGAGGTGCTGGTGGAACTCAAGGTGCACAGCCGCCAGCCGGGGAGCGTGGGGTATCGCGCGTTGGTGATCGACCTGGAAAAAGCGTTCTGAGTGGTTCCTGCCGGGAGGGCCGTCGGTCCTCCCTTCATCATTGCGTGTGCATCTTCGTCTAACCTCCTCCTGCCCTTTCATCGCACAGGCTCAGTGCTCGCTGAGCCTGTGGCTCGGGCTCGCCCGCGAACGGCCGAAGCGGGGATTTCAGACGGGGTGTTCAACCATTCGTTCTTTTTTTCGAACAGCCTATTGTCCAACCCCCCAGCAGCCGCTTAGCATTCCGTTTGAGATTTCAAACGCTCGGCACCCAGGCGTCGAACACCCTGGTGCACGAATTCCTGACGGCCGCCGCCTTTTGGTGGCGCCTTTTCAACAATCAATAATTCGCAGTAAAGGGAAGCCGACATGCAGCTCAAAGACGCTCAGTTGTTCCGCCAGCAAGCCTTCATCAACGGTGAGTGGCTGGATGCGGACAACGGTCAGACCATCAAGGTGACCAACCCGGCCACCGGTGAAGTCATCGGTACGGTGCCGAAGATGGGCGCCGCCGAAACCCGCCGCGCCATCGAAGCGGCCGACAAGGCCCTGCCGGCCTGGCGTGCACTGACCGCCAAAGAGCGTGCTGGCAAGCTGCGTCGCTGGTTCGAGCTGATGATCGAGCACCAGGACGACCTGGCCCGCCTGATGACCACCGAGCAAGGCAAGCCGCTGGCCGAAGCCAAGGGCGAGATCGCCTACGCCGCTTCGTTCATCGAGTGGTTCGCCGAAGAAGCCAAGCGCGTCTATGGCGATGTCATCCCAGGCCACCAGCCGGACAAGCGCCTGATCGTCATCAAGCAGCCGATCGGCGTAACTGCCGCCATCACCCCCTGGAACTTCCCGGCCGCGATGATCACCCGTAAAGCCGGCCCGGCCCTGGCTGCCGGTTGCACCATGGTGCTCAAGCCTGCTTCGCAGACCCCATACTCGGCCCTGGCCCTGGTCGAACTGGCCACCCGCGCCGGCATCCCGGCTGGCGTGCTGAGCGTGATCACCGGCAGCGCTGGCGAAGTCGGCTCCGAACTGACCGGCAACTCCCTGGTGCGCAAGCTGTCCTTCACCGGCTCCACCGAAATCGGCCGCCAGCTGATGGAAGAATGCGCCAAGGACATCAAGAAGGTTTCCCTGGAGCTGGGCGGCAACGCGCCGTTCATCGTGTTCGACGATGCTGACCTGGACAAGGCTGTCGAAGGCGCGATCATCTCCAAGTACCGCAACAACGGCCAGACCTGCGTCTGCGCCAACCGTATCTACGTGCAGGACGGCGTCTACGACGCGTTCGCCGAGAAGCTCAAGGCTGCTGTGGCCAAGCTCAAGATCGGTAACGGCTTGGAAGAAGGCACCACCACTGGCCCACTGATCGACGGCAAGGCTGTGGCCAAGGTTCAGGAACACATCGAAGACGCCGTCTCCAAAGGCGCCAAGGTGCTGTCCGGTGGCAAGCTGATCGAAGGTAACTTCTTCGAGCCGACCATTCTGGTCGACGTGCCAAAAACCGCCGCTGTCGCCAAGGAAGAGACCTTCGGCCCACTGGCGCCGCTGTTCCGCTTCAAGGACGAGGCCGAAGTCATCGCCATGTCCAACGACACAGAGTTCGGCCTGGCCTCGTACTTCTATGCCCGTGACATGAGCCGTGTGTTCCGTGTCGCCGAAGCCCTGGAATACGGCATGGTGGGTATCAACACCGGCCTGATCTCCAACGAAGTGGCGCCGTTCGGTGGTATCAAGGCGTCGGGCCTGGGCCGCGAAGGTTCCAAGTACGGCATCGAGGACTACCTCGAAATCAAATACCTGTGCCTGAGCATCTGATCCGGCACTGAACAGGTTTTACCTCTGCCAGCGGGGCGCGAGAGCGACGCCTCGCTGGTCTTTTTGACACCGCAGTACCTGGTGGCCAGGGCGTTCACGGCAGTCGATCAACGAATACTGTTCGCGAACCTTCCAGCCACCCCCGAATAAAAGCGCCGTCAGCGTCGGCGCGAATGAGGGCATTATGAGCAAGACCAACGAATCCTTGATGCAACGTCGTGTCGCCGCCGTCCCACGTGGTGTTGGCCAAATTCACCCGATCTTCGTTGAAAGCGCGAAGAACTCGACGGTGATCGACGTTGAAGGCCGCGAACTGATCGACTTCGCTGGCGGCATCGCAGTACTGAACACCGGCCACCTGCACCCGAAAGTGGTTGCTGCTGTTCAACAACAGCTGACCAAAGTCAGCCACACCTGCTTCCAGGTACTGGCCTACGAGCCTTACGTCGAGCTGTGCGAGAAGATCAACAAGCTGGTCCCAGGCGACTTCGACAAGAAGACCCTGCTGGTGTCCACCGGCTCCGAAGCCGTTGAAAACGCCGTGAAGATTGCCCGTGCCGCCACTGGCCGTGCCGGCGTGATCGCCTTCACTGGCGGCTACCACGGCCGTACCATGATGACCCTGGGCCTGACCGGCAAGGTCGTGCCGTACTCCGCGGGCATGGGCCTGATGCCAGGCGGCATCTTCCGCGCGCTGTTCCCGAGCGAGCTGCACGGTGTCAGCGTTGACGACGCCATCGCCTCGGTCGAGCGCATCTTCAAGAATGACGCCGAGCCACGCGACATCGCCGCGATCATCCTCGAGCCGGTACAGGGCGAAGGCGGCTTCCTGCCTGCGCCGAAAGAGCTGATGAAGCGCCTGCGCGCGCTGTGCGACCAGCACGGTATCCTGCTGATCGCCGACGAAGTGCAGACCGGTGCAGGTCGTACTGGCACCTTCTTCGCCATGGAGCAGATGGGTGTCGCGCCTGACCTGACCACCTTCGCCAAGTCCATCGCTGGCGGCTTCCCGCTGGCCGGTGTGTGCGGCAAGGCCGAGTACATGGACGCCATCGCCCCGGGCGGCCTGGGCGGCACTTACGCCGGTTCCCCGATCGCTTGCGCCGCGGCCCTGGCCGTCATCGACGTATTCGAGGAAGAGAAGCTGCTGGACCGCAGCAAGGCTGTTGGTGAGCACCTGACCGCTGGCCTGCGTGAAATCCAGAAGAAGCACCCGATCATCGGCGACGTCCGTGGTCTGGGCTCGATGATCGCCGTGGAAGTCTTCGAGAAAGGCACCCACACCCCGAACGCCGCTGCCGTTGCCCAAGTCGTGGCCAAGGCACGTGACAAGGGTCTGATCCTGCTGTCGTGCGGCACCTACGGCAACGTCCTGCGTATTCTGGTTCCGCTGACCGCCGAAGACGCACTGCTGGATAAGGGCCTGGCCATTATCGAAGAGTGCTTCGCTGAACTTGCTTGATGTGATGCGCTTCTGAAAAAAACCCGCCTCGGCGGGTTTTTTTTTAACTGTTTGAGGGCAACTGGCGCTAATGTTGTACGAGGAATCTGAGGAAGCTGCGACGGATCGCGCGTCATAACTGGAGAAACGCCATGAGCGCCGCCGACCCTGTACCCCCTTGCGTGCTGATCGCCGAAGGCGATCCGTGGGTGCGTGACATGCTCAGGGAAATGCTGCTGAGCGTACGTTGCGACGCTCGGCTACGGGTCTGTGCCGATGGCTCCGAGGCCGTTAGCGCGTTGGCTACCCAGCCTGATTTGATCATCGCTGCCCGTGAACTGTCCGGCGTCGATGGCCTGGACCTGCTGCGCAAGGTGCGCACCAGCGGTGAGCACGCTGCCTTGCCGTTCATCCTGCTCAGCAACCGTACCGACAGCGCCAGCGTACGTGAGGCATTGCCGCTGCACCCCACGGCGTATCTGAGCAAGCCGTTGGATATGGACAACCTGCGCAAGCGCCTGGAGGGCTTGCTGCTGGAGGTGGGCGAGTCTGTCGCCTGCCCGGTCCCGGCGTTGGCGCCGGGCGTGAAGCTATCGGGTTTTCTTGAGCAACGCCGCGCCACCGCCGACGGCGGCCCGTTGTTCGCCGATGTGCAGGTGGCGATCAAGCGTGCGCTCAATCCCCAGGGCCTGAACCTCAAGGTGCTTGAGCAAGAGATCAGCAGCGACCCGCAGATTACCGGCGTCTTGATCGCCGCAGCCAACAGCGCCGCGCTGCACCGCGAGGCCCCTGTGCAAACCCTGTTGCAGGCGTTGAACAAGCTAGGCAGTACCCAAAGCATGAATTTGATCCTGGGGTTGACCCTCAAGCGCAGCGCGCGCCTGAGCGACCCCTTGTTGTCGCAGCATGCCGCGCATTACTGGAACCTCTCGCTGCGCACGGCCGACTACAGCCGCACCTTGGCGCGCCAGCTGGAAGTGGACGAAGGGCGCTGTTATTGCGCGGGGCTGCTGCATTGCCTGGGCGACCTGGCGGTGTTGCGCACCCTGCAGGAATGGCGGCTGGCAGGTGGCGAGCTGGACGAGGATCAGGTCCAGCTGTCGCTCAACGAGTTCGGAGCACCATTTGGCTCGGCCTTGCGTACCCGCTGGCGCTTGCCGCTGAGCCTGCGTGAGCTGATCGCAGCGGTGTACCAGTTGGGTGGCGGGGTGTATTCCCGCGAGATCCTGGCAATGAACTTGGCCGGTCAGTTGGCGCGTCTGAAACCCAGCGAAGGGTTGGAGAAGGTGGCCAGTAGCAAGACGGCGCGGCTGCTCAAGGTCGGTCTGCCGGAGCTGACACGCCTGCGCAAGGTCGACCCCCATGCGGTGGCCGAGGAAGAGGCGGCCAAGGCCAGGCTGGCCGTTGAAGAAGAGGCTGCGCGGTTGGCGCAGGCAGGAACGCCGGAGATGGCTGAGGTGCCGGTCGAGGCGGCGCCAGGGGAGGCTGAGGGCAAGCAGGTGTGAGCGTTGCAGCCCATCGCCCTCAGCCCAGGACGATCTGGTTCTTCCCCTGCCGCTTGGCTTGGTACATCGCCGCATCGGCGCGGGCGAACAAGCTGTCCAACGCCTCGTCCTGGTCATTGAGCCCGGTCAGGCCCTGGCTGACGGTTACCCCGTAGGTCTGCTGCCCGTGACTGAAACTCAGGCGCTGGATCTCGCGCTGTAGGCGTTCGGCGATCTGCTCGGCCACCTGCGCAGTGCAGCCAGGGAATACCGCAGCGAATTCCTCGCCGCCAATACGCCCGAACAGGTCGCCACGCCGCAGCACCGCCTTGCCGCTGTCGGCAATCCGCTGCAGCACTTGGTCGCCTTCCTGGTGGCCGTAGCTGTCGTTGATCTGCTTGAAGTCATCGATGTCCAGCAACAGGAAGGCCAGCGGCGTGCCGTCTTCGCGCGCATTGTCGAACGCTTGCTGGGCGCATTCGAAGAAGTGACGGCGGTTGCTGCTTTGTGTCAGTACGTCAGTGGTGGCCAAGCGTTGCAACTCGCCTTCAAGCTGCTTTTTCTCGGTGATGTCTTCAGCGATGCCGACGATGATCACCCGCGAGTCGCCTTCGCGTTGCTGGTTGATGTAGCACTTGTCGCTCAGCCAGCGCACCTCGCCGTTGGCGTTGAGAATACGGTACTCGCGGTCCTCGACCGTACCTTTGACCAGCACCTGGGCCAGGCTGCGCTCGGCGTACTCCAGATCGTCCGGGTAGATCGCGTCGCGCCACTCGTTGTAGTCGGCCAGCACCAGGCTGGCCGGGCGGCCGAAGATGCGCTCGAAGGCTGGGCTGACATACAGCACCTGGCGGGTCTCCCAGTCGAAGGCCCACAGTACGGCATTGACGCTGTCGAGCAGCGAGGAATACAGCTGTTCGCGCTCGCTCAGCCGCGCCACCTCACCTTGGGCGTGGAGCAGGGCGAGCAGGGTCTGGGCCGCTTCGGGGCGCGGACTGGCAGTGTGTGGGTGGTCTTTGGCCATGAGCACGGAGCGTTTCTCGACGAAGGGCGTGCGGCCACGGTCCGGCCCGCCACGCTAGGCGATATGCCGGATTGGAGTCGTATCTCAGGCGGGAAGTTCCGAGCGGCATGCCCCGCAGCGGAGCATGCCGATCAACGGCGGTTACACCCCCGTGGGGCGCAGCGAGTAGGTTTTGAGCTGTGCGGCGAACTCGCGCAGAGACTGGATACCGCTGGCCTCGGCCTCGTGTACCCAGTCTTTCATGGCCGCGAGCATGTCGTGGCCGTTGGCGCTGGTGCGGGCCCAGATCTGTTGCAGGGCCAGGCGTTTCTCATAGATGGTCGTGAGCGCCTGGCTGTGGGCCAGGATCGACTCGATACGCACGTGATGACGGTCCTGCAGCAGGCTGGTCTCGCGCGATAGCAGGCGCTTGGCCCGACGGAAACGGTGACGCACCGAGGCGTCTACCTTGCCCAGCTCCTGTTTCACCAGCGGGCCGATCACCAGCTTGCGGTATTGCGCCATGATCTGGAAACGGTTGTTGAGGATGGCCATGGCCGTGTCCATGTCCAGCGACGCCTTGCCCTCGACGCGGTGGGCGATGGGCGCGACCCGTTGCACCTTGGCCAGGTGCAGCAGGCTCAACAGACGGATCCACATCCAGCCCATGTCGAACTCCCAGCGGCGCACCGACAGCTTGGCCGAGTTGGGGTAGGTGTGGTGATTGTTGTGCAGCTCTTCACCACCGATGAGGATGCCCCAGGGCACCAGGTTGGTGGCGGCGTCGCGGCACTCGAAGTTGCGATAACCTACTGCGTGGCCCAGGCCGTTGACCACGCCTGCGGCCCAGAACGGGATCCAGGCCATCTGCACGGCCCAGATGGTGATGCCGATGGTGCCGAACAGCAGCAGGTCGATGACGGCCATCAGCGCGATCCCGCCGAGCTTGTAGCGCGAGTAGACATTGCGCTCGACCCAGTCGTCCGGGCAGTTCTTGCCGTAGATGCGCAGCGTCTCTGCGTTGCGGGCTTCTTCACGGTACAGCTCGGCGCCTTTGCGCAGTACGGTGCCCAGGCCCTTGTGCACAGGGCTGTGCGGGTCATCCGGGGTTTCGCACTTGGCGTGGTGCTTGCGGTGTACGGCGGTCCACTCGCGGGTGTTCTGCGCCGTGGTGAGCCACAGCCAGAACCGGAAGAAATGCTTGAGGCCCGCGTTCAGCTCCAGCGCGCGGTGTGCCGAATAGCGGTGCAGATAGATGGTCACGCTGACGATGGTCAGGTGAGTCATCAGCAAGGTGACGCCGACCAGTTGCCAGGCCGACAGATCGAGCAGACCGTAGTACCACATGCTTATGAAAACCCTCGGAAACACAGGGGAAAATCGCCGGTTATTATCCCTTGGCAGGGAAATAAAACCAGTCGCGCTTTTTGCTAAGAAGTCACAGGATGATTCAGCCTTTATAATCCCCCTTCCTTTTCCATGGGCTCATCCACCCGACATGTCTGTTTCCGTTCGCGACGCCTTGCGCATGGCTGCGCTCTACGTGGTGCTTTCGATCCTCTGGCTGGGGCTGTCGGAGCTTGTGTTGCAGAGCATGTCCGAAGATCCACTGGCGCTGACCGTAGGACGGCAGATCAATGTGGTGGTGTGGGTGCTGCTCAGTGCTGCGCTGATCTTCGTCTCGCGTGTGCGGCTGCTCACGTTCATCGGCATCGGTGCCCGCCTGCGCAGCGCGGATCGCGAGCGCCTGCGCATGGCCGCAGCGGTATTCGACAGTACCTTGGAAGGTGTCCTGGTGACCGACCGCCACGGTCTGATCGTGCACGTCAACCGGGCGTTCATGCGCATCACCGGCTACCAGCAGGACGAGGTCATCGGCCAGCGCCCGAGCAAATTCAAGTCTGGTCGTCACGGCGCGTCGTTCTATCAGCAGATCTACGCCACGCTCCACGCTACGGGCGAATGGAGCGGCGAGATCTGGAACCGCCGCAAAAGCGGCGAAATCTACCCCCAGTGGCAGACGATCCGCGCCATCCGCGACGACAATGGCGAGCTGAGCCATTACGTGGCGGTGTTCAGCGACATCAGTGCGATCAAGCACAGCGAGCAGGAACTGGCCTATCTGGCCCACCACGACCCGTTGACCGGATTGCCCAATCGCCTGCTGTTCAGCGACCGCCTGGAGCAAGCCCTGGCGACGGCTCAGGCCAACAAGCGTGGCTGCGCCTTGCTGCTGCTGGATCTCGACCATTTCCAGAGCATCAACGATGGGCTCGGCCACCCCATCGGCGATCAGTTGCTCAAACGGGTGGGCGAGCGCCTGCGCGAGGCGTTGGGTAACAGTGTGACGCTGGCGCGCCTGGGCGGCGACGAGTTCGGGGTGCTGGCCGAGAACTGCCAGCAGGTGGGCCAGGCCGGCAAGCTGGCGCAGAGCATCATCGAGCGCCTGCGCGAGCCATTCAACTGCGATGATCATCGACTGTTCATCAGTGTCAGCATCGGCATCAGCCTGTTCCCAAGCGATGCGCTCAGTGGCGAGCAACTGCTGCGCAATGCGGACTCGGCGTTGTTCAAGGCCAAGAGCAGTGGCCGCGCCTGCTATGCCTTGTACACCGAAGAGCTGACCGCGCACGCCCAGCAGCGCGTGGAAACCGCTGGCGAGTTGCGCCGGGCGCTGGAGCAGGATGAACTGCGGGTGTTCTTCCAGCCTGTGCATGACCTGTTCAATGCCCGCATGATCGGTGTCGAGGCACTGGTGCGCTGGCAGCATCCCCAGCGTGGGCTGGTGCCGCCGGGCGACTTCATTCCGGTCGCCGAGCGCACCGGGCTGATCGCCGAAATCGACGCGTGGGTGCTGCGCCAGGCGTGCCAGCAGATGGTCCAGTGGCAGGCCGAGGGCAAGCAGCTCGACTTCGTGGCGGTGAACATCTCCAGCCGCCTGTTCGGCCAGCACGAGCTGTACCGCCAGGTGGCCGACGTGTTGCACGAGACTGGCCTGGCCCCGGCGTTACTGGAAATTGAGGTGACCGAAAGCGCCGTGATGGAAGACCCGGAAGTGGCGCTGGAGCAACTTCACCGCCTGCGCGAGTTGGGCCTGAACCTGGCCATCGATGACTTCGGCACCGGCTATTCGTCGTTGCTACGCCTCAAGCGCATGCCGGTGCAGAAGCTCAAGATCGACCAGGGCTTCGTCGCCGGGCTGCCACATGACGAGGATGATGTGGCCATCGTCCGGGTGATCATCGCCCTGGCCCGCAGCATGGGCATGCAGGTACATGCCGAGGGCATCGAACAGGCCGAGCAGGCGCGTTTTCTGCTGGAGCAACAGTGCCAGCTGGGGCAGGGGTACTGGTTCGGACGGCCGGTGCCGGCGCAGGAGCTGCACTGGGGCTGAGGATCTCCCACAGAATTGCGCAAAGCCAGAATCCAGCGCTGCACCTGTAGGAGCGGCCTTGTGCCGCGAACACCGGCAAAGCCGGTGCCATCCACCGAGTCGCCTGCTTCGCGTTAGTCCGGCACTCCGGCAAGCCCGCTTCCACAAAGGCCGTGTTAAATCAGCGCTTGTTCAACCCCTTGGCCAACCGATCCCCCCCCAACTGGATCACCGCCACCAACGCCACCAGCATGACGATCACCGTCAGCATGATCTGGCTGTCGAAGCGCTGGTAGCCGTAGCGGTAGGCAATGTCCCCAAGCCCCCCGGCGCCGATCGCTCCGGCCATGGCCGAGGAGTTGATCAGGGTCACCAAGGTGATGGTGAAGCCGCCGACGATCCCCGGCAGGGCTTCGGGCAGCAGCACGTGCCAGACAATGTGCCAGCGTCGACAGCCCATGGCCTGGGCCGCTTCGATCAAACCGTGGTCGACCTCACGTAGGCTGACTTCGGCTATGCGCGCGAAGAACGGCGTGGCGGCGATGGTCAGCGGCACCACCGCCGCCCACACGCCGTAGGTGGTGCCAACCACCAGGCGTGTGAAGGGGATCAGCGCGACCATCAGGATCAGGAACGGGATCGAGCGGAACAGGTTGACGATGGCGCCCAGTACCCGGTTCAGCACCGGGGCTTCGAAGATGCCGCCCTTGCCACTGGTGACCAGCAGCACCGCCATCGGCACCCCGACCAGCAACGCGATCAGCGACGACACGCCGACCATCAGCAAGGTGTCGAGCAAGCCTTGCAGCAGTCGATCAATCCACATGGCCAAGTACCTCCACATCCGTTGCCCAGTGGCGGGCCCGTTGCAGCAGTTGATGGGTATCCAGCGGCGAGCCGCGTACCGACAGGATCAATTGCCCGAGGGCGTGGTCGCCGATGGTCTCGACGCCGCCCTGGAGCAGCCGTACTTGGCCGCCCAGCGCACTGAACAGGCTGCTCAGTTCGGGTTCGCCGAGCACGCTCAGGCGCAGCACGAGCGCCGCATCCTGGCTGATCGGACTGGCCCGCAGGCTGGCCTGCAAACTCGCCGCAAGCTTGGCCCGCAGCGGCGCCAGCAAGGTCTGGGTGACCGCGTGGCGCGGTGCACCGAACACCTGCCAGACCTCGCCTTGCTCGACCACTTCGCCACGTTCGAGTACCACCACGCGCTGGCAGATGTCGCGGATCACCGCCATTTCGTGGGTGATCAGCACCACGGTCAGGCCCAGGCGCTGGTTGATGTCGCGCAGCAACTCGAGGATCGAGGCGGTGGTCTCCGGGTCGAGCGCCGAGGTGGCTTCATCGCACAGCAGGATCTCAGGATCATGGACCAAGGCCCGGGCGATGCCGACCCGCTGCTTCTGCCCACCGGAAAGCTGCGCGGGGTAGACGTGGTGCTTTTGTGCCAGGCCCACCAGCTCCAGCAACTCGCGGACCTTGCGCTGGCGTTCGGCCTTGGGCACGCCGGCCACCTTCAGCGGCAATTCGACGTTCTGCCACACGGTCTTGGCCGACATCAGGTTGAAGTGCTGGAAGATCATGCCGATGCGTCGGCGCAGGGCCACCAGGCGGTCCTCGTCGAACGGCGCGATGTCCACCTGGTCGATCAGCACCCGGCCCTGGCTGGGTTGCTCCAGGCGGTTGATGGTGCGCAGCAGCGACGACTTGCCAGCACCGCTGCGGCCGATGATGCCGAAGATCTCGCCACGGCGGATGTTCAGGTCGATGCCGTGCAAGGCCGGTTGCGTTTGACCTGGGTAGGTCTTGCCCAGGCCGATGAAGCGCACATGGGCTTCATTGACCTCCGGGCGCAGGGCCTGCCCGGTCGCTTTTGCCGGTGCGCTGTGCGGGGAGGGCGCCCGAAGGGCGCTGGCCTGGCTCATTTCAGCCTTCCCAGCCGGCCTGGTAGAGCTTGCCGTGGGCCTTGTCCAGGGCGGCGCGCACGACGGGAGAGTGCTGGTAGATATCGACGAACTTGGCCAGGCGCGGGTCGTTCTTTTCTTGCGGACGAATGACGAACTGGATCACGTATTCCTTGTTCTCCAGGCCATCGAACAGCAGTGCCGAGGTGGCGTCGAAGGTGTTGGCCAGGCGGATGTAGGCCGGGTAGCCCTGCACCAGGTCAGCGTCATCGTAGGCACGCACCAGCTGCACGGCCTCGACCTGGAGAATCTTGATCTTCTTCGGGTTGGCGACGATGTCGTCCTCGGTGGCCTTGTAGCCGACGCCGGGTTTGAGGCTGATCAGGCCCGCCTTGGCCAGCAGTTGCAGGCCGCGACCACTGTTGATCGGGTCGTTGGCGATGGCCACGCTGGCGCCCTCGGGCAGCTCGGCGAAGCGCTTGTACTTTTTCGAGTACAGGCCGACGTTGTTGATGATGCCTGGGGCATATGGCACGAGGTCGAATCCGGCAGCGGCCTTGGCGTTTTCCAGGAACGGGATGTGCTGGAAGTAGTTCACGTCGATATCGCCGCTGTTGAGGCTGACGTTGGGCGCGATCCAGTCGCTGAATTCGATCAGCTTTACCTCCAGGCCTTGCTTGTGGGCCTCTTCCACGGCTGCTTCCAGCGGGATGGCGAAAGCGGCGGTGGTGCCGATTTTCAGCGGCTCGGCGGCCAGCGCGGCGGCGGACAGGCCGAGGCCCAGGGCGATGGCCGCGACGGGCCGAAACAATTTCTCAAGCATGGTGCAGGGCTCCAGTCGGGGCAGTGTGGTCAGTGCGATAGGCCGAGCCGGGGTGTTCGGCAGGCAGGTACGGGTGGTCACTGGCGAAGAGTTTTTCGCGCAGCGTGCCTTGGCTGTAGGCGGTTTTGTAGCGGCCACGGCGTTGCAGTTGCGGTACCACCAGGTCGATGAAGGCTTCGAAGCTTTCCGGGGTGACGGTGCGGGTCAGGTTGAAGCCGTCCAGGCCGGTGTCGTCGATCCAGCCGATCAGCTGTTCGGCGACTTGCTCTGGTGAGCCGACCAGGGTCACGTAACGACCGCCCAAGGCGTGCTGTTCGAGCAAGCGGCGGCGGGTCCAGGCGTTGTCCTGCAACTGGCGGGTGGCGGACTGGATCGCGTTGCCCTGGCTGAAGCCGATCGGCTCGTCGAGTTCGAAGGCGGCGAAATCGATGCCGGTGGAGGCGGCGAAGTGCGCCACGCCCGCTTCGGGGCTGGCGTGGCGCAGGTACTCTGCATGCAGTGCCTGGGCTTGCTGCTCGGTGGCGGCGACGATCACCGTGATGCCCATGAACACCTTGATCGCCTGCGGGTCACGGCCTGCGGCTGCGGCCGCGGCGCGCACCTTGTCGACCTGGGCGCGGGTGGCGGCCTTGTTCTGGCCGCTGATGAACACGCACTCGGCATGTGCGCCAGCGAAGCTCAGCCCGCGCGTCGAGCTGCCGGCCTGGAACAGCACCGGTGTGCGCTGGGGCGAAGGCTCGCACAGGTGGTAGCCCTCGACGGTGTAGAACGGGCCCTGGTGGGTGACCTTGCGCACTTTGTCTGGCCGGGCATACACCCGTTGGGTGCGGTCGGCGACCACGGCGTCATCGTCCCAACTGCCTTCGAGCAGCTTGTACAGCACTTGCAGGTACTCGTCGGCCTGGTCGTAGCGCCGGTCATGCTCGGGCTGTTCGCTCAGGCCCATGGCGCGGGCGGCGCTGTCGAGATAACCGGTGACGATGTTCCAGCCCACCCGGCCGTTGCTCAGGTGGTCGAGGGTCGAGAGGCGCCGGGCAAACAGGTAGGGCGCCTCGTAGGTGAGGTTGGCGGTGAGGCCGAAGCCCAGGTGTTCGGTGACGGCGGCCATGGCCGAGACCAGCAACAGTGGGTCGTTGACCGGCAGCTGGATCGACTCTTTCAGGGGCACGTCAAGCGACTGGCCATAGATGTCGTAGGTGCCGACGATGTCGGCGATGAACAAGCCGTCGAACAGCCCACGCTCCAGCAGGCGTGCCAGGTCGGTCCAGTAGGCGAGGGTCTTGTACTGGGTCGAGGTGTCGCGCGGGTGGGTCCACAGGCCGTGGTTGATGTGTCCGATGCAATTCATGTTGAAGGCATTGAGCAGGATCTGCTTGGCCATCAGATCGTCCCCCGGCGTGGCGGCTTCTCGTCGTTGAGGTAGTAGTTGCCGATGGCGTGGTACTTCCAGCGCACCGGATCGTGCAGGGTGTGTACCCGTGCATTGCGCCAGTGGCGGTCGAGGTTGTGCTCGGCCAGGGTGGCCTGGCTGCCGGCCAGTTCGAACAGCGTGGTGCCGGCGGCCAGGGAGATCTCGGTGCTGATCGCACGGGCCTCAGCCACGGCGATGGACGCGGCGGCAACGGTATCGGCATTACTGTCGCGCTGGGCGATGTCGAGGATTTCGCCAGCGCGTTCAAGCAGCGCCTCGGCGGCGTGCAGGCGGATGGCCAGGTGACCGAAGCTCTTGAGGGTCAGCGGATCGTCGCTGGCTTTATCAAGACCCGTGTCGACCCAAGGCCGGCTGCGGGTGCGCACGAAATGCAGGGCATCTTCGAAGGCCGCGCGGGCGATACCGGTGTCGATGGCGGCATGGAGGATCTGCGCCAGTGGGCCAACGGTGGTGGGACGCTCGAATGCGCTGGAGAACGGCACCACGTCCGCAGCGGCCACCGCCACGTTGTCGAACAGCACCGAGCCACTGCCAGTGGTGCGCTGGCCGAAGCCGCTCCAGTCGTCGATTACCTGCACGCCTTGGCTGTCGGCGGGTACGTAAGCCAGGTACTGGACCTCGTGCTCGCCAATCACCAGGGTGGGGATGCGCTGTGCATAGAGCGCGCCGGTGCAGTAGAACTTGCGGCCATTGATGCGAAAACCGTCGCCGTCGCGGGTCAGGAGCGTAGTGCGGTCGGCGGCGGTCTTGGTGCCGATCTCGGCCAGGGCGTTGCCGAAGCGTTTGCCTGCGAGCACCTCGGCGTACAGCCGGCGCTGCTGCTCGGCGCTGCCGTTCACTCGCAGCACTTCCAGGGCGTAGAAGTGGTTCTGCGGGATCTGCCCGATCGAGGCGTCGGCCTGGGCGATGCGGGCGACCACCTTGGCCAGAGTGGCGCTGGATACACCGGCGCCGCCGTGGGCCTTGGGCACGCTGATGCCCCATAGGCCGGTGTGCACGAAATGGTCCAGTTCGGCGTGGGGCAGGCGGCGCTCGCGGTCGCGGATGGCGCTGTCGCGGGACAGTTGTTGGGCGAGCTGATCAGCGACGTCAAGCGCTTGGTAGTCGCTGGTGATAAGGGTTGCTGTCATGGGGTTCTCCGGGGCCATGGGGCCGCGTTGCGGCCCTTTCGCGGCACTAGGCCGCTCCTACAAGGCATCGCGGTTGTAGGAGCGGTCTAGTGCCGCGAAAGGGCTGCAAAGCAGCCCCAGTGCCGAAATCAGATCCAGGAATGGCGAGCGGGCAGGGTGCCGTTGAGGTAATAGGCGCCGACCGCGTGATACTTCCAGCGCACCGGGTCGTGCAGGGTGTGCACCCGGGCATTGCGCCAGTGCCGGTCGAGATTGAACTCGGCCAGGCTGGCGCGGCTGCCGGCCAGCTCAAAGAGCTTTTCGCTCGCTTGCAGGGCGATTTCGGTGGTCAGTACCTTGGCTTCGGCCACGGCGATCGAGGCACGCGCCGCAGCGGCGGCATCGATGGGGCCGGCGTCGACCTCGTCGAGCACGCGTGCGGCCTTGCGCAGCAGCGCTTCGGCGGCGTGCAAGTCGAGCTTCAGGCGGCCGATATCGGCGATCACATAAGGGTCGTCGCTGGCGCGCTCGACATTGGCATCGATCCACGGCCTGGACTTTTCCCGCACGAAGCGGATCGTGTCGTTGATGGCCGCCTCAGCGATGCCTGCGTCGATGGCCGCTTGCACCAGTTGCGATGAGGCGCCCTGGATATTCGGCACATCGCGCTGGCGCCAGTTGTCGAGCACCAGTTCGGCGTCCACTGGCACCTGGTCCAGCAGCACCGTGCCGCTGGCGGTGGTGCGTTGGCCGAAGCCCGACCAGTCGTCGACGATGCGCAGCCCTGGGCTACCCCGACGTACGAACGCCAGGCGTTGGCGGCCGTCGTCGTCGAGGGCTTTGACGGCCACCCAATGGGCATAGAGGGCGCCGGTGGAGTAGAACTTCTCGCCGCTGATGCGGTAGCTGTCGCCCTCGCGGGTGATGCGTGCCTTGAGCGTCAGGGTGTCCTTGGTGCCGCGCTCGGGGCCGGCATTGCCGATGCGCCAGCCGTCGAGCACCGAGCCGAAGATGGCTTGCTTCTGCGCTTCGGTCGCGGTCAGGCGTACCAGTTGCAGGATGCCGAAATGGTTTTGCGGGATCTGCCCGAGCGCGGGGTCTGCGGCGCTGATCAGGCGGAACACTTCGGCGGTGGTCTCGAAGGAAACCTGTGGGCCCCCATAGGCTTTGGGAATACTGATGCTGCCCAGGCCACTGCGGGTGAACTGTTCGATCTCGGCCCACGGTAGCTTTCGTTGTTGATCGCGGCGGGCGGCCTGCTCGCGGGCCAGCTCGGCCAGCTCACGGGCGGCTTGCAGGGCCTCGGCGTCGCTGCGCAGCACCTTGGCCGGCAGCAGCAGGGGCGAGCTGTCGATATCGCTGTCGAGGGGGGTAGTTGGTTGGCTGGACATCAGTGCCGCTCCTTGGCTGCACTCAATGCCCTGGCGTTACGCACTGGGGTGATTGTGATCCTGACCATTCCTGAACCTCACAAAATAGTTGGCGTCGCTGGGGTGGTGGCGACGGACGATTGCTGGTCCGGTGGTCCGGTCTATATACCCTAATGGCTTATATAGATTTTATGAACTAACTCTTTGGAATATGGATAGAAGTCGGGTTGATCAGGTGCTGCGCTGGATTCTGGCTTTGCACGATCCTGTAGGAGCGGCCCCGACAATATGTGCCGTGGCCGAGATCCTGGGGCTGCTACGCAGCCCTTTCGCGACACAAGGCCGCTCCTACAGATACAGCGGGTTTGTGCAGGAGGGTCAAAGCGCAGCGGTGCCCAGGAACTTGCTGAGGAATTGCCGCGTGCGCTCCTGCTGCGGGTTGGCGAACAACGCCTTGGCCTCGCCCTGTTCGACGATCACGCCCTTGTCGAAGAAGATCACCCGGTTGGCGACATCGCGGGCGAAGCTCATCTCGTGGGTGACGATGAGCATGGTGCGCTTCTCCTCAGCCAGCCCGCGGATGGTCGCCAGCACCTCACCGACCAACTCCGGGTCCAGCGCTGAGGTGGGCTCGTCGAACAAGATCACCTCCGGCTCCATGGCCAGCGCCCGGGCGATGGCCACCCGTTGCTGCTGGCCACCGGACAGGCGCCGTGGGTAGGCATCGTCACGGCCTGCCAGACCGACCTTGGCCAGCAGCCGACGACCCAGCGCCACTGCTTGGTCGCGAGGGGTCTTTTTGACGATCACCGGCCCCTCGATGATGTTCTCCAGGGCCGTGCGATGGGGGAACAGGTTGAAGTTCTGGAACACGAAACCGGCCTGCTGGCGCAGGCGGCGAATCGCCCCTTGCTGATTGCCCAGTGGGCGGTTGGCATCGATGCTGATATCGCCGATCTGGATCCGCCCGGCGTCAGGGGTTTCCAGCAGGTTCAGGCAGCGCAGGAACGTGGTCTTGCCCGAGCCGCTTGGGCCGATGATGGCCACTACTTCACCGGGCTGCACGGTCAGGTCGATGCCGTTGAGCACGGTCTGGCCCTTGAACTGCTTGGTCAGGCCTTCTACTACGATCATCTCAGTGCTCCTGGTCGTGCTGGTTGACTCGCGCTTCCATGCGGTTCTGGAAGTGCGCGAGGATGCTGCAGAGGATCCAGTAGACCACCGCAACCGCCACGTACATGGTGAACACCTCGAAGGTGCGCGCCGTGATCAATTGCGCCTGACGGAACAGCTCGGGCACCTGGATGGTGGCTGCCAGGGCAGTGTCCTTGACCAGTGAGATGAAGCTGTTGCCCAGCGGCGGCAGCGCGGTACGCAGGGCCTGGGGCAAGATCGCGCGGCGCATCGCCTGGGTGCGGGTCATGCCGATGCTGGCGGCGGCTTCCCATTGGCCACGGTCGATCGAGGCGATCGCGGCGCGCAGGATTTCGCAGATGTACGCGGCCATGTTCAATGACAGGCCAATCAGCGAGGCCGGGATCGGGTCGAGTTCGACACCGATCTGCGGTAGCCCGAAATAGATCACGAACAGCTGCACCAGCAGCGGCGTGCCACGGAAGAACGACACATAGATGCGCGCCAGCCAGTTCAGCGGCAGGATCTTCGACAAACGCATCAGCGCCAGGGCGAAGCCCAGCAGCAGGCCGAAGAACATGCCGCCGACACTGAGCAGCACCGTGTAGCCCGCGCCCTTGAGCAGGAAGGGCGCGGAGTCGACAACAAGTTGCAGGGTTTCAGGAATCATTTGGTGACATCGGCACCGAAGTATTTCTCGGACAGCTTGGCCAGGCTGCCGTCAGCCTTGAGCTTGTCCAGCGCCGTGTCGATGGCCGCCAGCAGTTCAGGTTCGCCCTTGCGCAGGGCTACGCCGCTTTCCAGGCGCGAGAAGGCGTCGCCGGCCAGCTGGGTGTCCTTGGCTTTCTGGGCGTATTCCAGCGCGGCCAGGCGGTCGATCAGGATGGCGTCGATGCGGCCGTTGCGCAGGTCGGCGAATTTGCTCGGGTCGTCTTCATAGGTGCGCACCTCGGCTTGCGGGACGTCCTTCTTCACCCATTGCTCGTAGTTGGTGCCCAAGCCCACGCCGACCTTCTTGCCCGCCAGGTCCGCGGCCTTCTGGATATTCAGCTGGTCGGCCTTTTTCTTCAGGATCAGCGCCTGGATGCCGGAGATGGTATAGGGCGTGGAGAAGTCGTACTTCTTCTTGCGCTCCTCGGAGATGGTGACCTGGTTGATCACCACGTCCAGGCGCTTGGAGTCGAGTGCGGCGAGGATACCGTCCCACTTGGTCGGCTGAATCTTGGCCTTGACCCCCAGTTCCTTGGCCAGCAGTTCCGACAGCTCGACTTCGAAGCCGGCCAGCTTGCCGTTTTCGTCCTGGTAGCTGAACGGTGGGTAGGTGCCTTCGAGGCCGACGTTGATCACGCCCTTTTCCTGGATAGTCTTGAGCTGCTCGCCGGCAGACGCCTGGCTCAGCAGGCCGGCGCTCAGCAGCAGTGCGAGGCTGGCGTTGAGAAGAGGTTTGGCGAATCTGGTCATGTGTGGCCCCGCGCTTGTGGTGAAAGTGGTGGGTGGCAACTATAAGACTGAGCCGTATAGGCCTGGAAATAATAAAAAATCCGGTGGTTATTCCGTGGCTGCTCATTGCCATCCCGTGGCAGGGTTGAGGGTAGTCAGGAATCGACGACCCGTCAGCGTGGCTTATGCCTGACTTAGTGCAGGATGGAATAAAGCGTTGTTTTTTCCAAGAGGGGGATTTGGCGTATCGTGCAAGGCATGTAGCCAGTGCTGGCCCGCGAAAGGGCCGGTCCAGGCGAAAACAATAGGCCAGGAGAACACCGTGAGCGAACAACCATCAACCGGGCACTGGCAGTTGCCCAGCATCGTCAGTGGCCTGCGCAGTGCTCGCGAACAGTGGCGCACCCGTAATGGGCGCAGCACTGGCGAGCAGGGCGGGCGCGAGTTGCCCTCGCGCGAGGCGCTGCGTCAGATTCTCGAACAACTGTGCGGTGCGCTGTTCCCGATGCGCCTGGGCCCGGTGGACCTGCGCGAGGAAAGTGAGGACTTCTACGTCGGGCACACCCTCGACGCGGCGCTCACCGCGTTGCTGGGCCAGGCGCGCCTGGAGCTGCGCTACGCTGCCCGCCACGGCAAGACCGACGTCGTGGATGTCGACGCCCACGCCCTGCGCTTGATCCAGGACTTCGCCGCTGCCCTGCCGGGCCTGCGCGTGCTGCTGGACACCGACGTGCTCGCCGCCTACCACGGCGACCCCGCCGCGCGCAGCGTCGACGAAGTGTTGCTGTGCTACCCCGGTATCCTGGCGATCATCCATCACCGCCTGGCTCATCACTTGTATCGCGCCGGCTTGCCGCTGCTGGCGCGGATCAGCTCGGAGCTGGCGCACTCGGCCACCGGTATCGATATTCACCCTGGCGCGCAGATTGGTCAGAGCTTCTTCATCGACCATGGCACGGGTGTGGTCATCGGCGAGACGGCGATCATCGGCGAGCGGGTACGCATCTATCAGGCGGTGACGTTAGGCGCCAAGCGCTTCCCCAGCGACGAGTCGGGCACGCTGCACAAGGGCCTGGCGCGGCATCCGATCGTCGAGGATGACGTGGTGATCTATGCCGGCGCCACTATCCTGGGGCGGATCACCATCGGGCAGGGTTCGACCATCGGCGGTAACGTGTGGCTGACCCGCAGCGTGCCGGCCCAGAGCAACATTACCCAGGCCAATCTGCAATTGGATTGCCAGGACAAGCAGTGACCTGAATCATGGGGCGCCAGTACCGCCAAGAGGCTGGTACTGGCGGGTGCCGATCAGCGCCCCGGTTCGCATTGAAATCCATTCCATGTTTAACTTGAACGCTTGTTCAACGAAAAACGCTGGTCCATTGCCGGTGTTCAAAAGGAGGAATCGCCTTTGCTGAACCCGTTCAATCCGAACCTCACGTCCTTCGACGAGGTGCACGACCGATGAGTGCACCGACCCCTGTCCTTGCCAATGGCAAGATCCGCATGAACCCTCCGGTGTTCTACTTCGCGGCAACCTTCATCCTGCTGTTCGGCCTAGTGGTCATCGCCTTCCCGCAAGCCTCCGGCGAGTGGCTGCTGGCGGCGCAGAACTGGGCGGCCAACACGGTCGGCTGGTACTACATGCTGGCCATGACCCTGTACCTGGTGTTCGTGGTGGTCACCGCGCTGTCGGGCTACGGCAAGATCAAACTCGGCGCCGATCATGACGAACCCGAGTTCAGCTACCTGTCCTGGGCCGGCATGCTGTTCGCCGCTGGCATCAGCATCACGTTGTTCTTCTTCTGTGTTTCCGAGCCGCTCACCCATATGCTCCAGCCGCCCCAGGGCGAGGCGGGCACGGCTGAGGCCGGGCGTCAGGCGATGCAGATCCTGTTTCTGCATTGGGGCCTGCATGGCTGGGGCGTGTTCGCCTTCGTCGGCATGGCGCTGGCCTACTTCGCCTATCGCCACAACCTGCCACTGGCGCTGCGCTCGGCGCTGTATCCGCTGATCGGCAAGCGCATCAACGGGCCGATTGGCTACGCGGTGGATGGCTTCGGCATCATCGCCACGGTGTTCGGGCTGGGCGCGGACATGGGCTTTGGTGTGCTGCACCTGAACGCCGGCCTGGATTACCTTTTCGGCATTAGCCACAGCCAGTGGGTGCAGGTGATTCTGATCACCCTGATGATGGGCGCGGCGGTGGCCGTGGCAGTGGCCGGGGTCGAGAAGGGCGTGCGGGTGATGAGCGACATCAACCTGTTCCTGGCCTGCGCGTTGCTGCTGTTCGTGCTGTTCGCCGGGCCCACCCAGCACCTGTTCAACACCCTGATCCAGAACCTTGGCGACTACCTCGGCGCGCTGCCACGCAAGAGCTTCGACGTGTACGCCTATGGCGAGAACCGCGACTGGCTGGGCGGCTGGACAGTGTTCTACTGGGCTTGGTGGATTGCCTGGGCGCCGTTCGTGGGGCTATTCATCGCGCGTATCTCGCGTGGGCGCACGATCCGCGAGTTCGTCTTCGGCGTGCTGCTGATTCCGTTGGGCTTCACCCTGGCGTGGATGTCGATCTTCGGCAACAGCGCCCTGGACCAGGTGATCAACCATGGCATGGCGGCGCTGGGCCAGTCGGCTCTGGATAATCCGTCGATGAGCCTGTACCTGCTGCTGGAAACCTACCCGTGGAGCAAGACGGTGATTGCCGTGACGGTATTCATCAGCTTCGTGTTCTTCGTCACCTCCGCCGACTCCGGCACGGTGGTGCTGTCGACGCTCTCGGCCAAAGGCGGTGGGGCCGATGAAGACGGGCCGAACTGGCTGCGCATCTTCTGGGGCGCGATGACCGCGCTGATCACCAGCGGCTTGCTGTTCGCCGGCAGTATCGACTCGCTCAAGTCGGCGGTGGTGCTGACTTCGCTGCCGTTCTCGCTGATCCTGCTGTGCATGATGTGGGGGCTGCACAAGGCCTTCTACCTGGAGGGCCAGCGGCAGATTGCGCAGATGCACTCGCTGGCACCGTTCGCCCAGTCGCGCCGTGGTCGTGGCGGCTGGCGCCAGCGCCTGAGCCAGGCGGTGCACTTCCCGTCACGCGACGAGGTGTACCGTTTCATGGACGACGTGGTGCGCCCGGCGATTGCCGATGTGCGTGAGGTGTTCGAGCAGAAGGGGCTGGTGCTGGTGACCCAGGACGACCCGAGCCATGACAACGTCAGCCTCAAGGTCGGGCATGGCGAAGAGCAGCCGTTCATCTACCAGGTGCAGATGCGTGGGTACTTCACCCCGTCATTCGCCTTGGGTGGATTGGGCACCCAGGAGCTGAAGAACCGGCGCTATTACCGGGCCGAGGTGCATCTGTCTGAAGGCAGCCAGAACTACGACCTGGTGGGCTATAGCAAGGAACAGATCATTAATGACATCCTCGACCAGTACGAGCGGCACATGCAGTTCCTGCATCTGGTCAGGTAGATAGTCGTTGGATTCTTCGCGGGCTTGCCCGCGAAGAGGCCAGTGCAGGAAAGCACTTTAGAAAGGTGCATCTCCCAGAATGGTCGCCCGGTGCATCACGCGCCGGTTCGGCCGATAGTCATCCACCGCGAAATGCTGGGTCACGCGGTTGTCCCAGAACGCCACGTCGTTCTCCTGCCAACGCCAGCGGATACTGAACTCCGGCCGAGTGGCATGGGCGAACAGCAGTTTGAGCAAGGCCTCGCTCTCCAGCTCGCTCAGTTCATTGATGCGCGTGGTGAACCCTTCATTGACGAACAGCGCCTTGCGCCCGCTGACCGGATGGGTGCGCACTACCGGGTGTGACAGTGGCGGGTTGTTGCGTCGGGTGGCCTCCCAGCGTGCGAGGTCTTCGGGGGTGCTGCCAAAGCGCTCCAGCGGGAACGACTTGGTGAAGTCGTGGGTAGCGGTGAGCCCGTCGAGCAGCCCGCGCAACGGCGCCGACAACGCCTCGAACGCTGCGATGCCGCTGGCCCACAGGGTATCGCCGCCATACGCCGGCAGTTGCTTGGCGCTCAGCACCGCGCCCAGCGCCGGGGTCGGCAGGAAGGTCACATCGGTGTGCCAGACGGCGTTGTCGCGCACGTCGGTGACTGCGGTGTCGAGGATCAGCACCTGTGGCGTGTCCGGCACGTTGGGGTAGATCGGGTGGATATGCAGGTCACCGAAGCGGGCGGCGAAACGGGCCTGCTGCTCGGGGGTGATCGGCTGGTCGCGCAAGAACAGTACCTGATGCTGGAGCAACGCCTGCTCGATGGCGTCACGCTGCTCGGCGGTGATCTGGCGGCTGAGGTCCACGCCGCTGATCTGCGCGCCGAGGGCCGGGCTGAGGGGGGTGATGGTCAGGCTCATGGTCGGTCTCGTATGAAGTTGTGCAGATCCGTGTAGGAGCGGCACGAGGCCGCTCCTACATTGGTCGTGAAAAGGCTCAGTGGCTTTGCCCGTGCCAGGGCACCAGCTTGCGTTGCAGCGCGCGCAGGCCCATTTCCAGGGCAAAGGCGATCAAGGCGATGAGCAGGATCCCCAGCACCACCACGTCGGTGACCAGAAACTGCGCCGCCGACTGCACCATGAAGCCCAGGCCGCTGGTGGCGGCGATCAATTCGGCGGCCACCAGCGTCGACCAACCCACCCCCAGGCCGATGCGGATGCCCGTGAGGATGTCGGGCAGGGCGCTGGGCAGGATCACGTGGCGAATCAACTGGGCCTTGCTTGCCCCCAGCGACTGCGCCGCGCGCAGCTTGGCCGGGTCGACGGTGCGCACGCCGGTGGCGGTGGCGATGGCGACCGGGGCGAAGATCGCGAGATAAATCAGCAGTACCTTCGACAGCTCGCCGATGCCGCACCAGATCACGATCAGCGGCAGGTAGGCCAGCGGCGGGATCGGCCGGTAGAACTCGATCAGCGGGTCGAGAATGCCGCGCGCCACGCGGTTGTAGCCGATGGCGATGCCCACCGGGATGGCGCTGAGGGTCGCGGCCACCAACGCCAGGCCGATGCGGCCCAGGCTTGCGCCAAGGTGCTGCCAGAGGCTGGCGTCCATGTAGCCTTGGGTCAGCAGGGTCCAGCCCTTGCTGGCGATGTCGGCGGGCGAGGGTAGAAACAGCGGTTCGATCCAGCCGGCAGCGGTCACCAGCCACCAAGCCGACACTAGCGCGGCCAGGGTCAGTGCGCTGATCCACCGCGTAGGCAGGTGGCGGCGCACCTTCAGGGTGGGGCGGGAATGGGTATCGCGCTTGCCGGCGACCGGCAGGTCCAGGCTGCTCATGCGGGCTCCTGCTGGCTTTGCCGTTGGGAAAACACGCGGGCCAGCACGTGCTCGCGGGTTTCGATGAAACGCGGGTCGGACTTGATCGCCCGGGCGGGCTCGCCAGCGGCGTAGCGCTGGCCGAAGTCCAGTTGCAGGCGCTCGACCACGCGCCCGGGGTTAGGTGCCAGCAACACCAGTTCGCTGGCCAGGAACACCGCTTCTTCGATGTCGTGGGTGATCAGGAACACAGGCTTGGCCGTACGCTGCCAGACTTGCAGCAGCAATTGCTGCATCTGCTCGCGGGTAAAGGCGTCGAGGGCGCCGAACGGTTCGTCCATCAGCAGCACACGCGGGTCGGCGGCCAGCGCCCGGGCCAGGCCCACGCGCTGTTTCTGCCCACCCGAGAGCTGCCAGATGTGCCGCGCAGAGAAGCCTTCGAGGTCGACCAGCGCGAGCATCTCGCGGGCCTTGGCCTCACGCTGGGCGCGCGGCACGCCGGCCAGTGCCAGGCCGAAGGCGACGTTGCCCAGCACATCTTGCCAGGGCAGCAAGGCATCGTCCTGGAACACCACGCCACGCTCGGCGCCCGGCCCTTGCACTGGTACGCCGTCGAGGGTGATGCGTCCGCCGCTGGGGGCGACGAAACCGGCGATCAGGTTGAGCAACGAGGTCTTGCCGCTGCCGGAAGGCCCGAGGGCCACCAGCAGCTGGCGTGGCCCCAACGAAAGGTTGATGTCGGCCAGCACTGGGGTACTGGCGCCGGGGTACTGTGCGCTGATGCGCTCCAGTTCGAGCAAGGCCATGACGGGCTCCGGTCGCTGCGAGGCTTAGTTGGGCAGGTATTGCTTGCTGACGTAGGGCGAGTAGTCCGGCAGGACCGAATCGACCTTGCCCTGTTGCTTGAGGAAGGTGGCGGTGTCGGTCAGCGCCTGGGTGGTCGGGGCGCCGAGGGCGCTGGCCTGATCGGCGGCCAGTGGGTACACGTTGCCTTGCAGCAGTACCGGAATGTCAGCCGGCTTGGCGCCGGACAGCTTGGCCAGCTTGGCGACGTTGTCTGGGTTGGCCAGCCAGGTGTTCGGGTCCTTTCGGTAGTCGGCGTAGGCGTCCAGGGTCACCTTGGCGAAGGCCTTGACCACGTCGGGGTGCTTGGCGGCGAAGTCCTTGCGCACGATCCAGGCATCGAAGGTAGGGGCGCCTTTCTTGGCCAGCTCGCCGGAGGTGATCAGCACCTTGCCGTTTTCCTTGGCCACGCCCAGGGCGGGGTCCCAAACGTAGGTGGCGTCGATGTCGCCGCGCTTCCAGGCGGCAATGATCGCTGGTGGCGCCAGGTTGAGGATCTGCACCTTGGCGGGGTCGATGTTCCATGCCTTGAGCGCGGCCAGCAGGCTGTAGTGGCCGGTGGAAACGAAGGGCACGGCGACTTTCTTGCCGATCAGGTCCTGCGGGGTCTTGATGCTGTCACGCGCCACCAGCGCCTCGCCGGCCCCGATCTGGGTGGCAATGAGGAAGGTCTCGACGGGCAGCTTGCGGGTAGCGGCGGCGGCCAGGGGGCTGGAGCCTAGGTAGCCGATCTGTACGTCGCCGCTGGCAACGGCGGTGATCACGTCGGCGCCGTTGTCGAACTTGCGCCAGTCGATGCTGGCCTTGCTGGCTTTCTCGTAGTCACCGTCCACCTGGGCAACCTTGGCGGGGTCGACGGTGGTCTGGTAGGCGACGGTCAAATCGGCGGCCTGGGCGAACCAGCTGGTGCTGGCGAGGGTCAGGGCGGCGAACAGGCGCAGCGGAGCGTGCGGGATCATGGTGAACCTCTCGTCAGGCATTAGGGGTGTGTTGACGAGAAGGCTAAATGATCTAAGAAATCTAAAATAAATAACTTTTTTGCATTAGCTTAAAGCCAATCGCTGCGCGTGTCGGGCGCGCGGTTGCCGGTGGGATTTGTCGGTCATCCGATCTCTTGCGGTGGCATATCCCGGCGAACCTGCTAGTCTCTCGCGCCCTGTTCAAGGCCGAGCGCGGGGCGTTGACGGGAGGCAAACGTTTTTACATAACCTAAAGGTATGATTGGCCACGTCGATACAACTTTAGGCAGTAAAGGTTCCAAAGTTATTCCGTAATAGTCTTACAGATTCATAAAACGGTCATTTTGGATTTATAGGATTGTCATTATCCTGTAGCGCAGGTGGCGGCTTAGACCAAGGTCGTGATTCGACCGTCAGCGGTTGACTAACAGGTCACGCTTTGGTCCAAATCGCCAATCCGGGTGAGTGGGGCTCAGATCCTGCCGCTTGAGACGCACAAAAATTAGAACGTAGAGGAGCAAAGCATGTACAAGTCCAGCCTGGCCCTGGCCGTGGCACTGGGGGTTCTCGCCCAACAAGCAGGCGCTGCCGGTTTCATCGAGGACAGCAAGCTGTCCCTGAGCTCGCGCACCATGTATTTCGACAACAACGTCCGTGAAAGCCCGGCGACCCCGCGTCGTGACCAGCGCGAAAGCGGTCAAGGCTTCAAAGTCGACTACATCTCCGGCTTCACTCAAGGCACTGTAGGCTTTGGCGTTGACGCGCAGGCGCTGTGGGGTATTCATCTGGATGGTGGCCAGGGTTACCACAAAGGTGGTTTCTTCCCGGATGACGGCAAAGGCTCGGCCAATCAGTGGGCTCGCTTCGGTGCCAATGCCAAGGCTCGCTTCTCGAAGACCGAGGCTCACTTCGGTAGCGCACTCGCGCCGAACCTGCCAATTCTGGTTTCCAACGATGGTCGCCTGCTGCCGCAG
The DNA here is from genome assembly GCF_048068415.1 of Pseudomonas sp. NY15463. Classification (NCBI taxonomy): domain Bacteria; kingdom Pseudomonadati; phylum Pseudomonadota; class Gammaproteobacteria; order Pseudomonadales; family Pseudomonadaceae; genus Pseudomonas; species Pseudomonas sp. NY15463. Next base: position 393,385 of record NZ_JBLUQD010000003.1, read on the forward strand.
ACCTTCGAAGGCGGCACCATCAGCTCGAAAGAAATCGACAACCTGACCATCAACGCCGGTCAGCTGACCCACGCAATGGGTCGCGCTTCGAGCAACCGTACCGGCCTGTCGGTGAACGGTGCTACTGCCGAAAGTAACAAGTTCCGCTACGGCGGCCTGGACTACAAGCTCACTCCAGACCTGACCCTGCAGTACTACTACTCGAACCTGGAAGACTTCTACAAGCAGCACTTCCTGGGTGCGACCCATGTCTTCAAGATCGCTGACAACCAGTCGTTCAAGACCGACCTGCGCTACTTCGATAGCAGCAGCGATGGCAAGAATGGCAATGACGCGACCTATAACTTCAACAACAACAATGGCTACGCGAAGAACACTGGCGAGGTCGACAACAAGACCTGGTCCGCCATGTTCACCTACACCCTGGGCGGTCACTCGTTCCTGGTTGGGCGTCAGCAAGTTGGCGATGACGGCGGTTTCGTCTGGCTGAACCAAGGTAGCCTGGTCAACGGTAGCGGCACCTCCGAAGGTGCAGGTGGTGCCAGCTTCTACCTGTTCACCGACAGCATGATCAACCAGTTTGCCCGTGCTGGTGAGAACACCAACTTCGGCCAGTATGCGTATGACTTCGCGGGTCTGGGTATTCCAGGCCTGAAAGCGTCGATTTCCTACCTGCGTGGTGACGACATTCGTTATCGCTCCGGTCAAGGCACCTACAATGAATGGGAGCGCGACGCTCGTGTCGACTACACCATTCAGGAAGGTACTCTGAAGGGCTTGGGCTTCAGTCTGCGTCAAGGTGTCTATCGCGGGAGCGGTGGTTCGGGTAACGAGTTCACTCGCGACCAGGACCAAACCCGCTTCATCGTGAACTACACTTACAGCTTCCTGTAAGTCGTAGCCGCACACAAAGAGCCTCGCCTAGTGCGAGGCTTTTTTGTGTCTGCGATTTAGTATGCCTTCCAGTTATAAATAAATCGATATTTATTCTTTTTGTTCCAATGCAAAAGCAGGCACATTGAACCCACACAGGCCAGACACAGCACAGGAGCCGCTTCCATGAGCCTCAAACTCGGCGACATCGCCCCCGATTTCGAACAGGATTCCAGCGTCGGCAAGATCCGCTTCCACGAATGGCTGGGCAACAGCTGGGGCGTGCTGTTCTCTCACCCGGCCGACTTCACCCCGGTGTGCACCACCGAGCTGGGCCTGACCGCCAAGCTCAAGGACGACTTCGCCAAGCGCGGCGTGAAAGCCATCGCCCTGTCGGTGGACCCGGTGGATTCGCACCACAAGTGGATCGATGACATCAACGAGACCCAGAACACCGTGGTCAACTTCCCGATCATCGCCGACGCCGATCGCAAGGTGTCCGACCTGTACGATCTGATCCACCCCAATGCCAGCGACACCCTGACCGTGCGCTCGCTGTTCGTCATCGACCCGAACAAGAAGGTACGCCTGACGATCACCTATCCGGCCAGCACCGGGCGCAACTTCAATGAAATCCTGCGGGTGATCGACTCGCTGCAACTGACCGACAACTACAAGGTCGCCACGCCAGGCAACTGGCAGGACGGCGACGAGGTGGTGATCGTGCCGTCGCTCAAGGATGAAGACGAAATCAAGCAGCGCTTCCCGAAAGGCTACCGGGCAGTGAAACCGTATCTGCGGTTGACCCCGCAACCGAACCGTTGATGTATTCCTCGTTGTAGTGCTCTTAGCCATAGCAGGGATTTTCGGGCCGTTTCGACGGCCTTTTTTTTGAGCGGCAAGTGTTGAGCGGCAAGCGGCAAGCTGCCCTGCTTTTTCTTGCAGCTTACAGCTTGCAGCTAATAGCTCAAAAAAGAATAAACAAATGAAAAAATATGATTTCTAGATATATGTGATGAGCTGTTAATGTCAGTTCCATCCAGCGGGGCCAACCCCTCGCGGCCCTGCAAACGAATCGAAGGAAGCGCTTTCAATGTTGGTTGTTTCTGTCGGTGGTAGCCCTAGCCTTCGTTCACGCTCCGGCGTGTTGCTCGAACATTCGCGCGACTGGCTGCAAGAGCGTGGCGTGGAGGTGGTGACCTTCCAGGTGCGCGAGTTCAGTGCCGAAGATTTGCTCCACGCGCGCTTCGACAGCCCGCAGGTGCGCCATTTCAATGAACTGGTCGCCCAGGCCGATGGCCTGCTGGTCGCAACGCCCGTGTACAAGGCATCGTTCGCCGGTGCCCTGAAGACCCTGCTTGACCTGCTGCCTGAGCGCGCCCTGGAGCACAAGGTCGTGCTGCCCATCGCCACTGGCGGCAGCATCGCCCACATGCTCGCCGTGGATTACGCCCTCAAGCCGGTGCTGTCGGCACTCAAGGCGCAGGAGACCCTGCAAGGGATCTTCGCCGACGACAGCCAGATCGCCTATGGCGAAGGGCGCACGCCCGCGCAACTTGCCCCGGCGCTGGAGCAGCGCCTGCTGGATTCGCTGGAAACCTTCCACAGCGCGCTGGCCCGCCGACCCAAACCGGTCGCACCGGGCGTGCTCAACGAACGCCTGCTCAGTGCCCGCTGGAGCATCTGAGCCACCCGCTTCACTGTTTTTCCACCTTACTCGCCCGTCAACGAGGCAAGCAGGTGCTACCCGAACCCACTCGCACAGGAGAGCGCCATGCGCACAGTCTTCTTGCGTCGCGGTCTGGTCGCCCTGTTTGCGGCGGCTGTGTCCTTCGGCGCCATCACCCAAGCCCAGGCCGAGAGCCTGCGCATCGGTTACCAGAAATACGGCACCCTGGTGCTGCTCAAGGCCAAAGGCTCGCTGGAACAGCGCCTCAAAGCCCAGGGCATCGACGTGCAATGGACCGAGTTCCCCGGTGGCCCGCAACTGCTCGAAGGCCTCAACGTCGGTTCCATCGACTTCGGCGTAACCGGTGAGACGCCACCGGTATTCGCCCAGGCCGCTGGCGCCGATCTGCTCTACGTCGCCTATGAGCCGCCTGCCCCGCACAGCGAGGCGATTCTGGTGCCGAAGGGCTCGAGCATCCAGTCAGTAAAAGAACTCAAGGGCAAGAAAGTCGCCCTGAACAAAGGCTCCAACGTGCACTACCTGCTGGTGCGTGCCCTGGAGGACGCGGGCCTGAAGTACAGCGACATCCAGCCTGTGTACCTGCCGCCTGCCGACGCTCGCGCCGCCTTTGAGCGTGGCAGTGTCGACGCCTGGGTGATCTGGGACCCGTACCAGGCTGCCGCCGAACAGCAACTCCAGGCGCGCACCCTGCGTGACGGCAAGGGCCTGGTGGATAACCACCAGTTCTACCTGGCCACGCGCAGCTACGCGACCCAGCACCCGGCGGTGGTCAGTGCGCTGATCGATGAAGTGCGCGCCGTGGGCCAGTGGTCCCAGGCCAACCCGCAGCAGGTCACCGCGCAGGTCGCGCCACTGTTGGGCCTGCCCGCTGACATCACCCTCACGTCGGTGAAGCGCCAAGGCTACGGTGCCGCTCCACTGACCCCCGAGGTCATCGCTGCGCAGCAGAAGATCGCCGACACCTTCCAGGCCCTAAAGCTGATTCCCAAGCCCTTGAGCATCAAGGACGTGATCTGGACACCCCCGGCCAAGGTCGCCAGCGCGCCTTGAACCCTTCGCCAGCGCCGGGGCGCGGCCCCGGCCTTGAGCCACCCTTGAGGAGACAACTCCAATGAGCCTGAACATCTTCTGGTTTCTTCCCACCCACGGTGACGGCAAGTACCTGGGTACCAACGAAGGCGCCCGCGCCGTCGACCACGGCTACTTGTCGCAGATCGCACAAGCCGCTGACCGCCTCGGTTTCGGTGGCGTGCTGATCCCCACTGGGCGTTCCTGCGAGGACTCCTGGCTGGTCGCCGCCTCGCTGATCCCGGTGACCGAACGCCTGAAATTCCTGGTGGCGTTGCGCCCCGGCATCATTTCGCCGACCGTGGCTGCGCGCCAGGCCGCTACCCTGGACCGGCTGTCCAACGGTCGTGCACTGTTCAATCTGGTGACCGGTGGCGACCCGGACGAGCTGGCCGGTGACGGTCTGCACCTGAACCATCAGGAACGCTACGAAGCCTCCGTCGAGTTCACCCGCATCTGGCGCAAGGTGCTGGAAGGCGAAGTGGTCGACTACGATGGCAAGCATATCCAGGTCAAGGGCGCCAAACTGCTCTACCCGCCGATCCAGCAACCGCGCCCGCCGCTGTACTTCGGCGGCTCGTCTGACGCCGCGCAGGACCTGGCCGCCGAACAGGTCGAGCTGTACCTGACCTGGGGCGAGCCGCCAGCGGCCGTTGCCGAAAAAATCGCCCAGGTGCGTGAGAAAGCCGCCGCCCAAGGCCGCGAAGTGCGCTTCGGCATCCGCCTGCATGTGATCGTGCGCGAAACCAACGAAGAGGCCTGGGCCGCCGCCGACAAGCTGATCTCGCACCTGGACGACGACACCATCGCGCGTGCCCAGGCATCGCTGGCGCGCTTCGACTCGGTGGGCCAGCAGCGCATGGCCGCATTGCACAACGGCAATCGCGACAAACTCGAAGTCAGCCCCAACCTGTGGGCCGGCGTCGGTCTGGTGCGCGGTGGTGCCGGTACCGCGCTGGTTGGCGATGGCCCGACCGTCGCCGCGCGGGTCAAGGAATACGCAGCCCTGGGCATCGATACCTTCATCTTCTCCGGCTACCCGCACCTGGAAGAGTCGTACCGCGTGGCCGAGCTGCTGTTCCCGCACCTGGACGTCAATCGTCCCGAGCAACCCAAGACAGGCGGTTATGTGAGCCCGTTCGGCGAGATGGTCGCCAACGATATTTTGCCTAAAGCCGTGTCGCAGAGCTGAGGACTGGGTCATGAGTCGTGCAACTTCAACCACCTGGCCCAAGCGCCTGGCGCCGTGGGCCCTGCCACTGCTGTTGCTGGCGGTATGGCAACTGGCGGTCAGCGTGGGCTGGCTATCGACCCGCATCCTGCCAGCGCCGAGCGCGGTGGTCAGCGCCGGCATCGAGCTGGTGCGCAGCGGCGATATCTGGACCCACTTGGCCATCAGCGGCTGGCGGGCCGGTGTGGGCTTTCTGATCGGCGGCAGCATCGGCCTGTTGCTGGGCTTCATCACCGGGTTGTCGAACTGGGGCGAACGCCTGCTCGACAGCTCGGTGCAGATGATTCGCAACGTGCCGCACCTGGCGCTGATCCCGCTGGTGATCCTGTGGTTCGGTATCGATGAGTCAGCGAAGATCTTCCTGGTGGCGCTGGGGACCCTGTTCCCGATCTACCTCAACACCTACCACGGCATTCGCAACGTCGATCCGGCGCTGGTGGAGATGGCGCGCAGCTATGGGCTGTCGGGCTTCTCGCTGTTCCGCCAGGTGATCCTGCCGGGGGCGCTGCCTTCGATCCTGGTGGGCGTGCGCTTTGCCCTGGGCTTCATGTGGCTGACCCTGATCGTCGCCGAGACCATTTCGGCCAGCGCCGGCATTGGCTACCTGGCCATGAACGCCCGTGAGTTCCTGCAAACCGATGTGGTGGTACTGGCCATCGTGCTGTACGCCGTGCTCGGCAAACTGGCCGACCTGGCCGCCCGTGGCCTGGAACGTGTGTGGCTGCGCTGGCACCCGGCGTACCAGGTGGCGAAGAAGGAGGGCGCATGATGACCGTGCTCAAGGAACAGCCGCCGCGCCTGCTGCGAGGCATCCCGTTGGCCGCCAACGGCCTGCGCAAGACCTTCGGTCAGCGTGACGTGTTGCGTGGTATCGACCTGCACATCCCGGCCGGGCAGTTCGTGGCCATCGTCGGGCGCAGTGGCTGCGGCAAGAGCACCTTGCTGCGTCTGTTGGCTGGCCTCGACCAGCCCAGCGCCGGCGAGCTGTTGGCCGGTGCAGCGGCGCTGGCCGATGCCCGCGAGGAAACCCGCCTGATGTTCCAGGACGCCCGCCTGCTGCCTTGGAAGAAGGTGATCGATAACGTCGGCCTGGGCTTGTCCGGCGACTGGCGCAAGCGTGCGCTGGATGCTCTGGAAGCCGTCGGCCTGGCGGATCGCGCCGACGAATGGCCGGCCGCGTTGTCGGGTGGCCAGAAGCAGCGCGTGGCCCTGGCCCGTGCGCTGATCCATCAGCCGCGCCTGCTGCTGCTGGACGAACCGCTGGGTGCGCTGGATGCCCTGACCCGTATCGAGATGCAGCAACTGATCGAGCGCCTGTGGCGCCAGCATGGCTTCACCGTGCTGCTGGTCACCCACGATGTCAGTGAGGCTGTCGCCGTGGCCGACCGGGTGATTTTGATCGAGGACGGCGCCGTTGGCCTGGACCTCTCGGTCGACCTGCCCCGACCCCGGGCGCGTGGTTCGCACCGCCTGGCCGCGCTGGAAAGCGAAGTGCTCAACCGTGTTCTGTCCGCGCCGGGCACCCCGCCCGAGCCGGAACCTGTAGCCCCTTTGCCCACGCAATTGCGTTGGGCCCACTGAACCCCCGAAGCCAATAGAGAAGGAACCACACCATGACCATCAAAGCCATCAACGTGCGCAACCAGTTCAAAGGCACCGTGAAGGAAATCCTCGAAGGTCCGGTACTGTCGGAAATCGACGTACAGACCGCCTCCGGTATCGTCACTTCGGTGATCACCACCCGCTCGGTGAAAGAGCTGGAGTTGCAGGTGGGCAGCGAAGTCATCGCCTTCGTTAAATCCACCGAAGTGTCGATTGCCAAGCTGTAAGACTGATTCCCCTGGGCTGCTCAGCCGCCCAGGGGAATGTCACCTTACGCCGGCGGACGCAGGTTGCCGAACAGCTGGTTAGCTTGCGTTTCGCTCATGCTGCCACGCCACGCGCCTGCACCCAGGTCGCGCTCGCTTGCAAGCTTCAGATGACCGGCTTCGAGCCGGTTGAAGCCTTGTGTGGGCCGTTTGCGGAAGTGGAAGTGCGCGTACCACAGGGGCGATTGGGTCGCGCGATCACGAACCAGGTACTCCTCCAGGTACTCGGCAGGATTGCCCTGGCGGTCGAGCTTTGGCTTCAAGATACGCGACCAGGCCACCTCCACCGCCTGTTGCTCCAGCAGATAATGCAGGTGTGCGACCGTTGGCTTGCCAGTTGCCTTGGTCTGCGCGGTGCGCAACTGACGGCCCAGCGTCTGCATGTGCCCGGCGGCAGCGTCCAGTCGCTGTGTGAGTGCGTGCTGTTCGGCTGTGATCGCGCTACCGGCTTTGCGCCGGACTTGGCCGGCGATGAAGCGCAGTTGTTCGGCGTGCCCCTGAGCGATGTCCTCCAAGTCGACGGGAATGGCTTCAGGCGTCTGGTATTGACGTAACTTGGCCTGCTGCTTTGGAAGATCGTCCAGCCGCGCAGTCGCGGAGTCGACGAGTTGCTGCAGTGTCTCGGTCGGGGCTGCGCGTTCTGGCGTGGAGGGCTGCCACAGGTTTGCCTCGTTCCTGACGTAGATGCGATGTGGTCGATCGGAGTGCGGCTGGTTGATACGCATGCTGAGCTGTCCGCCCTCGACGTGCTCGCGGCCGATCATCGGCCCTTCCACCGTTTCGAACAGACGTGGCCGGCTGACAGCGGGACCGGGCCGAGTGGCTGGGCGTTGGCGTGCGGCGGTGGCTGCTGCCCTGTCGAGTGTGGCCTCGATTTCCTCTCCAATCTTGCGCAGTAGCTGGCGTAACGCCAGAACTTCATTGGGCGCCAGCAAGTCATGGAAGTTGTCCTCCCAAGCTGTGAGGTGGCTCAGGAAGCGCGCATATTGGCGTTGCGCACTGCTGAGGAAGTTGCGCTCCTGGGTCCGACTGAGATTGGCTTTAGGCAGAGCAAAGTGACTGTAGAGCGTATTTTGCAATACGGCGCCGTGCTCTATGAAATGCGTCAGGAATGCACTTGCCTGGAAATGCTCAACGGCATTTGCATGGAGCAATGTCATCGACAGGAATGACGCCCTGAGCAATTGGACATTGGTGATATCCAGCGTCAACCCAGTTTTCGAGACCCTCTGGAGGTATTCAGTCAAGGCTTTACCCTGCAAGGTCTTGCACCTCGCGTGATGGCGGATTGCCAAGCGTTCTATTTCCGTGAGGGTCGCGATCACCTCCTGATTCGCAAGCAGGCTGTCCTGTGTCACGCGCTTGCGCGTGGTCGCCGACGGCAAAGTGTCTTGCAGGGCCTGTAATGCGTTGCTTGCGAGCTCGCTCTGCTGCGTGCTGAGGACCAGGCGTTCCGATGCACGACGCATCTGTGCCTCGCTCATCTCACTGATATTCGCCTCGCACAATGATTTGAAGGTGGCGTAATCCGTTCTTTTCAGGGTCGCGCGTTGCTCTTGCAGCCGAGCAATGCTGCGCGAGTTGAATTCGATGCTACGTTCGAACTCATCATTCAACTGCTGGCGGGCCCCGGCAAGCGCCACCCGCTGTGCATCGTCCGGATGTGCGCCCTCGACCACCGCTTGAAGCGCGGAGCGGTAGTTCGCGTGCTTGGTTTGCAAGCGCGCTCTGATGCGTACCAACTCGTCATTGATGTCGTGCGCCAGTTCAATTCCGGTCAGTTGCCGGGGCTGGCGGCGCAGTAGCTGGCGCCAGTAGGCGATGCCCTGGTCGTATAGTGTGGTCAGCACGCCGCCCCCTCCTTGCAGACCGTTATCGACCAGCAGCCCGTTGAGCCTGCCCGGCGTCTCCCACGCACCTTGCTCACTCAGCCGCACCGGTTGGCGATAGGTGCGCAGGCCCTGGGGCTTGAGCCGCCAGGTGGCGTAGGTAGGGTCCCAATCGACGGCATACCAGGTATTGCTGCGTAGGATGTAGTGTTGTTGGGTGGCGGTGTGTTCGAACACGCCTGCCCCTTGTGCCAGTGTGGAGCGCAGCATCGGGCCGGCTGGCAGTTCGGCTTCATAGCCGATGAACGGGCTGGGGGGTGTCTTGCGCACCTCGCTCACTGGCGTGAGCAGCGTCTGGCGTTGGCGTTGGCGTGTCAGCAGGTGCGCCGTGCTTGCAGGCTGGCCAGGGTTGCTCGCCAAGGGGGCGAGGGTGAGGATGGCGTCGCTCAGCGACTGCAACAGGCTGACCAGGTGTTGCAGGCCTGCTTCAGTACTGCCATTGCCGAACGCCTTGACTGCCGCGGTCGCCGCCTGCCAGCCGTCGTAGAGCGATAAGGCCGTACCTGCGCCGGGCACCATGCCGAGCGCCAACCTCAGGCCGAGGAAGAAGTAATGGTCGAATACCTCCGGCGCCGCCAAGGCCATATCGGCCTGGCTGCGCGATGAGTCGCGATGACTGCGCAGCAGCTCACCCATCTCCAGGCGAGACTCATAGGTTGGCAAGCTTTCAGTGCGGGTTGAGCCCAGCGCGATGAACGACCTGAAGCCATTTGCCAAGGCCATCTCGATGTACTTTTCGTTCTCGCCAGGAGTGCCGGACTGGGTCTTGTCCGCCAGATAGCGGGCCATCTGCGGATCCAGCGCCATGTCTTGCAGTGCCTCGCATGCCTCGCCAGGGCTGGGATACTGGCTGATCACCTGGCCATTGGGTGCCTCTGGCAGGTACAACAGCACTGGGGTGTGCTCTTCATTGATGACCGTGATGCCAGACAACCCCACTCGATCGGTGGAGCCGTCGGCGGCAATGCCCGGCCTTAGTTCAAGGGTGTGGTAGGTGATTGTTCTGGCCACGCTGGCATCGACCTGCTCGCGGCAGAATGTTTCCAGCAGTCGCTGGCCATCGGCGTCGAGTGTGCTCGGCCTGCTCAGAGCCAACAGCCGCAGGCGATGCTCGTAAGGCCTGCGCAAGGTTTCCTGGCGCCATTGCGCCTGCCAGGCCGTCTCTTGCGCGAAGCCCAGGTAGGCATTGACGATGCGCGTCTCATAGCGGCCGGCGGTATCCAGCTCGGTGATCAGCGATGCCAAGTAGGCTGACGTGAGCTCGCGCTCCAGGACGGGATTCGCTGGGTCCAACTTGACCTTGGCATTGGCCAGCCTCAAGCGGCGGCTGTCATCCAGCGCCGTCAGCATGAAAGCCTCCAGGGCAATATCATGGCGCGTCTCACTGAAGACTGGTACATCTCTGGACGCTGCACCCATTCCCGACTGGCCGCTCACCACTTTCTTCAGCGTGACGCTGTCAGCAATGTCCAAGGTGATCCGTGGTATAGCCGGTACGCCGAACGCTTTGCGTAAATGGTCATTCAACAAGTGCAGGGTGAACTGACTGCGCGATGGCAGGCTCCAAGTGAGCAAGTCGGCAGAGGCATGCAGCGCGCTTCGTAGCGAGTCGACCTCGGTCGCCAGCTCCGCGAGTTGCTCGGTGCCGAGGTGCTGCAACGGCGCGAGTTGTTCCTGAATATGGCTGCTGCGGTTGGCTTGCGCCAAGCGCGCGAAGGCAACGGCCCTGGCGCGGTTTTCGCTGACACACAGGCGCTGTCGGGCGAGTTCCCGGGACGTCTCGGCAGGCAACGCGGTGACGATGGCCCCTACGCAATGCTCCATGAAGTCCGAGACGATGACCGGATGATTGAAGGCCAGCGGTGTATCTTGGGTGAGTAGCGCCTGCAGCTGTGTGTCGTCGAGCGTGGCTGTTTCCAACAGCGCATCGGGCCAGGCACCGTGCAAGGTCAGTTGCAGGCTGTGGACAAGGGCCGCTTCGTCTTCGAAGGCCATCAGCCCGCCGCGTTGCCCTGGACGGTATAGCAGCACCGATTGCAGCGGATCTTCCTCGTCTTCCTCAGGCAATGCACGGAATGTCATGTAGCCGTTCAGTGGCCATGTACGGTCGCCGCTGACCAGTTCCAGGGCGCAGGCTTGCACAGAGCGTTGCAGGCTTTGCCCAGGTCTCTCGACGAGCTGTTCGACCCACTCCAGATGAGCGTCGGACAGCTCGCCCAGTGCATGCTGTATACGGGCTTCGAGCAGTAAGGCCTGAACCAGGCGCTGGTTGATCGTCGCAAGGTGCGCTTGCAGGCTATCAGCGGTCACTGGCTCGGCCAGTTCGAGCAGGTCGATGTCCTGTGCGTCCTGCAGTTGGTCCAGCGCGGTCTGATGCTCACGCAGCGCGCTGAGCTTGGTCGACGAAGGATCACTTTCCCCGTCGAGATGCGCCTCCAGCAGGGCCTCCTGGCGCTCGACCTGCTGCTCGCGCCATCCGACGGGCAGGTGCGTGGGCAGACAGGCAAAATGGATCTCTTCCTCCGCCAGTGCGCTATCGTTGGCCATCACCTCTTCGATGCTGGTCTCAAGCGTGGCAGATATGTTCTGGCGAACGATTTCCTGGCGTTGCGCTTCCCAGGCTTGCAGCGTTGACCAGTCCAGCGGGCCGGTTTCGCTTTGCAGGCAGATCTGGTGCAGATGATGGTCGGCGATCTCCTGCTGCTGGCGCTGGGTTTCTTCTATCAGGGCCGCGAAGCCGTCGGTTTGCAGTTCGGTGATCAGCACATCGTCCAGGCTGCCATCGGTGAGGGGCGAGCGCGGGTCTGACCAGAACGTGAAGCGGTTTTCGAACACCCAACTGCGCAAGCGCTTTAGGTCATCGAATGCCAGCACATGGGTGGACAGCGACGGTAGGTAGGCCAGCCAGCCCGTTTGCCCTGTCTGCGGGGCGATCAGCAGGGCGAACGTACTGGTCAGCTTGGTGCCTGCTGGGAGTCGCCACTGCAACTGCGCATAGTTCGGCGCAGCTTCTCGGCCTTGCAGCCAGCGCTGGGTATCCAAGCTACCCAGTCCGTAGGCCAGGTTCAGGCTGTTGCTGAAATGCTGGCGCAACAGCTCGCAGGCGTGGGCGTGGCGTGAAACGAAAGTGCCCGGCATGCGTGCTTCCCAGTAATCGCGCTGGGCCTGCAAGTTCGTGCCAGTCACCCGAGGGCCAAGCTCTCTTGCCCAGTCCGCGGCGCTCATGCGAGCTTGTGCTTGGGTGTCGGCGAAACCCCAGGTCGACCAGCCCATGAAGGCATTGGCCGCCACTGGACTGGCCATGAGGCGGGCGGCGAACGTCAGCAGGGTCACTTGGCTGTCCGCGTGGCGCAGGCCGCAATGGGTCGGGTCCATCTGCAGATGGGTTTGCAGCTTGTCGTGCAGCGTCTGGCGCAGGCTGGGCGCTAGATTGAACAGGCGACGCAGTTGACTGGCGCTGTCCTGCAAGGGTTGGCGAACGGCGGCGAGCAGGTTGCCCTTGCCGGCCAGTTGCGGGCGCAGGACGGTGTCGTCGTTGATGGCGAGTGTCTTGAGGTCGAGCGGGTTGGATTCTGCCGAGGGCATGGATGATGATCCCTTCAAGGACGGTGGGTGGAGCCACCATTGAAGAGATTCAGGCGCGCCAGAAGGCGGTAGAAATATATGCTCAGTTGTTACGGCGCAGGGGTAGGAAGGGCGGTAGGTAAAGTGACAGGTAGGCTTCGAACACGCGCATGCCTTCTTCTGCCATGCGCGGCGTGATCTGCTCGAACAGCTGCATGGAGCGGGCGTAGACGCGGTCGCTCAGTTCCATGGCCAGGGCGAACACATCGACGTCACGCGGCATCGTGGGCAAGTCGAAGTGCTGTGCGAACAGGCTGTGCATCAGCTCACCGAGTTCCATGTCGTGCTGGCGGTCGGCCTGCACCACCTCGCTCAGTCCATGCTGGGCAAGGATCAACTGCCGTGCGGCGGCGTCTTCGTTGTAGATGGCCAGCATGCGCTGTTCGATCAGCCGCGACAGGCCGTGCCAGGTATCGAACGCTGTGTTGTCGATCGGCGCACTCAAAGCCTCGCGGAAGGCCCGGTGCACATCGGCAGTCAGTGCCTCCAGCAGGGCGGGTACGCTCGCAAAGAAGTGATACACCGACGACGGTGGAATCTGTGCTCGCTCGGCGACGCTGTAGATCGACAAGCCTGCCACCCCTTGCCCGGCCAGTAGCTCGCGCGCCGCCGCCAGGATCGCATCGATCCTGGCCTGGCTGCTGGCGCGCGGTTTGCGCGAGGTGACGGGACGGTTCATCAGTTGCTGATGGCCAGGATACTGGCCTGATAGGCACCGACGAACAGGTCGAAATCACCGACTTCTTCCTGCTCCAGCTCCGTTTGCTTGGCCAGCGACTCGCGGGCCAGGGTCTCGAAGGCCTGTTGCTGCTCGACGCTCAGCGGTTGCTCACGGAAGGTCTCGGCGTGCAGACGGCTCTGGCGCAGCGAGAACTGCACGAAGGTCTCGTCGTGTTCGGTCATGCGTGCCAACACCTGGGCGGAGGGCGTGAGCGCGGCGTCATCGACCTTGGCCTGTTGCGCTGCCAGGGCCCTGGCGTGGGCGTCGCTGCCTTGGGCACGGTCGAGCAGTTCGGCCAGCTGGCCGATACGCCCGATCAGTTCGCTGGCCCACTGCTTGAGTGCGACTGGCTGGCCATCACGCTGTAGCTCAAGGCCTGGGCGCCGGCCTTCCTTGACCACGGTGAGGAAGTTGTGGGTGCACTGGCCGCATTCACCGTTTTCCAGCGCGGGGCTTTGCTCCAGGGCGCAGAACAGCAGAAACGCGTCGAGGAAGCGCGCCTCGGTGAGGTCGATGCCCACCGGCAGGAACGGGTTGATGTCCAGGCAGCGTACCTCGACGTACTGCACGCCACGGGCGGTCAGCGCCTGGATTGGTCGCTCGCCGGTGTAGGTGACCCGCTTGGGGCGGATGTTCGAGTAGTACTCGTTCTCGATCTGCAGGATGTTGGTGTTCAGCTGTACCCACTCGCCATCCTTGTGCGTGCCGACCTCCACGTAAGGCGGGTAGGGCGTGCCCACGGCCTTGCGCAGGCTGTCGGTGTAGCTGGCGAGGTCGTTGTAGCAGGGCGTGAGGCCCGCCTGGGCGTTGCTCTGGTAGCCCAGGTCGCTCATGCGCAGGCTGGTGGCGTAGGGCAGGTAGAGCGTCTCGGCGTCCAGCTCCTCGAGCTGGTGCGCACGCCCGCGCAGGAAGCCTTTGTCCAGGGCGGGCGATGCGCCGAACAGGTACATCAGAAGCCAGCTGTAGCGGCGGAAGTTGCGGATCAGCGCGATGTAGGCCGAGGACTGGTAGTCGCGCACGTCCTGCTCGCTGCCCTCGGCTTGGCGCAGCAGGGGCCATAGCGCTTCGGGCAGCGAGAAGTTGTAATGGATGCCGGCGATGCACTGCATGGTGCGGCCGTAGCGCAGGGCCAGGCCCTTGCGGTACACGTGCTTGAGCTTGCCGATGTTCGATGTGCCGTACTCGGCGATCGGGATGTCCTCTTCGGCCGGCAGCGCGCAGGGCATCGACGGGCTCCACAGGTATTCGTCGCCAAGCTTGGTGTAGACGAAGCGGTGGATCTGTTCGAGGTTCTCGAGCACCTGGGCCGGGTCTGCCAGTGCTGGAGTGATGAACTCCAGCAGCGACTCGGAATAGTCGGTGGTGATTTGCTCGTTGGTCAGCGCCGAACCCAGGGCTTCGGGGTGCGGGGTCTGGGCCAGGCGACCTTCGTCGGTCACGCGTAGGCATTCGCGCTCAATGCCGTGCAGGCACTGCTTGAGCAGGTCGATATTGTCGCCGAGCAGGCTCAGGCGGCGGTTGAGGAGGTCGCTCAAGATGGATTCCTTCACGCGTCAGTCGCCCCAATATGGGGGTGGAGGTGACGGTCTACAAGGGTAGTTGGAAAAGGAACTGGCGTTGTCGCCTGGTTTACGCGGTTCCGTCGCATCCGATCGAGGGCAAGCCAGTTAAGGTTCATTGGGGCCGCGTTGCGCCCCTTCGCGGGTAAACCCGCCCCCTCAGGGACCGCGCCGCACTTGAGTTGAGCGCAGAACCTGTGTGAGCGGGTTTACCCGCGAAGGGCTGCAAAGCAGCCCCAATTGGCTTAACTGACTGGCTTTAGGGCTTGCCCTGTGATCAGGCGTGCAGCATGGCGTCGAAAATACCGCAGATGGGCCTCTGGCAGCTAGAGAACCGCGAAGGTTCCCTGCGCCTTGGCCACCCGCTTGTCGCCCTGAAACACGTCAGCGTCGACTACCAGTGTGCGGCGCCCGGCGTGCAGCACCTGGGCGATGCAGGTCACTTCGCCTTCGCTGACCGCGCGCAGGTAGTTGATCTTGCACTCGATGGTCACGCTTTGCTGGTCGAAACCATGGCTGGCCGAGCAGGCTAGGCCCATGGTGATGTCGACCAGGCTGAAGATCGCCCCGCCATGCAGCTTTTGCCCGCGGTTGCGCAACTGCGGCGTCAGCGCCAGGGCAACCTCGGCCACGCCGCTGTCCAGGCGTTGCAGGCGGCAGCCCAGCAACTGGCTGAAGGCGCTCTCGACGTATTCCTTCGGAACGTCCATTACTTCTTCTTCAACTGCTTGGCATTGGCGAACAGCGCGGCCATGGCATTGTTGGCCGGCGCGGCGGTGGCGGTTTCACGCGGGCGTTGCGCCTGTGGTTGGCGATTGCCAGCGTTGCCACCGCGGGTGCCGCCACGGTTACCCTCGACCTTCTCGCCGGGAGTGTCGCTCATGCGCATCGACAGACCCACGCGCTTGCGCGGGATATCCACTTCCATGACCTTGACCTTGACCACGTCGCCGGCCTTGACCGCTTCACGCGGGTCTTTGACGAACTTCTCCGACAGCGCCGAGATGTGCACCAAGCCGTCCTGATGCACGCCGATGTCGACGAAAGCGCCGAAGTTGGTGACGTTGGTCACCACGCCTTCGAGGATCATGCCCGGCTCCAGGTCCTTGAGGTCTTCGACGCCGTCCTGGAAGGTCGCGGTCTTGAACTCCGGGCGCGGGTCGCGGCCTGGCTTGTCGAGTTCCTGCAGGATGTCGGTAACGGTCGGCAGGCCGAACGTCTCGTCGGTGAACGTTTTCGGGTCCAGGCGCTTGAGGAAGCTGCTGTCGCCGATCAGCGAGCGGATGTCGCGCTGGGTATCGGCGGCGATGCGTTGTACCAGCGGGTAGGCCTCGGGGTGCACGGCCGAGGCATCGAGCGGGTTGTCGCCGTTCATCACGCGCAGGAAGCCTGCGGCCTGCTCGAAGGTCTTCTCGCCCAGGCGGCTGACTTTTTTCAGTGCTGCGCGGGTGGCGAACGGACCGTTGGCGTCGCGGTGCGCGACGATATTCTGCGCCAGGGTGGCGTTCAGGCCCGAGATGCGCGTCAGCAGCGCCACCGAGGCTGTGTTGACGTCCACGCCCACGGCGTTCACACAGTCCTCGACTACAGCGTCCAGGCCCCGCGCCAGCTTCACCTGAGACACATCATGCTGGTATTGGCCCACGCCGATGGATTTTGGGTCGATCTTCACCAACTCGGCCAGCGGGTCCTGCAAACGACGGGCAATCGACACCGCGCCACGGATCGATACGTCCAGGTCGGGGAATTCACGGGCAGCCAGCTCGGATGCCGAATACACCGAGGCGCCGGCCTCGGAGACCATGACCTTGGTGACTTTCAGCGCTGGATATTTTTTGACCAGTTCGCCGATCAGCTTGTCGCTTTCACGGCTGGCGGTGCCGTTGCCGATTGCGATCAGTTCGACCGAGTGCTTGGCGCACAGCGCGGCGAGGATCGAAAGGGTGCGGTCCCAGTCGTTCTTGGGCGCGTGCGGGTAGACCGTGGCATGGTCCAGCAGCTTGCCGGTGGCATCGACCACCGCCACCTTGCAGCCGGTCCGCAGGCCTGGGTCGAAGCCCAGCGTTGCGCGGGGGCCGGCGGGCGCGGCGAGCAGCAGGTCGTGCAGGTTGTGGGCGAAGACGTTGATCGCCTCGCCTTCGGCGTTGTCGCGCAGTTCGCCGAACAGGTCGGTCTCAAGGTGGGTGTACAGCTTGACCTTCCAGGTCCAGCGGACCACCTCGCCTAGCCACTTGTCGGCCGCACGGTTGCGGTTCTCGATCCCCACATGGTTGGCGATCATCAGCTCGCAGGGGTGCAGTGTGCCGGGCAACTCTTCGCCGACTTTGAGCGAGGCGCTCAGCACGCCTTCGTTGCGCCCACGGAAGATCGCCAGGGCGCGGTGTGACGGGGCGTTGCGCAGCAGTTCGTCATGCGCGAAGTAGTCGCGGAACTTGGCGCCTTCTTCTTCCTTGCCGGCTACCACACGGGCGCTGAGCACCGCTTCCTGCTTGAGGAAACCACGCAGCTTGTCGAGCAGGGCGGCGTCTTCGGCGAAGCGCTCCATGAGGATGTACTTGGCGCCTTCGAGGGCGGCTTTAACGTCAGCTATGCCTTTTTCGGCATCGACGAAACGCGCAGCTTCACTTTCCGGGGTCAGTTGCGGATCGTTGAACAGGCCGTCGGCCAACTCGCCAAGGCCCGCTTCCAGGGCGATCTGGCCCTTGGTGCGGCGTTTTTGCTTGTAGGGCAGGTAAAGGTCTTCGAGGCGGGTCTTGGTGTCGGCAAGCTTGATCTCGCGGGCCAGCTCCGGGGTGAGCTTGCCCTGTTCGTCGATGCTGGCCAGGATACTGGCGCGGCGCTCGTCGAGTTCGCGCAGGTAGCGCAGGCGCTCTTCCAGGTGGCGCAGCTGCGTGTCGTCCAGGCTGCCGGTCACTTCCTTGCGGTAACGGGCGATGAAGGGCACGGTCGAGCCTTCGTCCAACAGGCCCACGGCCGCCTCGACCTGCTGTGGGCGTACACCCAGTTCCTCGGCGATACGGCTGTTGATGCTGTCCATGTAAACCACCTGACAATTGTGAATACGAAGGTGCGCAGCGGGCTCGGGCGCCGGCGGCGCTGGATCAAAGCGGCGCATTATACCCATCGTGCCGGGGTTGCGGTGATGGCGCTGCGCCAGCCCTTTGCGGCGTGGAAGTGGCACCGCGGGAAAAATCTGCTAACAATGCACACGGCACGCGCAGCAGTGGCTACGCCATAATGCGCGGCGATCCTAGAGGAGTGATTCATGACCAGCACTGCAAACAACGCTGAAGGCGAAAAGATTCTCATCGTCGACGATGATCCGGGCTTGAGCAGCCTGCTGGACCGTTTCTTCACCAGCAAAGGCTACCGCGTGCGCACGGTGCCCAACGTCGAGCAGATGGACCGTCTGCTGGCCCGTGAAGTCTTCAACCTGGTGGTGCTCGACCTGATGTTGCCGGGCGAAGACGGCCTGTCTGCGTGCAAGCGCCTGCGCGCCTCGAACAACCAGATCCCGATCATCATGCTCACCGCCAAGGGCGATGAACTCAGCCGTATCAAAGGGCTTGAGCTGGGGGCGGACGACTATCTCGCCAAACCGTTCAACCCCGACGAGTTGGTGGCCCGGGTCAAGGCCGTGCTCCGCCGCCAGGCGCCGAGCGTACCGGGCGCCCCGGGCAGCGAGGAAGAAACCGTCACCTTCGGCGACTACGCGCTGTCGCTGGCCACCCGCGAACTGAAGCGTGGCGACGAAGTGCACATGCTGACCACCGGCGAGTTCGCCGTGCTCAAGGCGCTGGTGATGCACGCCCGCGAGCCGCTGACCCGCGACAAGCTGATGAACCTGGCCCGTGGCCGCGAGTGGGACGCCCTGGAGCGCTCCATCGACGTGCAGATCTCGCGCCTGCGCCGGATGATCGAGCCTGACCCCTCCAAGCCGCGCTACATCCAGACCGTTTGGGGCGTGGGCTATGTCTTCGTGCCGGATGGAAACGCCAGCAAGTAAGCCCGTCGGCTCGCTACGGTGTGGCAGGGCGGCTCCAGTGGGTCGCCCTGTTTGCATGTGTGGCGGTCGGTACATTTCGGTGGGCGACTCCACCTTCGCAGCGCAGTAGTTGGCAACGATGAAAACCCCTCTCTGGTTCCCGCAAAGCTTCTTCGCCCGCACCTTATGGCTGGTGCTCATCGTCGTGTTGTTCTCCAAGGCGCTGACGCTGGTGTACCTGCTGATGAACGAGGACGTGCTGGTCGATCGGCAGTACAGCCACGGCGTCGCGTTGACGCTGCGTGCATACTGGGCGGCGGATGAAAGCAACCGCGACCAGATTGCCGAGGCGGCGGGGCTGATTCGGGTGACCGGCTCGGGAGTGCCCGAAGGTGAACAGCACTGGCCGTACAGCGAGATCTACCAGCGCCAGATGCAGGCCGAGCTTGGCGAAGACACCGAGGTGCGTTTGCGTATTCATGCGCCACCGGCTTTGTGGGTCAACGCCCCAAGCCTGGGGCCGGGTTGGCTGAAAGTGCCGCTGTACCCACATCCGCTGCGTGGGCAGAAAATCTGGAACGTGCTGGGCTGGTTCCTGGCCATTGGCCTGTTGTCCACCGCGTCGGCCTGGATTTTTGTGCGCCAACTCAACCAACCGCTCAAGCGCCTGGTATTTGCCGCCCGCCAACTGGGCCAGGGGCGCAGCGTGCGCCTGCCGATCAGCGACACCCCCAGCGAAATGACAGAGGTGTACCGTGCGTTCAACCAGATGGCCGAGGACGTCGAGCAGGCTGGGCGCGAGCGTGAATTGATGCTGGCGGGAGTGTCCCACGACTTGCGCACACCGTTGACCCGCTTGCGCCTGTCGCTGTCGTTGATGGGCAACGACAGCGACCTCAGCGACGACATGGTGCGCGACATCGAGGACATGGATGCGATCCTTGACCAGTTCCTGGCGTTTATCCGCGATGGACGCGACGAACCGGTGGAAGAGGTCGATCTTAACGAACTGATCCGCGACGTGGTCGCCCCGTATAACCAGCCCGAGGAGCGGGTACGCCTGTGCCTGGAGCCGATTCCGCCCTTCCCGCTGCGCAGGGTGTCGCTCAAGCGTATGCTCGGCAACCTGATTGGCAACGCCCTGCACCATGCCGGTAAGGGGGTTGAGGTGGCGGCCTATGTGTCTGGCGAGCAGGGTGCGCCGTACGTGGTGCTCAGCGTGCTGGACCGTGGCACCGGGATCGATGAGTCGGAGTTGGAGACCATCTTCAACCCGTTCATCCGTGGTGATCGGGCCCGTGGCGGCAAGGGTACCGGGCTGGGGCTGGCAATCGTCAAGCGCATTGCCGCGCAGCATGGCGGCAATGTTGAGTTGCGCAACCGTTCCGGTGGCGGGATCGAGGCGCGAGTGCGCTTGCCGTTGGGGCTGTTGTTACCGCGCGATGCCGTCTAGGGCCGAGCACGCGGGGCGTCGATACGACTTGCCCCGCGAGCGCCGTCAGCCTTTACCCTTGGTACGGGTCTGATTCGGCCCACCGTTCTTTTCCAAGTGTTCGATGATCATGCCGGCAACATCCTTACCGGTGGTCACTTCGATTCCCTCGAGTCCCGGTGACGAGTTCACCTCCATCACCAGCGGCCCGTGGTTGGAGCGCAGGATATCCACGCCGGCAACGCTCAGCCCCATGACCTTGGCGGCGCGGATGGCGGTCATGCGCTCTTCGGGGGTTATCTTGATCAGGCTGGCCACGCCACCGCGGTGCAGGTTGGAGCGAAACTCGCCCGGCTTGGCCTGGCGCTTCATCGAGGCGATGACCTTGTCGCCGACCACGAAGCAGCGAATGTCGGCGCCGCCGGCCTCCTGGATGTATTCCTGCACCATGATGTTCTGCTTCAGGCCCATGAAGGCCTCGATCACCGATTCGGCCGCCTTGGTGGTTTCGCACAGCACCACGCCGATGCCCTGGGTGCCTTCGAGCACCTTGATCACCAGCGGTGCGCCGTTGACCATTTGAATCAGGTCGGGAATGTCGTCCGGCGAGTGTGCGAAGCCTGTGATCGGCAGGCCGATACCGCGCCGTGACAGCAATTGCAGTGAGCGCAGTTTGTCGCGGGAGCGGGCGATGGCCACCGACTCATTGAGTGGATAGACGCCCATCATCTCGAACTGGCGTAGAACTGCACAGCCGTAGAACGTGACCGAAGCACCGATGCGCGGGATGACGGCATCGAAGCCTTCCAGCGGTTTGCCACGGTAGTGGATCTGTGGCTTGTGGCTGGCGATGTTCATGTAGGCCCGGAGCGTATCGATCACCACCATTTCGTGGCCCCGTTGGGTGCCTGCCTCGACCAGGCGGCGGGTGGAATACAGACGCGGATTGCGCGAAAGCACAGCGATCTTCATGCAGCACCTGTGACAGGGGAAAGGGTGGCCGGGAAGGCCGGTTTGTCCTGGACGTACTTCACGCCTGGGTTGACTACCAGTTGACCGTGGACCAAGGCCTTCGATCCAAGCAACAGGCGGTAGCGCATGCTCTTGCGGCAGGCCAGGGTGAATTCCACCTCCCAGACCCGGTTGCCCAGCGCCAGCGGAGTGCGGATCACGTAGCGGGTCTGGGCGTGGCCATTGGAGCTTTTGATGGTTTTCATGGTCACCAGCGGGGCTTCGCAACGGCGATGGCGCAACTGCACCACCGTGCCCAGGTGCGCAGTGAAACGCACCCAGCGCTCGCCATCGCGCATGAACGGTTCGATCTCGGTGGCGTGCAGGCTGGAAGTACTGGCCCCGGTGTCGATCTTGGCGCGCAGGCCGGCGACACCGAGGTCTGGCAAGGCGACCCACTCGCGCAGGCCGATCACAGTCAGGTGGTCAAATGTCTTCACGAAGCGCGCCCTGCGGATGAGGAGTTGAACTGTAATCACGGCCTGGATTTTTTGCATCCGTCAGTGACGGTAGTACAGTTCCGTGACAGACAGCATTCGAGGAAAAACCATGGCACAAAAGTCTGACGACGACGACAAGGTCCGCCTGGACAAATGGCTATGGGCGGCGCGCTTCTACAAGACCCGTGCCTTGGCCAAGGCCGCCATCGAGAGCGGTAAGGTGCACTGGCGTGGTGAACGCTGCAAGCCTGGCAAGGAGCCGCGGGTAGGGGACGAGTACGTGCTGCGCACTGGGTTCGACGAGCGTACCGTGGTGGTCAAGGCGTTGTCGGTAGTGCGTCGCGGTGCGCCCGAGGCGCAGGCGCTGTACGAGGAAACGCCGGAAAGCGTGAAGCGCCGTGAGCAGGCAGCAGAGTTGCGCAAGGCTGGGGCCTTGGGGATGACCACCGATGGGCGGCCGAACAAGAAGCAGCGGCGCCAGATTCACCAACTGCACGGCAGTTTCGAGTGATGCCATGGCGGCATATGGAATACCTCACAACGCTTTGATCGGGCGAGCAGGTGTAGGAGCGGCCTAGTGCCGCGAAGGGGTGCGAAGCAGCCCCAGGATTTCAGCTTCATGCAAACATAGAGGGGGGGGCGCTGCGCGCCCCTTCGCGGCACAAGGCCGCTCCTACAGGGGGCGCGTGATGCTGAAATCTGTGGGCTTACCCCGCGATCAGGGGATCAAGCTGCGCGCATGACGCTCATGCGCCCGATCAACGGCAACTTGCCGAGCAAGCGGAACAACGGCGCGGTCCAGCGTATCAAGGCCCGGCTGGCATTGGCCGCCAGCGGTGTATGGCAGCTCCAGCCCAAGGCCAGGATGGCCATCAGCAGGCCGCCGATGTAGTCGTCCTGGCCCCAGTGGGCGCCGGCCACCAGGCGCGGCATCATGAACACGAACGCCAGTGCCCAGGTAACCAGGTGTTGCACCAGACGGCGACTGAACAGGCTCATGTACAGCGCCCAGATCAGCAGCACCGAAGCGTGGTCACCGGGGAAACTCTGCCCGGAACGGTCCTTGAGTTCCCACTTGGCTTCCAGGTTGGGGTAGTAGTCGCTCAGGTGCACGGCGTCATCGAAATTCATCGATGGGCTCTGGTGTTGCCAGCCCATTGCCCCGACCCACTTGGAAAACAGCGCGCGAATCACCACTAAGAGCAGTAGCGTGACCAGGAAACCGAAAAACGCCTGACGCACCTGCACCGCCTTGAACACCCAGTCGCCGCGAACCAGCAGCGACAGCATCAGCAAACCGACCAGGATGTCGAACGGACGCAGGCTGCCGATCGCCCAGATGCTGCGCCAGACCACGTTGTCGGCCAGCGGCGCATTGAGCGTGCGGAACAGCCATTCGTCGAATGTCAGGCACAGGATCTGGCCAATGGGCCATAACCAGAAACACAGTAACGCGATGGGTAGCAGCGTGCAGGCTGCCAGGGGTCCCCAGGACCACTTCGCTTGGAACAGTGGTCGATTGTCCATAAGATACCTCGATCTCCTAAAGGGTTTGGGCGCCTAAAAAGCGCTCTGCAGGGGGCTTCTTAGCCACCTGTAATTATTTTGTCATTATTTTCAGATAGCCAGACAACCATGAGCGACTTGCCAGATACTGATTTCACCCAACGTTTCATCTTCGACGACCGCGATGTTCGCGGCGAGATGGTCGCGCTGGAAAGCAGCTACGCCGAGGTACTGGCCAAGCACGACTACCCACAGGCCGTGCGCCAGTTGCTCGGCGAGTTGATGGCTGCCGCTGCACTGTTGGTCGGCACCTTGAAGTTCGATGGCCTGCTGATCCTGCAGGCTCAATCCCAGGGGCCGGTGCCGCTGCTGGCGATCGAATGCACCAGTGAGCACGACATTCGCGGCCTGGCGCGTTATGAAGCCGAGCAGATCAAGGCCGATGCAACCCTTGCCGACCTGATGCCAGGTGGGCATTTGGTGCTGACTATCATCCCGGTCAATGGCCAGCGTTATCAGGGCACTGTCGAACTCGACGGCAAGGACCTGTCGGAGTGCTTCACCAATTACTTCGTCATGTCGCAGCAGGTCAACACCTGCATCGCCCTGGCCGCCGATGGCGCACGCGCACGCGGCCTACTGGTGCAGCAACTGCCCGCTGACCGTCAGCGCGACAGTGAGGAGCGCGATGAAAGCTGGGCCCACGTCAAAGCCCTGGCCAACACGGTGAAGACCGAAGAATTGCTCGGCCTGGACAACGAAACGGTGTTGCACCGCCTCTATCACGAAGACGCCGTTCGCCTGTTTGATATTCAGCCGCTGCGCTTCAAGTGCAGTTGCTCGCGCGAACGTTCCGGCAATGCCCTGGTCAGTCTTGGCGAGCCCGACGCCAAGGCGTTGGTCGAGGAGTGCGGCGGCACGGTCGAGATCGACTGCCAGTTCTGCAACGAGCGCTATATGTTCGATGCGAGCGATGTCGCGCAACTGTTTGCCGGTGGTGGCACGGACTCGGCGTCAGAAACTCGTCACTGAAACGTTAAAGCACAGGGGAATCTCCTGTCGAATTGCGCAAAAACGCAGTTCTGACAGGAGGGGCCTACTTTTTTTGGGCGTTTCTGGCATAATCCGGCCACTTTTTTCGCTGTAGTAGTTTTTTCAAAGCTACTACAAAACGTTTGGAGCACTCGGCCTCGGGCCGGATGGGGTATCTCATGACGCAAGCCAACAACACCGTGTACACCGACCTGAGCGTCGATGAGCTGGTAAAAGAAGCGCTGTCCCGCGGTGAAGGCGTGCTGGCCGATACTGGCGCACTGGTAGTCGAAACCGGTCACCGTACGGGCCGTTCACCGGCCGACCGTTTCATCGTCGAAGAACCGTCCACCCAGGACGCCATTGCCTGGGGCCCGATCAACCGCAAGTTCCCGGCTGACAAGTTCGATGCCCTGTGGAACCGCGTCGAGGCGTTCAACAACGCCCAGGATCACTTCGTTTCCTACGTTCACGTAGGGGCTGCCGCCGAGCACTACCTGCCGGTGAAGATGACCACCCAGACTGCCTGGCAGAACCTGTTCGGCCGTTGCCTGTTCATCAACCCGGAGCAAGGCCAGTTCAACCCGGCCGGTCGCGACCAGTGGCAGATCCTCAACGTCGCCAACTTCGTGTGCGAGCCTGAGCGTGACGGCACCAACTCCGATGGCTGCGTCATCATCAACTTCGCTCAGAAGAAGGTGCTGATCGCCGGCATGCGTTATGCCGGTGAAATGAAGAAAGCCATGTTCTCGGTGCAGAACTTCCTGCTGCCGTCCGCCGACGTGCTGCCGATGCACTGCGCTGCCAACATCGGCGAAGAGGGCGATGTGACCCTGTTCTTCGGCCTGTCGGGCACCGGCAAGACCACCCTTTCGGCCGACGAAAGCCGTTACCTGATCGGTGACGACGAGCACGGTTGGGGCGAAGGCGTCGTCTTCAACATGGAAGGTGGCTGCTACGCCAAGTGCATCGACCTGTCCGAGAAGAACGAGCCGGTCATCTGGAAAGCCATCAAGCACGGTGCCGTGCTGGAAAACGTCGTACTCGATGCGGACAAGCACGCCGACTACGCCGATGTCAGCCTGACCCAGAACAGCCGCGCCGCCTACCCACTGGAGCACGTCGCCAAGCGCGCCGAAGCCAACCTGGGTGGCGAGCCGAACGCAGTGATCTTCCTGACCTGCGACCTGACCGGTGTACTGCCTCCGGTGTCGATCCTGAACAACGAGCAGGCGGCTTACCACTTCCTGTCCGGCTACACCGCGCTGGTCGGTTCCACCGAAATGGGTTCGGGCGGCGGCATCAAGTCGACCTTCTCCACCTGCTTCGGCGCACCGTTCTTCCCGCGCCCAGCCGGCGAGTACGCTGAGCTGCTGATCAAGCGTATCAACGCGTTCGGCTCCAAGGTCTACCTGGTCAACACTGGCTGGACCGGCGGTGGCTACGGCGTTGGCAAGCGCTTCAGCATCCCGACCACCCGTGGCGTGATCGCTGCCATCCAGAGCGGTGCGCTGGTCGGTGCCGAGACCGAGCACCTGGACATCATCAACCTGGACGTGCCAAAAGCCGTGCCGGGCGTCGAGACCGAGCTGCTCAACCCACGTAACACCTGGGCGGACAAAGCAGCCTACGACGAGGCCGCCAAAGGCCTGGCCAAGCTGTTCACCGAGAACTTCAAGAAGTTCGACGTCTCCGACGCGATCAAGGCCGCTGGCCCGCAGCTGTAATCGGTCACCGGTTCGGATCGAAAGCCGCCCCTCGGGGCGGCTTTTTGGTTTTTCAGGGGAGTAGGCGTGCTGCGAGCAGTATGGGATGCTGCTCGGACATGCTCAGGACCGATCAGGTAGGCCCCATGACCGAATCCCCGCAACGCTCTGCCTTCTCGCATTTCCACCCGATCCTCACGCGTCCCCAGGGCAACGGCCTCAACGGTCATCTGGCAGGCTCCACGGTGCACGGCTTCTTCGAAACCGCGATCCAGGCATTTCTCGTCGAGCAGGCCGAACTGGACCTGCGTGACGGTGAGCTGGCGGCGTTCGTGGTCAGTTCGACAGCCGACTTCTTTGCGCTACCCGGCTTTCCCGACGTGCTCGAAGTGGGCTTGGGCGTGACCCGCCTGGTGGGCAGTACCGTAGAGTTTCGCCTGGCCCTATACCGTCCTGGAGACGCCGAGGCTTGCGCGGCGGGGACGGTGGTTCAGGTTTTCATCGAGCGCAGCAGTGCAAGGCCGGTGGTGTTGCCTGAAACCTTGCGCCTGATCCTGGCGGGGCTGTCACTCAATCGTTGAGGCAGATGATGCCTTCGCGCACGGCGAACAGCACCAGGCCGGGCACGTCACGGATTTGCAGGCGGTGCATGATCTGCGAACGGTGCGCCTCTACCGTCTTGATGCTCAGGCCAAGGCCTTCGGCGATGGAGCGCGTGGTTTCGCCGCGTGCGATCAAGCGCAGGATCTCCAGCTGGCGGGCGGTCAGCTGCATGGTCTGATTGTTGATCTTGCGGTGGCGGCTCTGTTTGACGGCCTGGCCGATGACCAGCGGCAGCACGGCTGAGCACAGGTACTGCCCGCCGGCTTGCAAGGATTGCAGTGCCAGCTCCAGCTCGAGCACCGTTGCGCTCTTGAGTAGAAAGCCTTGGGCGCCTTGGCGCAGGCATTTCATCACGAAATCCAGTTCCGAGCGCGAGGACAGCATCAGCACCGCGCTTTCTGGCGCGCGCAGGGCGAGTTCATGCAGGGTCTGTTCATTCGCCGAGGCAAGCTCGACATCGAGCAGGATCAACTCCGGCTTGAACTGCTCGGCCAGTGCGACCGTACCCAGGCTGTCACCCGCTTCGCCGACGACGACATATTCTTTTTTTTGTTCGAGCAACGCTCGCAGGCCTGCTCTGAACAGCGGCGAGTCGTCAGCAAGGAGTACACGGCAACGCATAGGCTGTAACCTGTCTTGCAAAATTGTGGAAGCGTAATGACAGCGGGTAGCGCCATACGCTGCGGACATCCACCTGCTGTCCGCGTGCTTACTTGCGAAATCGACGAATGCATGTGGCACGAATCGGTTGCTCGAACCGCACTGCACGATCTCCCTCATCGCGAGTCTTCTGGTTCGGCGAATTGGCTGATCAGCACAGGCAAGCGCTGCAACGGTTCGACCCGCTGCGCAGCCCCCAACCTGATAGCTTCCTTGGGCATGCCGAATACCACGCAGCTTGCCTCGTCCTGCGCCACGGTACTGGCACCTTGTTCGCGCATGGCGAGCAAGCCGCGCGCACCGTCATCCCCCATGCCGGTCATGATGATCCCTAGCGCATGGCTCCCTGCATGACGTGCGACAGAGCGAAACAGAACGTCTACGGATGGCTTGTGGCGGTTGACCGCCGGGCCGTCGAGCACCTCGACCACAAAATGTGCGCCACTGCGCTTGAGCTGCATGTGCAGGCCGCCTGGCGCGAGCAGTGCCAACCCGCTGTGCACGCGGTCCAGATGCCTGGCTTCGCGTACCTCGATCTGGCACAGGCTGTTGAGCCTGCGTGCGAAATCGGCGGTGAATTTTTCCGGCATGTGCTGAACGATCACAATGCCTGGGCAGTTTTCCGGCAAGCGTTTGAGGATGTGCTCCAGCGCCAGGGTACCGCCCGTAGAACAGCCAAGTGTAACGATTCGCTCTGGATTTTTGAGACCGCACGTCGTAGTGAGGGGAGTTTTTTTTTCATCGACTGGCTTGCTCGCAGGCACGCGCGCAGGGGCTTGTCGTGCGGCGTGCTCGACACTGCGCACCAGTTCGTTTTCAAGGTCTTCCAGGCCCTTGCGCAGCCCCAGCTTGGCCTTGGTGAACACGCCGGCGGCACCGGCCTTCAGGGCCTGCTCCAACATTGCCGTGCCGGGCTCGGTGAGGCTTGAGCAAATCAGCGTCGGGGTCGCGCGTTCTGCCATGACTTGACGCAGGAAGGTCAGCCCGTCCATGCGCGGCATTTCCAAGTCGAGGATCAGAACGTCGGGCCATTCCTTGCGCATTTTCTCGATGGCGTACAACGGGTCGGCGGCCATGCCAATGACGCGAAGGTGCGCATGCTTTTCCAGCAACTGGGTCAGCACCTGGCGGACCAGTGCCGAGTCGTCGACGATGAATACGCGGATCGGTTCTTTGTTGTGGTTGTTCATACCCGCTCGAACACCGACGGTTGTGCCAGGCGCAGCGGCAGGTCGAAGCCGTGGATGCTTTCGGCGTGCCCGATGAACAACAGGCCGCCGACGCGCAGCTGGCCAACCATGCGCCGCACGATGTCCTGTTTTTGCGCAGGCTCGAAGTAGATCAGCAAGTTGCGCAGGAAGATCACGTCGAAGGTACCCAAGTCATCGGGCAACGGCCGGATCACGTTGACTTCGCGAAAGTGCACGCGCGAGCGCAGATTGGCCTGGATGCGCATGCGCCCCTGCATCTCGCCCACACCGCATTGACAGTGCCGACGTAGCCAGCCCGGTGGGAAATAGCGGCTCTGGTCCATGCTGTAGATCGCGCGCTCGGCCTGGGCGAGCATGCTCTGGCTCAGGTCGCTGGCCACGATCGACCAATCGACGCGGGCATGCTCGGCGGCGACCATGGCCAGGCTATAGGGTTCTTCGCCTGACGAGCAGGCGGCGCTCCACAAGCGCTGCGGGGTGCGCTGGCGCTCCAGCCACTGGCCGAGGAATTCGAAGTGCGGGTGCTCGCGGAAAAAGTACGTTTCGTTGGTGGTCAACAGGTCCACCACCAAGCGCCGTTCGCGCTGATGCGCGGGGTCGGCGATCAACGCCAGGTACTGGTCGTAGTGGGCGAACTGGAAGTGCCGTAGCCGACGCATGAGGCGCCCAGCCACCAGGGTGCGCTTGTTGTCCGCCAGGTGAATGCCCGACGCGTCGTGCATCAGGCGTTGCAATTGTTGGAACTGGGCCTCGCCCAGCTTGGGGAGCTGCAGCATGAGCTTCAGTCGCCCCCCCTGGCTTGGGCGAGGTTGAGCAGGTCCTGTGTGGACAACACTTGCAGCAGGTTCAGGATGATCAGGAAGCGCTGGTCCTGCTGTGCCATGCCGGCGATGAAGTCGGCACGGATCTGTGCCCCGAACGGCGGTGGCGGCAGGACCTCGCGTGGGTCGATGTCGTGCACGGCGTCCACGGCATCGACCACCAGCCCCAGCCGCTGGCTGGCTTCCTCCAGGTGCAGTTCGGTGATCACGATGCAGGTCCGGTTGCCCGGCTCGGTGCGCGTCAGGCCAAAACGTGCCGCCAGGTCGAGGACCGGCACGACATTGCCACGCAGGTTGATCACACCATGTATGTAGTCGGGCATCATCGGTACCCGAGTGACTTCGGCGTACTCGATGATTTCGCGCACCAGGTCGATCGGCAGGGCATAGCCTGCCTGGCGCACGCGAAAACTCAGGTGCTGGATGCTTTGCGCTTCGGGCAGGCTGGCGAGAGGAGCTGACATAGCGGTCATGGCGGCGCCTCGGTCAGCTGAAGTTGACGAACTGGCTGTCGTCGAGGCTGACCTTGCGCACCGCCGGCAGGTGCTCGCTCGGTGAGCTGTCGAGCGGCCGTTGGAGGCGCACCGAACCATCCTGTTCGAAGCGGAAGAACGCGATCAGCTCCTGCAACTGCCCGGCTTGGGCATTCATCTCTTCAGCCGTGGCGGCCAGCTCTTCGGAAGCCGATGCGTTCTGCTGGGTGATCTGGTTCATCTGGCCCATGGCAATGTTGATCTGGCCGGCGGCGCTGCTCTGCTCCTGCGAGGCAGCGGTGATTTCCTGGACCAGGTCAGAAGTACGCTGGATGTTGGGCACGATTTCGCCCAGCAGGACGCCGGCCTTCTCGGCCAGTTGCACGCTGCTTGAGGCCACCTGGCCAATCTCCTGCGCGGCGACCTGGCTGCGCTCGGCGAGCTTGCGCACTTCCGCAGCGACCACCGCGAAGCCTTTGCCATGCTCGCCTGCACGTGCCGCTTCGATGGCGGCATTGAGGGCCAGCAGGTTGGTCTGGTAGGCGATGTCGTCGATGATGCCGATCTTGTCTGCGATCTGCTTCATCGCCAGCACCGTGTCGCCGACCGCGTTGCCGCCTTGGCCGGCGTCGCTGGACGCCTTGCCGGCGATGCTGTCGGTCAGCTTGGCGCTTTCGGTGTTCTGGGCAATGGACGCGGACATCTGCTCGATCGAGGCGCTGGTCTGCTCGACGCTGGCGGCCTGCTCCACGGCGGCCTGGCTGAGCGACTGGGAGGTCGAGCTGACTTCGGCAGAGGCCGACGACAATGCGTCTGCAGCGCTGCGCACGTCACCGAGGATGCTGCGCAGGCGCACGGTCATGTTCTGCATCGCGCCCAGCAGTTGCCCGGTTTCGTCGCGGCGGTTGACCACCAGGTCCTGGCTCAGGTCGCCACCGGCCATGCGGTTGGCGGCCTCTACCGCGCCGCTGAGCGGGCGGGTGATGCTGCGTGTGACGAGGATGCCGATCAGCAAGCCTGTCAGCGTGGAGACTAGCACCAGCACGATCATCTGCGTCTTCGAGCGGTCGGCGATGGCCGTGATTTCGTCGTTGGCCTGACTCGAGCGCGCTTGCTTGTTCTGGCTGGCGGTGCCCATCAGCTTGTCCAGCTCGTTGGCCCCAGCAATGATGCGTGGCAGCAGCTCAAGTGCCGAGGTCGGGGTTTGCAACTGGTCCGATTGCTGGTGGGTGGCCAGCACCAGGTTGGCGGTATTGGCGTAATCCTGCAGGCGCGCGGCGATGTGCTCGATATCGGCTTTGCCTTGTCCCGTGATGTGATAACCCTTGGCTTGTTCGAGCAAGTCGCGAGTCTTTTCCAGGGCGTTGCGTGCATCGGCGGCGGCCAGGTCACGCCCCTCGCGGGTGACCGCCAGCAAGCTCTGACGCACCGCACGTCCAGCGGTGACCAGCTGGATATTGGCGTTTTGCAGAGCGCTCAGGCCTTGGATGTCGACGTCGTACATGCGGTCCGAGAGCTGGTCGACCTGATCGAGGTTGCGGATGCCGATGACACCGATCACGGCTGTCAGCGCCACGACCACGATGAAGCCCAAGGTCAGGCGGGCTCCGATCTTCATGTTGCTGATCAACTGCATAGCTTGTCTCCGGAAAGGGAAGGTATTGTCGCTGAGGGCCGATGCTTGGGTTCGCTACGTTGTTGCAGGTCGCGGAACAGGCTGGCGATATCCAGAATCAGGGCGACCTGCCCTGAGCCGAGAATGGTCGAGCCACTGATGCCGTTGAGATGGCGGAACAATTGCCCCAGCGGCTTGATCACGGTTTGCAGCTCGCCGAACAAGTGGTCGACGATCAGCCCGACCTGCTGTCGGCCTTGGCTGACCACCACGATGTTGCGGCGACTGAGCGCAGGTGGGCCCAGCGCGAAATGGGTGGCCAGGTCGATACACGGCAGCGGCTTGCCGCGCAGGTTCAGAGGGCCGCTGCTATCAGCCGGCGCCTCCATGCATTCAGTGATCATGTCCAGCGGGATGACGAAACGCTCGGCCCCGGCACCGACGAGGAAGCCGTCGATGATCGCCAAGGTCAGCGGCAGGCGTATGCGGAACAGGCAGCCCTGGCCTGCCTGCGACTCGATTTCGATGGTCCCGCGTAGCTCGTCGATGGCGCTGCGCACCACGTCCATGCCGACCCCGCGCCCCGACAGGTTGGAAACCTGCTCGGCGGTGGAAAAGCCCGGCTCGAAGATGAGCATGTGGATATCGCTGTCGGACAGGTTGCTGTCGGCATCGAGCATGCCACGGGCAATGGCTTTGTCGCGGATCCGCGCGGTGTCCAGCCCGCGCCCGTCATCCTGGATTTCCAGTACGATCATCCCGGAATCGTGACCGGCGGTCAGGCTCAGGGTGCCTTGCGCGGGCTTGCCAGCGGCCAGGCGCTGATCGGCCGCTTCGATCCCGTGGTCGATGGCATTGCGTACCAGGTGGATCAGCGGGTCGGCAATGCGGTCGATCAGGGTCTTGTCCAGCTCGGTGTCGCCGCCGCGCAAATGCAGCTGGATCTGCTTGTTGAGTGTCAGGCTGACGTCGCGCACGACGCGGTGGAAGCGGTTGAAGGTTTCGCCGATCTCGACCATGCGCAGCTTCAGGGCGCGTTCACGGATCTGCTCGACGTGCTGGTGCACCGCCTGTACCCGCTCGATGCAGTCGCTGTCGCCGCTGCGCATGGCCTGCATGTGCGCACCGGCGGTGCTGATGACCAACTCGCCGACCAGGTTGATCAGCTCGTCGAGCTTGTGCGCGGCGACCTTGACCAGGGTCGTGCCGCCTTGCACGGCGCGCGGTTCGTCCGCCTTGGCGGTGGGCGCTAACGTTTGCGCTGTCGGGCGAGGTATGGCCGGTGACGTGTCCGAGGACGGCGTGCAGCTGAGTTCCAGGCTGTAGAACCCGTCAGCGAGGCTGAAGACATCCTCTAACGTTTCGCGGCTGGCCGGGCTGCTCAAGGTGATCTCGAAGCCCAGGTAGCAGTGCTCGGGGTCCATCTCTTGCAGCGTCGGCAACGCGTGGGTCAGGGTCTGCAAGGCCTGCACCTCGCCCAACCGCGTCAGGTAGCGAATGAAGGCACAGGGGTCGAAGCCGTTGCGCAGCAGGTCGCCATCCAGGCGCAGCGACAGCTGCCAGGTACTGCACGTGCTGCTTGAGGTTGCCGGGCTTTCGCCAGCGGCTTGCAACGCGTTCAGCAGTTCTGCCTGGCGAGGGTTATGCGCGGCCAGGGTGGCTGATTGCAGGTCGATGCTGCGCAACATGACGTTCAGTTCGTCCATGCACTGCAGCATCAGTGAGGTCAGCTGGTCATCCAGGCTACGCTGGCCATCGCGGACCTGCATCAGCAGGTTCTCCAGATGGTGGGCCAGCGCTACTAGGGGTTCGAGCGAGAAGATCCCCGCCGAGCCCTTCAGGGTGTGGACCGCGCGAAACAGCGCGTTGATCGCTTCGCTGTCAGCGGGGCTGCGTTCGAGCACCAGCAAGCAGTCCTCGGCCTCCTTGAGCAGGTCGTCGGCCTCGTCTAGAAAGCCCTGGAGCAACTGCTGCCACTGTTCGGCATCGAGCATGGGGTCATCCTGCGCAGGCGGAGCGTTGAGAGGGGATCAGCAGCTCGTGGGGCCGCAGCAACTCCAGCAGCGCGCCGACCTCGGGTGTCAGCGCAACGACCGGCAGTGGCTGGGATTCGCCGCCCAGGCTTTTGGCCAGCGCCAACAGCAGTTGCAGGCCAGCGCTGTCGACCTCGCCCAAGGCACTCAGGTCGAGGCTCCACGGCCCTTGTTGTTCGGCCAGCAGCGCCAGCAGGGCCGCGTGGGTGTCGCGCGCCTCGAAGATGGTCAGGTCGCCCTCCAGGCACAGCCGCGCTGGCGCATCGGTGTCGGCGGGGTGCAGCGTGAGGTGGGCCATCAGCCGACCAGCTTTTCTACGGCAGCCAACAACTGCTGGGGTTGGAAGGGCTTGACCATCCAGGCCTTGGCACCGGCTGCCTGGCCTTGTGCCTTCTTGCTCTGCTCGCTTTCGGTGGTGAGCATCATGATCGGCGTGAAGCGGTATTCGTTGCGCGCCTTGAGCGCCTTGACCAAGCCGATACCGTCGAGGTTGGGCATGTTCACGTCGCTGATGATCAGGTTGACCTTCTGGCCGGTGAGCTTGGCCAGTGCGTCCTGGCCGTCGCAGGCCTCGATGACCGTGTGGCCTGCCGCTGCGAGGCTGATGCGCACCAATTGGCGCATGGAAGCTGAGTCGTCGACGATCAGAATGGTCTTGGCCATGGTGCAGAGTCCTGGGGTAAGTTAGAAAAAGGTGAGTTCGGCGGCTTGTACCTGGCCGTTCTGGCCATTGCGTTCTTCGGCAGTGGTAAAGCGCTCGCGTTGACGGCGCAGCCAGGCCTGAATGTCGTCGAGTTGGCGCGGGTCTTGATCGATGGCGTGGAGCAGTTCGTGCAGATCGATGCGCACGTGGTCGAGCATCTGGTCGACGCGGTCCTGGAATTGCAGGTTGACCATGATCGCCTGAATGTCCTGTTGGGTCGTGCGGGCGTCCTGCTGTAGGGCGCGGGAGGTGTGATCCAAGGCCGAGAGGTTGCCGCCAAGCCCGTCGATCACACCGTCTAGCAGCGCTTGAAGGCGCGTCAGGTCGGCCTGATCCTGTTGGTTGAGGGTTTGCGCCGACTCGATACTGGCCTGGATGGCGTGGTTGATTTCGCCGACTTTCAGGTCCATCGATTGCCCAGTCGTTGCCGACAGTTGCGAGAGCTTGCGCACCTCGTCGGCCACCACTGAGAAGCCACGGCCGTTCTCGCCGGCACGGGCGGCTTCGATGGCGGCGTTGAGGGCGAGCAGGTTGGTTTGGCTGGCAATTTCCTGCACATGCCGGGCCATGGCTTGCAGTTGACCGGTGTAGCTGCCCAGGTGGCTGATGCTCTCGAGCACCGCGTTCTGGCGTTGGCCGCGTTGGCTGAAGGCGTCGGTGACCTGGTGCAATTGTTCGGTGCTTTGGCGTAGACCTTCGCCGACGCCATCCTGAGCGACCACCCGTTCGGCAGCTTCCAACGAAGCGCCGACGCGTTGGTGGATGGCTGCGAAACGCTCCAGCAGCCCGCCGATGTTGCTGGCGACCAAGGCTCGGCTCTGCTCGAGGCCGTCGAGCCAGGCGGGGGCAGCCTCGGGCAACAGGCGCGAAAGCGCTTGATCTGGCTGCTCCGGGGCCGCGTCTTGAGGCGCGGCAAGGGGCACGCTGGGCTGGCGGCGTGGGCGCAGTGTCAGGGTCGCGAGCAAGATGCCGACGGTCGCAATCAGGCCCAACTCGGTAAGGCCTGTCAGCAGTGCGGTCGCGCAGACTGCTGTGCCAATCCATATGACGAGATACATCCCCATTGCCCTGCGCGCCTTTTTCAGGTTACGAGCGCAGATGGTACGGCCTGAGTTTTGACGTCAAAATCGGGACGGCCCCTAATCCGACTTGCCGGTCACGTGAGGGGGGCGCGCCGAGCCGACGAAGATTGTTGATTGAGCGGTCAGGCTTGAGCGCGCGGGACGCCATTGGCCGTGGAGTGTGGCGAATGTCGCCTGGGCCGGGAAAGGCTGAGGAGGGTGCTTAGGGGTTAGGAGTATGGATTAAGGTAACGGTGTAGTGGCTATTTGCCTTGCAGGGTCTACGCCCGCCTGCGCTAAGTGCCGCAGGCGGGCGGGACTATCAGTCGCGCCAGTGACGCTTGTGCTTGCGATGGCCGTAGTGATGGCCACGGTCATAGTGACGGCGATCATCGTAGCCGCGACGGTAGCGGCGATCATCGTGGCGCTCATCTTCGTCGGCTTTGTTGCCCATGTAGTTACCCAATGCGCCGCCAGCGCCACCGCCAGCTGCTGCACCGATGTAGCTACCGGTGGTGCCGCCCACCGAGCGGCCGACCACGTTGCCGCCCGCCGCGCCCAAGGCGCCACCCAAGGCGGCCTCGCCACGCTGGCGCTTGTCGGCGCCCAAGGCACCGCCTGCCGCGCCACCCAGGCCGGCACCGATGGCACCGCCGGTGCTGCCACCGATCGAGTTACCCACTACCGAACCGAGTACCCCACCCAGTGCGCCGCCAATGCCGGCCTCGGTGGTGCCGCCTGCCATGGCAACGCCGCTGAGCAAGCTGAAAGACAACAACAGAATCGAGGAGTACTTCTTCATCGAGAGAGCCTCATGGGGATGACGAAGCGGAATTTGAGGCCGCCCGAGGCGCCTGGCAATGGAAATCCGACGAGTAGCACGAGTTGTACACAATTCTCTAAGTTATTGAATTATGTATGAAACTTTCGCGATTTTCGGCTGTCTGAGGTATTTATGACAAAGCCCTGAACCATTGCGGAACAGGGCTTTTTTTTGCGCAAGGCTCAGGCCTGCTGCGTCGTAACGGCAGATCAGATGATCCGGCCGTCGTCCTGCGCTCGTTCGAGCTTGATGGCGATGAACTTCGAGGTCGGCGTGTGGCTGCCATCGCCGACGCTTTCCAGCGGCACCAGCGGGTTGACCTCGGGGTAGTAGGCCGCTGCCTGGCCGGCCGGAATATCAAATGCCAGCAACGTGAAACCGTATACCCGACGCACGTGCTCATCGCCCCACAGCGAGACGATATCGACCTTCTGCCCCGGCTGGAAGCCCAGGCGGATGATGTCGGCTTCGTTGGCGAACAACACGTTGCGTTGCCCGCGTACGCCCCGGTAGCGGTCGTCCATGCCATAGATGGTGGTGTTGTACTGATCGTGCGAGCGCATCGACTGCATGATCAGGTCCGGCAGCTGGCCGCTGGCGCGTACGCGCGCGTCGAGCAGGCTGTCCGGCAGCAGGTTGGCCTTGAAATTGGCGCGGCCAGTGGTGGTCTTCCATTGGCGGCTGCCGGCGCTGTTACCCAGGTAGAAACCACCCGGCAGGTTCAGGCGCTGATTGAAATCGGCGAAACCTGGGATGGTGTCGGCGATCAGGTCGCGGATGCGGTCGTAGTCGGCCACCAGCCAGTGCCAGTCCACCGGGCGCTTGCCCAGAGTGGCAGCGGCGATCCCAGCCACCACGGCAGGCTCGGAGCGCATCTGGCGCGACAGTGGCTTGAGTTGCCCGTTGGAGGCGTGGACCATGCTGAACGAGTCTTCCACGGTCACGGCCTGCGGGCCGTCGTCCTGCAGGTCGATATCGGTACGCCCCAGGCACGGCAGGATCAGCGCTTGCTTGCCGTGGATCAGGTGGCTGCGGTTGAGCTTGGTGCTGATGTGTACGGTCAGCGCGCAGTTGCGCAGTGCCTGGGCGGTGCGTTCGGTGTCGGGGGTGGCTTGGGCGAAGTTACCGCCCAGCCCGATGAACACCTTGGCCCTGCCTTCGAGCATGGCGTGGATCGCCTCGACCGTGTTGTGGCCGTTGTGGCGCGGCACCTGGAAGCCAAAGCGTTTCTCGATGGCGTCGAGCAGCAGCGCCGGTGGGCGTTCGTTGATGCCCATGGTGCGGTCGCCCTGCACGTTGCTGTGGCCGCGCACAGGGCAAAGGCCTGCGCCAGGCACGCCAATGTTGCCGCGCAACATTTGCAGGTTGACGATTTCCTGAATGGTGGGGACCGAGTGGCGGTGCTGGGTGATACCCATGGCCCAGCACATGATGACGCGCTTGCCTTTGCAGTACATGCGCGCCGCCAGCTCGATGTCGGCCAGGGGCAGGCCCGATTGCGCCTGGATCTGTTCCCACGGAGTCGCATCGACCACCGCCAGGTACTCGTTCACCCCATGGCCGTGCTCGGCGATGAACACGTGGTCGAAAATCGCGGGCTCGCCCTTGGCCTGGGCGTCACGCTCCCAGCGCAGCAGGAACTTGGCCATGCCACGCAGCAGCGCCATGTCGCCGCCCAGCGCCGGGCGCAGGAACGCGGTATTGGTCGGCCGGTCGGTGTTGGTAAGCATCTCCAGCGGGTTCTGCGGATGCTGGAAACGCTCCAAGCCGCGTTCCTTGAGCGGGTTGACGCACACCACCTGGGCACCGCGTTTCACCGCATCGCGCAGTGGGTCGAGCATGCGCGGGTGGTTGGTGCCAGGGTTCTGGCCCCACACGAAGATCGTGTCGGCATGCTCGAAGTCATCATAGGTGACCGTGCCCTTGCCTACGCCGATGCTCTGGCCCAAGGCCACACCGCTGGCCTCGTGGCACATGTTCGAGCAATCGGGGAAGTTGTTGGTGCCATAGGCGCGCACGAACAATTGGTAGAGATAGGCGGCCTCGTTGCTGGCCCGGCCAGAGGTGTAGAACTCGGCCTGGTCTGGGCTCGACAGGTCGTTCAGGTGCCGGGCGATCAGGGCGAAGGCGGCGTCCCAGTCGATGGGCTGGTAGCGGTCTGTGGTGGGGTCGTAGACCATCGGCTCGGTCAGGCGGCCCTGGTATTCGAGCCAGTAGTCGCTCTGTTCGCGCAGTGCGCTGACGCTGTAGCGAGCGAAGAACGCCGCGTCCACCCGACGCTTGGTGGCTTCCCAGTTGACCGCCTTGGCACCGTTCTCGCAGAACTTGACCATGCCGCTTTCGGGCGAGTCGCCCCAGGCGCAGCCGGGGCAGTCGAAGCCACCGTTCTGGTTGGTTTTGAGCAGGGCGCGGATGTTCTTCAGCGCGTTATCGCTGCCGACCCAGGCCTTGGCCACGCTGCGCAGCGCGCCCCAGCCACCGGCAGGGCCAGCGTAGGGCTTGTAGCGAGGTGGGGAGGCGGGGGCATTGTCTGGAAGTTTTGCGTAGGAGGTCACGGGGGTCTTTACTCCGCTGCGGGGCTGAAGACCCGCGGTGCACTGTGTTTGGGCAGATGGATGAGGTTGAGGTTGTGTTTGCGTGCCCATTGCAAGGCAAGCCCGGTGGGCGCCGAGAGGCTGACCAGGGTCTGGATGCCGGCGCGCAGCACTTTCTGGATCAGTTCCAGGCTGCAACGGCTGGTGACGATCGCCAGGCCGCCTGTGGTGTCGATGCGTTGGCGCAGCAGGGCACCGATCAGCTTGTCAAGGGCGTTGTGCCGGCCAATGTCTTCGCGACCCAGCTGTAACTGTCCGTCGCGGTCCATGAACAGCGCCGCATGCACGGCGCCGCAATGCTGGCCGAGCGGCTGGAAGGCATCGATGCGCTGGCGCAAGTCGTCGAGCCAGTGCGCCGGTGGCAAGGGCCCGCCGGGTAACGCGGCAAGCGCCGGCAGGGCTTGCTCGATGGCTTGGACCCCACACAGGCCGCAGCCGCTGGTGCCAGCCAACTGGCGGCGCTGGTCCTTGAGGTTCCAGAACGCACGGCTGGAGATCTCGAGGTCGGCGTACAGCGCAGCACCGCTGCCGGACAGTTTTACGTCATAGATTTCGTCGGTGCCGCTGACGATGCCGCTGCCGACACTAAAGCCCACCGCGAAGTCTTCGAGATCGGTGGGGCTGACCAGCATCACCGCCTGGTTCAGGCCGTTGTAGACGATGGCCAGGGCCACTTCTTCGGCCAGGGGCGTGCTGTCACCCGCCGCGTCGCTGAGTTGGGCGTAGGCGTAGGTATTGCTGGCAGCGGGCAGGGCGCTTGGCGAGGCTGTCGCGCCAGCCTGTGGCTTGCTGTTCATCGGGGCGCATACCGGCGGCTTTTCAACCTCCCAAGCCTAGGCGGGCAGGCCGATGGCGTCTAATCGCTAGCATCTATGCCGTGATAGACCGCGTCGATGGGTCGCAGTGCGGCGGGCCGAACGCAGCTGGCCTAGACGTTCGCCCCCCTCGAATTCCGTCTGCGGCGCTACAGGCCTGCCAGCAGCGCGCGGTAATCGTCCACCGCTGCGAACTCCTGGGTGTCGCGCAGTGCCCCTCGGCTATCGGGTTGTTTCACCGCCAGCAGATGCGCGACCCCGTAGCGCCGTGCGCTGCGCAGGATCGCCAAGGTGTCGTCGATGAACAGGCTGCGTGCCGGGTCGAAGCCTATGTCCGCTTGCAGGGCGTCCCAGAACGCTGGGCTTTCTTTCGGATAGCCGTAGTCGTGCGAGCTGATCAGCCGCTCGAAATATGGCGCTAATTCCACCCGCTCCAGCTTCAGCGAGAGCGAATCACGGTGTGCGTTGGTAATCATCACCACCCGCTTGCCGGCCTGGGCGATGGCGGCCAGGAAGGTGTCGGCGTCGGGGCGCAGGGCGATCAGGTCGGCGATCTCTTGCTTGAGTTCGCGGATCGGCAAGCGCAGCTCACGGCTCCAGAAATCCAGGCAGTACCAGTTGAGGGTGCCAGCATGCTGCTCGAACAGCGGTTGCAGCTCGAGTTCGGCCATGGCCCGGCTGACGCCGTGCAGCTCGGCGTAGCGCTGGGGCAGGTGTTCCAGCCAGAAGCGGTTGTCGTAGTGCAGGTCGAGCAGGGTGCCGTCCATGTCCAGCAGGACGGTGTCGATGGCAGACCAGGGAAGAACGGGCATGGGAAACTCTCGATCAGTCGGCAAGCCACGGTATAGTAACCCGTTCACGCCAAGGAGCTGTCCCATGCGCCAGAAACCCACCGTCCTCAGTCGAGAGATCGTCGCCAGCAGTCGCCTGTTCCGGGTCGAGGCCGTGCAGTTGCGCTTTGCCAATGGCAACGAGCGCACCTACGAGCGCTTGGTCGGTAGTGGCACCGGTTATGGCGCGGTGATGGTGGTGGCGATGCTCGATGCCGAGCATGCGGTGCTGGTCGAGGAGTATTGCGGGGGTACAGACGCCTATGAACTGTCGCTGCCCAAGGGCTTGATCGAGCCGGGCGAGGACGTATTGGCCGCTGCCGATCGCGAACTCAAGGAAGAGGCCGGTTTCGGTGCGCGTCAGCTGGAGCACCTGACCGAGCTGTCGCTGTCGCCTGGTTACATGAGCCAGAAGATCCAGGTGGTGTTGGCCACCGACTTGTACGAAGCGCGCCTGGAGGGTGACGAGCCTGAGCCGATGCGCGTCGACAAGGTCAACCTGCGCGAGCTGTCTGCCCTGGCCATGCACCCGCAGTTCAGCGAAGGCCGGGCATTGGCGGCGTTGTACCTGGCCCGCGACTTACTGATCCTGCGTGGGGTGTTGAGCGTATGAATGATCTGCAACTGATGCACGAAGTGGTGAAGCTTGCCCAATCGGCGGGCGATGCGATCCTGCCGTTCTGGCGCGCCGACGTGGCGGTGACCAACAAGGCCGACGAGTCGCCGGTGACCGCCGCCGATCTGGCTGCCCACCGCGTTATCGCCGACGGGTTGCAGGCCATGGCGCCGCAGATTCCAGTGCTGTCGGAGGAGGATTGCGATATCCCGCTCAGCGTGCGCGAGGGTTGGCAACGCTGGTGGTTGGTCGACCCACTGGACGGCACCAAGGAGTTCATCGCGGGGAGCGAGGAGTTCACCGTGAATATCGCGCTGGTCGAGCGCGGCGAGGTGGTGTTTGGTGTGGTGGCGATGCCCACCAACGGGCGCTGCTACTTCGGCGGCCGTACGCTTGGGGCCTGGCGTGCCGAGCGCGATGCGGGTGTGCAGCCGATCCAGGTGCGTAATGTGCCCCCCAGCGGTGAGCGCTTCACCGTGGTTGCCAGCCGTCGCCATTCCAGCCCACAGCAAGAAGCCTTGCTGGAGGGGTTGAGTGGTGCAGTGGGCGAACTGGAACTGGCCAATATCGGCAGTTCGCTGAAGTTCTGCTGGTTGGCTGAAGGGGCCGCCGATTGCTATCCGCGCTTGGCGCCGACGTCGCAGTGGGACACCGCGGCGGCACAAGGGGTGCTGGAAGGGGCCGGCGGCGAAGTGATCGGCCTGGATGGCCAGGCGTTTCGTTATCCACCGCGCGAATCGTTGCTCAATCCGTTCTTCCTGGCGCTGCCCGCAGCGGCGGCTTGGCGGCAGGCATTGGTGGCGCTCAGCGTGCGGATGTGCGACAGGGCGTGATGCCTGTAGAAACAGCTTGAGCAGCGAAGCACCCAACGCGGTGGATGGCAGCGGCGGCACTGCCTTGCTCAGCGGTGCAGCACGTACTGCCCGATGAACTTCACCGCCGCCTGGTCACTGCCTTCGTTACTCACCAGCGTTTCCAGTGTCAGTCGCGCCCGACCACGGCGCTGGTACATCGCCAGGAACCGTTCCCAGGCGTTCTGGTCCGGTGCCGGGCAGCGTGCTACTGCGGTGCCGGTGACTGGCAGCGGGTAGCTGATCTGCCCCTCCTGAATGACGATATGCCCGTCATCGATCCCCAGCTCGCGCAGGCGCAGGTGCAGCCAGCCCCAACCCACCAGCACCGCGCCACAATACAGGCTGCCACCGAACATGGTGCACTTGTGGTTGACGTTGGGTGCCAGCGGCAGTTGCAAGCGCAGGCACTGGTCGTGCCAGTCGAGTACTTGCAGGCCCATCTCGCGGGTCAGGGGAATGTCGTGGTGCAGCACCGATTGCAGGTATTGGCTGTCGCGGCTCATGGGCGCGGCTCCTCGTGGTCATCATGCCCGCCGCTGGCGCCGTCGAAGCTCAGGCCGTGCTTGCGTAGCTTGTCGTGCAAGGTCTTGCGTGGGATGCCCAGCGCTTCGGCCAGGCTGCGCATCGAGCCATGCGGCTGGGCCAACTCGGCGGCGATCAGCGAGCGCTCGAAACGTTCGACTTGTTCGCTGAGGTTACCGCTAGAGATCGGCGTGGAGACTTCGACGCTGGCTGCTGGCGCCTGGCCATCCAGGGCCAGTTCCAGGCCCAGGGCGAAGCGCTCGGCGGCATTTTGCAGTTCCCGCACGTTGCCCGGCCAGGCGTGGCGCAGCAGCATCGCGCGTTGGGCCGGTTGCAGGCTGTGGGGGGGCAGGCCGTGGCGCTGGCTGGCGGCGTCAGCGAAGTGCTGGAACAGCACCAGAATGTCGTCGCCGCGCTCGCGCAGGGCCGGAATACGTAGCGGAGCCACGTTCAGGCGGTAGTAGAGGTCGGCACGGAAGCGCCCTTGATCGGCGGCCTGGCGCAGGTCTTCCTTGGTCGCGGCGACAATGCGGATATCCAGCGGGATCAGTTGATTGCCACCCAGGCGCTCGACCACGCGTTCCTGCAACAGGCGCAGCAGCTTGACCTGCACGTCCAGGCTCATGCTCTCAATTTCGTCGAGGAACAAGGTGCCGCCATTGGCGAACTCGAACTTGCCGATGCGGCGTTTCTGCGCCCCGGTGAAGGCCCCCGGCTCATGCCCGAACAGCTCGCTTTCGACCACCGACTCTGCCAGGGCGCCAGCATTGATTGCCACGAACGGGCCGTCGCGTCGGCTCGACAAATCGTGCAGTGCGCGGGCCACCACTTCCTTGCCGGCGCCGGTTTCGCCCAGGATCAGCACATCGGCGCGGGTACCGGCCAGGGCACCGATCTGCTCGCGCAGGCGCTGCATCGATGGCGACTGGCCCACCAGCCGGGTCGACAGTTGCTGGCGGTCGCTCAGGGCCAGGCGCAAGCTGCGGTTGTCCAGCACCAGGCGGCGCAAGGCCAGGGCGCGGCGCACGCTGTCGAGCAAGGCGTCGGTGGCGAAGGGTTTTTCCAGGAAATCGTAGGCACCGGCGCGCATCGCCTGCACCGCCAGCGGCACGTCGCCGTGACCGGTGATCAGCAGCACCGGCAACTCGTTGTCGCGGGCGTGCAGTTGTTCGAGCAATTGCAGGCCATCGATACCGGGCATGCGGATATCGCTGACCACCACGCCTGGCCAATCGCTCTCGATGCGTTCGGCCAGGCCCTGGGCGTCGGCCAGCGTCACTACCTTGAGGCCAGCCAGGTCCAGGGTCTGGCTCAGGGCCTGGCGCAGGTGCGGGTCGTCATCGACCAGGATCACCTGGGCGCGGCTGTCGATCTGTGTCTCGGTTGTCATGCCGAGGTGTCCTCCG
This sequence comes from Pseudomonas sp. NY15463, assembly GCF_048068415.1. Taxonomy (NCBI): domain Bacteria; kingdom Pseudomonadati; phylum Pseudomonadota; class Gammaproteobacteria; order Pseudomonadales; family Pseudomonadaceae; genus Pseudomonas; species Pseudomonas sp. NY15463. The sequence continues at coordinate 436,660 of NZ_JBLUQD010000003.1, forward strand.
AAGATTGCAGGTTGGCACCGGGCTTGGCCACGCGCAGTTGCAGGGTCAATAGGGCGCCGCCTTCCGGGTGGTTGGCCAGCAGCAGCTCACCGCCCAAGGCGCGCATCAGGCTTTCGCAGATGGCCAGCCCGAGGCCCAAGCCCTGGGTGCGGGTCTTGGTGGTGAAAAATGGCTCTTTGGCATGCTCGAGGGCCTGGCGACTGAAACCTGGGCCGTTGTCGCGTATGTACAGGTAGACGCAGTCTTCGTGGCGTTCGGCACTGAGCCACAGCTTGCGTGGGTTGGCTTTCTCGGTGAGCGCATCGAGGGCATTGGCCAGCAGGTTGCCCAGAACCTGGCGTAGCCGCGTTTCGCCGGCCTGGACCCATAGGGTGGCTTCGGGCAGGTCGCGGACCAACTCCACCGCCATCGCCCGACGGCGCTTGGCCAGCAGTGCCAGGGCATCTTCCAGCGCTGGCTGCAGGGCGACGCTTTCCGGTGCATGCCGGTCGCGGCGGGCGAAGGCGCGCAGATGGGCAATGATCGAGGCCATGCGACCGGTCAGTTCACCGATCAGCTTGAGGTTGCCGCGCACATCCTCCGTCCGCTGATGGTCGAGTAGGATCTCGGCGTTCTCGGCGTAGCTGCGGATCGCCGCCAGTGGCTGGTTGAGTTCGTGGCTGATGCTTGCCGACATGGTGCCCAGCACCGACAGCTTGCCGGCCTGGACCAACTCGTCTTGGGCACGTACCAGCTCCTGCTGGGCATTCTCGCGCTCCAGCACGGCGCTCTTGAGGCGTGTGTTGAGGCCTTCGAGGTCGGCGGTACGCTCGATCACGCGCTTTTCCAGCTCGTGCCGGGCGCGTGCTTCGAAGTCGATACGGTCGATGTAGTGGCGCCTGCGCTGCATCACCAGGCCTGCCAGCAGCATGCTGACCAGGAGCGCGCCAGCACCGATGGCCATGACCGTCTGCACCGAGCGGTCCACCAGGATGCGCGGGGCAAGGATACTCACCTGCCAGCCGGTCTCCTTGATGTCGCGGGTCTGCGAGATCCACGCATCAGGGGGGAGGCTCAGCGGTTGCGGGGCTTGGGTCGGGTAGGGCTGGATGGCAATGATTGCCTGGCGCTCGGCTTCGGTCAGCGCGCGGGTGGCGCGGAATCGCCAGTCCGGGCGTGAGGTGAGCACTACCACGCCGTTCTGATCGGTCAGCAGCAGTTGCTCGGGGGTGCGCCCCCAGAGGGTTTCGGTATGGTCCAGGTCGACCTTGACCACCAGAACGCCAATCACCCGCTCGCGGTCGCGCACTGCGGCAGCGAAGAAATAGCCGCGCTTGGCCGAGGTGGTGCCCTGGCCGAAGAAACGCCCCAGATGGCCGGCCATGGCTTCGTTGAAGTACGGGCGGAAGGCGAAGTTGCGACCGACGAAGCTGTCTTGCTTGTCCCAGTTCGAGGCCGCCAGGGTGTTGCCGCTGACGTCCATCAGGTACATCACTTCGGCACCGGTCTGGTGGGTGATGTCCTTGAGCAGACGGTTGGCGTTGGTCACCGCTTCGAGCTTGAACGGATCGGCCAGGGCGCCACGTAGGGCCGGTAGGTCGCCGAGAATCTGCGGCAGTGTCTCGTAGCGGTGCAGCGTGCCCAGCAGGTTGGCGACGTAGAGGTCGAGGGTCTGGCGGTTCTGCGAGGCCAGTTCGTCCTGGTAGTAGCGCTCGGCCAGATGGTGCAGGGGCCACAGTAGCGGGGCCAGGCACAGGGCCAGCAGCGCGAGGCTGCGCCAGCGGGGACGGCGGGGAGGCGTTGGTTTTGGGATCATCGCGTAGGCTGCGCCAGAAAAGTCTGGCGCAATTATGCGCTACTTGAGGCAGTCGATCAGCGCCTGTTGCCAGTGCGGCTGGCTGACTTGCCAGTGCCGGGCCAGCTTGGCGCAGTCCAGGCGTGAGTCGAGCGGGCGCCGGGCTGGGGTCGGGTAGTCGCTGGAGGGGATTGGCAGCAGTTCGGCGCAGGGCAGGCCGCGGGCCTTGAGTTGCTCGCCGATGGCCTGGGCGAAGCCGAACCAGGAGGTCTGGCCTTGCGCACACAGATGGTAGGTGCCCCATTCGCCCGGATCGCCGGCCTGCCAACGTTGCACCAGCGCGCGGGTGCTGGTGGCGAGGGTGCCAGCCCAGGTCGGCGCGCCGATCTGGTCATTCACCACGCGCAGTTGCGCACGCTCTTGCAGCAGGCGCTGCATGGTCAGCAGGAAGTTGCGTCCGTACCGCGAATAGACCCAGCTGGTACGCAGGATCAAGTGCTCGCCGGCCACGCCCCGGATCGCCTGTTCGCCGGCCAGCTTGCTCTGGCCATAGACTCCCAGCGGATTGGGCGTGTCGTCTTCGACGTAAGGCGCGCCTTTGGCGCCGTCGAACACGTAGTCGGTGGAATAGTGGATCAGCGGCACGCCCAGCCGCGCAGCCTCTTCGGCGAGGACCCGAGGGGCCTCGGCATTCACCGCGAAGGCCTGCGCGGGTTCGCTTTCGGCCTGATCCACTGCGGTATAGGCGGCGGCGTTGATGATCAGGTCCGGGGCCAGGTCGCGCAGGGGGCTGCGCAACCGCTCCGGTTGCGCTAGGTCCAGTTGCTCGCGGCCGTGCAGCAGCACTTCACCTAGCCCCGAGAGCCCGCCGCCCAGGGCCTGGGCGAGCTGGCCGTGATGGCCGCAGACCAGGATTCTCATGGGAACAGCTCCGCGTCGGCGAGCAGCACGGCGGCCTGGTCCTTGGCTGACAGTTGCGGTTGCAGCCCGCCCAGTTGCCAGTCGATGGCCAGTTGCGGGTCGTCCCAGCGAATGCTGCGCTCCGCCGTGGGGTTGTAGTAGTCGGTGGTTTTGTAGAGGAACTCGGCCGACTCGCTGAGCACCACGAAACCGTGGGCGAACCCGGCGGGGATCCACAGTTGGCGATGGTTGTCGGCGGACAGGCGCTCGGCCACCCACTGACCGAACGTCGGTGAGTGGCGGCGAATGTCCACGGCCACGTCCAGCACTTCACCTTGCACCACGCGCACCAACTTGCCTTGCGGGTTTTGCAATTGGTAGTGCAGGCCGCGCAACACCCCGCGCTGCGAGCGCGAGTGGTTGTCCTGGACGAACTCGACTTTCACGTCGGTGTGTTCGGCGAATGCACGTGCATTGAAGCTTTCGTAGAAGAACCCACGGCTGTCGCCGAAAACTTTGGGTTCGATGATCAGTACGTCGGGAATAGCGGTGCTTACGATGTTCATGGAGTCTCTTCAGCCAACTTGTGCAAATACTGGCCGTAACCTGTCTTTTTGAGTTCCTCTGCCTTGACCAACAGGCTAGCGCGATCGATCCAGCCCTTCTGGAACGCGATCTCTTCCAGGCAGGCAACTTTCAGCCCCTGGCGGTGCTCGATCGTTTGCACGTACTGGGAGGCTTCAATGAGACTATCGTGGGTGCCCGTGTCGAGCCAGGCGAAGCCACGACCGAAACGTTCGACACGCAGGTTGCCACGCTTGAGGTAGACGTTGTTGACGTCGGTGATTTCCAGCTCGCCGCGCGCCGAAGGGCGGATACCCTTGGCGATTTGCACCACGTCGTTGTCGTAGAAGTACAAACCGGTCACGGCATAGTTTGACTTCGGCTTGAGCGGTTTTTCCTCGATCGACAGCGCACGCCCCTCGGCGTCGTACTCCACCACCCCGAAGCGCTCGGGGTCCTTGACCCAGTAGCCAAACACTGTGGCGCCGCTTGACTGTCGGGCAGCTCGCTGCAATTGCTCGGTAAAACCTTGGCCGTGGAAGATGTTGTCGCCGAGGATCAGGCACACGTCATCATCACCGATGAACGCTTCACCGATCAGGAACGCTTGCGCCAAGCCATCAGGCGACGGCTGCTCGGCATAGCTGATGCGGATACCAAACTGGCTACCGTCGCCGAACAGCTGGCGATACTGCGGCAGGTCTTGGGGGGTGGAAATCAGCAGAATGTCACGGATACCGGCCAGCATCAGGACCGAGATCGGGTAGTAGATCATCGGCTTGTCGTAGATCGGCAGCAGTTGCTTGGAGACCCCGAGGGTGATCGGGTGCAGCCGGGTGCCGGAGCCACCGGCCAGGACAATACCTTTTGTCATGCAATCAAATCCTTGAAATCGGAGTTACCCAACCGTTCACCTTGATAGCTGCCATCTTGGACGTGCTTGCACCAGTCTAGATTGGCAAGGTACCACTCGACGGTCTTGCGCAGTCCTGTGAAGAAAGTTTCATGGGGCGTCCAGCCCAGCTCACGCTCGATCTTGCTGGCATCGATAGCGTAGCGCAGGTCATGTCCGGGCCGGTCCTGCACGTAGGTTACCAGGTCGCGGTAGTGCGCGATGCCTGGCGGGTGAGCAGGGGCCAGCTCTTCGAGCAATTCGCACAGCGTATGCACCACATCGAGGTTTTTCTGCTCGTTGTGGCCGCCGATGTTGTACGTCTCGCCAACCTTGCCCTCGCTGACCACCTTGAGCAGGGCGCGGGCGTGGTCCTCGACGTACAGCCAGTCGCGCACTTGCTGGCCATTGCCGTAGACGGGCAGCGGCTTGCCGGCCAGGGCGTTGAGGATCATCAGCGGGATGAGTTTCTCGGGGAAGTGGTAGGGGCCATAGTTGTTCGAGCAGTTGGTGATCAGCACCGGCAGGCCATAGGTGCGATGCCAGGCGCGGACCAGGTGGTCAGAGGCCGCTTTGCTGGCCGAATAGGGCGAGCTGGGGGCGTAAGGGGTGGTTTCGGTGAACAAGTCGTCGACACCGTGCAGGTCGCCGTAGACCTCGTCGGTCGAAATGTGATGGAAGCGGAAAGCCTCGCGCCGCTCTGGCGGCAACGCGCTCCACCACTGGCGGGTACTCTCGAGCAGCGCATAGGTGCCGACGATATTAGTCTGGATGAACGCTGCCGGGCCGTCGATGGAGCGGTCTACATGGGACTCGGCGGCCAGGTGCATGATCGCGTCGGGCTGGAAACGTTGCAGCACGGCACTGACCATGGACTGGTCGGCGATGTCGGCCTGTACGAATTCGTAGCGGCTGTTGCTGGCGACAGGCAGCAGGGACTGCAGATTACCCGCGTAGGTCAGTTTGTCGAGGTTTAGGACCTCATGCTCGGTATTTTCGATGACGTGTCGGATCACCGCAGAACCGATAAATCCGGCGCCGCCGGTAACGAGAATGCGCATGTGCGGTTGCCTTTGCGAGAAAAGTGGTGGCAATGGCGTAGCTTGTCGGCTGAACCTTACTATGGCAAGAACAATAGGTTCTGCCAGCGTGTCCAGGTACTTGTTTATCGGCCGCAGTAATGGCGATATAAGCAAAAAAACCGAGGTCCCCTGCAATGCCCCTAAGTACCCTGATCCAGCGCTCCAGCCAGCCCCGTCCTTCGCTCGGCGAAGCTCAGGCCCATGCCTTGCTGCGATCGCATTACGATTTGCAAGGGCGTTTGCAGGCGCTGGGCAGCCAGCAGGACCTGAACTTCCTGGTCGACAGTGAACAGGGGCGCTATGTGCTCAAGGCCTGCCACGGCAGTTATGCCGAGGTCGAACTTCAGGCCCAGCATGCGGCGTTGGCCTACCTGCGCGAGCGTGCAGTGCCGGCTCCGGCCGTGCGCCCTGCACGCGATGGCGCTGCCCTGCTGGCGCTGGAGATCGACGGCCAGCCTCTGCGGATTCGCCTGCTCGACTACATCGAAGGCGAGCCGCTGACCCGCCTGGGGCATATGCCGACGGCGGTGATGGCCGAGTTCGGCGCATTGTGCGCACGCATCGGCAAAGCGCTGTCAGGTTTCGATCACCCGGGCCTGGAGCGCACCCTGCAATGGGATCCACGGCACGCGTTGGCGCTGGTCCAGCACTTGCTGCCGGTGCTGCGCGACCCTACGCGCCAGCAGCAGGTCACGCGGCTCGCCGAGCAAGCCGCGCAGCGTCTGGAGCCGTTGATCGCAGCGCTGCCCAGCCAGGCGGTGCACCTGGATATCACCGATGACAACGTGGTTTGGGCACGCGATGCCCAACGCGAGTGGCAGGTGCGTGGGGTGATCGACTTCGGTGATCTGGTACGTACCTGGCGCATCGCCGATCTCTCCGTCACCTGCTCGGCCTTGCTGCACCATGCCGAAGGCGATCCACTGCGGATCCTGCCGACGGTCGCGGCATACCAGGCCGTCAACCCGTTGCACGAAGCCGAACTGCTCGCGCTCTGGCCGCTGGTGCAACTGCGCGCGGCGGTGTTGGTGCTCAGCAGCGAGCAGCAACTGGCGATCGACCCGCACAATCAGTACACCCGCGACAACCTCGCGCATGAGTGGGACATTTTCGACACCGCCTGCGCGGTGCCCGCCGCACTGATGGAGACGGCGATCCTTCAGGCGGCGGGCCAGACACCGGCGCAAGCCGATTTCAGCGCTTGCCAACCGTTGTTGCCGACGCTGCTGGGGCAGCCTGTCAGGCGCGTCGACCTTGGCGTACTCAGCCCGCTGTGCGAGGCCGGCAACTGGGAGCAACCGGGCTTCGACCAACGCCAGCTGGCCGCACAGCCGGCTCCGTCCAGCAGCCTGTATGCTCAGTATCGTCTGTCGCAGACCCATATCGATCGTCCCGAAGAGCCCGCCACCTGCGCCTTGGGCGTCGAACTGCAACTGCTGCCCGGCACGCGTTTGCAGGCGCCGCAGGCCGGGGTCTGGCAGCGTGTGGATGATCGGCGCGGCTGCCTGCGCACCGCGTCCTGGAGCCTGTGGCTCGATGGCCTGGAAGAGGCGCCGGCCGATGATCAGGCGCTCGCGCCTGGTCAAGCCCTGGGCGCTGCCTGTGGCTTGCTGCGCGTGCAGCTATGCCTGAGCGCCGATGCACGGCCGCCGTTCTTCGCCAAACCGTCGCATGCCCAGGCGTGGCTGGCGCTGTGCCCATCGCCCGCGCCGTTGCTGGGGTTTGATTGCGATGCTGAACCGCTGGCCGATGCACAAGCCTTGCTGGCGCGTCGCGAGGCAAGCTTTGCTCGTTCGCAGAAGCACTATTACGCCCAGCCACCGCATATCGAGCGCGGCTGGCGTAACTACCTGATCGACATGCAGGGACGTTCATACCTGGACATGCTCAACAACGTGGCCGTACTCGGTCACGGTCATCCACGCATGGTTGCTGAGTCTGCGCGCCAGTGGTCGTTGCTCAACACCAACTCGCGCTTTCACTATGCCGCCATCGCCGAGTTCTCCGAGCGCCTGCTGGAGGTCGCGCCAGACGGTTTCGACCGCGTGTTCCTGGTCAACAGTGGCACTGAGGCCAATGACCTGGCGATCCGCCTGGCGTGGGCCTACAGCGGCGGACGTGACCTGCTCAGCGTGCTGGAGGCCTATCACGGTTGGTCGGTGGCCACTGATGCGATCTCCACCTCCATCGCCGACAACCCCCAGGCCTTGGAGACGCGCCCGGACTGGGTGCACCCGGTGGAGGCGCCGAACACCTTCCGTGGTCGATTCCGGGGCGCCGAGAGCGCCGCGGACTACTTGCGCGATGTCGACGCCAAGCTGGCCGACCTCGATGCCCGTGGCCGTCAGTTGGCTGGCATGATCTGCGAGCCGGTGTATGGCAATGCCGGTGGCATTTCGTTGCCGGCCGGCTACCTGCGCCAGGCGTACGCCAAGGTGCGTGAACGCGGCGGCGTGTGCATCGCCGATGAAGTGCAGGTGGGCTATGGACGTCTGGGCGAGTATTTCTGGGGTTTCGAAGAGCAGGGCGTGGTGCCTGACATCATTACCATGGCCAAGGGCATGGGCAACGGCCAGCCCTTGGGCGCGGTGATTACCCGCCGCGAGATCGCCGAGGCACTGGAGGCCGAGGGCTACTTCTTCTCGTCGGCCGGCGGCAGCCCGGTGAGCTGCCGAATCGGTATGGCGGTGCTGGATGTGATGCGCGACGAAGGACTGTGGGACAACGCCCGCGACGTGGGGCGCTATTTCAAGGCGCGCCTGCAAGCGCTGGTCGATACCTATCCGTTGGCGGGTGCCGCGCATGGTTCGGGTTTCTACCTTGGCCTGGAACTGGTGCGCGACCGGCAGACCCTGGAGCCTGCCACCGAGGAAACCACCGCGCTGTGCAACCGCCTGCGTGAGCTGGGTATTTTCATGCAGCCGACGGGTGATTACCTGAACATCCTCAAGATCAAACCGCCGATGTGCACCACGCGGGCCAGCGTGGACTACTTCGTCGACAGTGTGGAGCGGATCCTGGCAGAAGGGCTTTGACCTAGCGTATGAAGCCGAGATGTCGATTGTTATCGATATCTCGGCTTTTTTATAAGCAAATATTTTTCTATTACGGGTTTAAAGTCGATATTTATCGATTGTAATATCATGTCAACGCCACGCCACCTATACTGGCGGGCCTGCCCCCATTCGTTCAACGACCTGGCGCCGCTGGCCCCGGGCCTTTGCAGAGGTTACCCATGAAGACGCTCCACTCGACCCCGCGCGCCGATGGCTTCCACATGCCGGCCGAATGGGCGCCCCAGACCCAAGTGTGGATGGTCTGGCCTGAGCGCCCGGACAACTGGCGCTTGGGTGGCAAGCCGGCGCAGGCTGCCCATGTGACCCTGGCCAAGGCAATCGCGCGCTTCGAGCCGGTCACCGTGGCGGTGTCGGCTGGCCAATACGAGAATGCCCGTCGTCAGCTCGACCTACCGAACATCCGTGTGGTCGAGATCAGCAGCGATGACGCGTGGGTGCGCGACACCGGCCCGACCTTCGTGATCAACGACCACGGCGAAGTGCGTGGCGTGGACTGGGGCTTCAACGCCTGGGGCGGTTTCGACGGAGGCCTCTACGCACCGTGGAACCGTGACGCAGAGCTGGCCGCCAAGGTCATGGAAATGGAACGCGTGCCGCGCTACCAGACCGAAGGCTTCGTCCTGGAGGGTGGCTCGATCCACGTCGACGGCGAAGGCACGCTGATCACCACCGAAGAGTGCTTGCTCAACCGCAACCGCAACCCGCACCTGACCCGCGAGCAGATCGAGGATGTGCTGCGCGAGCACCTGGCGGTGGAAACCATCGTCTGGCTGCCCGATGGCTTGTACAACGACGAAACCGACGGTCACGTCGACAACTTCTGCTGTTACGTGAGCCCTGGAGAAGTGTTACTGGCCTGGACCGATGATTCCAACGACCCCAACTACGCACGCTGCCATGCTGCGTACGAAGTGCTGAAAAACAGCCGGGACGCCAAGGGCCGCGAGTTCGTGGTGCACAAGATGCCGATTCCGGGCCCTCTGTTCGCGACCGAAGCCGAATGTGCCGGTGTCGACCACGTGGTCGGCAGCCAGGCGCGCGACCCCTCGGTGCGTCTGGCGGGCTCCTACGTCAACTTCCTGATCGTCAATGGCGGGATCATCGCGCCGAGCTTCGACGACCCAGCAGACGCAGAGGCCAGAGCGATCCTGGCGAAGGTTTTCCCGGATCATGAGGTGGTGATGATTCCGGGGCGTGAACTGTTGCTCGGTGGCGGCAACATTCATTGCCTGACGCAGCAGCAACCGGCGCCGATCACGCGTTAAGCCCTTAAATAGCTGAACAGCCCGTCCTTGTGACGGGCTTTTTTGTGGGCGACGACGGCTGACGCGCGAGGTGGCACATCTCTTGTATTGTTTTTTCATTGTGTTTCAGAGGGATAGGTCTACGCCGTTCTGTAACAAACCTTACGTAAGTTAGCCGCTCACGGGCCTAGGGAGTGCGTGTGGAAATGAATGCAGCAAGTGAGTCGGCGACCCCCCCCTCCGCGGTGAACCAAGAATCGCTCGACGTTTTGGCGCAGTGGCTGAAACATCATGGAAGCATCCGGGTCAGGACGACCGACCCACGACGTCTGCTCAACGGGCGATACCCCCAAGGCCTGATCAGCGATGCCGAGCTTGAAGCTCTGCTGGCTGTGTGGCACTGACCGGGACACCGTCGTTGTCATGAAAAGCGCCACCGCATCTGCGGTGGCGTTTTCGTTTGCGGCCTCTGGCCGCCCTGTTCGCGGTACTTCCCTATACCGCCTGCCTGATGGGATCTGTCAGGTGTCTATGATCGTTGTGCGGTTTTTTCCGAGAAACGCGAAAGAGAAAAATTGCGCTGACTCCCGGCACTCACAGGTTGAATTGCACTGCGATGCCCCTCGTTTTTGGTTATATCAACCTGCATTTCACGATTTTTTGACATGAATGATCACGCGCGGATAGGATTCGGCCTTCGCGCCTGCTGGCCATGACCTGGCCATGCGGCTGTAAGGCCCGTCACAGAAAGTCTGCGGCCCTGCAGCCCGGATCCGCATAGCGTCGAACCTACGAAGGGGCGTTGGTTCCTGGCGTTATTAGGCAGTGCGTTTTTGATCAAGTAATAAGGAAAACAAACAATGTTGAAAACCAGGATCAGCCTGGTCGCCCTGGCGATGATCGCCGCGACCCAGGCACAGGCCAATGAGCAGGCCCAGAGCAATGGCTTCGTCGAGGACAGCCATGCCAGCGTCCTGTTGCGCAATGCGTACATCAACCGTGACAAGAAGCACCGGACCGACGATCAGATCGAATGGGGTCAGGGCTTCATCGGGACCTTCTCCTCCGGCTTCACCCAAGGCACCGTCGGTGTGGGCGTCGACGCCTTCGGCCTGTACGCCGTGCGCCTGGACGGCGGCAAGGGCCACAACGGTGGCGCGGGTGTGGACTTCTTCAAGCCATACAACACCACCAACGCCGACAGCAACGCCAGCAGCCCGCATGACCTGGCGCGCGCCGGTGCAGCGGTGAAGTTCCGCATCTCCAACACCGTGCTCAAGTACGGTGACCAGATGCCAGCCCTGCCGGTGCTGAACTACGACGACGGCCGCCTGCTGCCAGAAAGCTTCACCGGTACCCTGATCACCTCCAAGGAGATCAAGGGCCTTGAGCTGAACGCCGGTCGTTTCACCCAGGAAGCACGCAAGAGCGCCGAAGGCCGTGACAGCGGCCACCTGAAGGCGATCAGCGTGTTCGGCGGTAGCTACAAAGTCACCGACAACTTCACCGCTTCGCTGTACACCGCGAACAACGAAGACGTGATGAAGAAGCACTACCTGGGCCTGAACTACGTGTTCCCGATCGCCAGCGATCAGTCCCTGACCTTGGACTTCAACGGTTACAAGACCGACATCAACAAGAAGTTCGTCGAGAAGGCCAGCCTGACCGGTGACCACAACACCATCTGGAGCCTGGCGGCCACCTACGCCTTCGGCCCGCACTCGCTGACCCTGGCGCACCAGCGCAGCACCGGCAGCACCGGCTACAACTACGGCGGCTACCAGAACCAGCCATGGGGCACCAGCGACGGTGGTTCGACCATCTACCTGGCCAACTCCTACTGGTCTGACTTCAACGCCGAGGACGAGCGTTCCTGGCAGCTGGGCTACGGTCTGGACTTCGGCGCCTTCGGCGTACCGGGCCTGACCTACAAAGTGGCCTACGTCGTGGGTGACAACATCAACACCCACGGTTTTGGCGAAGGCAAGGAGCGCGAGATCTTCAACCAGCTGCGCTACGTCGTCCAGGAAGGCCCGGCCAAGGATCTGTCGGTCAAGCTGCGTAGCTCGTTCGTGCGCACCAATAATGCCGTCCAGCAGAATGGCTACTTCGATGACGGCAACGAAGTCCGCGTGTTCGTCGAGTACCCGATCAGCATCTTCTGATTCTGACCTGGCGTCTGCAACAGCCCCGGCATAGTCCGGGGCTGTTCATTTAGGGCAGGGCGTTCAGGGGACCGGTGCAGGCCGATCAGGCCTTGCCGGTGATCCGGCGGTACTTGGCCATCAGTTCGTCTTCGGTTTCCGGGTGCGCCTCATCCAGAGGGATGCAGTCGACCGGGCAGACCTGCTGGCACTGGGGTTCGTCGTAGTGGCCCACGCATTGGGTGCAGAGATTGGGGTCGATCACATAGATCTCTTCGCCTTGCGAGATGGCGGCGTTCGGGCACTCGGGTTCGCAGACGTCGCAGTTGATGCAATCGTCGGTGATGATCAGGGACATGGAGACTCCGGCCGGGGCATCGGGCCCGGGCATGTTTCAAAGCGATGGGCGCAATTGTGCCGTATTCGCGCCCGCAGTGCACGCGGGCGCGACAGCCTGGCCACCAACGCTACTTGTGAAAGCGCTCGGTCAGCGCGTCGGCCACGGCCGGGTGGACGAACTTGGTGATGTCACCGCCCAGTGCCGCGATCTCACGCACCAGTGTCGAGGAAATGAACGAATAGCGCTCCGATGGGGTGAGGAACAGGCTCTCCACATCCGGGGCGAGCTGGCGGTTCATGTTGGCCAGTTGGAATTCGTACTCGAAGTCGGACACCGCGCGCAGGCCGCGCAGGAATACGTTGGCACCCTGTTCCTTGGCGAAATGCGCCAGCAGGGTGGAGAAGCCGATGACTTCGACATTGGGCAGGTGCTTGGTGACCTCGCGGGCCAGTGCGACCCGTTGTTCCAGTGGGAACAGCGGATTCTTCTTAGGGCTGGCCGCCACGGCGATGATCACATGATCGAACAGCCGCGAGGCGCGTTCTACCAGGTCGCCATGACCTTTGGTAATGGGGTCGAAAGTACCCGGGTACAACACTCGGTTCATCGCGTCATCCTGGCTGGAGTGCGTTGGGGACTCGGATGGTAGCGCAGCGCCTGCGCCCGGCCAAGCCATCCGGCCGGCTGATGGCACTATAGACAGGGCCTGCGCCGGCTGTCATGCCCCCGGTGCCAGGCGGTTGGCCAGCGCGTCGCTGAGCCGTGCGGCCAACGCGTACACCGATAACTGGGGATTGGCGCCGATGCTGGTGGGGAACAGCGAGCCATCGTGAATCGACAGATTGGCCAACTGGTGGTGCCGGCCCAGACTGTCGCACACGGCCTGGCGCGGGTCTTCGCCGAGGGCGCAGCCGCCCATCACATGGGCGCTGCCCAGGCGCATGCGAAACGTTTCCAGAACCAGGCTGTCGATCATCGTCCGGGCCTGGCCAGGGTCGCCGGTGAAGCGGGCATCGCCATGCAGTGGCAGTACCTGGCGGGCACCGGCGGCGAACTGGATCTGCGCCATGCTGTGCCAGGCCCGGCGCAGGCCATCGCGCAGGTAGTCGGTGATCGGATAGTCGAGCACTGGCGAGCCGTCGTCACGCAGTTCTACCTGGCCGCCCTGGCTGTGTGGGTGAAAGCCATCGCGCAGTAGTGCCAGCATCACATGGGTATGCGGCAGTTCGCTCATGCGCAGGGCATTGTCCTGACCATGGCCGCCCAGCAACGTACTGGCCAGGGCGGGGTGCAGTGGCGGCACCTCAAGCTTGTAGCCGACTGCGCCGGTGACCCCGTCTTGCCACTGGAACTGGTCGCTGTAGACCGATTGCGGTGCGCCATAGTACGGGTCGATCCGCATGTCGAACTGTGCAGCGCTGAAGTTTACCAAGTGCAGGAACGTGCGCTTGCCCACGCGTTGGTGCGGGTCCGGCGCCTGTGAGCGCAGCAGCAGGGCGGGGCTGTTGATGCCCCCGCCGGCCAGTACATAGTGGCGGGCGCGGATATTTATCTGCCGTCCAGTGGGGTGCACGCCACGGGCGTCCAGGGCTTGGCAGTGCAGCTGCGCGATGCGCTCGCCGTCATGGCTGAAACGCACCGCGCGCGCCAGGTAGAGCAATTCGCCACCTTGATCGAGGGTGGCTGGAATACTGGTGACCAGCATCGATTGCTTGGCGTTCACCGGGCAGCCCATGCCGCAATAGCCCAAGTTCCAGCAACCCCGTACGTTGCGCGGAATCACCGCCCAACGATGGCCGAGGGCTTCGCAACCGCGGCGCAGTACCTCGTTGTTGGCGTTCGGTGGCACGGCCCAGGGGCTGATGCCCAGGCGCTGCTCCAGGCGCTCGAACCACGGGGCCATGCTCGCGGTGTCCAGCCCTTTGACGCTGTGTTCGCGCGCCCAGTGCTCAAGGGTTTGTGGGGGCGTGCGAAAGCTCGAAGTCCAGTTGACCAGGGTGGTGCCACCCACGGCCCGGCCTTGCAGGATGGTGATGGCGCCGTCCTTGCTCAGCCGGCCAAGCCCTTCCTGGTACAGCGCGGCGTAGGCGTGGCTTTCCAGCAGGTCGAAGTCGCTGCTGGTTTTCAGCGGGCCTTCTTCGATCAGCAGCACCTTCAGGCCGGCGGCGCTGAGGGTTTCAGCCGTGGTGGCGCCGCCTGCGCCGCTGCCGATGACTGCGACGTCGGTTTCCAGGATTAGGTCGTGTTCCAGGCGTGAGCCATCATGGGTGGTCCAGCCTCGTTCGAGGCCTTGGCGAAACGGGTCTGGGACGGGCATCGGTTTCCTCGTGCAGTGGACGTCGTGCGTGGGCTCAGATCTTCGGCGGGCCGGGGTAGCCGCAGGCCGCCCAGGACTCGGGGCGTTCATACCAGGCCATCTGCAGCAGTTGCAGCAGCGAGGCATGGCCTTGGCGCAACAGGCTCAGCGAGCTGCTGCGCCAGCGCGCCAGAAACGCTTCGATATCGGCATGGCTGGCTGCACTCCAGCGACCCCATACGCCGGTCAGCGGACCGCGGGTCAACGGCAGGCTGAGCACGTCGAACAACTGCCGGGTGAGCCTGAGCATCGCTGGCGACAGTGCCGCGAGTTTGCCGTCCAGGCTTTCCAATACCGTGTGTGGTGTCGCCTGGGTGCCGGCCAGCAGCACCGGGATCAGCGCCTGCAACAGCGGCAGGTCATCGTCGCGCAGGACGTGATAGCCGTTGGCAGGCGTCTGCCGGGTGCAGCCGGCCAGGCTGGCTGTGCCAAGGAACAGGCTTGCGCCGAGGCCGAACTTGAGTAATTCGCGTCGTTGCATGAAGTCCCCCCGCTCAACGGATGAACAGCTTGTGCACCAGGCGCTGCAAGGCTCGGCCGTAGGGGGGGTAGATCAGCCGTGCAGCGTTCAGGCGCTGCTTGGCCAGGACCGCCTTGGCGTTGCTGAAGGTCTGGAAGCCTTCGCGTCCGTGGTAGTGGCCCATGCCGGAAGGGCCGATGCCGCCGAACGGCAAGTCGTCCTGGGCCACGTGCAGCAGGGTATCGTTGAGGCAGACACCGCCAGAATGGGTGTCGCGTAGCACCCGCGCTTGCTCGCTGCGGTCGTAGCCAAAGTAGTACAGCGCCAAGGGGCGAGGGCGTTGGTTGATGTAGTCCAGCGCCTGGTCGAGGTGGTCATAGGGCACCAGCGGCAACAGCGGGCCGAAGATTTCTTCCTGCATGACCTGCATACGGGGGTGGACGTCCAGCAACAGGTGCGGGGGCAGGCGTCTTCCCTGGCGGACTTCGTGTGGGTACAGATCGAGCACCTCGGCGCCCTGCTCACGGGCATCGTCCAGCAGGCGTTGCAGGCGCTCGTGCTGGCGCGGGTTGATGATCGCGCTGTAGTCGGGATTGTCGGCGATGCGCGGGTAAAGCCGCTGCACGGCCTGGCGGTAGGCCTCGGCAAACGCGCCCAGGCGCTCACGGGGCACCAGTACATAATCTGGGGCGACGCAGGTCTGCCCGGCATTGAGGGTCTTGCCGAAGGCGATACGCTCGGCGGCCGTGGCCAGTGGGACATCCTGCGAGACGATGGCCGGGGACTTGCCACCCAATTCAAGGGTGACCGGGGTAAGGTTCTGCGCCGCTGCCAGCATCACCTGTCGACCAATGCCGGTGGCGCCGGTGAACAGCAGGTGATCGAACGGCAGGCGAGCGAAGGCCTGGCCCACCGCCACGTCTCCGAGGACCACGCTGACCAGGTCTTGCGGGAATACCGTCCCCAGCAGTGCCTTGAGCGCTTCGCCGGTGGCCGGCGTGGCTTCGCTGAGTTTGAGCATCACCCGATTACCAGCCGCCAGGGCGCAGGTGAGTGGGCCGATTGCCAGGAACAACGGGTAGTTCCACGGCACGATGATCCCCACCACACCCAGCGGCTGGTACTCCACCCGCGCACGGGCGGGCTGGAAGGCCAGCCCTGCGCGGCGCCGGGCTGGGCGCATCCAGCGTTGCAGATGGCGTTCGGCGTGGCGTAGCCCTTGCACCGACGGCAGTAGCTCGGCCAGTAGGGTTTCGTCGCGGCTGCGCCCCTGAAAATCAGCATCGATGGCCTCGATCAGGGCCTGCTGCCCGTCCAGCAGCGCCTCGCGCAGGCTTTTCAGCCACTGCCGACGCTGCGCGGCGGGTGGCATGGGGTGGCGGGCGAAAGCCTGGCGCTGTTCGGCGAACACCGTTTCAACGGCGAGGTCCGAAGAGCGTACAGGCAGGTGGGCAGTCGAGGTCATGGCGTGGGCACCGGGGTGAAGAATGAATAGAGCCTATACTCTAATTCGTCATCCCGTGAGCGCTTTTTGTGCCAGATCAGCGGACATTTGCGCAGCTTTGACCTGACGCCCCCGGCCGCAGATCGTATGATGCGCCCATCCTTATGAAGCCCGGAGACTGGAGCTGAGCATGGCCCCGCGCATGAAGACCCAAGAGCGCATCGTGCAGAGCAGCCTGGAGCTGTTCAACCAGCAGGGCGAGCGAAGCGTCAGCACCAATCACATTGCCGCGCACCTGGAAATCTCGCCCGGCAACCTGTACTACCACTTCCCCAACAAGCAGGCGATCATCGCCGTGCTGTTCAGTCAGTACGAGGCGTTGGTCGACAGCTTTCTGCGCCCGCCCCAGGGCCGCCCGATCACCGTCGAGGACAAGCGCTTCTACTTGAAGGCGTTGCTGGCGGCGATGTGGAACTACCGTTTCCTGCACCGCGACCTGGAGCACTTGCTGGACAGCGACCCCGAACTCGCAGGGCGTTACCGGCGCTTCTCGCAGCGCTGCTTGCAGCAGGGCCAGGCGATATACCGGGGTTTCGTCGAGGCCGGCATCCTGGCGATGGACGCTGCGCAGATCGAATCGCTGACCATCAACGCCTGGATCGTACTGACCTCCTGGGTGCGTTTTCTCAGCACCACCCGCGAGCACTCGGCGCACTTGGGGGAAGAAGCGTTCAAGCGTGGCGTCTATCAAGTACTGGTGCTGGAGCAGGGTTTCGTCACCCCCACCTCGCGTGCGGCGGTAGACGCCTTGTGTGGCGAGTTCCACGTACCGTTCAACCAGGCGTTGGAGCGTTAAGCCTGCGCCTTCGCAAGCAACCATCAGGAGATTGTCATGCCCCTTGCGCAACTGATCACCCCGCAACAGCTGGCCGAGCGTCTGGACGCGCCGGGTCTGGTGGTCCTCGATTGTCGCTTTGCCCTGGAGGATGTCGACTACGGCCAGCGCAGCTATGCCTTGGGGCATATTGCCGGTGCGCATTTCGCCGACCTGGAACGTGACCTGAGTGGGCCCGTGATCAAGGGGCACACTGGTCGGCACCCGCTGCCGGAGCCCAAGCGGTTGGTTGAGCGCCTGCGCGAGTGGGGCGTGGATAACGACAGTGAAGTGGTGCTGTACGACGATGGACCCGGCGCTTTCGCGGCCCGCGCCTGGTGGCTGCTGATGTGGCTGGGCAAGCGCAGCGCAGTGTCTATTCTGGACGGTGGCCTCAAGGCCTGGCACGCGGCGCACCTGCCGCTGAGCCTGGACCCGCCGCCCAAGCGCGAGGGCAATTTCAGCGGCGCGCCAGACATGACGATGTTGATCGATGCCCGGCATCTGGCCAAGCGCTTGGACGATCCGGCACTGACCCTGCTCGATGCCCGGGCCCTGCCGCGTTTTCGTGGTGAGGTCGAGCCAATCGACCCGGTGGCCGGGCATATCCCCGGGGCGCAGTGTGCGGCGTTCACCGACAACCTGGGCGTGGATGGCCGCTTCTTGCCGGTTGCCCAGTTGCAGCAGCGTTTCGCGGCAACGCTTGCCGGTCGTGCGCCGAAGCAATTGGTGGCGTACTGCGGTTCCGGGGTGACTGCCTGTCACAACCTGTTCGCCCTGGCGTTGGCCGGGTATCCGTTGGGGCGCTTGTATGCGGGGTCCTGGAGTGAGTGGATCAATGATCCGGCGCATACGGTGGCGACCGGCGACTGAGCGGTAGCGCCCGGCGCGTGGCTAGAGCCCTTGCACCAGCCACTGTGGGATGCGCCGCTCCAGGTAATACCCTGGATTGCGCAGGCTGCCCTCGACGAACCCGACATGCCCGCCGCGACGGTGCAACTCGAACTGGGTCTGTGGCGCCAGTTCATCGGCTGTGGGCAGGCTATGGTCGAACACGAACGGGTCATCGCTGGACTGAATGATCAGCGTCGGCGTGCGGTTCTCGCCCAGGTAATAACGACTTGAGGCGCGCCGGTAATAATCGTGAGCATCGCTGAAACCATTGAGCGGGGCCGTGACCTTGCCGTCGAAGTCCCAGAACGTGCGCAGGTTGCGCAGCGGGCCCAGGCGTTCGAGTTCGGCCAGCCGCTCGTGTTGGCCCTGGGCGCGCAAGTGGCGTTGCTTGACCTGGACATAAGTGAGCATCTCGCGCATGAAATGCGCCTGATAGACCTTCGAGAAACCCTGTCCGATGCGGTCGGCGCACTGATCCAGGCGAAACGGCACCGACACTGCCACGGCAGCTTGCAGCTGGCTGGCCGAACCACTTTCTCCCAGGTACTTGAGCAGTACATTGCCCCCCAGCGAATAGCCGACCGCGTACAGCGGTGCCAGCGGCCGCTGGGCGCGCAGGTGGGTGAGGATTTCGGCCAGGTCGTCGCTGGCGCCGGAGTGGTAGCTACGCGCCAACCGGTTCGGCTCGCCCGAGCAGCCGCGCCAGTTCACCGCGACGCTCGCCCAACCCTGGCTGTGCAGCGCCTGTTGCAGACCTTTGACGTAAGGCGAGTTGGACGAGCCGGTCAACCCATGCAGCACCACGACCAAGGGCGCGTCGGGTTGATGAGGTCCGTGCCAGTCGAGGTCGATAAAGTCGCCGTCGCCCAGCCACAGGCGTTCACGGGTACGTTCGAGCGCGGGTAACTTGCGCCACAGCGGCCCCCATAAGGTCTGCAGATGCGGGTTGGACAGGCCGATGGCCGGGCGGAACGTGGCGGTGAGGCTGGGCATGCTGGGCGACTCTTGATGTGCACGCCTAGAGTGCCATGAAACACCGCCACTGTACCTGCGTATTAGTCGGTCGATGGCAGGGGCATTTGCGCAACGGCCGGGCCAACGCTGGCTACGACCTGGCGGGTCAGGTCGACGTTGAATTGGGTCAGCTCGCGCACCTCCCGGGTATCGATTGCGCCCAGGCATGGCAGGTAGGTGTTCAGGTAGTCATCGGCCAGGCCCAATTGAGCCTGTTCAGCCAGTATGCTGGCCAGGCGTTGGTTCTGCGCGACACCGCGTACCCACTGGCCGCCGATTTGCTGGCGGGCGAAGTGCAGCTCGGCCAGCGTGGGACCTTGCTGGTAGAAGGCTTCCAAGGTCTGGCGTACCAGCGCGAGCGAGGCATCGACGTGTGCCGAGGCCACCTCCCACTGGATCAGCAGCAGCCCACCGGTCTGCAATGGGACCAGATGTGACGAGATATTGTAGGTCAGGCCATGGCGCTGTCGCAGCGCCTGCATCAGGCGACTTTCCGGGCCGCTGCCGAGTACCTCGTTGGCCAGCACCAGCCTCAGGTAATCCGGCGTATTCACCGGTATCGAAAGTGGCAGGACCATCGCCAACGTGTTGCTCGCGCCGCTCTGTTCGATGTGAATTCTGGCCGGCTGTGCGGGTGGCGGAGCGGGCAACTCGATCGCCGCCCAGTTCTGTGGCAGGGCTTGGCTGATCTGTTCGGCGATCGCCTCGGCTTGCGCGCGCGACAGGTCGCCGACCATGACCATTTCCAGGTTGTTGGCCGAAAAAGCTTTTCGATGGAAGGCCCGAAGGTTGTCGGTATCGATGGCGGCAACGCTCTCTGGGGTGCTGCCTTCGGGAATGCCGTAGGGGTGCCCCTTGAACAGATGCCGGTAGATTTCGCTGCTTACCCTGGATTGCGTGTGGGTCCGGAGGCTGGCGTGATTGGCGAGCAACTGGCTTTTGACGGTTTCCAGCGCCAGGGCCGGGAAGTCGGGGCGGGCAGCCAGGTCCGTGAACAAGGCCATTGCGGGGACCAGCAGGTCCGGGCTGCTTAGGCTGCGTAGGCTCAACTGTGCGTAATCCAGGCGCACGCGCTTATCGACTACTGCTCCAAGCCGTTCAAGGCGCAGGGCATGCTCGTCGGCGCTCAGGCCGGCGCTGCCTTTGTCGAGGTTGTAAAGCGTCAGTGCTGCCAGACCGCTCTGGGGACCATCCTGGACGCTGCCGGCGCGAAAGCGCAGGACCAGATCGACCATCGGCAGCCCATGCGATTCGACGAACCGGACGCGGGTATTGGCCTGGGTCTTCCATGACTGGACCTGGGCGGCGATCTGCAGGGGCTCATCCAGGTCCAGGCCCTGGGCGCTCAGCAGGCGGCTTGGGACGTTGAGGTCATTCATCGGCGTCGTTCTCGTCGTGCATGAAGGTGATGGTGACGCGCTGGGCGGTGAGGTACAGCGCTGCCGCCTGGCGCACCTGTTCGGCGCTTACGGCCTCCACGGCTTGCTGTTCGTGGTCCATCAGGGCAGGGGCCAGGCCGATGGCGGCGCGCTGGCCGATGGCGTGCGCCTGGTCGGCGATATCGTCCCTGGCAAATACCTGTCTTGCGCGCAGGCGAGCCTTGGCGCGCTCCAGCTCTTCGGGCAACGGCGCGCTTCGCCCCAGTGCCTGGATCTCGTCGAGAAGGCGCTCGGCAGCCGCCTCTGGCGTGGTGGTGTCGGCAGTGAAGGCGTAGACATGCAGCAACGTGTCACCCCGCTTGAGAGGGTCGTATTGGCACGACAAGGCTTGCAGCAACGGTGTTTGATAGATCAGCCGGCGTTTGAGGCGAGCACTGCGGCCTTCGCCGAGCAGGTCCGGTATCAGGCTTAGCGCGAGGGTTAGCTCCGCACTGGCGGCCGTGCAGTGGCTGGGTACGTTGAAACTCATCAGCACGCCACTGCGCAGGCCTGCTTGGCGCAGGGTCTGGCTGCGTCGAGCAAGGTCGATGTCCGCTCGTGGCGCACGGGTTGGCGGTAAGGGCGCTGCTGCAATCGCTGCGAAGTGGCGCTGCACCAGGCTACGTAAATGACCCAGGTCGATGGCGCCGGCCACCGCCAGGCTCGCGTTGTTGGGGCGGTACCAGGCCTGATACCAGGCGCGGGCGTTGGCTTCGGTGAACTGTTGCAGGTCGGCCAGATGACCGATGACCGGATTGGCGTAACGGCTGCTGCCATGGGCCAGGATAGTGTGCTGTTCCAAGGCCCGCGCCAGCGGGTAGTTGTCGATGTCGCTGCGCCGTTCGGCGATCACCACGTTGCGTTCGCGGCCGAATGGCGCGGGGTCCAGCTTCGCGCTAGCCATCGCGTCGGCCATGGCTTCGAGGCCGATTTCAAGGCGATTGGCGGGCAGTGTCAGCGGGTAGACGGTCGCGTCATGGGTGGTGAACGCGTTCGGTTCGGCGCCGATGCGGGTCATCAAGGTCGAGTACTCGCCCGGTGCGAGTTTACTGCTGCCCTCGAACATCAAGTGTTCGAGCAGGTGCGAAATGCCCGTCTGGCCGGGTGTTTCATGGCTGGCGCCAACGTGGTACCACAGTTGTGCGCTGATCAGCGGGGCGCGGTGGTCCTCGCGCAGGTAGACCCGTAGGCCATTGCTCAGGGTGAAGCACTGCACCGAAGGAGGGAGGGTGGGCATGACTGGAACGCTCCGATTGGAAACCGGAAGGCAGTCTCAGTCATGCAGGGGGATAGCCTGCGGTAACTATCTATCCGCAGGCTGTGCGCGAGATGTTAGCCGCGCTGCCACAGTGCGTAGTGCACTTGGCCGGTCTTTTTCTCGCGGTGCAGGCGCCAGTTGCCGGGCATCGCCAGCGACGAAGGGGCGGCCTCGCTCTCGGTGTAGATCCACGCTTGTTCGCGTAGCCACAGCCCCTGCTCCAACAGGTTGCAGGTGTTGGCCAGCAGGTCCTGGTGGAACGGCGGGTCGAGGAACACCACGTCGAACTGCTGCTTGGTCGGGCCTTGCAGGTAGCGCAGTGCATCGGTCTGCAGGATTTGCCCGCGCGGGCAGCGCAGCAATTCGAGGTTGTGCTTGAGGTTGGCGATGGCTGCGGGATTGCTGTCCAAGGCCACGGCATTCTCTGCCCCGCGCGACAGGGCTTCGAGTACCAGTGCACCGCTGCCGCTGAAGGCGTCGAGTACCTGGGCGCCTTCGATGTAGGGCGCCAGCCAGTTGAACAGGGTTTCGCGCACGCGGTCGGGGGTCGGGCGCAGGCCTTCGCCTTCGGGCACTGCCAGGCGGCGGCTGCGCCATTCGCCGGCGATGATGCGCAGGTGCCCGGCCCCTTTGCTAGGGGCGTGGGTGGGTGTGGAGGGTCTGGCCATCAGTGCTCCGGAACGCCGAGGGGTTGCTCGGCGGGTTTGTCAGTGGGGGCTGGCAGCGGCTTTTGCTCGACCTTCGGGCCAACGGTGACGATCACCAGCTTGTCGGCCGCCAGGTGTTTGTTCATGGCCGCTTTCACCTGCTCGACGGTCAGCGCCTGGGATTGCTGCATGAAGTCTTCCAGCCAGCTCAGGGGCAGGTTGTAGAAACCGATGGCGCCGAGCTGACCGACGATGCTCGAGTTGCTGGCGTTAGAAAGCGGGAAGCTACCGGCCAGTTCGCGCTTGGCGTCATCCAGCTCCTGTTGCGTCGGGCCGGTCTTCAGGTAGTCGGTGAGGATGTCCTTGACCAGCGTGAGGGTGCCTTCGCTCAACTCGGCGCGGGTCTGCAGGTTGATCATGAACGGGCCGCGTACCTGCATCGGGCTGAATACCGAGTACACACCGTAGGTGAGGCCGCGTTTTTCGCGGACTTCGCTCATAAGGCGTGTGCCGAAGGCGCCGCCGCCGAGGATCTGGTTGCCCAGCGAAAGGGCCGCCCAGTCTGGATCGTTACGGTCGATGCCCAGCTCGGCCAGCATCAGGTGGGTCTGCTTGCTCGGGAAGTCGATGTGGGTGGCGCCCGGTTTGGGCTCGACTGGCTGCACGGGCTTGGCAAGGGCCTGGCCTTTGGGCAGGCCGGCGGACACCTGGGCGGCGATGGCCTCGGCTTCGTCGCGGCTGAGGTCGCCGACCAGGGCAATCACCGTGTTGCCGGCGGCGTAGGCCTTGGCGTGGAAGGCGCGCAGCTGCTCCAGGGTGATGCCGGGGAGGCTTTGTGCGGTGCCATCGCTGGGGTGGGCGTAGGGGTGCTCGCCGTACAGCTTGGCGAACAGCGCCTTGCTACCGATCTTGCCCGGGTTCTGCTTCTCGTACTCGAAGCCAGCCAGCAACTGGTTCTTGATGCGGGCCAGCGCATCTTGCGGGAAGGTCGGCTTGCCGACCACGTCGGTGAACAGTTTGAGCGCCGGCTCGCGCTTGTCGGCGGCGCTGAGGCTGCGCAGCGAGGCGACGGCCATGTCGCGGTAGGAGCCGTTGCCAAAGTCCGCGCCCAAGCCCTCGAACCCTTCGGCGATGGCGGTGACATCCTTGCCGGCCACGCCTTCGTTGAGCATGGCGTTGGTCAGGGTCGCCAGGCCGGGGCTTCCGCCGTCCTGGCTGCTGCCGGCAGCGAAGGTCAGGCGCAGGTCGAACATCGGCAATTCGTGGGCTTCGACGAACAGTACGCGGGCGCCTTCGGCAGTGGTCCAGTGCTGAATGTTCAACTGGCGCCGGCTGGGGGCCTTGCCGTCCAGCTCAGCCAGCGATTGCAGCGAATTGGCCGGGCGTGCGGCGGTTTCGGATTGGGCCGGACGTGCGAGCAGCACGGCGATGGCCACCACCAGCGCGATGATCGCAAGGCCGAACAGGGTGTAGCGCGGTGCGCTGCGATCACTCATCAGCGGACTCCTCGGGCAGTACGTGGGCAACGCTCAGGCGTTCGCGGGTGAAGTAGGTGCGGGCGGCATCCTGGATGTCCTGTGGGGTGACGCGCTTGAGGTCGTCAAGTTCGTTGTCGATGAGCTTCCACGACAGGCCCACGGTCTCCAGCTGGCCGATGGTGGTGGCCTGGCTGCTGATGGAGTCACGGTCGTAGACCAGGCCGGCGATGACCTGGGCGCGCACGCGCTCCAACTCTTCGGCGGTCGGTGGGGTGGTCTTGAGTTCGTCGAGCAACTGCCACACGCCTTTTTCGACGTCGACGAGGGTTTTGTGTTTCTGCACGTTGGGGGTGGCGGAGATCAGGAAGAGGCTGTCGCCACGGGTGAACGCGTTATAGCTGGACGACGCCCCGGCCACCAACTCCTGGCCACGCTCCAGGCGTGCCGGCATGCGTGCGCTGTAGCCGCCGTCGAGCAACGCCGAGATCAGACGCAGGGCATTGACGGTGCGCGGATCCTTGGCGGTGGCCATGGCCGGAACGTTGAAACCGTAGATCAGGCTCGGCAGTTGCGTGCGCACGTGCAGGGTGAGCTGGCGCTGACCGGGCTCGGCCAGTTCCAGCGGCAGCTTGCTGGGGGCAAGGGTATGTCGTGCGATAGCGCCGAAATACTTCTGCGCCAGGGTTTTCACCTCGTCGGGGGTGACATCGCCGACCACCACGAGCGTCGCGTTGTTCGGGGCGTACCAGGTTTCATACCAGTGGCGCAGCTCCTCGACTTTCATGCGTTCGAGATCAGCCATCCAGCCGATGGTCGGGGTGTGGTAGCCGCTGGCCGGATAGGCCATGGCGCGGAACAGCTCGAAAGCCTTGGCGCTGGGCTGATCATCAGTGCGCAGGCGGCGTTCTTCCTTGATGACCTCGATTTCGCGACTGAACTCGTCGGCAGGCAGGCGCAGGCTGGCCATGCGGTCGGCTTCGAGTTCGAAAGCCACCGGCAGGCGGTCGCGGGCCAGCACTTGGTAGTAGGCGGTGTAGTCGTCGCTGGTGAACGCGTTTTCCTCGGCACCGAGGTCGCGCAGGATGCGCGAGGCTTCGCCGGGGCCGACCTTGTCGCTGCCCTTGAACATCATGTGCTCAAGGGCATGGGACAAGCCGGTCTGGCCCGGCGTCTCGTAGCTGGAGCCGACCTTGTACCAGATCTGCGAAACCACCACCGGGGCACGGTGGTCCTCGCGCACGATCACTTTAAGGCCGTTGTCGAGCATGAATTCGTGGGTGGGTTGCACATCGGCGGCGAAGGCCGCCAGTGGCAGGCACAACGAGCCGAGCAACAGGCCAGCGGCGCGGCGGGCTAGAGCATTCATACAGTGTTCAACCTGTTCGGCGGCCCGCTTGGGTTTAGCGTCGGCGGGCCAGGAGGTGCTAGGATACTGATCCGGTTGCCTGGCGACCATGCCTGTCGCCGTTCTGGCCTGCAGGCTCTTAACGACAAAACGTTGCGCATGAACCAGCCGGTTACACAGTAGTCTGTTCTGCGTAAGTGAGAATTCCCGATGCGCCGCTAATGGCTCATCGCCACCCTGAGATAGCCGTCTTCCATGTTTGGTTCCAACGACGACAAGAAAGCGCCGGCCCCGGCCGGTGAAAAGAAAGGCCTGTTCAGCTGGTTTCGCAAGAAACCGGAGCAACCTGTCGCCGAACAGCCGCAACCCCCTGAAGCCCAGGCCCTAGAACAGGCTGCGCCGCAGGCTCCCGTCGAGCCGCCCGCTTCGGCCCAAGCGCCGCTCGAGGCGCCGGTCCAGGTGTCGCCCGAGCCGGTAGCGCCAGCAATGCCGGCAACTGAACCTGCGCCTGAACCGGTGGTAGCGCCGATTGCCGAGGTTCCGGCCGTACCGGTGAGCAATCTGGTTCTGCCAGTGGCCGAGGAACCGGTCGCCTTGGTGCCGGACCTGGAGCCCAAGGCCCCGCCAGTGATTCCCGAGCGCTCGGCCCCTGAGGCCGTGCTCGCACCTGTCCCTGAACCGGTGGTCGCGCCAGTGGCCGAGCCAAAGCCGGCTCAGGAACCGCCCGTCGCAGCGCCCGCGCAGGTCGCGCCAGTGCCTGTGGCGAGCGCGGTAGAGCCGGCCAAGCCGGGCTTCTTCGCGCGCCTCAAGCAGGGGCTGTCGAAGACCAGCGCCAGTATCGGCGAAGGCATGGCCAGCCTGTTCCTGGGCAAGAAGACCATCGACGACGACCTGCTGGATGAAATCGAGACCCGTCTGCTGACCGCCGACGTGGGCGTCGAGGCCACCTCAGCCATCGTCCAGAACCTCACGCAGAAGGTCGCCCGCAAGCAGCTGGCCGATGCCGGTGCGCTGTACCAGTCGTTGCAGGATGAGTTGGCCGCGCTGCTGCGCCCGGTGGAGCAGCCGTTGAAGATCCAGGCGCAGAGCAAGCCCTACGTGATTCTGGTGGTGGGCGTGAATGGCGCCGGCAAGACCACCACCATCGGCAAGATGGCCAAAAAGCTTCAGCTTGAAGGCAAGAAGGTCATGCTGGCCGCAGGTGACACCTTCCGCGCGGCGGCGGTGGAGCAGTTGCAGGTGTGGGGCGAGCGCAACCAGATCCCGGTGATCGCCCAGCACACTGGCGCCGATTCGGCCTCGGTGATCTTCGATGCCGTGCAGGCCGCCAAGGCCCGCAACATCGATGTGCTGATCGCCGATACCGCCGGTCGCCTGCACACCAAGGACAACCTGATGGAAGAGCTGAAAAAGGTCCGCCGAGTGATCGGCAAGCTCGATGCCGACGCACCCCACGAAGTACTGCTGGTGCTTGATGCCGGTACCGGCCAGAACGCCATCAGCCAGGCCAAGTATTTCAACCAGAGCGTGGAGTTGACCGGCCTTGCCTTGACCAAGCTCGATGGTACGGCCAAGGGCGGGGTGATCTTCGCCCTGGCCAAGCAGTTCAATATCCCGATCCGCTTCATTGGTGTCGGCGAGGGTATCGATGACCTGCGCACCTTCGAGGCCGAACCCTTCGTCAAGGCGTTGTTCGCCGAGCGGGAGCCTGCATGATCCGATTCGAACAGGTCGCCAAGCGTTACCCCAACGGGCACGTCGGCCTGCACGAGCTGAGTTTCCGAGCGCGCCGTGGCGAGTTCCTGTTCGTCACCGGTCACTCGGGTGCCGGCAAGAGCACCCTGTTGCGCCTGCTGCTGGCCATGGAACGCCCGACCAGCGGCAAGTTGCTGCTGGCAGGCCAGGACCTGGGTCAGATCAGCAACGCGCAGATCCCGTTCCTGCGGCGGCAGATCGGCGTGGTGTTCCAGAACCACCAGTTACTGTTCGACCGCACGGTGTTCAACAATATTGCCTTGCCGTTGCAGATTCTCGGCCTGTCCAAGGCCGAAATCGCCAAGCGCGTGGACTCGGCGCTCGAGCGTGTATCGCTGAGCGACAAGGGCGAGCTGTTCCCGGCCGACCTGTCCACGGGCCAGCAACAGCGCGTGGGCATCGCCCGTGCCATCGTGCACCAGCCGGCCTTGCTGTTGGCCGATGAACCCACCGGTAACCTCGACCCGCGTCTGGCTGCCGAGATCATGGGTGTGTTCGAGGACATCAACCGGCTGGGTACCACCGTATTGATCGCCAGTCATGACCTGGCGCTGATCGCGCGCATGCGCCACCGCATGCTGACGCTGCAACGCGGCCGCTTGATCGGCGATGGGGAGGCCGGGCAATGAGCACCACACGTACACCCAAGGTTTCCGAGCGCGTAGCGCCCAAGGCCGCCGAAGCTGCGCCAGCAAAGAAAAAACGCGGCGATCACGACGACGATGGCCCGGATTTTCGTACCCTGCTGCACGCCTGGCTGGAAAGCCATCGCGCCAGCCTGGCCGACAGCTTGCGGCGCCTGGGCAAGCAACCGATCGGCAGTTTCTTCACCTGTCTGGTCATGGCAGTGGCGCTGAGCATGCCCATGGGCCTGTCGCTGCTGCTCAAGAATGTCGAGAAGCTCGGCGGCTCCTGGCAGCGCGCCGCGCAGATCTCGCTGTACCTCAAACTCGACGCCAGTGGCCGCGATGGCCAGGCCCTGCGCGACGAGATCAAGGGCATGCCGGGGGTGGCCGACGCTCAGTACATCAGCCGCGAGCAGGCACTCGAAGCATTCCAGCAGCAATCTGGCCTGGGTGAGGCGTTGCGCGAGCTGCCGGACAATCCGCTGCCTGGCGTGGTGGTGGTGACGCCGACCGAGGTCGACAAACCTGCCCTGGAAGCCTTGCGTCAGCGCCTGGCGGAGTTGCCAAAGGTCGATGCGGCGCAGCTCGACTTGCTGTGGGTCGAGCGTCTGGCGGCGATCCTCAAGCTGGGTGACCGCTTTGTGTTCGGTCTGGCGGTGATGCTGATTTCGGCATTGCTGTTGGTCATTGGTAACACCATTCGCCTGCACATCGAGAACCGCCGCGTCGAGATCGAAGTGATCAAGCTGGTGGGCGGCACCGACAGCTATGTGCGCAGGCCATTCCTTTACATGGGCGCCCTGTATGGTCTGGGGGCTGGCATTTTGGCATGGGGCATTCTCGCGTTCGGCCTGAACTGGCTCAACGACGCGGTAATCGGGCTTTCGGGGCTGTATGGCAGCGACTTCGCCTTGGGCGGGGTGCCGGGCTCCGATGGTCTGTCGCTCTTGATCGGGGCGGTGTTGTTGGGGTATATCGGTGCATGGATCGCAGTGGCTCGCCACCTGAACGAGCTGGCCCCGCGATAATGTTTTTTTGCCAGCATTGACTTTTTTCATGCAGGAACTTAATTCACGGTTCCGGGTCTATGTTGGCAGTGCCCACAAGGCACGAGTCTGTAAGCCGGAGGTACTTGAATGACCACATCGTTGCAGCCTGCCTATGCCCTGGTTCCCGGTGCAAACCTGGAAGCCTATGTGCACACGGTCAACAGCATTCCGTTGCTGTCGCCCGAGCAGGAGCGTGATCTGGCCGAGCGTCTCTATTACGAGCAGGACCTTGAAGCCGCTCGGCAAATGGTGATGGCTCACCTGCGTTTTGTCGTACACATCGCCCGTAGCTATGCGGGTTACGGGCTGGCTCAGGCCGACCTGATCCAGGAAGGCAACGTTGGCCTGATGAAGGCGGTCAAGCGTTTCAACCCGGAAATGGGTGTGCGTCTGGTGTCCTTCGCGGTGCACTGGATCAAGGCCGAGATCCACGAATTTATTCTGCGCAACTGGCGCATCGTCAAGGTGGCGACCACCAAGGCCCAGCGCAAGCTGTTCTTCAACCTGCGCAGCCAGAAGAAGCGTCTGGCTTGGCTGAACAACGACGAAGTGCATCGTGTGGCGGAAAGCCTGGGCGTGGAGCCCCGCGAAGTGCGTGAGATGGAAAGCCGCCTGAGTGGCCAGGACATGGCCTTTGACCCGGCCGCCGAAGCGGACGACGACAGTGCCTTCCAGTCTCCTGCGCACTACCTGGAGGACCACCGTTACGACCCGGCACTGCAGTTGGAAGATGCTGATTGGAGCGACAACTCCACCAGCAACCTGCATGAAGCCCTGCAAGGTCTGGATGAGCGCAGCCGCGACATTCTTTACCAGCGCTGGTTGGCTGAAGAGAAGGCGACGTTGCACGAGTTGGCCGAGAAATACAGCGTTTCTGCCGAGCGTATTCGCCAGCTTGAGAAAAACGCGATGAACAAGGTCAAGGCGCTGATCACGATCTGATCGACCCCGCCTGGCTGGAACAAAAAAGCCGCTGTTCTCGCAAGAGACGGCGGCTTTTGTGTTGCTGGAGGGCTAAGGCGTTGGCCGGCTCGCACCGGTTCAGCGGTGTTATGCAGCCCAGCCTAGGGCCTGCGCGAGGTGTCCAATTGCATCAGGTAGCTCGGCCCACCCAACTGGCTCATCTGCCGCCGGATCCAGCCTGCGCGGCTGGCCACGTACGCACTAGGCCGGCTTGCGCTCCACTTGATCGGGCTGGGCAGCACCGCCGCCAGTTGGGCGGCCTGCTGGCGTGTCAGGCGGCTGGCATCCACACCAAAGTGATAACGTGCCGCTGCTTGGGCGCCGAACACACCTTTGCCCCATTCGGCGCTATTGAGGTAGACCTCAAGTATCCGCTCTTTGGACCAGAGCAGTTCCAGCAAGGCCGTAAACCAAGCCTCCAGTCCTTTGCGCAGCCAACTGCGGCCCGACCACAGGAACAGGTTCTTGGCCACTTGTTGGGTCAGCGTGCTGGCGCCGCGAATCTTCCCGCCACGCTCGTTGTAGGCCAGCGCCGCCTGGATCGCAGGAATATCGAACCCCCAGTGGCTGGCGAATTTCTGGTCTTCGCCGGCGATCACCGCCACTTTCAATTCGTCGGAGATAGCATCCCACGGGGTCCAGTCGCGTTGCAGGTCGATTGGCTCGCCGCTGACCCATGATTGAACCTTGCGCTCGACCATCAAGGCCGTGCCCGGCGGCGGCACCCAGCGTAGCACCAGGACCACGGCAATGCTGCCGGCAGCGAACCAGAGCAGGGCGCGGGTTAAGCGACGCAGGATAGATGACAGCATGGTGATGGCTTGGCCCGACGGATGGAACGGGCCATTATACAGACCCCTCTCGAGGAGTCGTCCCATGCTTCGTAGCTTCCTGATGCTTGCCGCGTTCTTCGGCTTTACCGGTGTGGCCCTGGGCGCGTTCGCTGCCCATGGCTTGAAAAACCGTCTGACGGCCGACTACCTGGCGATCTTCCATACCGGCGTCACCTACCAACTGGTGCACGCCCTGGCCATCTTCGGGGTGGCCGTACTCGCCGCGCATTTGCCCGGTCGGCTGGTCGGTTGGGCCGGCGGGCTGTTCGCCGTGGGCATTCTGCTGTTCTCGGGCAGCCTGTACCTGCTTACGCTCACTGGCATCAGCAAGCTGGGCATCATCACGCCCCTGGGCGGCCTGTGTTTTCTCGCGGGCTGGTTGTGCTTGGGCCTGGCCGCCTGGCGGCTGGGCTGACTTAGCGGTCCACAATCGCGACTAATGGCGTGGATCGCCCTTGGGTTGCAAGGCGGATCGGGGCTAGAATGCGGGCCCCCAAAGAACAATGGTGGCCGTGCGCATGCGCATTCAACTGAACGGTGAACCTTACGAGCTGCCTGCGGGCGAAAGCGTCGCGGCCTTGCTGGCCCGGCTTGAGCTGGCTGGTCGCCGCGTGGCGGTGGAACTGAATCTGGACATCGTGCCGCGTAGCCAGCACGAGAGCACGCCGTTGCGCGAAGGCGACCAGGTCGAAGTGGTCCACGCCATTGGCGGCGGTTGAGCGCGCCCCGGCAAGTCCCCCGCAAGCCCCGTAACCTTTCCAGAGGAACATCGATGAGCAACGTTCGCAGCGACAAGCCTTTCGTCCTGGCCGGGCGCACTTTCCAGTCGCGTCTGCTGGTGGGCACCGGTAAATACCGTGACATGGAAGAAACTCGTCTGGCCACCGAGGCTTCGGGTGCCGAGATCGTCACCGTCGCCGTGCGCCGTACCAACCTCGGTCAGAATGCGGGCGAGCCGAACCTGCTCGATGTGCTCTCGCCCGACAAGTACACCATCCTGCCGAACACCGCAGGTTGCTTCGATGCCGTTGAGGCGGTACGTACCTGTCGCCTGGCCCGTGAGCTGCTCGATGGGCACAAGTCCCATGAAACCCGCACCCTGGTGAAGCTGGAAGTGCTGGCTGACCAGAAAACCCTGTTCCCCAACGTGATCGAAACCCTCAAGGCCGCCGAAGTGCTGGTCAAAGATGGCTTCGACGTGATGGTCTACACCAGCGACGATCCGATCATCGCACGTCAGCTGGCCGAAGCTGGCTGTATCGCGGTGATGCCGTTGGCCGGCCTGATCGGCACGGGCCTCGGGATCTGCAACCCGTATAACCTGCAGATCATCCTTGAAGAATCGAAAGTTCCGGTGCTGGTCGATGCCGGCGTGGGTACCGCCTCCGATGCGACCATCGCCATGGAGATGGGCTGCGAAGCGGTGCTGATGAACTCGGCGATCGCCCATGCACAGCAACCGGTGCTGATGGCCGAGGCCATGAAGCACGCGATTCTCGCCGGCCGCATGGCGTACCTCGCCGGGCGTATGCCGAAGAAACTCTATGCCAGCGCGTCTTCGCCGCTGGAAGGTCTGATCAAGTAAGAGCCCCCGATGACTGAATCGCAAGAAACGCCGATCACCGCCGACGGCGAAGAGCGCCCGCACCGCCGTATCAAGAGTTTCGTCATGCGTGCCGGGCGCATGACCGAAGGCCAGCAGCGCGGCCTGGAGCAGGGCGGCCCGCTGTTCATCCTGCCACTGGCCGACAGCCCAGTCGACTACGACCAGGTGTTCGGTCGTTCGGCGCCGCGCACTCTTGAAATTGGCTTTGGCATGGGGCACTCGCTGCTGGAAATGGCAGCGGCCTCGCCTGAGCTGGACTTCATCGGTGTGGAAGTGCACCGCCCTGGTGTCGGCGCACTGCTCAATGGCGTGCTCACCCAGGGGCTGCAGAACCTGCGAGTGTACGATTGTGACGCCATCGAAGTGCTCAACCGCTGCGTGGCCGACAACAGCCTTGATCGGCTGATGCTGTTCTTCCCTGATCCTTGGCACAAGGCGCGTCACCATAAGCGCCGTATCGTCCAGCCGGCGTTCGCCGAACTGGTGCGCAGCAAGCTCAAGGTTGGCGGCGTGTTCCACATGGCCACCGACTGGGAGCCGTATGCCGAGCACATGCTGGAAGTGATGAAGGTGGCCCCGGGCTACCGCAATCAGGCGGCAGATGGCGCCTATGTGCCACGTCCGCAAGAGCGCCCGATCACTAAGTTCGAACGCCGTGGCGAGCGCCTTGGGCATGGCGTATGGGACCTGAAGTTCGAGAAGGTGGACTAAGACCGCTCTCGTTTGCCGTGCCTGCGAAACTGCGGGCGAAAAAAACCGCCTGAAAGGGCGGTTTTTTATGCAGGCTTCGGGTTACGAGTCCTTGGCCTGCGGTCTTCAGCTTTACTGGAGAGCCTTCGCGACTGGAATGCTAGAACCGCCCTGCCGCTACGTCAAAGTGAAATATCCCGCATCAACTGTGACGCCCACTAGGGCTCGATAAAGTGAGGGCCGCCCTGGTTCGCCGGGGCGGCTTTTGGCGAGTGCTCAGCCGCGCCGATCTGCCACTACGCCAATCAATACCAGCACCACCAACAACACCGGTGCCAACGCATAGTTATTGAACTGGCTGAGTCCACGTATCACCCAGGGCGTGGCATAGATCAGTGCCGCACCACTGCCAATCATCACCAGCAGGGCCATGAACGGTACGCGCAAGGCCCCGGCCAAGCCGCCCAGGCGCGCTTCGACCCAGCTTTTGATGTCGGTGCCGAACAGCACCAGCAGGCAGCCTACCAGGGCCAGCGAGATTTCCGACAGGTTGCTGCGGCTCCAGCGGGAAACGGTCGAGAGCAGGTCAAGTACCAGGTCCATGGGTCATCCTTAATTCAAGAAATACTGCAGCAAATCGTTGAGGAAGAGCTGGCCGCGAGGCGTGGCCGCCAGACGATCCGGTTCGACCTGCAAAAGGCCCTTTTGTTCGGCAGCGCGGCGTGCCTGGGCCAGTTGCGCCAGTGGCAGGCCGGTGCGTCGGGTGAACAGCTCGGCCTCTGCGCCGTCGGTCAGGCGCAGCACGTTCATCAGAAATTCGAACGGCAATTCGTCGGTAGGCAGCAGCTTTTCGCCCGCTTTGAACGGTTTGGCCGGGTTCAGGTAATCCTTGGGTAGGCGGGTTTTCCAGGTGCGCAGGATGCGCCCATCCGGGAACGACAGCTTGCCATGGGCCCCGGCGCCGATACCGATGAAGTCGCCGAAGCGCCAGTAGTTGAGGTTGTGGCGTGCGGCGCGCCCGGACTGGGCGTAGGCCGACACCTCGTACTGGCGATAGCCTTGCGCGGCCATCAGCGCCTGGCCCGCCTCCTGGATGTCCCAGAGGATGTCATCCTCGGGCAGTTCCGGTGGCTGGCTCCAGAACACGGTATTAGGCTCCAGGGTCAGCTGGTACCACGACAAGTGGGTCGGCCCCAGGTCGATGGCTTGACGCAGGTCGCCCAGGGCGTCGTCCAGCGACTGCTCGGGCAGGCCGTGCATCAGGTCGAGGTTGAAATTGTCGAAACCGGCTGCGCGGGCCATGCCTGCCGCGCGCACCGCTTCGTCGCCGTTGTGGATGCGTCCGAGCTTTTGCAGCTTGGCGGGTTGGAAACTCTGCACGCCAATGGACAGGCGATTGATGCCGGTCTGCCGGTAGGCTTTGAATTTCTCCTGCTCGAACGTGCCAGGGTTGGCTTCGAGGGTGATCTCGATGTCGGTTGCGAATCGGATACGCCGCTCGACACCCTGCAATAGGCGGCCAAGGGCTGTGGCGCTGAACAGGCTTGGGGTGCCGCCGCCGAAGAAGATCGTGCTGATCGCACGCCCCTGGACCGCAGGCAGCTCCTGGTCCAGGTCGGCGAGCAGAGCGTCGACGTATTCGTCTTCCGGCAGGTTCGGCCCGGCCTGGTGCGAGTTGAAGTCGCAATACGGGCATTTGCGCACGCACCAGGGAATATGGATGTACAGCGACAGCGGTGGAAGCTCGGGCAAGATCACGCCCGTGGTGTGCGAGGGCTTTACGGTCATGCCAGGCCCAGGCGTTGACGCAGCAGGGCCATGGCGCGGGCGCGGTGGCTGAGCTGGTTCTTGTCGGCCGGGGCCAGGTCGGCGCTGGAGCAGTTACGCTCTGGGACCCAGAACAGCGGGTCGTAGCCGAAGCCGTGCTCACCGCTGGCCTCGAACAGGATACTGCCGTGCCACAGACCTTCGCAGAGGATTGGCAGCGGATCGTCGGCATGGCGTACCAGTGCCAGGACACACACGAACTGGGCACCTCGCTGTGCAGGCGGTACGTCTTTGAGCGCCTCGAGCAGCTTGGCGTTGTTCGCCGCGTCGCCCTTGCCGTCAGCGTAGCGCGCCGAGTAGATGCCGGGTGCGCCACCCAGCGCGTCTACCGCCAGTCCCGAATCGTCGGCCAGCGCTGGCAGGCCGGAGATGCGCGCGGCATTGCGGGCCTTGAGGATGGCGTTCTCGACGAACGACAGGCCGGTTTCTTCCGGCTCGACCTGGCTGAATTCACCGATCGAACGCAGTTGCACGGACTGGCCGAGCATGGCCTGTAGTTCCTTGAGTTTGCCGGCGTTATGGCTGGCCAGCACGAGTTGCGTAAGGTTCATCATTCGCCTGGGAACACTTCCTGGTTGAAGCTGAGTTTATGGCTGACCCCGCCGGTCTCGACATTCAGGTCGAAGATCAGCGTCTGGGCCTGTTCGATCTTGAACTGGGCTACGTAGTACACCGAGCCCTGCTCGGTGATCTGCCTGAACGACAGCGGGCTGCTGCGCCCGGTGAGGTCCTTGACGATGCCGCTGACCACCGCCACGCCCGGCTTGCCGGCTTTGAGCACGGCAATATTGAGGACGCCCTGGTTCTTGCTGCGGGTCAGGCCCGTGGTGGCGGCGATATCCGGCTGGAGCATGCTTGAGGTGAAGGCGCTGTAGTGGACCGTCACATCGCCGAACACGGCCTTGCGTTCGGGCCTTGCGGCGTCGGTGGCCAGTACCGGCAGGGCCAGGCACAGGCTGATCAGAAACAGGGCGAGACGACGCATGATGCCTTTCCTCCGTTGCGGGTGGTCAGACCGCGAGCTGGTGCTCCTGCAGGCCCGGGCTGCTGACCCGATAGATACCGATTTCCCCTAGAAGATTAGGCCAAAGCCGGCCGCCCAATCCATTGCGGTGCAAGTGGTCCACAGCCAGGCGGTCGAGGACCTTGGCGTTGCGTGCGTGGCACAGGTTCTCGAAGTCTTCGAAGGTGCAGAAGTGGATGTTCGGCGTGTTGTACCAAGTGTACGGCATGAAGTCGGAGACCGGCATGCGCCCCTTGGTCGCCAGGTACCAGCGGCAGCGCCAGTGCCCGAAATTGGGGAAGGTGATGATGCACTGGCGGCCTACGCGCAGCATTTCGTCGAGAATGCGGTCAGGGTATTCCACCGCTTGCAGGGCCTGCGTCATCACCACCACATCGAAGCTGTTGCTGGCGAAGTTGCCCAGGCCTTTGTCGAGGTCCTGCTCGATCACGTTGACGCCCTTGGCCACGCATTCTGCGATGTTGTCGGCGTCGATCTCCAGGCCATAGCCGGTGACGTTCTTGCGATCTCGCAGCGAGGCGAGCAATTCGCCGTTACCGCAGCCCAGGTCGAGTACCCGGCTGCCGGCGGGGATCCAGTCGTGGATGATTTCCAGGTCGGCTCTCATGGGGTCCTCAGACGCTGATGCGGTTCATGTAGTTCGCGAAACCCTGCATGTAGCGCGGGGTCGGGATGAGGAAGGCGTCGTGGCCGTAAGGGGAGTCGATTTCCAGGTAGCAGACATTCTTGCGTGCCGCCATCAGCGCATCGACGATCTCCCGCGAACGGGCCGGCGAGAAGCGCCAGTCGGTGGTGAACGACATGATGCAGTAATCCGCCTTGACGTGGGCCAGGGTCGCCGCCAGGTCGCCGGCGTGGGCGGCGGCCGGATCGAAGTAGTCCAGCGCCTTGGTCATTAGCAGGTAGGTGTTGGCATCGAAGCGGCCGGAAAACTCCTCGCCCTGGTAGCGCAGATAGCTCTCGACCTGGAATTCGACGCTGTGGAAGTCGTAGTTGAGCTTGTCGCTCTTGAGTTCGCGACCGAATTTTTCACCCATCGAGTCATCCGACAGGTAGGTGATGTGGCCAACCATCCGTGCCAGCATCAGGCCGCGCTTGGGGATCACGCCCTGATCCTGGAACGAGCCGCCGTGGAATTCGGGGTCGGTGAGGATGGCCTGGCGCGCCACTTCGTTGAAGGCGATGTTCTGTGCCGACAGCTTGGGGGCCGAGGCGATGTCCACGCAGTAGCGCACCCGGTCAGGGTAGGTGATGGTCCACTGCAATGCCTGCATGCCGCCGAGGCTTCCGCCAACGATGGCGGCCCAGGTGTGGATGCCCAGGCGATCGGCCAGGCGTGCCTGGCTATGGACCCAGTCTTCGACCGTGAGCACCGGGAAATCGGCTCCGTAGGGCTTGCCGGTAGCCGGGTTGAGGCTGCTCGGGCCGGTACTGCCGTTGCAGCCGCCGAGGTTGTTCAGGCTGACCACGAAGAAGCGGTTGGTGTCGATCGGCTTGCCCGGGCCGATGCAGCTGTCCCACCAGCCCGGCTTGCGGTCGGTGGCGGCATGGTAGCCGGCGGCATGGTGATGGCCGGACAGCGCATGACAGATCAGCACGGCGTTGCTGGCGTTGGCGTTCAGCTGGCCATAGGTTTCGTAGATGAGTTCGTACGAGGCCAGCGAGCGGCCACAGGCCAGGGCCAACGGTTCATCGAACCGGGCGATCTGGGGGGTTACCAGACCGACGGAATCTTCGGGAAAGACAGTGGACATCGACCCTGCTCACGCTTGACGGAGGCGTAAGTCTAAAGAGCGCTACCCCCTGCGGCAAGCAATGGCTTGCCGCAGGGAAGCGGTGGGTCAGATCATCCGCCACAGCTCTTGTGGCATGCCGGCGTAGGCGGCCAGTTGCGGCATCAGGAACGACTGGATCACCTGGATGGCGATGAAGGCGAAGATCGGCGAAATATCCATGCCGCCCAAGTTCGGCACCAGGCGGCGGAACGGTGCCAGCACCGGTTCGCTGATCTGGTAGGCCAGCTCGGCGGCGGGGTTGTGGCTATTGGGCGCGACCCACGAGACGATCACCATCACGATCATCGCGACCCAGAAGATCTTCAGGAACAGCGAGGTGATGCCCAGGATCGCCCACATCAGCAAATGCAGGATATCGCCGAAGGTGCCGTAGGTGACCATCAGGACGAAGGCCATCAGCAGTGCCTGGATGATGATCGACAGCAACAGCGAGGAGGTATCCAGCCCTGCGATGCTCGGAATGACCCGCCGCAGCGGCTTGAGCAGCGGCTGGGTGGCGCGCACGGCGAACTGGCTGAGCGGGTTGTAGAAGTCGGCCTTGACCAGTTGCAGCACGAAGCGCAACAGGACGATCACCAGGTACAGACTGACCAGGGTTTGCACCACGAAAATCGCGGCGCCAGACAGTGCATTCATTCAGCGGCTCCTTATTTGCCCAGTTGTTCGGCCAGCTCCGCCGAGCGGCGGGCAGCGGCTTGCAGTGCCTGCTCGACGATTGCCTCGAAGCCGTTGGCCTGGAACGAGGTGATCGCCGCTTCCGTGGTGCCAGCCGGCGAGGTGACGCGGCGGCGCAGCTCCGCAGCGTCGACATCGCTGGCTACGGCCATGCGGGCAGCGCCCAGGGCGGTTTGCAGGGTGAGTTGCGAAGCGGTTTCACGCGGCAGACCGAGTTTTTCGCCAGCGGCGGTCATGGCTTCGATGAGCAGGAAGAAGTAAGCCGGGCCACTGCCGGAGACGGCGGTGACAGCGTCCAGTTGTGGTTCTGCATCCAGCCACAGCGCCGTGCCGACGGCCGAGAGCAGCTCACTGGCCTGTTCGCGCTGCGGGGCAGACACTTCGCCGGTGGCGTACAGCCCGCTCACGCCTTGGCGCAGCAGCGCCGGGGTATTGGGCATGCAGCGCACCACCGGTACTGCGCCCAGCCAGGCCTGTAGGCTCGCGCAGGTGATCCCGGCAGCGATGGACACCACCAGTTGGCTGACCTTGAGGCTAGGCTGCAGCGCTTGGCAGACCGCCTTCATTACCTGTGGCTTGACCGCCAGCACGATTACGTCGGCGCCCTCGATGGCCTGTGCATTGTTGTCGAAGGTTTCGATGCCGTGTTCGGCCTGAATGCGAGCGCGGGTTTCGGCACCTGGATCGCTGGCGCGGATCTGCGAGGCATCCAGGCCCTGGGCGCGCAGGCCGCCGATCAGGCTGGCGGCCATGTTGCCGGCGCCGATAAAGGCAATACGAGTCTTGCTCATGTCAGGTCCTTGAGGGGAAAGGTGGAGTTAAGCATGGATCAGCGTGGGCCGTAATCGCGGGCCCCGAACAAGGCGGTGCCGATACGTACCCAGGTCGCACCTTGGGCGATGGCGGCCTCCAGGTCGTGGCTCATGCCCATCGACAGCGTGTCCAGGCCGAGGTCGAGTTGTGCTTGCAGGTGGCGCAGGGTGGCGAACGCCGCTTCCTGTGCGGCGCGGTCCTCGGTCGGTTCAGGGATGGCCATCAGCCCGCGCAGGCGCAGGCCCGGCAGGGCGTTGACGGCCTGCGCCAATGAAGGCAGGTCGGCGGGTGCGCAGCCGGACTTGCTGTCTTCGCCGCTGACGTTCACCTGCAAGCAGATGTTCAGAGGCGCCAGGCCGGCGGGGCGCTGCTCGGAGAGGCGTTGGGCGATCTTCAGGCGGTCCACGGAATGTACCCAATCGAAATGCTCGGCGATGGCCTTGGTCTTGTTCGACTGGATGGGGCCGATGAAGTGCCAGATCAAGGGTAGGTCGCGCAGCGCCTGCTGTTTTGTCAGCGCTTCTTGTAGGTAATTTTCCCCGAAGTCACGCACGCCAGCGGCATGGACCTCGCGAATGGCGCTGGCGGGCTTGGTCTTGCTCACGGCCAGCAACTGAATGCTGGCCGGGTCGCGCCCGGCAACCTCGGCTGCCCTTTGGATACGGGCGGAAATGGCGCAAATGTTGTCTGCTAGGGTGGACATGGATCATCGCCGGCGGCTTTGGAGTCTGCGGCATTCTACCTGCTTGCTAGCGCTTGGGGAGTCTCATGGATGTGACCGACTTGCTGGCCCGAGCCCTGACGGCCGGCGCCAGCGACCTGCACTTGGCGGCTGGTGAGCCGCCACTGCTACGTGTGGACGGAGAGCTACACCGCCTGGAGCTGCCGGCGCTCACCGCCCATGCCTTGGAGCACGGGCTGGGCGCGCTGCTCGATGGCGCGCAGCGTGAGCAATGGGCGAGGGGCGATGAGTTGGACTTGGCGCTGGATTTGCCTGGGGTGGGGCGTTCGCGCCTGAACCTGTTTCGCCAACACAATGGCCCAGGCGCTTGCCTGCGGTTGATCCCGGCAGGTATTCCAAGTGTCGAGGCGTTGGGCCTGGAGCAAGTGTCCGAGGCTCTTGCGAGGTGTCAGGACGGCTTGGTCCTGGTGGGCGGCCCGACGGGCAGTGGCAAGTCCAGTACCCTGGCCGCGCTCCTCGACCGCCTTAACGAGCGCTGCGCGCAACACATCGTCACCCTGGAAGACCCGGTCGAGTTCCTCCACGCGGGGCGGCGCAGCCTGCTCAACCAGCGCGAGATCGGCCGTGACTGCCGTAGCTTTGCCCACGGCCTGCGCAGCGCTCTGCGTCAGGACCCGGATGTGATCATGATCGGTGAGTTACGTGATCTGCCGAGCATTCGCCTGGCGCTGCGCGCGGCTGAAACCGGCCACCTGGTACTGGCGACCGTGCACACACGCTCGGCGGTGAGCTGCGTGGATCGTTTGGTGGACGTGTTCGCTGCCGAGGAGAAACCGCTGGTGCGCGCGATGCTCGCCGAGGCGCTGCGCCTGGTGGTGGCGCAAGTGTTGTTGAAGCGCAAGGGCGGCGGGCGTGTGGCGGCACGCGAAGTGTTGGTAGCGACGCCTGCTGTGCGCAATCTGATCCGCGAAGGGCGCATGGCCCAGGTTCCTTCGCTGATGCAGACAGGGGCGGCGCAGGGGATGATAACGCTGCAGGCCGCGATGCAGGCGCTGCGGGAACAAGGGGTGATCGAGTAGCGCGATGCAGGCGCCCCTGCTGCGTCAGCGCTTGGCCAGGTTCAGCGCCTGTTGGTCTTTGGGCAGTACACGTTTGGCAACTACGTAGTGCTTCTGCCAGTACGGTTTCTCCAGGCTGTCGATGCTCACTCGCTTGCCGGTACGCGGCGCATGGATAAAGCGGTCGTTGCCTAGGTAGATGGCGACGTGGTTCACCCGGCGGCTCTTGATGTTGAAGAAGATCAGGTCGCCTGGTTTGAGGTCGCCACGGGCCACTTTGACGCCTTGGCCTTGAGCCATGGCGTTGGAAGTGCGCGGCAGGTCGACATTGGCCACGTCATTGAAGGCGTACTTGACCAGCCCGCTACAGTCGAAACCCTTCTTCGGGCTGCTGCCACCCCAACGGTAAGGGGTGCCGAGTACGTTCACCGCGCGGCTGAGCACTTGGCTGCTCTGCTTGGGTGACATGGCCACAGCCTGCTGCGCCTGCTGGCGGGCAGCGTTGCTAGGGCGCGCCTGCACGGTGGTGTTGCGGTAATGGAGCGGGGAGCGTTTCACCGAGGCATCGGCATTGCTGGTGTAGCCGGTGAAACCGCTGGGAAGACGTTGCTCACGGTTGGTGGCGTGGGCGGCCAGGGGCAAAAGTAGGCAGAGGGTCAGCCATGTCTTGAAGAAAGGCGGCATAGTTGAAGCTCTTATAAGTGTTGGCGCGCAACTTTATAACAGCTTTTTGATCAATTTCTGATCCGTTGGTCGTGTGGGCGCGTACCATATGTCGGGTGGAAACGGAAAAGTCACATTTTCCGTTAGAAAATTTTCAGCTATCCCACGAGGGCTTCGAATGAATGGTTATCAACAGGGTGGGGCAGTCAATGACACGCACAGCAAGGTACTAGGGTACTTGCTGTGGATTTTCGGCTTCACCGGAGCGCACCGCTTCTACTACGGCAAGCCCATCACTGGGACGATCTGGTTCTTCACCCTCGGGCTGTTGGGGATTGGCTGGCTGATCGACCTGTTCCT
Organism: Pseudomonas sp. NY15463; assembly: GCF_048068415.1. Taxonomy (NCBI): domain Bacteria; kingdom Pseudomonadati; phylum Pseudomonadota; class Gammaproteobacteria; order Pseudomonadales; family Pseudomonadaceae; genus Pseudomonas; species Pseudomonas sp. NY15463. Next base: position 478,285 of record NZ_JBLUQD010000003.1, read on the forward strand.
GATCCCGTCGATGGACCGCGAGGCGGACATGCGTTTCCAGTCTGGCAGTGTCGACTACAGCCTGGCATGGGTGCTGCTGACGTTCCTGGGGGTGTTCGGCGTGCATCGCCTGTACCAGGGCAAGTGGATCAGCGCGCTGATTTACCTGTGTACCGGCGGTGTGTTCCTGCTGGGGGTGCTGTACGACTTCTGGACCCTGAACAGCCAGGTGTCTCTGGTCAACGCCGAGCGGCGTAGGGCCTAAGGCAAGCGGCAAGCTTCAAGAAAAAGCGGGTCGCGTAGGCCTAATGCGAGTCCGTTAAGCCAATGGGGGCCGCTTTGCGGCCCCAACTACTGCAACACAGGCTTAACTGACGGGAATTAGTCGCGAACGCCCACTGCTTTTTCTGGCAGCTTGCAGCTTACGACTTGCTGCTTAGGGTTTGCAGCTTGCCGCCCGTCAGGGGCGGCGCTGTTGCAGCAGCAGGTTGCTGAAGCCTGCACCGGCCAGTTGTTTTTGCGCCACGGTCAGCTGTTCGCGATTGCTGAACGGGCCGACCATCACGCGGTACCAGGTCTCTTCCTTGACCGTCCCCGACTCGACCTTGACGGCTTGGCCGAGCAGGATGATCTGCGCGCGGACCTTGTCGGCGTCGGCCTGCTTGCGGAACGAGCCGGCCTGCAGGAAGAACTGGGTGGTGGCTGCCGGCTTGATCACCGGGGGCGCCGGTGGTGGCGTTTCACCCATCAGCGCAGCCTGGGCGCGGGCGGTGTCGATCTTGGCCGCCTCTGCCGGGGTGACAGGCGTGGTTGGCACCGCCGGCACCGGTGGGGTCTTCTCCGGTACGGCCTCTGGCGGCACGATCACTTCCGACTCGGGCAGCAGGGTATAGAAGTCATACTTCGGCTTCACCGGCTGCTGCGGTGTCGGGGTGGTGTTCTTGCTCGCCTCGGCGACTTTCTCCGGCTTCTGTTGCTCGGGCTTGGTGCGCTTGATATCACCGCCACCGGGTTCGAGCTTCATCAGGAAGACGATGAAGGCGCCGACGGTCAGGCCGACCGCCAGCCACACCCAGCCGGGGATCGGCTGCTTGGCGGGCGGCTGGTGGCGGCTGGCGCCGCGCTTGGGTGCGGGCTTTTTCTTCGCAGCCAACTTACATGCGCTCCAGGGTTTCCAGGCCCAGCAGCTCCAGGCCCTGCTTGAGGGTCCGGCCGGTCAGGGCGGCCAGGCGCAGGCGGCTCTGCTGCTGTTGCGGGGTTTCGGCGGACAGGATCGGGCAGTTCTCGTAGAAGCTGGAGAACAGACCGGCGAGGTCGTACAGGTAGCTGCACAGGACGTGCGGGGTGCCTTTTTCGGCGACGTTGTTCAGGATTTCGCCGAACTGCGCCAGACGCGCGGCCAAATCCTGTTCGTGGGCGGCTTGCAGCACGATGCTGCCGTCGACCTCGTCGAAGCCCTTGCCGAGCTTGCGGAATACACCCGCCACACGGGTGTAGGCATACAGCAGGTACGGCGCGGTGTTGCCTTCGAAGTTGAGCATCAGCTCGAAGTTGAAGCTGTAATCGCTGGTACGGTGCTTGGACAGGTCGGCGTACTTGACCGCGCCGATGCCTACCACTTCGCCGATGCGGCGCAGCTCTTGCTCGGCCAAGCCTGGGTTCTTCTCCTTGACCAGCGCGTAGGCGCGATCCTTGGCCTCATTGAGCAGGTCGATCAGCTTCACGGTGCCGCCGTCACGGGTCTTGAACGGACGGCCATCGGCGCCGTTCATGGTGCCGAAGCCCATGTGCTCCATCTGCATTGGATGGCCGACGAAGCCTGCGCGGCGCGCGACTTCGAACACCTGGTTGAAGTGCAATGCCTGGCGCTGGTCGACGAAGTACAGGGCGCGGTCGGCCTTTAGCGTGTTGCTACGGTAGCGCACCGCCGCCAGGTCGGTGGTGGCGTACAGGTAGCCGCCGTCGGCCTTCTGCACGATCACCGGCAGGGGCTCGCCTTCGCTGTTCTTGAATTCCTCGAGGAACACGCATTGTGCGCCCTGATCTTCGACCAGCAGGCCCTTGGCCTTGAGGTCGGCGACCACGTTGGCCAGGTCGTCGTTGTAGGCGCTCTCGCCCATCACGTCGGCCATGCTCAGCTTGACGTTGAGCAGTTCGTAGGTCTTTTGGCAGTGGGACAGCGAAATGTCCTTGAAGCGCGTCCACAGCGCCATGCACTCCGGGTCGCCGGCTTGCAGCTTGACCACTAGGCCACGGGCGCGGGTAGCGAAGGCTTCTGACTCGTCGAAGCGTTTCTTGGCGGCGCGGTAGAAGTTCTCCAGGTCCGACAGCTCATCGCTGGTGATCGGGTTTTCTTCGAGGTAGGCCAGCAGCATGCCGAACTGGGTGCCCCAGTCGCCTACGTGGTTCTGGCGGATGACGTCATCGCCGAGGAACTCCAGCACACGGGCGACGCTGTCGCCGATGATGGTCGAGCGCAGGTGGCCGACGTGCATCTCCTTGGCCAGGTTCGGTGCCGACATATCGATCACCACTTTTTGCGCAGGGCCGGCCTTGCGCACACCCAGGTGGCCGTCTGCCAGGGCAGCGTCCAGGCGGTTGGCCAGGGCGTCGGTGTTCTGGAAGAAGTTCAGGAAGCCGGGGCCGGCGATCTCGACCTTGCTCACGTCGGCGCTGGCCGGCAGGGCGTTGATGAGCTTTTCCGCCAGCTCGCGCGGCTTCATGCCGGCCGGCTTGGCCAGCATCATGGCGATGTTGCTGGCGAAGTCGCCGTGGGTCTTGTCCCGGGCGTTTTCCACCTGGATCGCCGGCGCCAGCCCTTCAGGCAGTACGCCGTCGTTGACGAGTTGGGTGAGGGCTTGCTGGATCAGCTGGCGAATGGTGTCTTTCATGGGGATCTCTTTTCGACCGCAAGCGCGGTGGGGCGCTTCGATGCGCAGGTGGAAAAACTTGGCATTATCCGTTGCCGGTGACGGGTTGCCAACCTTTCAGCGAGCTACAAGCTACGAGCTGCAAGCGACAAGTAGTCGATCCAGCGCAGGGCCGCTGTGGCTTGATGCTTGGAGCTTGCGGCTTGCAGCTCAATAAAGGTCCACCGGGTCGACATCCAGCGACCAGCGCACCTGTCGTCCGGATGGCATTTGCTCCAACACTAGCAACCATGCACTGATCAGTCGATGCAGCTGCGCCCGGGCATTGGCCTGGAGCAATAGTTGTGCGCGAAACCGCCCTGCTCGGCGTTCCATGGGGGCTGGCACTGGGCCCAGCAGTTCGATGCCGTGCAGCGCCTGTTCGTTCAGCAGGCGCTCAGCTGCCGCGCAGGCTTCGTCGAGGAAGCCTTCGGCCTGGCCCGGCTTGTGCGCATCGGCACGGAGTAGGGCCAGATGGGCGAATGGCGGCAGGCCGGCTGCACGGCGCTCGCTCAGCGCTTGCTCGGCGAAGGCGAAGTAACCTTGTTCGGTCAACTGAACCAGCAGGGGATGGTCCGCCAGATGGGTCTGTACGATCACCTTGCCTGGTTCTTCGGCCCGCCCAGCGCGGCCTGCGACCTGGACGATGAGTTGGGCCATGCGCTCGCCTGCACGAAAATCGCCGGAGAACAGCCCGCCGTCGGCATCGAGGATGGCCACCAGGGTGACTCGGGGAAAGTGGTGACCCTTGGCCAGCATCTGGGTGCCCACCAGGATGCTTGGCTGGCCGCGCTGAATGGTGGTGAACAGGTTGTGCATGGCGTCCTTGCGCGAGGTGCTGTCGCGGTCCACACGCAGGATCGGGTAGTCGGGGAACAGTACCTTGAGGCGCTCTTCGGCGCGCTCGGTGCCAGCGCCCACCGGACGCAGGTCGACGTGGGCACATTGCGGGCATTGCAGCGGCAGGTGTTCGTCGTAGCCGCAGTGGTGGCAGCGCAGCACTGCCGAGCGCTGGTGTACCGTCATGCGTGCGTCGCAGCGTGGGCATTCGGACAGCCAGCCGCAATCATGGCACAGCAGGGTCGGGGCGAAGCCGCGGCGGTTGAGGAACACCAGCACTTGCTGGCCGGCCTCGAGGGTCTGGCGAATGGCCTGTTGCAGCGGGCCGCTGATACCGCTGTCCAGCGGCAGGCTGCGCACGTCCAGACGCAGGAAGCGCGGCGCTCGGGCGCCACCGGCACGTTGGTTCATGCGCAGCAGGCCGTAGCGGCCAGTGTGGGCGTTGTGCAGGCTTTCCAGCGAAGGGGTGGCCGAGCCCAGCAGGATCGGGATGCCTTCCTGGTGCGCGCGCACCACCGCCAGGTCACGGGCGTGGTAGCGCAGACCTTCCTGCTGTTTATAAGAGCCGTCGTGTTCTTCGTCGATGATCATCAGGCCGGGGTTCTTCATTGGCGTGAACAAGGCCGAGCGAGTGCCGATGATGATGTCCGCCTCGCCGTCACGGGCCGCGAGCCAGGCATCCAGGCGCTCGCGGTCGGCGACCGCCGAGTGCAGCAAGGCGATGCGTGCGTTGAAGCGCTGCTCGAAACGTTGCAGGGTCTGCGGGCCGAGGTTGATCTCCGGGATTAGGATCAGCGCCTGCTTGCCGGCCTCCAGGGTTTCGCGGATCAGTTGCAGGTAGACCTCGGTCTTGCCGCTGCCGGTGACGCCCGCGAGCAGGAACGCGTGAAAAGCGCCAAAGCCTGAGCGCACGGCCTCGAATGCCGCGCGCTGCTCTTCATTGAGCGGCAATTCCGGCTGTGCCAGCCAATGCTCGTGGCGCGCCGCCGGCAAATGACGGCGCACTTCGATGTTGACCAGCTCCTTGGCCAACAGCAGGTCGAGGCTGTCCTTGTTCAGGCCCAGTTTGCCCAGCAGGCTGTGGGCCACCCCATGCGGGTGCTGCGACAGGGTCTTGAGGGCTTCGCGCTGGCGCGGGGCACGGGCGATGCGCGGGTCTTCCAGGCGTGCGCCTGGGGTCACGTGCCAGAAACGCTCCTGCCGGGCTTCGGCCGCCTCGCCCTGGCGCAGCAGGGTTGGCAGGGCCCAGTTCAGTGTGTCGCCAAGGCTGTGCTGGTAATACTGGGCGGTCCACAGACACAGCTTGAACAGCGCTGGCGGGATCGGCGAGACCGGGTCGAGCAGGGCGATGGCGGGCTTGAGCTTGTCGGCGGGCACTTCACTTTGTTGCGCCACTTCCACCAGCACGCCGATCATCTCGCGGCGCCCGAACGGCACGCGAATGCGCATGCCGGGCGTCAGGGGCTGGCGCGCCAGGCTTGCCGGCGCCCGGTAGTCGAACAGGCGACGCAGGGGCGAGGGTAGGGCAAGGCGCAGGATGACGTCGGACACGCGGAAGGTCTCTGGAGGGCATTTCGGCAATCCGGCGAGCCTAGCAGACGACGGTCGGTGCAAGCGACAACTTGCGCTGCGGCTGTGCTCTGGTATTATTCGCCGCCTAATTACGTGCGGTATTCAACAATGGTGTTGGGTGGCGGCACGCAGCTCGAGGAAGTGACCATGAAAGCAGATATTCATCCGAACTACGAAGTAGTTGCAGTCACCTGCAGCTGCGGCAACAAATTCGAAACCCGTTCGACCTTGGCCAAGCCGCTGGCGATCGACGTTTGCTCCCAGTGCCACCCGTTCTACACTGGCAAGCAAAAAGTCCTGGACACCGGTGGTCGCGTACAGAAGTTCGCCGATCGCTTTGGTATGTTCGGTACCAAGAAGTAATCATGCGCATGGCGAATCTCTTGAGGTTCGCACTGTTGCAAAAAAAGGCGCTCCTTGTGGGCGCCTTTTTTATGGGCGCGATCTGGCAGGCACAGGCGCAGGCCTTCTGTCCGCTCCCCGAGCGCGCCCAGCCGGTGGCGGTGCGACAGGTGGTCGATGGCGATACCATTCGGCTGGTCGATGGGCGCAGCGTGCGCCTGATCGGCATCAATGCCCCGGAGCTTGGTCGCAATGGGCGTGTTGCAGAGCCTTACGCCGAGGCCGCCAGGCAACGCTTGCAAGCCTTGGTCAAGGCCAGTGACGGCAAGTTAGGCCTGGTGCCCGGAGCGCAGTCCAAGGACAAGTATGGCCGGACCCTGGCGCATATCTACAGCCGGACTGGCAACAATCTCGAAGCACAACTGCTCAGCGAGGGGCTGGGCTACCGGGTTGCGGTCGCGCCAAATGTGCGTTTGTCCGCCTGCCAGCAGCAGGCCGAGCGACAGGCCCGGCAAGCCCGCAAAGGGCTGTGGCGCCAATCACCGGTGCGCTCCGCGCGGCGCCTCGATCAAGCCGGCTTTGCAGTGATAAGCGGCAAAATAAGCAAGGTCGAGGCTAATCGTGGCGGTATCTGGCTTGAACTGGATGGCGCCGTGGTGCTGAACATCCCCGCTCGTCTGCGTCGCCACTTTCCTCCAGGCTTTGTGGATAACCTCAAGGGACGCCAGGTCGAGGCGCGTGGTTGGGTGGTGGACCGTTCCCGAAAAGGTGGCCTCACGCCTGGGCAGCGACGCTGGCTGTTGCCATTGACCGATCCGAGCATGTTGACGCCGGTTTCTGGTTAAATAGTTGTAGACATTAAGCTGGCTAATTGTACACACTTGCCTTTCCAAAACCCCGTGGGTTTTAGCGTAAAGTCGTAGGCCAAAGGCCTTGACACTCGTGACCGGGCAGTCTTGTCGCCCTCCGGCACTTTGCGTATCCTCGGCGGTCCGTCAGAACAGTAAACAGCGGAATGCCCATCATGTCAGACCTGAAAACCGCCGCTCTCGAATACCATGCTCAGCCCCGTCCAGGGAAACTGAGCGTCGAGCTCACCAAGCCCACCGCCACCGCCCGCGACCTCGCCCTGGCCTACAGCCCAGGCGTCGCCGAGCCTGTGCGCGAAATTGGCCGTGATGCAGAGTTGGCCTACAAATACACCGGCAAAGGCAACCTGGTTGCGGTGATCTCCGACGGTACCGCGATTCTGGGTCTGGGTGACCTGGGCCCGCTGGCCTCGAAGCCGGTCATGGAAGGCAAGGGTGTTCTGTTCAAGCGTTTCGCCGGCATCGATGTTTTTGACATCGAAGTCGAATCGGAAAGCCCGCAAGCCTTCATCGACACCGTGCGTCGCATCTCCATCACCTTCGGTGGCATCAACCTCGAAGACATCAAAGCACCTGAGTGCTTCGAGATCGAGCGCACCCTGATCGAGCAGTGTGACATCCCGGTCTTCCACGATGACCAGCACGGTACCGCCATCGTTACCGCAGCCGGCATGATCAACGCCCTGGAAATCGCCGGCAAGACACTCGAAGACGCCAAGATCGTCTGCCTGGGTGCTGGCGCTGCGGCCATCTCCTGCATGAAGCTGCTGGTCAGCATGGGCGCCAAGGTCGAGAACATCTTCATGATCGACCGCAGCGGTGTGATCCACGCTGGCCGTGACGACCTGAACCAATACAAGGCCCAGTTCGCCCACGCCACCGATAAGCGCACCCTGGCTGACGCCCTCGACGGCGCCGATGTGTTCGTTGGCCTGTCCGGCCCGAACCTGCTGAGCGCAGAAGGCCTGAAGTCGATGGCTGCCAACCCGATCGTGTTCGCCTGCTCGAACCCGGACCCGGAAATCGCTCCGGAGCTGGCCCACGCCACTCGCAGCGACGTGATCATGGCTACCGGTCGTTCCGACTACCCGAACCAGGTCAACAACGTACTCGGCTTCCCATTCATCTTCCGCGGTGCTCTGGACGTTCGCGCCAAGCGCATCAACGAAGAAATGAAGATCGCCGCGGCCATCGCTCTGAAAGACCTGGCCAAGCTGCCGGTTCCGAAGGAAGTTTGCGAAGCGTATGGCGTCGAAGGTCTGGAATTTGGCCGTGAGTACATCATTCCGAAGCCGCTGGACGCTCGCCTGATCACCGTCGTTTCCGACGCTGTGGCCAAGGCCGCCATCGAATCCGGCGTGGCTACCCTGCCGTATCCGAAGCACTACCCGCTCAAGAGCGTGGATGACGTGTTCAACGGCTAATACAGCACGCAAAAAAGAACCGGCTCATATGAGCCGGTTTTTTTTGCTTCAGTTTCGAGCTTCAAGCGACAAGCCGTTCGATGTCTGCCGTTGCACCTGCGCAAGGCCGGACGCAGATCCGCTTGCCGCTCGAAACTTGCTGCTATCAGAACAGATCCATAGGCGCGGATTCATCTGCCGGCAGAGGGCTGCCCGGTGCTGCGCCATTGCCCAGCTCGTCCACCGACGGCGGCGAGTCTTCGGCCTTGAACAGCTCGAAGTAGGCGTTCGGCGTGCTCGGGGTGGCGGCGCGGCCACTGACCGGGTCGACTCGCAGGCTGAGAATGCCTTCTGGCTCAGCCGGGGCATGCTCAGGCTTGCCCTTGAGCGCCGCGCCCATGAAGTTCATCCAGATCGGCAGCGCCACGGTGCCGCCATATTCGCGGCGACCGAGGCTTTCCGGCTGGTCGAAGCCTACCCATACGGTAGTCATGTAGTCGGCGTTGTAACCGGAGAACCAGGCATCCTTGGACTCGTTGGTGGTGCCGGTCTTGCCGGCTAGGTCGCTGCGGCCCAGCGCCATGGCGCGGCGGCCGGTGCCGCGCTTGATCACGTCCTGCAGCATGCTGGTGAGGATATAAGTGGTGCGGCCATCGATGATGCGCTCGGCCACCGCTGGTGCCTGTGCTGCTGGGGCGACCTGACCCAGGGCCGAAGGCGCTTCGCCTGGCATGGGGGCAACGCTGATGGACTGTTCCGGGGCGGCAAGGCCGGCCTGGTCCTGAGCGCCTTGCGGGACGCGTGGCGGGTTGGCGGTGAACAGTGTCTCGCCGCTACGGCTCTCCACGCGCTGGATCAGGTACGGGTTGATCTTGTAGCCACCGTTGGCGAAGGTGCTCCAGCCAGTGGCGATTTCCATCGGCGTCAGCGTGGCGGTGCCCAGTGCTAGCGACAGGTTGCGCGGCAGGTCCTGCTTGTTGAAGCCGAACTTGGCGATGTAGTCGATCGTGCTATCTACGCCCATGGCCTGCAACAGGCGGATCGAAACCAGGTTGCGTGATTTGTACAGCGCTTCGCGCATGCGAATCGGGCCGAGGAAGGTGTTGGTGTCGTTCTTCGGACGCCAGACTTTGTCCAGGTACTCATCGACGAACACGATCGGTGCATCGTTGACCAGGCTGGCGGCGGTGTAGCCGTTATCCAGTGCGGCGCTGTAGACGAAAGGTTTGAAGCTTGAGCCTGGCTGGCGCTTGGCCTGGGTGGCGCGGTTGTAGTTGCTTTGCTCGAACGAGAACCCACCAACCAGCGCGCGGATCGCACCGTCGTAAGGATCGAGAGTGACCAGCGCACTCTGCGCCGCAGGTACCTGGCTGAACTTCAGCGTGCCCTCAGGCAAGCGTTGCAGGCGCACCAAGTCACCCACTTGGGCGACGTCGGCCGGTGACTGCGGCGTGCGGCCCTGTGCATTGGTGTTCAGGTACGGGCGAGCCCACTTCATGGTGTCCCAGGCGACGCTTTCTTCCTGGCCGGTGCGGGTCATGACCTTCAGGCCGGTCTTGTCGACCTGGGTGACGATGGCCGGCTCCAGGCCGCCCAGTGGGCGCTGCTTGCCCAGCTCTTGCAGCCAGGCAGCGCGGGTCTTGCCTGGGAAGCGCGCCTCCGGGCCACGGTAGCCATGCCGCTCGTCGTATTCGGAGAGGCCGTTGAGCACCGCGTCGTTGGCCATCTGCTGCATGTCGCTCGGCACCGTGGTGGTGACGCGCAAGCCTTCGGTGTAAGCCTCGCTGCCGTAGCGGCCGACCATTTCGGCACGCGCCATCTCGGCGACGTAGGGGGCATTCACTTCTGGCGTGGGCACGTGGTAGCTGGCGTTCAGCGGTTCGGCGAGGGCTGCTTGGTAGCTGGCCTCATCAATCTTGCCCAGCTTGTACATGCGCCCCAGGATCCAGTCGCGACGCTCCTTGGCGCGAATGGGGTTGGCCAACGGGTTGAAGCGCGAAGGAGCCTTGGGCAGGCCTGCGATCATCGCCATCTGCGCCAGGCTGACGTCGCGGATCGACTTGCCGTAGTACACCTGCGCCGCCGCGTCGATACCGTAGGCACGGTTGCCCAGGTAGATCTTGTTGACGTAGAGCTCGAGGATCTCGTCCTTGGTCAGCTCGCGTTCGATCTGCAGGGCCAGCAGGATTTCGTTGGTCTTGCGCGAGAAGCTGCGTTCGCTGGTCAGGAAGAAGTTCTTCGCCACCTGCATGGTGATGGTGCTGCCGCCGGTCTGGATGTGCCCGGACTTGAGCAACTGCGAGGCCGCCCGCATCAGGCTGCTGGGGTCGACACCGTAGTGATTGAGGAAATTATCGTCCTCGGCTGACAGAAGCGCCTGTATGAACTGTGGGGGAATTTCCTGGAATTTGATTGGAGAGCGGCGCATTTCGCCGAACTCGGCAATCAGCTTGCCGTCGCTGCTATAGACCCTCAAGGGGATTTGCAACTGGACGCTTCTGAGCGAATCGACCGACGGGAGGTTGGGGCTAAGATACAGAAACGCACCGCTCACACCGAGTACGAGCGCGCAGATAACTGCGACGAAAGACCACCAGAAGAACTTCAGCAGGCGTATCAAGGCTTTTGGGTGTCCAGGTTGAGGAGTGGATTGCACGCGAGGCCAGCGGACAGGAAAAAACGCTGGGCATTATAAGCATTTTTCGCTCCTCCGGGTGACCGGCCGGGGCGACGCCCCGACCGCTCGTGGGGTAATTGCACAGGCTCGGATGGCCAGGAAGGGAACGTCATGATTGGACGATTTGGCAGGGATGTCGGTTCACTGCTGGGGGTAGATATTGCCTGCGGCGCGGTAAGAATGCTTCATATGCGCCGTCAGCGCGGGCAGGCGCGTGTCGTCGGCTGGGCCTGCGAGCCGTTGCCCGATGGCGCCTTGCGCTTCGACGACAACCCTTCGCTGGTGCGCGCGTTAGGTGAGGCTCGGCGGCGCTGCGGATCGCGCCAGCGCCGGGTCGCACTGGCACTGCCTGCGGCGCAGGTAATCTGCAAGGTCGCGCAGTTGCCACGCGGCATCAGCGAGCAAGACCTGGAAGGGCAACTGCTGACCGAGGCGGAGCAATTGTTTCCATTTCCCCTTGATGACCTTGCCCTGGACTTTCAATTGATCGGGCCTGCACCGCGGGCCGCGGACAAGGTCGAGGTGTTGATTGCCGCGTGTCGGCAGAGTCAGCTCGACCCGCTGGAGCAGCTGTTTGCCCAGGCCGGGCTCGAGGTAGTCGCCGTGGAAGTGGACAGCTTCGCCTTGCGCCGAGTCATGGCGCGGCGCTCGCCACGTACGGCCTTGCTGCATATCGAAAGCGACCGGTTGGCGCTGCACTGTTGGTCGCAGGGGCCGGTTGCGCAATGCCGGCAGTGGTCGCAGGCTGATTCCAGCGGCTGGTTTGACGAGGTGGCGGCGTTGCTGGCGCCTGGCCAGGACCTGATCGGGGTCGATGCGCTGATGCTGGCTGGAGGTGCTGCCAATGCTGAATACGCTGCGCAGTTGAGCCGGCGGCTGAGTCTGCCATGCCACCTGGCGTGCTTGCCGGGGGTTGGCGCGGCGGGTCCTGAGCCTGCACTGCACGCCTCGATGGCGCTGGCGTGCGGGCTGGCGCTGGGAGGTTTGCGATGAACCTGCGCATGAACCTGATGCCTTGGCGCGAACGTCGCCGGGCAAGTGCGTTGCGCCGCTTTCATTTGAGCTTGGTCGCTACGCTGGTCCTGGCGCTGGCGTGCATGGTGGTGCTCGATCAGTGGGCGCGTGAGCGACTGGCGCGGCAATCCACGCTTACGGCCGGTTATCAGGCTCAATCGCAGGCTCTTGGCGATGTGCCTGAGGCCACGCAGCGGTTGCGCCGCGCACATGCCGAGGTGTTCGCGCAGTTGCAGCAACTGTCGCGCTTGCGCAAGGGGCAGAGCGTGCTTTGGCAATTGTTGTCAGGTGTGGAACGGGCCATGCCGGGCGGTGCCCGGCTCGGTGAAATCAGTGTGAAGGACGATCGCCTGCGTATCGCAGGCCTTGCGGCATCGGCCTCGAGTGTGGCGCAGCTGATGCGCGACCTGGAAGCGTTGGGTGTGGCGCGTGATCTTGAGCTGGTTTTCCTGCGTCGCCAGGCGAGTGGCGATGAGTTCCTGTTACTGGCTCGCTTGCCGGTCGACTGGTCATGAGCGGCTTGCCCAATATCAATTGGGGCGGGCTGTTCGCCTGTTCGCGGGCCTTGCGCGTGGCGGCCTTGCTGAGTGTCGTCATGGCGGTGGCAGGGCTGGCCTGGGGGGTGAGCCTGCGCGGTCTGGAGCAGGGCTATCGAGCGGCGCTGTTGCAGGCAGATCAGGCGCAGACGGCGTTGACGGCCCTTGAGCTGCAGGTTGCGGCGCTTGATGTTGAGCGCGCCACCCTGATCGATGTCCGGCAACAGTTGCAGGAGGGGCTTTGGCGTTTGGATGCCGGGGAAGGCATGAGTGAGCTGCTCGATCAGTTGGCCATCTCCGGGCATGAGCATGGGCTGGTCTTCGAGGCTGTCGACGTGCTGGACGTGCAGAGGCCGGCCGACAGCTACTGGCAGATGCCGTTGGCATTGCAGGTAGGCGGGCGTTATCCATCGCTACGCGCCTGGTTGCAGACGTGGACGGGGCAACTGCGATTGCTGGAGATCGCCGATTTGAAGTTGACCGCCAGGGGCGATGGCAGCGACTGGGTCAGCGCACAGATCCGGGTACATGCCTACGGTGCCAGCCAGGCGCTGGCGCCGCCGGCCTCGCTGGCCGATGAGCCTGCACGGGCGGCGGTCGAGGTTTCGTCATTCGACCCGTTCAGGCCTTGGTCGGTGGCGGGGGCCGAGGCGGGGCTCTCAGGCATCGCCCTGGAGCAGTTGCAGATGGTCGGCAGCCTTTCCCGTGGCGGGATTCACCAGGCGTTGGTGCTCGCCGGTGGGCGTTTGCATCGGATTCGGCAAGGGCAGCGCCTGGGCCGCGACGAAGGGCGGGTAGTACATGTCGATGCACAGCGCATGGTGGTACGTGAACGCGTGTACCTCGCCGGTGCTTGGCAGGAACGTTCGAGGTTTTTGGCGCTCGACGAGCGAGCGCCTGCGGAGGTCATGGATGAGGGTGAAGCAGTGTTTGATCGGGGGCGCGATAGCGGTGTGGATGAGCGCGTGTCTGGCTTCGGCAGGGCCCATTCAGGATGAGCCCATATCGCTGAATTTTCAGGACGTCGAGGTCCGTTCGGTGCTACAGGTATTGGCCGACTTTGGCGGCATCAATTTGGTGGCCAGCGACGCGGTGCAGGGGCGTATCACATTGCGCCTGGACGCGGTGCCTTGGGTGCAGGCGCTCGACCTGGTTCTCGGTAGCAAAGGGCTTGGGCGTCGTGTGGAGGGCAGCGTGATGGTGGTCGCGCCACTTGCCGAACTTGTTGAGCAGGGCGATCAACTGGCGCATGAGCCATTGCAGCGTGAATTGATCGCCATCCACCACGCCAAGGCCGCAGAGCTGGCGGAGCTGCTCCTGGCGAACCTGGCCGATGACGGCATTCTGTCCGGCCGTGGCAGTGTCGGTGTGGACGTCCGGACCAACACCCTGGTGCTCGCGCAGCCCGCGAGGCGGCTTGCCCAGATACGCGCCCTGGTGACGCAACTGGACATGCCCGTTCGTCAGGTCATGATCGAGGCGCGGATCGTCGAGGCGAGTATCGATTACGAACGGGTGCTGGGCGTGCGCTGGGGGCCTGAGCTGTACAAGGATGGCGCCCGCCTGGGCGAGGATGTATTCGTTGACCTGGGTGTTGAGCGTGCCACGTCCAGCCTGGGGGTGGGGCTTTTGCGCAGCGACATCTTGCTCGACCTTGAACTCAGTGCCATGGAAAAGAGTGGTCATGGTGAAATCATCTCGCAGCCCAAGGTGGTCACCGCCGACAAGGAAACCGCACGGATCCTCAAAGGCACCGAGGTGCCTTACCAGGAAACCAGCAAGAGCGGCGCCACCTCCATCTCCTTTCGCGAGGCTTCGTTGTCGCTGGAAGTGACCCCGCAGATCACGCCGGATGGCAAGGTGGTGATGCAGGTGCGGGTGACCAAGGATGAGCCCGATTTCGTCAATGCACTGAACAACGTCCCGCCGATTCGCAAGAACGAGGTCAATGCCAAGGTGCGAGTCACCGATGGGCAGACCATTGTGATTGGTGGCGTGTACTCGACGTCGCAGAACAAAGTGATCGACAAGGTGCCATTTTTCGGCGATCTGCCGTATGTTGGGCGGCTGTTTCGACGCGATGCATTACAAGAGAAAAAATCTGAGCTGCTGGTCTTCCTGACTCCGCGTATCATGAATGACCAGGCGATTGCTGTGAGTCGTTGATTCTGTGCGAAATTTGATACTTGTAGGGCCCATGGGCGCTGGAAAGAGCACCATCGGGCGCCTGTTGGCCAAAGAGCTGCGCCTGCTGTTCAAGGATTCCGACAAGGAAATCGAGCTGCGAACCGGCGCCAATATCCCGTGGATCTTCGACAGAGAGGGCGAGCCGGGCTTTCGCGACCGCGAGCAGGCGATGATCGCCGAACTTTGTGCGTTGGATGGCGTTGTGCTGGCCACCGGAGGTGGCGCCGTCATGCGCGAGGCGAACCGCGCTGCATTGCACGCGGGTGGGCGGGTGATCTACCTGCACGCCTCGGTCGAGCAGCAGGTCGGGCGTACGGCCCGCGACCGCAACCGGCCTTTGCTGCGCACTGCCAATCCAGAGGCCACCCTGCGTGCCCTGTTGGAGGCGCGCGACCCGCTTTATCGGGAGATTGCCGACCTGGTGGTTGAAACCGACGAACGGCCGCCACGCATGGTCGTACTCGACATTCTCGAGCGTTTGCAGCAGTTGCCGCCCCGCTAAACGGGGGTCTATCCTCGGCGACCAATGCCGAGCTGGGTTGAACGTCACCGCGCAGTGCTGCAGCGTCAGCACTGTGCCCAAGTACATTGTGGGGATACATGCAGACACTAAAGGTCGACCTGGGCGAGCGCAGCTACCCGATCTATATTGGCGAAGGGCTGCTGGACCAGCCTGAGCTGCTCAAGCCGCATATCGCCGGTCGGCAGGTCGCCATTGTCTCCAACGAGACCGTCGCCCCCCTGTACCTGGAGCGCCTTGCCAAGACCCTGGGGGCTTATAGCGTGCTGCCTGTGGTGCTGCCCGACGGCGAGGCGCACAAGAACTGGGAAACCCTTCAACTGATTTTCGATGCGCTGCTGACCGCTCGTCACGACCGGCGTACCACCGTTGTCGCCCTCGGGGGAGGGGTCATCGGTGACATGGCCGGTTTCGCCGCCGCGTGCTATCAGCGCGGTGTCGATTTCATCCAGGTGCCGACCACGTTGCTGTCGCAGGTCGATTCGTCGGTGGGCGGCAAGACCGGTATCAACCACCCATTGGGCAAGAACATGGTCGGTGCTTTCTACCAGCCCAATGCGGTGCTGATCGACACCGCCAGCCTCAAGACCCTGCCCGAGCGCGAGCTGTCTGCGGGTCTTGCCGAGGTCATCAAGTACGGGCTGATTTGCGACAAACCGTTCCTCGGCTGGCTCGAAGACAATATGCGTGCCCTGCGTACCTTGGAGCCTGTCGCGCTGACCGAGGCGATCCGCCGCTCTTGCGCAGCCAAGGCCGCAGTGGTCGGCGCCGATGAGCGCGAGTCGGGCGTACGTGCCACGCTCAACCTTGGTCATACCTTTGGCCATGCCATCGAGACCCACATGGGCTATGGCGTCTGGCTGCACGGCGAAGCCGTAGCGGCTGGCACGGTGATGGCCTTGGAGATGTCCATGCGTCTGGGCTGGATCGACCAGCCGGCGCGTGATCGCGGAATTCGCCTGCTGCAGGACGCAGGATTGCCGGTGGTGCCACCACAGGAAATGACCCCGGCGCATTTCATGGAGCACATGGCGGTCGACAAGAAAGTGCTCGACGGGCGTCTGCGTCTGGTGCTGTTACGCCAGATGGGTGAGGCCGTCGTCACCGACGACTATCCGAAAGAGATTCTTCAGGCCACGCTGACGGCGGACTACCGCGCGATCGTGGCCCAGCTTTGAGGTTGTGACAACGCAATGAGCACTCTGCATGCCGATGAGGCGTTCCTCGAACACTATCAACTGACCCACGATCCGTTCGCCCCCCGGGTGCCCGGTTTCAAGTTCTTCCCCGCCCAGCGCAAGCCCGTGTTGGGGCAGTTGCATCACCTGGCGCGCTACAGTCAGCTGATGCTGGTGGTCACCGGTCCCGTTGGCAGCGGCAAGACCCTGCTGCGCCAGGCCTTGGTGGCCAGTACCAACAAGCAGTCGGTGCAGAGCGTGGTGGTATCGGCCCGCGGCGCTTCGGATGCTGCCAGTGTACTGGGCCAGGTGGCGCAGTCACTGAACGTGGCTGAGCCCGAGGTACAGGCGATCCTTTCGCAGGTGGTGCAACTGGCGCTGACCGGCCAAGAAGTCTATTTGCTGGTGGACGATGCGGAACAACTCGACGAGTCGGCACTCCAAGCGTTGCTGGAGTTGGCGGCTGGCGTCGCCGAGGGGCGTCCGCATGTGTTCCTGTTCGGCGAGCCATCGCTGATCGCAGGGCTGGAGGAGATCAACATCGATGAGGAGCGTTTCCACATCATCGAGCTGGCCCCCTACAGCGAGGAAGAAACCCGCGAGTACCTGGAGCAGCGTCTGGATGGCGCGGGCCGGGGCATCGAGGTGTTCACTCGCGAGCAGATCGTCGATATCCACGAAAACTCCGACGGGTGGCCTGGGACCATCAACCAGGTCGCTCGCGACACTTTGATCGAAGCCATGATCGCCAGCCGTACCACGGCCAAGCGACCATCCATGGGGTTCAAAATGCCTAAGAAACACGTGCTTGCGTTGTCCGCTGTGGTCGTGGTCGCCGTTGGTGCAGCGGTTCTGATGCCCAAGAAGGGTGACAAGGCGCCGACCGAGGCGCCAGCCGCCCAGGCCCAACTGCCGCTCGGGCAGCAGGGCAGCGGCGCTCCAGCCATCGAATTTTCTGGCTCGTCGCAGCCGATGCCGCTGCCGTTGGTCGGTCAGTCGCAGCCGGTCATGCGCGAACCGCTGGCCCAGGCCGCAGGCATGGGTGAGGGTGAGGAAAGCAGCCCGGCAGGCAACACTGCCCTGCAACCGGCTGCGCCCTCGGCAGCCGTTCCGCCGACCGTGACCACCATCGCACCGCCCGAGGGTGCCTCGGCTAGCGCGGCCCCTGCTCCGGCGCAGCCTGTGACGGTGGCGCCTGCTCAGAAAAACGTCGCCACTCAGCCAGCCAAGCCGGTTGCACCTGCCAAGCCCGTTGCCGTGCCGACCCAAGTCGCCAGTGCGAAACCTGCGGCCAAATCGGTTGAGAGTGCCAGCGCTGGCGGGGCGGGCAACAGCAGCTGGTATGCCGGCCAGAAAGCCGGCAACTATGTGGTTCAGGTATTCGGTACCAGCTCCGAGGCGTCGGCTCAGGCGTTCGTCAAGGCGCAGGGTGGCGACTATCGCTACTTCCGCAAGAACCTGCAGGGCAAGCCCCTGTATGTGGTCACTTATGGTAATTTCGCCAACCGCGATGCAGCCGCTGCGGCAATCAAGAACTTGCCAGCCAAGGTCCAGGCTGGTAAACCTTGGCCACGTACCGTCGGCAGCGTCCAACAAGAGCTGGCCACGGCCCGCTGATACCTTCCGGGCGGCATTACCCCCGCCGCCCAGTTGCTGAGCGACTTCTAGCTTTCAACTAGCCTGCTGCGCCTGAGCGCGGCAGGCTTTTCTGTCCCAGACTGCCGGCCACAAGCCTTCCATTGCAGTCATGGCTGAAACGCTTCAGACTCATGCCAAGCCGATATCACGGCGCATGGCGCAAAAACATTCAAAATTGCGACATAAATTTTCAGTAATGAGACATGAAAATTTGTGGGCATCACTGTCGCTGTGCAACAATGGTTTTCCATGGCCACCGCAAAAAGCTGGCGTTTGATCGGCGTGGATGGTAAGTGGTTGTTAAAAAAGAGATTTGCCTCCGGTTGAGAGGTGAACCTGGTGAGAAAGTGTCTATGAAAACAGGTCTGTACCATCCCGAAGAATTCAAGGACAACTGTGGTTTCGGCCTGATCGCCCACATGGCGGGCGAGCCGAGTCACCACCTTCTGCAAACCGCCATGCAGGCACTGACCTGCATGACCCACCGTGGTGGCATCAACGCCGACGGCAAGACCGGCGACGGTTGCGGTCTGCTCATGCAGAAGCCCGATCAATTCCTGCGTGCCGTGGCCCAGGAGCATTTTGCCGTCGAACTGCCTAAGCAGTACGCCGTTGGCATGGTGTTCTTCAACCAGGACCCGGTCAAAGCCGAAGCCGCCCGCGCCAACATGGACCGCGAGATCGTCAATGCTGGCCTGAAGCTGGTCGGCTGGCGCAAGGTCCCGATCGACACCAGCGTCCTCGGTCGCCTGGCGCTGGAGCGCCTGCCGCAGATCGAGCAGGTGTTCATCGGCGGTGAAGGGCTGAGCGATCAGGAATTCGCGATCAAGCTGTTCAGTGCCCGTCGCCGCTCGTCCGTGGCCAACGCCCACGACGCCGACCACTACATCTGCAGCTTCTCGCACAAGACCATCATCTACAAAGGCCTGATGATGCCGCGCGATCTCGCGGCCTTCTATCCAGACCTCGGTGACGAGCGCCTGCAAACCGCGATTTGCGTGTTCCACCAGCGCTTCTCTACCAACACCCTGCCGAAGTGGCCGCTGGCGCAGCCGTTCCGCTTCCTCGCCCACAACGGCGAGATCAACACCATCACTGGCAACCGCAACTGGGCCATGGCCCGTCGCACCAAGTTCGCCAACGACCTGATCCCCGACCTCGAAGAGCTTGGCCCGTTGGTCAACCGCGTCGGCTCCGACTCTTCGAGCATGGACAACATGCTCGAGTTGATGGTCACCGGCGGCATCGACCTGTTCCGTGGCGTGCGCATGTTGGTTCCGCCTGCCTGGCAGAACGTCGAGACCATGGACGCCGACCTGCGCGCCTTCTACGAATACAACTCCATGCACATGGAACCGTGGGATGGCCCGGCCGGTATCGTCATGACCGAAGGTCGCCATGCGGTATGCCTGCTTGACCGCAATGGCCTGCGCCCGGCGCGTTGGGTCACCACCAAGAACGGCTACATCACCCTGGCGTCGGAAATCGGCGTGTGGGACTACAAGCCTGAAGACGTCATTGCCAAAGGCCGTGTTGGTCCAGGCCAGATCTTTGCGGTCGACACCGAGACCGGCCAGATCCTCGACACCGATGCCATCGACAACCGCCTGAAGTCGCGCCACCCGTACAAGCGCTGGCTGCGTCAGCACGCCACGCGTATCCAGGCGAGCCTGACCGACGACCAGGGCGTGGCCAGCTACGACGCTGACCAGCTCAAGCAGTACATGAAGATGTTCCAGGTCACCTTCGAGGAGCGTGACCAGGTGTTGCGCCCGTTGGGTGAGCAGGGCCAGGAAGCAGTCGGCTCGATGGGTGACGACACGCCGATGGCTGTGCTGTCGCAGCGCGTACGTTCGCCGTACGACTTCTTCCGCCAGCAGTTCGCCCAGGTGACCAACCCACCGATCGACCCGCTGCGCGAAGCGATCGTGATGTCGCTGGAAATCTGCCTGGGGGCTGAGCGCAATATCTTCCAGGAGTCTCCCGAGCATGCTTCGCGGGTAATCCTCAGCTCGCCGGTCATCTCGCCCGCCAAGTGGCGTTCGCTGATGAACCTGGAGCGCGAAGGCTTCGACCGTCAACTGATCGACCTCAACTACGATGAGAGCGTCGGCCTGGAAGCGGCCATCCGCAACATCGCCGATCAGGCCGAAGAGGCTGTGCGCAGCGGCAAGACCCAACTGGTACTGAGCGACCGCTACATCGCCCCTGGCAAGCTGCCGGTACACGCCTCGCTGGCCGTCGGTGCAGTGCACCACCGCCTGACCGAGCAGGGCCTGCGTTGCGACAGCAACATCCTGGTCGAGACCGCCACCGCACGCGACCCGCACCACTTCGCGGTGTTGCTGGGCTTCGGTGCTTCGGCGGTTTACCCGTATTTGGCCTACGAAGTGCTGGCCGACCTGATCCGCACTGGCGAAGTGCTGGGTGACCTGGACGAGGTCTTCAAGTACTACCGCAAAGGTATTTCCAAAGGCCTGCTGAAGATCCTGTCGAAGATGGGTATCTCCACCATCGCCTCGTACCGTGGCGCGCAGCTGTTCGAAGCCATCGGCCTGTCCGAAGAAGTGGTCGCGCTGAGCTTCCGTGGCGTTCCGAGCCGCATCAAGGGCGCGCGTTTCGTCGACCTGGAAAGCGATCAGAAGCTGCTGGCAGCTGAAGCCTGGAGCGCGCGCAAGCCGATCCAGCAAGGCGGGCTGCTGAAGTTCGTCCACGGTGGCGAATACCACGCCTACAACCCGGATGTGGTCAACACCCTGCAAGCCGCCGTGCAGCAGGGCGACTACGCCAAGTTCAAGGAATACACCACGCTGGTTGACCAGCGCCCGGTGTCGATGATCCGCGACCTGCTCAAGGTCAAGGTCGCCGACCAGCCGCTGGCCCTGGATCAAGTCGAGCCGCTGGAGGCGATCCTCAAGCGCTTCGACTCCGCCGGTATCTCGCTGGGCGCGTTGTCTCCCGAGGCTCACGAAGCACTGGCCGAGGCGATGAACCGCATCGGCGCGCGCTCGAACTCCGGTGAGGGCGGTGAAGACCCATCGCGCTACGGCACCATCCGCAGCTCGAAAATCAAGCAAGTCGCGACCGGCCGCTTCGGTGTGACCCCGGAATACCTGGTCAACGCTGAGGTGTTGCAGATCAAGGTCGCCCAGGGTGCCAAGCCCGGTGAAGGCGGCCAGCTGCCAGGCGGCAAGGTCAACGGCCTGATCGCCAAGCTGCGCTACGCGGTGCCGGGCGTGACCCTGATCTCGCCACCGCCGCACCACGACATCTACTCGATCGAAGACCTGTCCCAGCTGATCTTCGACCTCAAGCAGGTCAACCCGCAGGCGCTGGTTTCGGTCAAGCTGGTCGCTGAAGCTGGCGTAGGCACCATCGCCGCTGGCGTGGCCAAGGCCTACGCCGACCTGATCACCATCTCCGGCTACGACGGTGGCACTGGCGCTTCGCCGCTGACCTCGATCAAGTACGCGGGCGCACCGTGGGAGCTGGGCCTGGCCGAGACCCACCAGACCCTGCGCGGCAACGACCTGCGCGGCAAGGTGCGGGTACAGACCGACGGCGGCCTGAAAACCGGCCTGGACGTGATCAAGGCGGCCATCCTCGGCGCCGAGAGCTTCGGCTTCGGCACCGCGCCAATGATCGCCCTGGGCTGCAAGTACCTGCGTATCTGTCACCTGAACAACTGCGCCACCGGCGTCGCTACCCAGAACGACAAGCTGCGCAAGGACCACTACATCGGCACTGTCGACATGGTGATCAACTTCTTCACCTTCGTCGCCGAAGAGACCCGTGAGTGGCTGGCCAAGCTGGGTGTACGCAGCCTCGGCGAGCTGATCGGTCGCACCGACCTGCTCGACGTGCTGCCGGGCGACACCGAGCGTCAGCAGTACCTGGACCTCAGCCCGCTGCTGGGCAGCGCGCACATTCCGGCTGACAAGCCGCAGTTCTGCGAGGTGGACAAGAACCCGCCGTTCGACCAGGGCGAGCTGGCCGAGAAAATGGTCGAGATGGCGCTGCCAGCCATCCGTGACATGGCCGGTGGCGAGTTCAACCTCGACATCTGCAACTGCGACCGTTCCATCGGTGCGCGCATCTCGGGCGAAATCGCCAAGCTGCACGGCAACCAGGGCATGGCCGCTGCGCCGATCACCTTCCGCTTCAAGGGCACCGCGGGCCAGAGCTTCGGCGTGTGGAACGCCGGTGGCCTGAACCTGCACCTGGAAGGCGACGCCAACGACTACGTCGGCAAGGGCATGACCGGTGGCAAGCTGACCATCGTGCCACCTGCCGGTAGCCCGTTCGAAACCCAGCACAGCGCCATCGTCGGCAACACCTGCCTGTACGGTGCCACCGGTGGCAAGCTGTTCGCCGCCGGCACCGCTGGCGAGCGCTTCGCTGTGCGTAACTCCGGCGCCCACGCTGTAGTCGAGGGCACCGGCGATCACTGCTGCGAATACATGACCGGCGGCTTTGTCTGCGTCCTGGGCAAGACCGGTTACAACTTCGGTTCTGGCATGACGGGCGGTTTCGCCTACGTGCTCGACATGGACAACACCTTCGTCGACAAACTCAACCATGAGCTGGTGGAAATCCAGCGCATCAGTGGTGAGGCGATGGAAGCCTACCGCAGCCACCTGGCGCGGGTCCTGGGCGAGTATGTGGAAGAGACTGGCAGCGCGTGGGGGCGTGAGCTCTTCGAGAACCTGGACGACTACGTGCGACGTTTCTGGTTGGTCAAGCCCAAGGCGGCCAATCTGAAGCAACTGCTGTCCAGCACCCGTGCCAACCCGCAGTAAAAGCAGCTGCAAGTGGCAAGCCCCGTGCGCGGGGCCTGCCCGGCTTAAGTGATCGTCTTGCGGCTTGCAGCTTGTAGCTCGCAGCTGCTGTTAAGAGGTTTTGAAAAAATGGCTGAACGTCTGAGTAACGACTTCCAGTTCATCGAAGTGGGCCGCAAGGACCCGAAGAAAAAGCTGCTGCGCCAGCGTAAGAAAGAGTTCGTCGAGATCTACGAACCGTTCAAGCCGCAGCAGTCCGCCGAGCAGGCGCACCGTTGCCTGGGCTGCGGTAACCCGTATTGCGAATGGAAGTGTCCGGTCCACAACTTCATCCCCAACTGGTTGAAGCTGGTCTCCGAAGGCAACATCCTGGCTGCGGCCGAGCTGTCCCATCAGACCAACACCCTGCCGGAAGTCTGTGGTCGCGTGTGCCCGCAAGACCGCCTGTGCGAGGGGGCTTGTACGCTGAACGATGGTTTCGGTGCGGTGACTATCGGCTCGGTCGAGAAGTACATCACCGACACCGCATTCGCCATGGGCTGGCGCCCGGACATGTCCAAGGTCAAGCCGACCGGCAAGCGTGTCGCGATCATCGGTGCCGGCCCTGCGGGCCTGGGCTGCGCCGATGTGCTGGTGCGTGCCGGGGTGACCCCGGTGGTGTTCGACAAGAACCCCGAGATCGGTGGCCTGCTGACCTTCGGCATCCCCGAGTTCAAGCTGGAAAAGACCGTGCTGAGCAACCGCCGCGAAGTCTTCACCGGCATGGGCATCGAGTTCCGCCTGAACACCGAGGTGGGCAAGGACATCAGCATGGAGCAACTGCTTGCCGAATACGATGCCGTGTTCATGGGCATGGGCACCTACACCTACATGAAAGGTGGCTTCCCAGGTGAGGACCTGCCGGGTGTGCACGACGCACTGGACTTCCTGATCGCCAACGTCAACCGCAACCTCGGTTTCGAGAAGTCGCCGGAAGATTTCGTCGACATGCAGGGCAAGAAGGTCGTGGTACTGGGCGGCGGCGACACCGCCATGGACTGCAACCGCACCTCGATCCGTCAGGGCGCCAAGTCGGTGACCTGTGCTTATCGCCGCGACGAAGCCAACATGCCGGGCTCGCGCAAAGAGGTGAAGAACGCCAAGGAAGAAGGCGTTAAGTTCCTCTACAACCGCCAGCCCATCGCCATCGTCGGTGAAGACAAGGTCGAAGGCGTCAAGGTGGTCGAAACGCGCCTGGGCGAGCCGGATGCCCGTGGCCGTCGCAGCCCCGAGCCGATCCCAGGCTCCGAGGAGATCCTGCCGGCCGACGCCGTGGTCATCGCCTTCGGTTTCCGTCCAAGCCCGGCGCCATGGTTCGAGCAGCACGGTATCCAGCTGGACAGCCAAGGCCGCGTGGTGGCGCCGGAGAAGGGCAAGTTCAAGCACCAGACCAGCAACCCGAAAATCTTCGCGGGTGGCGACATGGTGCGCGGTTCGGACCTGGTGGTGACGGCGATCTTCGAAGGGCGTAACGCTGCCGAAGGCATCCTGGATTACCTCGAAGTCTGATCCATCCTGCGCTGCCTTGCAGCCCTTTCGGGCCGGTCCTACCCCTGTAGGAGCGGCCTAGTGCCGCGAAAGGGCTGCGAAGCGGCCCCCAAAGCCATTTTTTGTATACAAGATCGTTTGATCTACGGCACCCAATAGACAAAACGCATGGCCTTGGCCGTGCCTTTTGCGTCTGCGTCTGAGAAAATGCCCGCACTTTTTTTCCGGATGCCGACATGACTGCCCTGAAGAACGATCGTTTCCTGCGCGCGCTGCTCAAGCAACCCGTAGACGTCACCCCAGTCTGGATGATGCGCCAGGCCGGCCGCTACTTGCCGGAGTACCGCGCCAGCCGTGCCAAGGCAGGTGACTTCATGAGCCTGTGCATGAACCCGCAGTTCGCCTGCGAGGTCACCTTGCAGCCGCTGGAGCGCTACCCGCTGGATGCGGCGATTCTGTTCTCGGACATCCTCACCATCCCCGATGCCATGGGTCAGGGCCTGTATTTTGAAACCGGCGAAGGCCCGCGTTTCAAGAAGGTCGTCAGCACCCTGGCGGATATCGAGGCACTGCCGATCCCCGATCCGCAGAAGGACTTGGGCTACGTCATGGATGCGGTCAGCACCATCCGCCGCGAACTCAATGGCCGCGTGCCGCTGATTGGCTTCTCCGGCAGCCCCTGGACCCTGGCCACCTATATGGTCGAGGGCGGTTCGTCGAAGGACTTCCGCAAGACCAAGGCCATGGCCTACGACAACCCCGAAGCCCTGCACTTGCTGCTGGATAAGCTGGCCCAGTCGGTCACCAGCTACCTCAACGGCCAGATCCTGGCGGGCGCGCAGGCGGTGCAGATCTTCGACACCTGGGGTGGCAACCTGTCGGCGGCGGCTTATCAGGAGTTCTCGCTTAACTATATGCGCAAGATCGTCAGCGGCCTGATCCGCGAGCACGAAGGGCGCAAGGTGCCAGTCATCCTGTTCACCAAGAACGGTGGCCTGTGGCTGGAAAGCATCGCCGAAGCCGGCGCCGACGCCTTGGGCCTGGACTGGACCTGCGAGATCGGCGATGCGCGCCGCCGCGTCGGTGACAAGGTGGCCTTGCAGGGCAACATGGACCCGACCGTGTTGTACGCC
This sequence comes from Pseudomonas sp. NY15463, assembly GCF_048068415.1. Classification (NCBI taxonomy): domain Bacteria; kingdom Pseudomonadati; phylum Pseudomonadota; class Gammaproteobacteria; order Pseudomonadales; family Pseudomonadaceae; genus Pseudomonas; species Pseudomonas sp. NY15463. Next base: position 503,387 of record NZ_JBLUQD010000003.1, read on the forward strand.
AAGCCCGAGGCTATCCGCAAGGAAGTGGCGCGTATCCTGGCCAGCTACGGCAACGGCAGCGGCCACGTGTTCAACCTCGGCCACGGCATCACGCCGGAAGTCGACCCTGAGCACGCTGGCGTGTTCATCAACGCCGTGCACGAGCTGTCGGCGCAGTACCACGGGTAAACCGCTTACCTATCGCGGGGCCAGCCCGCTTCCACGTACAGGCGTGGAAGCGGGCTGGCCCCGCGTTTGTTTGGATTAAGTTTGAATTCAGTGATCGTCGGTAATCTGGGCGCATCAAAACGCAAACAGGACCCGATCATCATGAAAGCCCGTTACCTGCCCCTGATCCTCGCCCCGCTGTTCAGCACTGCCGCCCTGGCTGCCGGCTACACCGGCCCTGGCGCCCAGGCCGTGACCACCGTCGCCGCTGCCAACGACGCTGCCGACGATACCCCGGTCGTGCTGCAAGGCTTCGTCACCAAGAAGATCAACAACGACGACAAGTACGAGTTCAAGGACAACACCGGCACCATCACCGTCGAGATCGACGATGAAGACTTGCCACCCACGCCGTTTAACGAGAAGACCCGCGTCAAGCTGACCGGTGAGGTGGAGAAGCACTTGATGAGCCGTGAAGTGGATGTGGATATTGTCGAGATCATCAACTGATCCGAGGGCCTAGTCGCGGTGGTCGCAATGCCGGACCACCGCGAATGCCTTATGCCGACTTCGGCGCCAATCGACTCAGATGCACGGCTACTCCCAACGCCACGGCCAGCAAGCTGCCGATGAACAGCCCGATACCGTTCCAGCCCCACTGGTGCCAGAACATCCCGCCGGCGGTCCCCGCCACGCTAGATCCTGCGTAATAGCAGAACAGGTAGAGCGATGAGGCTTGCCCCTTGGCCTTGAAGGCCCGGCGTCCGATCCAGCTACTGGCTACCGAATGCGCGCCGAAGAAGCCGAAGGTGAACACCAGCATGCCAAGGATGATCAGCGTTAGCGGGTTGGCCATTGTCATCAGCAGGCCGCCAGCCATTACCACGATACTGGCCCAGAACACCTTGCGCCGACCCAGCTTATCGGCCAGTGCGCCGACCTGGGCCGAGCTGTAGATACCCGACAGGTAGACCACCGACAGCAGCCCGACCAGCGCCTGGTTCATGTGGTAAGGGCCAGCCAACAGGCGGTAGCCGATGTAGTTGAACAGCGTGACGAAGGCGCCCATCAGCAGGAATGCTTCGAGGAACAGCCACGGGAGCCCGGCATCCTTGAAGTGCATCACGAAGCCATCCAGCAGGCTGCGTGGGTTCATGGCCTGGGCGCGGAAATTGCGCGATTCGGGCAGCACCTTCCAGAACACCAGCGCGGCTACCAGCGCCAGGCCGCCAATCACCAGCATCGCGGTGTGCCAGCTGACGAAGTCGATCAGCACGCCGCTGATCAGCCGTCCGCTCATCCCGCCGATGGCATTGCCGCCAATGTACAAGCCCATGGCCAGGCCGATGTGCTGTGGGTGGATCTCTTCGCTCAGGTAGGTCATCGCGACTGCCGCCAGGCCGCTCAGCGAAAGGCCTACCAAGGCGCGCGTGGCCAGCACCAGTTCCCAGCTTGACATCACCGCGCTGGCCAGGGTCGACAACGCCGCGCACAGCAGCGCGAAGACCATCACCGGCTTGCGCCCGATACGGTCGGAAATAGGCCCGGTGATCAGCAGACCGATGGCGAGCATGGCGGTGGATACCGACAGCACCAGGCTGCTCTGGGCTGCGTTGATGGCGAACTCCTGCGACAGCAGCGGCATCATCGGCTGTACGCAGTAGAGCAGGGCGAAGGTGGCGAAACCGCCGCTGAACAGCGCCAGTACGGTCTTCATGAAGGCGGGGGTGCCTTTTTCGATCCAGCTGTCGTTCACGGCAGGTTCGGGTTCGGGGGCAAAGGGGGCTGCGGCGGTTCTCACGAAAGGGTACCTCGGGCGCGGGGCCGGTGCTGCGATGAAAAAAGCATATAGCTGGCTAATGATTAGATCCAATATATTGTTCGACCTGTTTAAGACGTTATACGACTTGTTCGGAGCCGATCATGGAGCTGCGTCACCTGCGTTACTTCATTGCCGTGGCCGAGGAGCTGCACTTTGGCCGCGCGGCCCAGCAACTGGGCATCTCACAACCACCTTTGAGTCAGCAGATCCAGGCTCTGGAGCAGGAGCTGGGCGCCCGCTTGTTCGAGCGTACCAACCGTCGCGTTGAACTCAGCGAGGCCGGGCGGCTGTTCCTGGAGGAAGCCCGCCAGGTGCTGGCGCAGGTAGAGAAGGCGGCCGACGTGGCGCGCCGCGCGCAATTGGGTGAGCTGGGTGAGATGAAGATCGGCTTCACCTCGTCGGCGCCGTTCACCTCGCGTATTCCCCGGGCGATTCACGCATTTCGCCAGCGCTACCCTTCGGTGCACCTGAACCTCAAGGAAATGAGCAGCCGTGAGGTGGTGGAGGCGGTGTTCGACGAATCCATCGAAGTCGGTTTGATGCGCCCGATGCCTTTGCCGGCAGGCATCCGTTGTACCGAACTGTTCCGCGAGCCGCTGGTGGCAGTGCTGAACGCCTCGCACCCGTTGGCAGCCGGTAGCGCGCAAGGGCTGTACATGCAGGCACTGGCACATGAGCCGTTCGTGTTCTTCCCGCGTAGCTACGGCAGTGGTCTGCATGCGCAATTGCTGCATTTGGCGCGCCAGGCAGGCTTCAGCCCGCACTTCGCCCAGGAGGCCGGTGAGGCAATGACGATTATCGGCCTGGTGTCGGCAGGGCTTGGGGTGTCGGTGCTACCGGCGTCGTTCCAGCGCATGCGCATCGAGGGCGTGGTGTACCGCACGCTGTTGGACGAGGAGGCAATGACGGCGGTCTGGCTGGTGCGCCGTGAGGCGTCGGCATCGGCCATGGCCAGCGCGTTCGTCGAGCTGCTGGCGGCTCTGGAAATGCCCGAAGGTGCTGGCTAAACCGCAGCACTGGTCACATACTCGGGCATTCGTTGAAACACGGAGGTCAATCATGCGGCGCGTGGTATTCAATCAGAAAGGTGGCGTGGGCAAGTCGAGCATTGCCTGCAACCTGGCGGCGGTGAGTGCCAGCGAAGGCTATCGGACCCTGCTGATCGACCTGGATGCCCAGGCCAACTCGACCCAGTACCTGACGGGGCTCACTGGCGACGATATTCCCATGGGCATCGCCGATTTCTTCAAGCAGTCGTTGTCCAGCGGGCCGTTCGCCAAGAAGAACACGGTCGATATCTACGAAACCCCGTTCGACAATCTGCATGTCGTCACCGCCACACCGGAGCTGGCTGACCTACAGCCCAAGCTTGAGGCCAAGCACAAGATCAACAAGCTGCGCAAACTGCTCGAAGCGCTCGACGACGATTACGATCGGATCTACATCGACACGCCACCTGCGCTGAATTTCTATGCGGTTTCTGCGCTGATTGCCGCTGATCGCGTGCTAATTCCCTTCGATTGCGACAGTTTTTCCCGTCAGGCACTGTATGGCCTGCTGGCTGAGATCGACGAGCTCAAGGAAGATCACAACGACGAGTTGGTCGTCGAAGGCATCGTGGTCAACCAGTTCCAGTCGCGGGCTAGCCTGCCGCAACAAATGCTCGACGAACTGCTGGCCGAAGGCTTGCCGGTACTGCCGGTGTACCTGGGGAGTTCGGTGAAGATGCGCGAATCCCACCATGCCAGCCTGCCGCTGATCCACCTGGAACCCCGGCACAAGCTGACGCAGCAGTTCGTTGAACTGCACGATCTGCTCGAACGTAGCGCCTAGACTCCCTGCCCGCGCAGCCACTCCAGCAATGACGGGAGTGGCAACGCGCCGGCCTGGCGGCTCACTTCGCGGCCATTTTTAAACAGGATCAGACTGGGGATCGAGCGGATGCCCAGTTCTCCTGCCAGGTTGCGGTTGGCTTCGCTGTCGAGCTTGGCCAGGCGGCAGCGGCCGGTGAGTTGGCGGGCGGCTTGCTCGAACACCGGCGCGAAGCTCTTGCATGGGCCGCACCAGTCGGCCCAGACATCCAGCAGCAGTGGCAGGTCGCCCTTGATCTGGGCGCTGTAGTTGCCTTGGCTAAGGTCGAACGGGCGGGTTAGCAGCATGTCTTGCTTGCAGCGACCGCACTTTGGGCTGTCACCCAGGCGGTCGGCGGGCAGTCGGCTCAGGCCGTTGCAGTGGGGGCAGGGGATTACCAGGGGGTTGGACATTTTATCTCCTTGATAATGTTGGGGCTGTTGCGCAGCCCCAGGATTCAGGATGAACAGCTGATCTCCAGGTGCTTGCCCCACTCAGGCGGCCGCTCGGCATACGCCTGCATGCCGTCCTGTTCTTCGAACGGCTTGCTCAACACCTGATGCAGTCGCCGTACCTCGCTGTAGTCACCACCTTCTGCGGCCTCGATGGCTTTTTGGGCCAGGTAGTTGCGCAGGATGTACAGCGGGTTGACCGCATGCATGCGCGCGCGCCGGCCTTCGGCGTTACCCGGCTCGCGCTGGCAACGGGCCAGGTATTCGGCGCCCCAGGCATCGAAGCCGGCCAAGTCGATAAAGTCATTGCGCACCTGCTGCAACGCCTCCGCCACCGGCTGATCGCCCAGACGACGGAAGAACAGGGTGTAGTCCACGCCGCCACTTTGCATGCGCTGCAACAGGCGCTCGACCAGCGCCATGTCGTCGTCCTCGGCGCAGGTCAAACCCAGGCGACGGCGCATCAGGTCAAGGTAGTGGGCCTGGTACAGCGGCAGGAACAGCTCCAGCGTGCGCTTGAGTGGCTCCACCTCGATCACTGTGGTCAGCGCCTGGGCCAGGGCGCTGAGGTTCCAGTGGGCAATCGGCACCTGGTTGGCGTAGCTGTAGCGGCCACGGTCGTCGGAGTGGTTGCAGATGAAGTTAGCGTCGAAGTCGTCGAGGAAGGCGTAGGGACCGAAGTCGAAGGTGATGCCAAGGATCGACATGTTGTCGGTATTCATCACCCCATGGCAGAAACCATAGGCCTGCCAACGCGCGACCAACTCGGCGTTGCGCTCGACGATGGTGCGGAACATGGCCAGGAACGGCTGCTCGGCATCCAGGCATTCGGGGTAATGCTGTTGCAGCACATGCTCGAGCAGCACGCGCTGCTGCTCGGGCTGCTTGGTGTAGTAGAAGTATTCGAAGTGGCCGAAGCGCACGTGGCTCTGGGCCAGGCGCAGCAGCATGGCGGCGCTTTCACGGGTTTCGCGCCACACCGGGGTGCTTGAGCCGATCACGCACAGGGCGCGGCTGCTGGGGATGCCCAGGGCGTGCAGCGCCTCGCTGGCGAGAAATTCGCGGATTGAGGAGCGCAGCACCGCACGGCCGTCACCCATACGCGAGTAAGGCGTCTGGCCTGCGCCCTTGAGGTGCAGGTCCCAGTGCTCGCCCAGGTCATTGACCACCTCGCCCAGCAACAGGCCGCGGCCATCGCCCAGGCGTGGGTTGTACGCGCCGAACTGATGGCCGGAATAGACCATTGCCCGAGGCTCGGCCTCGGCCCACAGCTTGTGGCCGCTGAACAGCTCGGCGAAGACCGGTAGTTCGGCTTCGGCTGGGTCGAGGTCGAGCAGCCGCATGGCGGCCTCGCTGGCGACCACCAGGCGCGGTTCGGCGATGGGGTCGGGCAGAACCTCGGTGGAGAACGTATCGCCCAGGCGGGCGAAGCGGTTGTCGAAGGTCAGGTGGTCGAGGGTCGTCACGGGCTGCTCCTGGAAATCGATGCCAAGGGCTGGCGGTAAGGCCCCTCGCGCGGAATGACCACAGAATAAAGTATTCGAGGCGTTTCAGGCCCCAGGTGTGCTATCAGGCTTGCCGTCCATGGGGATCAACTGCTGCTTGCCGTTCTTGGTATCCATCAGGAATACCTCCACCTGGCGCACTGAGATCTTGATGTCGTGGGCCTTGAACTCGCGATTGATGTAGCGGTTCAGCTCATCCAGGGTCGGGTTGCGGTCGCCCAGGTCGCGCACATGCATGCGCAGCTCATGGTCCAGTGAGCTTTCGCCGAAGTTCAGGAAGTACACGATCGGCTCCGGGTCCTTGAGTACCCGTGGATTTTCGTGGGCGCCCTTGAGCAGCAGGTCGCGGACCAGGTCCAGGTCCGAGCCGTAGTCGATGCCCAGCTTCAGCGTGACCCGGGTGACTGTGTCGGTCAGCGACCAGTTGATCAATTGGCCGGTGATGAAGGTCTTGTTGGGGACGATGATGTCCTTGCGGTCGAAGTCGGTAATGGTGGTGGCGCGGATGCGGATACGGCTCACCGTGCCGGACAAATTGCCGATAGTGATGGTGTCGCCGATGCGTACCGGGCGCTCGAACAGGATCATGATGCCGGAAATGAAGTTGGCGAAGATCTCCTGCATGCCGAAGCCCAGGCCCAGTGACAATGCCGCCACCAGCCATTGCAGCTTGTCCCAGCTGACGCCGAGGGTGGCCAGGGTGCTGACGATGCCCACCCCGGCTATCACATAGGACAACAACGTGGTGATCGCGTAGGCGCTGCCCTGGGCCAGGTTCAGGCGCGACAGCACCAGCACCTCGAGCAGGCCCGGCAGGTTGCTGGCCAAGGCCATGGTGATGCCGGCGATCACCAGTGCGCCGAGCAGGTCGCCCAGGCTGATCGGCACCATGCTGGCCGCCGCGCCTGTACCGCTGGTGTATTCGTAGAGGGTGATGTTGTTCAGGTAGGCGAACACCGTGATCAGGTCTGCCCACACCCAGTACAGCCCGCCGATGAAGCCACCCAGCAAGGCCAGGCGGATCAGTCGTAGCGACTGCTGGTTGACTTGTTCGATGTCCAGCGTCGGCTCTTCGACCACCACTTCGCCATCTAGCCCTTCCTTGGCCGCCTGACGCTTGCTCAGGGCGCGTTGGTAGGCCAGGCGCCGCGCTGCGACCGACAGGCCGCGCACGAAGGCCGCCTCGATCACCAGCCAGAACAGCAGCAGGTACAGGGTGTAGATGAGCCGGTCGGTGAGCTTGAGCGCGGTGTAGTAGTAGCCGAAGCACACCGCCACGAACAGCGCGATGGGCAATGCGGTAAAGGCCACCCCGACCGCCTTGCGGAACAGCGAGGTATTGCGGTGCGCCGGGCTGCTCAGCAGCAGGCGGCTCAGCAACCAGGCCATCAGGGCGTAGCAAGCGAGTACCACGCCGATGCCCAGCACGTCGTCGGCCAGCGCCGAAGGCTGATGTTCGGCCACGGCCACCACGCCCACCAGGGCCATGACCACGGTCCCCAACCGGCGCACCCAGGCACGTAGGAATTCGACCTGCGGCTTGTGCCAGCGGAAGTGGATCTCGGCGACCCCGCCGGGGGCGAGGATGCGGTAGGCGGTGTAGAACACCAGCCAGGCTTGGGCCAGTTGCCACAGCGCCGCACCGAGGTTGGCGTTTTGTCCGCGGGCGTCGATTTGTAGGGCGTAGCTGCCCAGGGCCAGGGCCAGGGCCAGCGGCATGGCCAGCAGGATGTTGATGAGAATCGCCTGGGGCGTGTGCCACTGGCTGTCGCGCTTGAAGTGGCCGATGTCCTGGTGGACCTTGCCCAGGCGCCGGTACAGCGCCTTGCGCCGCCAAAGCAGTGCGCCGATCACTAGCAGCAGTGGCAGGAACAGCAGCGGCCGCTGAATCAGTCCATCGGCTACTTCACTGACTCCCGAGCCCCACGGCAGACTGGCGACCTGGTCAGCCAGGCGTTGCGGCACGTAGCTGAGCCATTCCCAGTCCAGTGGCTTGTTGCTGGGAATCCAGAACATCTGCTCTTCAAGCGTGGTGCGCAGGTTCTGCGCTGTGCCGAGCAGTTGTTTCTGGTTCAGTTGCAGGGTGATCGACTCGTTGAGCAGGGCCGACAGCTCGCGGTTCAGCCGTTCGAGCAGGTCGCTGCGGGTGATCGCCACTTCCAGCAGGGCTTTGCGCAACGCTGGCGTGGCATCTTCCTGGGGCTGGGCGGCCAGCAGCTTGTCGACATAGCTGGACGGGCTGCTCATTTGTTCGCGCTGTTGGTTGATCTCGAACTGGTACAGGCGGATGTCGGCGATCTGGTCGGCCAGGTCACGGTCCAGTTTCAGGTGCGGAAGGGCCTGTTTCTGCTTGTAGAGGATCTTGGATAGCAGCAGGCTGCCCTTGAGCACGTTGATCTGCTCATCCAGCGCCTGGTCGGCCTGGCTCAGGCTGTCGAGTTGCTGCTTGGCCTTGAGGTTCTGTTGGGTCAGTTCGTTGAGGCGGTCGGTGCTTTTGAGCAAGTAGTCGGAGAGCTTGAGGTTGGCCGCGCTTTCATTGGCCAGCAGGGTGCTGCCGCCAGCCTTTTGCGCTTCCAGCGATTGCTGTGTGACGGTCTGTTGCGACTGGGCCAGGCGCTTGTCGTTGATCAGCGTCTGCAAGTCCTGGATTTCTTGTTCCAGACGCGCGGCACGCTCAATCAGCAGGTCGTGCTGGGCGTTGCCTAGGTCTTGCAGCAGGCTGTTGCCGGCCAACTCCTGGCGGCGCAGCAGGGTCAGGGCGTTGAGCGAGGCTTGCTCGGCGTTGAGCTGGTTGCGCAGGTCGCTGGTCAGCGGCTTGCCATTGTCCTTGCCGGACTTGAGGCTGTTGTTGATTTGCTGGATGCGCGTCTGGTTAGCGCTGATCTCGGCCTGGGCGCGCTCTGGGCGGGTCTGGGCGTTGATGATCAGGCTGTTGGCCTCGGTCAGGGCTTTTTGCAGCTCGCCTTGCTGGGTGCTGCGCTCGCTGAGCATCTGCTCCAGTTGCGGCACGTTGAGGCTGGCGTAGCGCTGGGTCACCGGTACGCTGACCGCGCCCTTGAGCTTGATCAGCTCGCGCTGGCTTTCGCGGATCTGTTGTGGCGCACCGGCCAACTGCTGCTTGAGGTCGGCGAGCTTCTGCTCGCTGTCTTCCTTGCTCGACAGCAGTGCCAGGGTCTGTTCCAGCACCTGCTGCACGGCTTTCTGTTCGGCTTCAGGGAGTTTGCGCTCGGCGATCTTGTCGAGGCTGTTCTGGATGCCAGGGGTAGTCGGGACCTGCGCCGCGGTGGCGGCGAACGACAGGGTCAGGCACAGCCCAAGCAGGGCTGCGTGGCAATAAACGCGCAGGGACATAGGCAGCATTCTTGTACGACAAGGCCAATCGGAGTTTAGAGGAACAACCCAGGGCTTGGCCGGGTTCCTTCGGGGAATCTGACGCCGACTTTCTGGATCTTGTTCCCGTCCATGACCGCGACCGTCCAGATCGTGCCGTGCCATTCGATCTGATCGCCTACCACTGGAGCGCCTCCGACCTTTTGTCGGATGAACTGCGCAAGCGGCATTTTCGCGTCCAGGCCATCGAGTTTCAGGCCATACAGGGTGGCCACCGCACCCAACTCGGCATCGCCTTCGAGCACGAAGTCGCCGAAGAAGCGCAGGTCCAGGCCGCGCTGTGGCGCCTGGCTGAACAGCTTGCCCAGTGCCGGCAGGTTGTGTTCGTGGCCGATCACGCAGAGCATGTCGCCGACCTCCAGCACCGTGCTGCCCGAAGGGTGCAACAGCTGCTCACCGCGAAACAGCGCGGCAATCCGCGTGCCTTCGGGCATTTTCAGCTCGCGCAGGGCGGCGCCGATGCACCACTTTTCGGCCCCCAGGCGATAGACGAACAGCTCCCACTCGCTGGTGATGTGCACCTCCAGTGCGGAGCGCGAGATCGGCGCCGGGTCCGGCGGTACGGTGACCTTCAGCAGCTTGGCCATCCACGGCAGGCTGGTGCCTTGCACCAGCAGCGAGATCAGCACGATGAAGAACGCCAGGTTGAAGAACAGCTGCGCGTCCGGTAGGCCGGCCATCAACGGGAACACTGCGAGAATGATCGGCACCGCGCCGCGCAGGCCTACCCAACTGATGAAGGCTTTCTCGCGGCCATGGAACGCTTTGAACGGCAACAGCGCCGCGACCACCGAAAGTGGGCGCGCCACCAGAATCATCCACAGGGCCAGGCACAGCGCGGGGACAGCGATGGGCAGCAGGTCATGGGGCGTGACCAGCAGGCCCAGCACCAGGAACATGCCGATCTGCGCCAGCCAGGCCATGCCATCGAGCATATGCAGGATGCCGTGACGGCTGCGGATCGGCTTGTTGCCCAGCACCAGGCCGCATAGGTACACGGCCAGGAAGCCGCTGCCGTGCAGGGCGTTGGTCAGCGAAAACACCACCAGCCCGCCCGCCACGACCAGGATCGGGTACAGCCCGCCCGCCAGGTTGATACGGTTGACCAGTTGCAGCATCAGCCAGCCGCCGCCCAGGCCCAGCAGGCTGCCGATGCCGAACTCGCGAACCAGGTGGGTGAGCAAACTCCAGTGCAGGCCGGTCTGGCCGCTGGCGATCATGTCGATCAGGGTGACGGTGAGAAATACCGCCATTGGGTCGTTGCTGCCCGATTCGATCTCAAGCGTCGCGGTGACCCGCTCGTTCAGGCCCTTGCCGCCGAGCAGCGAGAACACTGCCGCCGCGTCGGTGGAACCGACGATGGCGCCGATCAGCAGGCCTTGGATCAGGCTCAGGTTGAACAGCCAGGCGGCGATCATGCCCGTCAGCCCGGTGGTGATCAGCACGCCAACCGTGGCCAGCGACAGGGCTGGCCACAGGGCGACGCGAAAGCTCGCTACCCGGGTGCGCAGGCCGCCGTCCAGCAGGATTACGGCCAAGGCCAAGTTACCCACCAAGTAGGCGGTCGGGTAGTTGTTGAAGATGATGCCGCCACCGTCCACCCCGGCGACCATGCCGACGGCGAGGATGATGACGAGAATGGGGATGCCCAGGCGCGATGACAGCGAGCTGACCAGAATACTTGCTCCGACCAGCAGTGCGCCGATCAGGAACAGGCTGTTGATGGTGCTCGCATCCAAGGGCAATTACTCCGATACATCGCGGGGGGTGACGACCTGCAAAGATGAACTAGCAGGTCGCGTGCCAATCGATTCTAACCTGATGAATTGGCAGGCTGTAAAGCGTTTCTGCATATGAAAAAAGGCACCCCGAAGGGTGCCTTTTCTTGTGTTGCCGGAGTGGGCCCTTTCGCGGGCAAGCCCGCTCCCACCGGAATACCACTGGCCTCAAGGGCAGTGCAGTCCCTGTGGGAGCGGGCTTGCCCGCGAAGAGGCCAGTACAGGCTTACGCCTGCTTCACCTCACGCATCGGCTTGCCCTTCACCGGTGCATCACCTGCCACGTAGTACTTGGCCGTGCTGCGTGGCAGCGGCTTGCGGCCACGAATCTTGTCCGAAATCTTCTCGGCGATCATGATCGTGGTGGCGTTGAGGTTACCGGTGATGATCAGCGGCATGATCGAGGCATCGACGACACGCAGACCCTGCATGCCATGCACGCGACCTTCACCATCGACCACGGCCATGTCGTCGGTGCCCATCTTGCACGAGCAGGATGGGTGGAAGGCGGTTTCGGCATGCTCGCGGATGAACTTGTCCAGTTCTTCGTCCGTTTGCACGTGCTCGCCTGGGCTGATCTCGCGGCCACGGTACGGATCCAGCGCCGGCTGGGCCATGATCTCGCGGGTCAGGCGGATGCCGTCACGGAATTCCTGCCAGTCCTGTTCGGTGGACATGTAGTTGAACAGGATGCTTGGGTGCTGGCGCGGATCCTTCGACTTGGCCTGGATACGCCCACGGGCAGGCGAGCGCATCGAACCCATGTGCGCCTGGAAGCCGTGCTCCTTCACGCCGTTGGAGCCGTTGTAGTTAATCGCGACCGGCAGGAAGTGGTACTGGATGTTCGGCCACTTGAACTCGGGGCGAGTACGGATGAAGCCGCCTGCCTCGAACTGGTTGCTGGCGCCGATACCGGTGCCGTTGAACAGCCACTCGGCGCCGATGGCCGGCTGGTTCCACCACAGCAGCGAAGGATACAGCGACACCGGCTGGGTGCAGGCGTACTGCAGGTACAGCTCCAGATGGTCCTGCAGGTTCTCGCCAACACCGGGCAGGTCGTGGACCACCGGGATGTCGAGGCTTTCGAGCAGGGCGCGCGGACCAACGCCGGAGCGTTGCAGCAACTGCGGCGACGCGATGGCCCCGGAACTGACGATGACTTCCTTGCGCGCGCGGGCTTCGATGCGCTCCTCGCTGTCACCGACCAGATAGGTCACGCCAACGGCGCGTTTGCCGTCGAACAGGATACGGTCGGTCAGGGCGTGGGTGACGATGGTCAGGTTCGGGCGCTTCTTGGCCTGATCCAGGTAGCCTCGGGCGGTGCTGGAGCGGCGGCCGTTCTTGGTCACCGAACGGTCCATCGGGCCGAAACCTTCCTGCTGGTAGCCGTTGAGGTCTTCGGTGCGCGGGTAGCCGGCCTGTACACCAGCTTCGACCATGGCGTGGAACAGCGGGTTGTTGCCGGCTTTCGGCGTGGCCACGCTGACTGGGCCGTCGCCGCCGTGATAGTCGTTCGGGCCGATGTCTCGGGTTTCCGCTTTGCGGAAGTACGGCAGGCAGTCCAGGTAGGTCCAGTCTTCCAGGCCTGGCAGCTCTGCCCAGCCGTCGAAGTCCATGGCGTTGCCGCGGATGTAGCACATGCCGTTGATCAGCGAGGAGCCGCCCAGGCCCTTGCCACGGCCACATTCCATGCGGCGGCCGTCCATGAACGGCTCAGGGTCAGTCTCGTAGGCCCAGTTGTAGCGCCGGCCTTGCAGCGGGAAGGCCAGCGCGGCTGGCATCTGGGTGCGGAAGTCGAAGCGGTAGTCGGGGCCACCGGCTTCCAGCAGCAGAACCTTGACGCCTGCGTCTTCGGTCAGGCGGGTGGCCAGGGTGTTACCGGCGGAACCGGCACCGACGATGATGTAATCGTATTCCATGAGGCTTCCTCCGGAAGCAGCGGCGAGTTTCGGGCGACAAGCTGCAAGAAAAAGCAGCCAGGTGAAGCTCGCGATGGATTGGAGCTGCAAGGGCCGGTGGCCTGACGCCGACCGGCTCTTTCTTGCAGCTTGAAGCTAGCGGCTTGCAGCGGTCTGTCAGAAGACCGACGAGTAGCCGCCCAGTTCGACCTGGACCGATTTGATGCGCGTGTACTGAGCCAGCGAGCTGATGCCGTTCTCGCGACCGACGCCGGACTGCTTGTAGCCACCGACCGGCATTTCTGCCGGCGATTCACCCCAGGCGTTGATCCAGCAGATGCCGGCTTCGAGCTTGTGGATGATGCGGTGGGCGCGGGTGATGTCGTTGGTGCACACACCCGCGGCCAGGCCGTATTCGGTGTCATTGGCACGGCGGATGACTTCTTCCTCGGTCTCGTAGCTGAGGATGCTCATCACCGGCCCGAAAATCTCTTCCTTGACGATGGTCATGTCGTCGGTGCAGTCGGTGAACACGGTCGGGGCGACGAAGGCGCCCTTGGCGAAGTCACCTTCGCTCAGGCGCTCGCCGCCGCACAGCACGCGGGCACCTTCTGCCTTGCCCTTGGCGATGTAGCCCAGCACGTTTTCCATGTGGGCGAAGCTGACCAGCGGGCCGAAGTTGGTGTTCTCGTCTTCCGGGTTGCCCGCGCGGATACGCGCTACACGCTCGGCGATCTTGGCTTCGAATGCCGCTTTCATGGCCGCCGGTACGAACACGCGGGTGCCGTTGGTGCAGACCTGGCCGGAGCTGTAGAAGTTGGCCATCATGGCGATGTCGGCGGCCTTGTCCAGGTCGGCGTCGTCGCAGATGATCAGCGGCGACTTGCCGCCCAGTTCCATGGTGACTTCCTTGAGCGACGAGCTCGAGGCGCTGGCCATGACTTTCTTGCCGGTGGTGGTGCCGCCGGTGAAGGAAACCTTCTCGATGCGTGGGTGCTCGGTCAGCCAGGTGCCGACTTCACGGCCGCTGCCGGTCAGGACGTTGAATACGCCGTTCGGCAGGCCAGCTTCGGTGTAGATCTCGGCCAGTTTCAGGGTGGTCAGCGAGGTGACTTCCGACGGCTTGAAGATCATCGCGTTGCCGGCAGCAAGCGCCGGGGCGGACTTCCACAGGGCGATCTGGATCGGGTAGTTCCAGGCGCCGATACCCACGGTCACGCCCAGCGGCTCGCGGCGGGTGTAGACGAAGGAGGATTCGCGCAGCGGGATCTGCTCGCCTTCGATGGCCGGCACCAGGCCTGCGTAGTACTCAAGCACATCGGCGCCGGTGACGATGTCGACATAACGGGTTTCGGAGTACGCCTTGCCGGTGTCCAGGGTTTCCAGCATGGCCAGCTCGTCGTTGCGCTCACGCAGGATGTCGACGGCGCGGCGCAGAATGCGCGAACGCTGCATGGCAGTCATCGCTGCCCAGACTTTTTGGCCGCGCTCGGCGCTTTCGACGGCCTTCTCGACGTCGGCTTGGGTCGCACGCTGCACATGGGCGAGGACTTCGCCGGTGGCCGGGTTGATGGCTTCGAAGGTGGCGTCGCTGCCAGCGTCGACGTAAGCACCATCAATGTAGAGTTTTTGCGTTCCGAAACGGGCCATAGTGTCCTCGCAAGTGCAGTGAGTGGTTGGCTGGCGCGTCAGGCTCCTGCCGGGTTGGCGTTCGCCGTGCGCGTTGGATCAGCGGCCTGGCCATGAGTGCCCAGGGTGTGCTGTTTAGCCAGTTGTAGATCCATGTATTCGTAAGCGATGCGTATCGCCTGATCGGTGTCGAACTCATCACCCGACAAGGCGCCACGCAACCAGAGTCCGTCGATCAAGGCTGCCAGGCCGCGGGCGGCCTTGCGCGCATGGTAGAGCGGCAAGGCGCGGCGGAACTGGCAGCACAGGTTGGAGTACAAGCGGTGATCGTTGATCCGCTGCAACCTGTGCAAAGCCGGCTGGTGCATGCTGGAGGCCCAGAAGGCCAGCCAGGTTTTCATCGCCGGGCCATTCACCTGGCTGGCATCGAAGTTGCCCTCGATGATCACTTTCAGGTGGGCGCGCGGGCTGTCGTCCGTCAGGGCCTGGCGGCGTGCGGCCACGCCCTCGTTGAGCATGCTCATGATGTAGCCCATCGTCGCTGCGATCAGGCCGTTCTTGTCCTGAAAGTAGTGACTGATGATGCCGTTCGACACACCGGCCAAACGGGCAATCAGCGCAATGCTGGCATCTCCCAGTCCGACCTGATCGACCGCCTGCAGGGTGGCTTCGATCAACTGCTGGCGGCGGATGGGTTGCATACCGACCTTGGGCATCTTGCTTTCTCCTCAGGCCTGCGAGCAGACGACCAGCGGCTGACTCGGCGAAGACCAGTCTATTTTGTTTTGATTGAACGTTCAATCAATAAAGAATAAGCTCTGCGACAATTTGTGCCATTGACAGTTTTTCAGGCGGTCAAAGGGACACGGATTGGCACCCCGGAAAATCGCGTAACCCCCGGAATACAAGGCGTTGACGGGCACGGGCGCTGCGAATGACAGATTCTGCCGAGCGGTCATCGACTGCGCGGTCGGCCCTTGGAGCGGGCCAGGTGGCTGTGGCGAATGCGCGCACTGTTGATGCAGGGTGCGGCATCGCGGCAGTCCTCCGGTCTGGTTTTTTTGCAGCGTTCTATTCGGGATCACGGTTTTCAGGGTGCTTTTATAACACCTGTAGCAGTGGGGCTATGGCACCAATTGCTCGGGAAAAGACTGATTAGCCTCCACTGCCGCACTCCCCGGAGCATTCGTGCAATGAGTTCTGCCTCCCTGACTAAGCCCCCCGCCGAGCGGGTACGGGTCAATCGCGTGGTGTTCTTCACCTCGGCGATGATGATCCTTGTTCTGACTGCCTTGCTGATCGCTGTACCCGAAACCGCAGGCCAAGTGCTTGGCGTTGCCCAGAAGTGGCTGACGCGCACGTTCGGCTGGTACTACATGCTGGTGATCTGCGGTTACCTGCTGTTCGTCATCTACTTGGCCTTCTCCGATTTCGGCAAGCTCAAGCTTGGCGGCAAGGACGACACCCCCGATTTCAGCTACGGCGCCTGGGCCGGCATGCTGTTCTCTTCCGGTATTGGTATCTCGCTGCTGTACTTCGGTGCATCCGAACCGCTGGATCACTACTTCAATCCGCCCGAGGGCACGCCCGCCAGCCTCGAAGCTGCGCGTCAGGGCCTGCAACTGACCTTCCTGCACTGGGGGCTGCACGGCTGGGCGATCTACGCCCTGGTAGGCCTGGCCGTGGGCTACTTCGCTTATCGCCATAACCAGCCGCTGGCATTGCGTTCGGCGCTGTATCCGCTGGTCGGTGAGCGTTGGGTCAAAGGCGGTGCCGGGCATGCCGTGGACATCTTCGGCATGTTCGTGACCCTGCTGGGCCTGGTGACCAACCTGGGTATTGGTTCGATGCAGGTGGCCTCAGGCCTGGAATACCTGTTCGGCATGGACCACAGCAAGACCAACCTGCTGGTGGTGATCCTGGTGATGGCCGGTGTTGCCACCGTGGCGGCGGTGTCGGGTGTGGAGAACGGCATTCGTCGCCTGTCCAACCTGAATATCCTACTCTTCAGCGGTCTGCTGATCTTCGTCCTGCTAGCCGGCAACACCCTGCACCTGTTCAATGGTTTCGTGCAGAACATCGGCGATTACCTCAACGGCCTGGTGCTCAAGACCTTCGACCTCTACGTATACGAAGGCTCGGGCGACAAGTCCGAGCGCTGGCTGGGTCTGTGGACCGTGTTCTACTGGGCCTGGTGGATTTCCTGGGGCCCGTTCGTGGGCATGTTCATCGCGCGTATCTCCAAGGGTCGTACCGTGCGCCAGCTGGTTAGCGGCGTGCTGTTGATCCCGCTGGGCTTCACCCTGGCGTGGCTGTCGATCTTCGGCAACACCGCGCTGGACCTGGTGATCAACCAAGGGGCGGTGGAGTTGGGCAAGACCGCGCTCGAACAGCCGTCGATGTCGATCTACCAATTGCTGGAGTACTTCCCAGCCGCCAAGATCGTGATTGGTGTGGCGGTATTCGTGGGCTTCGTGCTGTTCCTCACCCCAGCCGATTCCGGCGCTGTGATGATGGCCAACTTGTCGTGCAAAGGCGGCCAGGTGGACGAAGACGCCCCGCACTGGATGGTGGTGTTCTGGTCGGTGGTGATCACTTTGGTGACCATTGGCCTGCTGTTCGCCGGCAACTTCGAGGCCATGCAGACCATGGTGGTGCTGGCCGGCTTGCCGTTCTCGGTGGTGCTGGTGCTGTTCATGTTCGGCCTGATGAAGGCCATGAAGCAGGACGTCGCCGTCGAAAGCGAGCGCGCCGAGTTGGCCGCGCGTGGCCGGCGCGGTTTCAGCGAGCGCCTGAGCCAGCTCGACTTGCAGCCGACCCAGGCAGTGGTACAGCGCTTCATGGACAAGCAGGTCAGCCCTGCGCTCAAGGAGGCGGCGGAACAGTTGCGCACCCTGGGCTTCGAAGTGGAAACCCGGGTTGGTCAGGCGCGCAGCATGATGGGCCTGCGGGTGCTGATGGAGGAGGGCAACCCGTTCGTCTATGAAGCCAGCCTAGACGGTTACCTGGCTGCGCCGAGCGAGGCGCCGGTCGAAGGCGAGCCTGAAGTGCGCCAGCGCTTCTACCGCGCCGAGGTGTACCTGCACGATGGCAGTCAGGAGTACGACCTGATGGGCTTTACCCGCGAGCAGATCGTGCGCGATGTGTTGGATCAGTTCGAAAGCCACCGCCAGTTGCTGGGGCGCGTGTACAGCTGAGGATGCACCTTTCACCTGCCAGGTAGCGTGCCTGGCAGGTGAAGACTTATGTAGCACCTGTTCGGTGGCAGGGTTGCACAAGGTACTGGCTTCTTTATCTGGCTGGAGCCAAGCGCATGACCCTTCCCACCGAAAACCCTGCCACCCTCACGCTCAGAGACGCTATCGCCCTGCAGTTCGCAACTCGCCCGACGTTGCGCCAGGTGCTCGATGCCAAACTATTCCAGGCGCTCGTCGAGCGCTATCCGCAGTTACCCACGTATTTTCCCGAGATCGACTCAGTCGCAGGCTTCAGCGTGGCCTTCATCCGTGATGACAAGATCGAGCTCCAGGGCTTGGGCTCTGTGCTACTCGACGGGCTGGCGCAAGGCCGGGCTACGGCATTCACTGAGTCGCAATACCTGAGTACCGGGGCACCCGCCAAGGGCCTCGACGAAGTGGTCGAGCACAGTGGCTTGCAGGCCTTGAACGTGCGCTTGTCTGAAATGAATGCGGTTTTCGATGACATCCTGGCGTCGCTGATCGAGGCTTTTCAGCGAGCGCAACTCGACTATTGGAACGCCGAGGCCCGCCCGAACCCCGATGAGCATGGCGTTGGCCGGCACCGCTGGATGCAGCAGGCGCTGCGCATGACCTTGGCCGATAGCGTCAAGCGGGCCAGGCTGGAGGATGACGAGCGCTCTTACTTGAACGAGGTGCTGCTCGGCAGGACCGGGATTGAAGTCAGTGCGCTGACGTTTTCCTGGGACGCTGACGACAGCGAGCAGGTGTTCATGCCGGGGGACTTGCTGATCGAGGCCGAGCGCGACGAACGCAAGCTGATCCTGTGGTGTACGCCTGCTGGCGCGATCAGCGTCTTCGGCGATCTGGCTGCGTTGAGCGCGGCCCTGCATGAGTCTCTTGCACGGGGTTGCCGGTTCGACAAGCTCACGTGGCGCCGTTGTGCCTTGGACGGTGATGTCTTCATGCAGCAATCAGGCATGTTGCTGAACCTGCTACTTGAAGATATCGAGGGTGTTCAGTTGTCGGCATTGGCCGACGGTGCCGAGCTGGAAGCGGTGATGGGGATGTTGAGTGACCCCTCGCGACTGTTCCTCAACGAGGACCGCTCTGCCCCCATCGGCGCAGCCGCAGCCTTGCCCGAGTGGCTGCTCACCGCCAGCAGTCGTGACCGCTTCGAGTATCAGCAGGCTTTACTGGATGCGTCGATCGAGCAGGCGCTGAGCAAGGGGCAGAGCTCCCTGGGTGATCTGGAAGATCTGCATGCCTATGCGGCGCGTCGGCTGCGTGAACAGCTGCTTGCCGACTACCCGGTCGAAGCCAACTACTTCCCGGACGACCTGATTCTCTCGGTGTCCATCCCTGATCCCTCTGTGGACCCAGAATTGCCTGTCACGCTCAAGGATGCGGGCAGCATGACCCTTACCGAGCTTGCCATCGGCCATCTGGACGCCCTCTCTGGCGGTGTCGTCAGTGGCATCAGGCACCGGCAGGAACAGGAAATCATGGACTGGATGAACCCGGTCTACATCACGCGGCTGATCGAACAGGTGGATATTGGCGGTACCTATCCGCAACACGCTGCCGAAGTGCTCAATGAGCCCAGCACACTCCTCTTGCGCGCTCAGCTGTTTGGTCGCGAATAGCGCTCGGGCTTGTTGTTCGATGCCCTGAAGGCGAAGGTCGAGGGCCAATTGAGCGAAAGTGCCTGGTCTGCGCTGGCGGAGTTTTGCCGCAGCGCAAGGGACTTGAAGGAGAATGTGGATATCGCCCCACTGGCCTTTCAGGCGCAGTCAGACCGCCCGCAACTGGACACGGTGGCCTGCATGTACGCAATCGTGCTGAAACAACCGTCGGTGGTGTTGCTGTATCGGCCGCTGTATGCGCAACGCACACTGTTGCAGTTCAACGATCAAGCGGGACTGATGGCTGCCGTAAGCCAGCCTGGAGAGTTGCAGGACAGCGTGCTGGCCTGGTTACCTGAAGACGCGCGCGCCATCTATGCCAATGGCGGTTTTCTCGAACCACACTTGCATCGACCGATTTTCGACACGTCGATCCTGCCTGGGCGCGTTGAGCCACCAAGGTTGAGGCTCAACCCTTATTTGGCCGATATCGACGTGCGCATGTTCGCCAGCAAGCGGGCTGCGGTGGTCGAACTGGCGGATCGGCAGTCGGTGTCCAACGCAGAGCATCGCTGGGCAGTGCTGAAGCAGTTCGGCTGGCTGTGCTTCGACTTGGCCGCACCCGTGTTGCCGGGGCTGTTAGGGCGCGTGGCCGCTTTGGTGGGCTTGCTCTCGCCATTTCTCGAAAGAACCTCCGATGCCGAGCGTGGTGTTTCCGATACGCTGCTGGGCGCGAACGTCGCCGTGGCCGTGGCAATGGCGTTGTTGCACGAACGCCAGCCTGAGGTTGCCGCCCCCAGTCGGGTATTGCATGGCGAGTCGGTCTACAGGGCCATCCCGCGTCGTGACCTGGCCACTCTACCCTTGACCCAGGCTGAATTCGCTTTGAGTCAGACCATTGGCTCGCTCTACGAGCAGGTAGGTCCTGTTTCGCAAGGCCATGGCTGGGGGCAGGGGCCTGCCGCACAAAGCAAGACTCTGGAGCCCTACGTGGCGAACGTCGATTTGACGAATGCTATTCGGGCCAACGGTCTTGCGCGTGTGGGCGATCGGTTTTATGTCGTGATCGGCGGTAAGTCCTACCAGGTGTTGCATGACGATCATGGGCGACGCATCGTTGGTCCGCACGGAGAACCAGGCCCGCTGCTGGTGGATGATGGCGTTTGGCGTGTCAGGGCCGATGGCTTCCTGTTTGGTGGTTCTGGGCGGCGCGTACGGGGTGCGCCGCAAGGGCAATTTGACCGCGTGCTGAGTGATTGCTATGCGCAGATCAAGGATTTGCAGGCGCGCCATCCGGTAACCCAGGGGCTGCAACTCAAGATCCAGCAGTTGGCAACTGAGCTCGATAGGCTCGCCGCCCTGCTGGACAGGTTCAGTCAGTTGCCGGATGAGAAAGCCGAGCAACGTGCTCAGTTGGTAGCAGATGTCCAGGGACGTATCGCCGGCAAGCAGGCTGAATACCGAGAGGCAACACTGAATTACGTGAAAGCGCTAAGGGAGTTGATCGACCAGAACAAGCAATTGATCACGCGGCTTGATAGCGCGATCGAGTTGAAAACCCGGCATCCTGCGCTTGTTTCTCGTCACTCGAAAGAGATGCTGGCGGCGTTGCGACTGGATTCGTGCGTCGAGATCGTCAGATACGGCAACAATATAATCGCGCGGCTGGCGACGATTGCCGATTCCCCTGAGCTACTTCGCCTCGAAAAAGCGATCCACGGCCATCGGATCAGCGAGGTGCGGGATCTCTACATGGAGTACAAGCGGCATTTGCCCTTAGCCGCCGAGTTTAGCCAGCAAATGGTCGAAGCCAGTGCCGTGTTGGATGAGTACATCGTGCAGGTGCCTGAAAATCATGTAATGGTCCCGGCCGCCGAGGGTAATGGTCAGGCCGTTACCCTCGGCGATTGGATCGCGAACCGTACGATCACGACGCAAGACATGATCTTCGAACTGGCTGCTTACCACATGGAACTGTCCCTAGGGCTTGAGCAGGAAGGGGCATACGAGACGCTGCTGGGCTATCGCGAGCGGCTGATGAGCCCAGCGCTGAGTGTCGCCTCCAATGCCCACGCGCAACTGCCGTTGAGCAATCTGTCGGCAGCCGACCGGATCGAAGTGTTGCAGGTGGCGTGGGATGAGTACAGCACCGCGATCATCAACGCCATCGACATCAAGCGTGAGGGGGGTGCGTTCGTTGACCTGGCAATGCTGGAGGCCTTCGAGCGGGATATGAAGGCGTTGAAGCAGTCGGCCAATGCCATGCTGATCGACGCGACACGGGCGTTGGAAAGCCGAGTCCCCTTGGCGCCCCAGCGTCGTCCTTATCCCATCGAACAGTCCCAGCAACGCGTGGTGTATGGCCGCGATGGCCAGATTGCCATAGGTCGCGAGGTCGATGTCGATGGTGTCCCTGTGGTCGAGGTAGCCGGTCGAACGTTTGAGCATGCCGTGCTCAAACGCTTCGACCTGGTGGAGGGGGTCTGGATCGAGCGTGTGCCGGTCCCCGTGGTTCCCGACGGTGCTCGGGCGGAATTGGTCAAGCAAGCGCTCGATGAGCTTGCCCTGGATAAACCGCTGGAGCAGAGACTGGAGGCACTCACCCGCCAAGGCCTGAACATTCGCGACCTGAAAAACACGGTTGACGATCATATTGATCGTCTCGAAAGGCTTGCTGGTGCCTTGGCCGAAGAAGGCGGTTTCTCCCACAAAAAACTGGTCGAGGTTCTGGGCAGTTGGCCGCAGCGGCGTCAGGACCTGTTGGTCAAGGCTTATGCCAACACGCCTTACCCTGAAGCGGACGGCTTGCTCTACTTGCACGAACAAAAACGGTTGCTGATCAAGAGCAAAGGTAATCGCCAACTGCTCAAGGACGGTTCAGCCATGGACGAATATTCGATCCAACTGCGCGGCGCTCCGGGCGGTAAGCCCGGCAAGATCATCTGGGCTGCGCACTTTCATTTTGCAACTCACGATGCGCTGCCGGCGGCGTTCACCGCAGGTCATCTGAAAACGTGGGAGCAGCGTTTCATGGGTTGGCAGGATGCTCAGGCACTGGCTGAGCGTGGCGAGCGGTTGCATCGAGGCCGTTTGACGCAGGCGCAGGCCCAGGCTGTGTTCGCTGAGCTGTGGAACAGCCCAGCCTGATTCAGCCAGTTGTTTGGGCGTGTGTACACGTGATAAGCCCTGGAAGAAGGCCCTGCCACAAGCAGGGCCTTTTCGATTCTGCATGCAATATGTAACACCTGAAGCGCGAACTGGAGCGTGATGCTGGCTGTTCATCAATCAGGAGCATACGCATGCCTACTTCCAGCGCCCCTACATTTGATTTCAACCGAGCAGTTGCGTTGCATTTCAGCGCTCGCCCCACGCTGCGCCAAGTCGCCAGCGAACAGTTGCTCAAGGCCTTGCAGGCGGAACTGCCATGGCTCGCTTTCGCGCAGCCGACCCTGCCCTCTGCCGATGTGTTCATGTTAGACAGTCCCGACCCTTCGACGCCCTACTGGACCACACAGCCAATCGTCGACTGGCTACTCCTAGGCTTTCTACAGAGCTACAGCGTTGACCTGCAGCCTGTGCAAGGGCGTCATCACAACCTCGGCTTAGTCGAGCCCTACCGCTTCTACGGTTCCACACATGCTCTGGATACGCGCCAGCTCCCTGACCTGAGCGCATCGCTCAATGCGTTGATCGAGCAATTGCCGCAACACTTCTGCAACGCGCAACTCGATTACTGGAAAGGAATCGGTGAAGCGGGTGTCAGCCGAGACCGTTGGATCCAGCTGTTGTTGAGGACGTCTCTGTTGCGTGGTTTGTCTTTGCAGGGCCTGGATGCGCAGGAGCAGGCTTGTATCCGTGGCGTGCTGCGTGGCGGCAGCGATCAGCCGCCGGTGAGTTTCGTGCAGGCCAGCCTCAAGGCGGGTGATGAGCGTTGGGACCACATGCTCTGCCATTTGCTGGTAACCGGTGAGTGGGACGAGCGTCAGGTGGTGTTGTGGTGCGCTCCCTCGGGAACGGTGCGCAGGTTTGAGTCGATGAGCGCCTTCGCCGTGGCCCTGCGCAACGAATTGGCTCTCAACTACCGGTTCGATGAAATGGCTTGGCAGGCGTTCCCGGTCGAGGGTGATGTGTTCGCACAGCAAGCCGCGTTGTTGCTGGAGACTATGTTCACCCAGGTCGAGCAGGTGTGCTACGGGCGCTTGGTCGACGTTGCCGCACTTGAGCGGCTGTTCGCCCAATTGAGCGACCCGGCGCAGTGGTTCGCGGCTTACCCCGACGATACTCCAGCGGTCCATGTGCCCCCGGGGATAAGTGCCGGCTCAAGCCGTGACAGCTTCGCTTACCAGTACGCATTGCATCAGCTGGCAATCGCTAATCTGGACGCTGACGGCGTTGCTGCGTTGGATGGGGTGCATAGCTTGCAGCACTACGCCAGGCAGCGTTTGGTCGACCGGATGCGTCTTGACTACAACGAAGAAACGTCGCCCGATGACCTGATGCTCGAGTTCTTCGTGGCGCACGGTATGCCTGGCGGATCCGGGGTGGGGAGCGGTGGTGGTGAGCCCATCGAAATCGTGGGCGAAAAAAGCCTGACCGAGTTCGCCATCGGCAATCTTGGCGCGCTAAAAAATGCTTCGATTTCACGTATTCGTCATGCCAACGGCGAGGCCGGGCCTGCATGGCTGGATGCCGATGCCGCCAGGCGCTTGGTAAGTCAGGTCGATATTGGCGGTACTTACCCGGTGTATGTCGCCGAACACTTGGATGACCCGCAGCATCGTCCGCTGCGGCTACAGCGCTTTGCCAGGGAGTGGCGCAGCAGCTTGTGGTTCAGCGCCCTTACAGCCAAGCTCAACGGCAAAATCACCGATGATGGTCTGCAGGCGGTGGTTGATTTCTGCAACGGTCATCAGGACTCGTTATCGCCGCGTGTGGTCCTAATACCCCTGGCGTTCAAGCGTCAGCCGCAGTCCACGCGGCATGAGCAGGTGCGTGGCATGTATTTGCTGTACTGCGCTGAGCCTCGTCTGGTGCTGCTGTATCGACCGCTGTACAAGCAGGACACGCTTCGCCAGTACGCAAGTTTGGGCGCATTGCTTGAGCACATTCAGCAGTCTCCGCTGTTGCAGGACAGCATCCTGGATTGGATGGATCCGCAGGTTCGCCATATTTATGACCGCGGCGGCTTCAGCGAGCCGCACCTGAGCAGCATTGGCATCGATCCTTACGCATTGCCCGAGCGCCCCGAGCCACCCGTGATTCACGTGCAGTACTGGATCCGCGACCTTGACGCAAGACTCTACGACGCTAACCGCGACTTGCTGGTGGAGATCGCGGACATGCAGTCCACGTCCAACGCAGAACGGCGCTGGGAGACACTTACCGAAGGGGCCTGGCTGCTGTTTGATGTCGTGACCCAGGTGCTGAGCGGCCCGGTGGCCAGCGTGGCGTGGCTGGCGCAGTTGCTGGGCTCGCTGCAAAGTGACCTACAAGCGCTTGAGCGACAAAACGAATTCAATCGATCGGCGGCGGTGGTGGATTTGCTCTTAAACCTGGGCATGAGTTTGCTGCACCTCCGACAACCCAACATCCCCGTCGAGGGTGGCGCCAGACCTGTGGAGGCCTCTGCGTTCGAGGGGCGAGCCGCCCAGCGCGGTGCCTTCGCCGAAATGTCGGTGTTGCCGCGCACTGAGCCTGCCGCCACCGTTGGCGCGCTGATGGAATTGCCGGGGCGCCAGCTCGATCTTTCTTGGCGTGGCAACCAAGGGCTCAACTGGATACCCCCTGCGCAGCGACAGGCCCTGCTGGCCATGCGCTCGGGGGTTGAGCTGTCCCAATCGGCATTGCTGACCACCGGTGATAACGCGGGCTTGTACCTGATCGACGGTCAGTTGTATGCAACCATGACAGGGTATGCCTATCCCGTCGAGGTGTCTGATGAGGGCGTGCGCGTGCAGGATGGTAAAGGCGGATACGGGCCGTGGTTGACCTCGACGACGGGTGTCTGGCGAGTGGATGGTTCGCTGCGTCTCGCGGGAGGCATGCCGCCAAGACGCGATGCGCGTGCGAGACTTAAAGAGCGTTATGAGAATCTGATACAAGAAACCGACCGGCTCGCTGATCAAATCCGGAGCAACGCGGACCAGTTCGACGCGCTATCCCCTGCAGTACTCAAGTTGCAAGGGCAAGTCTCCAATCTAAAAGCGTTGCGGAGCAGAGAGCAGGCCAAGCAAGCGTCGCTAGGTCAGGGGCAGGCGCTGGATAATTCGGTGGCGATGGTGGCCCTCTACGATGAGCGTCTCGCCCAAGACAGTGCTCAGCTGCTTGCCAAGCGCGATCAGGCAGTTCATCTGATCGAGGGGAATGTATCTCTTGATGCACAACTGCTGACGAGTTATGAGCGGCTAAAAGAGCCCAAGTTCACACGTTTTCGAGTCGGCCTGGATGAGCAGTTGGTGGCGCGGAAAAAGGACAGTCAGAGCCGGCAAATTGCCAACAACCATTTAATTTTCAATGAGCTGACCGAGCTGATTGACTACCAGGAGTATTTTGATCTACAGCAGCGCCTGGAGGGGCAGCCGATAGGCGAGGTGCGTGAGGCCTATGGCCTTTATCGCCAGAAACTAGAGAACATGAGGGCCTTCCAGGATCGCATGCTTAAAGCGTCCGAGAACCTGGATGTGCTATTGAGCGACACGCCTGCTGATCTACAGATCAAGTTGGGCAATACGAAGATCGTGACTGCGGCAGAGCTGACCAAGGAGCGCAGAGTCAGCACTGTGCAGTTGCGCTATCATCAGGCAACGGTGATTGCAGACTTGGCCCTGCACCTCGATGCACCTATGGGCCAGCGCCGTATCGCCCAACTCCGTGATGAACTGATCGGAACTGCCCTGCGTAATGCGGCAGGTGCGCATGGCGAACTTGATTTCACCAACTTGTCGGTCGAAGACCGCATTTCCATCCTTCAGGAGGCCTGGGACGAATACACCGCAGCCCTGCTCAACTACAGCGGTATTGTCAACGAAGACGCTGAGCTCGTTGACTTTCAAATTCTGGAAGGTTATTTCATCGAGCTGGAAAAGCTCAAACTCGATGCGGGCACGCGTTTGGTCGATGCGATCCAGGAGCAAGAGGGTGGTGTAGTTACGCCTAGGCGGGTTGCCTACGCTGTCACGCATGAGCACCAGCAGATAGTGCGCAACGCCGAAGGGCAGCTTCTGATCGGTACCGAGCGGGAGGTAGAGGGGGAGCGCCTGCTTGAAGTGCTTGATCCGGTCGATCGGAGCGTATCGGCCATCTTCGATTGGCGTGATGGCGAGTGGCAGGAGCGTCAGGAACCGGCAGTCCCGCTTGAGCCTGAAGGTCTATCCGACGATACGGCCATGCAAGTGCAACGCTTGCTGGATGAAAATGACGCACTCGTGCTCAAGGCGGCTGATTATGTCAATAACGATATCAAGGCCTCGCTGATCATCAAGCTTTTCGACCAGCAGATGAAAAAGCTCAACCGTGAGTCGGTGAGGCTCAATGAGGAAAACGCCAATCCTGCGTTGATCAAAAGCCTGGAGGCCGCAGCAGATAAGCTGAACGCTGAGAAACAGTTGAAGCTGATCACGTTGTACACCAATACCAAATACCCGACCGCCGAAGCCCTGCGTTTTCTGCATGACCAGAAACTGCTCAAGGTGCGTTACGTAGAGCGTCGGTCCATGGCTAACCACACGAAGTTCGACGAGTATGAAATCCAGCGTTTGATGCAGCCTGGAGACACCAAAGGGCGAAGTATCTGGGCAGCGCACTTCCATGTGGCTACGGATGATGCCCTGGCACGGGAATTTACCGTTGGCCATTTGAAAACCTGGGGTCAGCGACGCCATAGCAGCCAACCCGGCAGTGGCGTAAGGGTGCACCGAGGCAAGCTCACCCTGGAGCAGGCCGAAGGCATCATCCCGTTCGACTGAGGTGCCTAGCGATTGCTATAGCGGCCATGCTTGCCATGGGCAGGCATGGCCTGATTGGCACGCTCGGCAATCATTTGCGCAATACTCACCAGTTCGATCCCTTCAGCCTTCAGCCGAGGCAGCGCACGCTCCAGTACTTGCAGCGTCTGGGGGTAGGGGTGGCCGATCAGTACGGCCGAGCCCTGCTGCCGCGCCAGTTCGACGCCTAGACGCAACTGGCGGTCGATGGCCTCGACCGTACGTTCGTCGTCCAGGAAGACATCGCGGGAGACGTGCGCCAGGCCCACAGCTTGGGCCTGGGCGCCGGCCACCGTGGAGGCACTGGTACGACTGTCGACGAAGAACAGCTTGCGGCGTTGCAGCTCACTCATCAACCACGCCATGGCCTCGCGTTGTGAGGTCATGCGGCTGCCCATGTGGTTGTTGATGCCGGCGGCATAGGGCACCTTGGCCAATGCTGCGTCCAGTCGGCTCGCCAGTTCCGGCAAGGGTAACTCGGGGTGCCAGGCGTAGGGGCCGGTGGCCGGATCCATGGGCATGTGCAGGATCACCGTCTTGCCGGCCTTGTGGGCCTGGCGAGCGAAATCCGTGGCATGCGGGGTATCGGGCATGATTGCCAGGGTAACCGGCCCCGGCAGTGCCAGGGTGCGTGCGTCGCGCTCGGTATTCTGGCCTAGGTCGTCAATGATGATGCTCATGTAGGCCTTGCTGGCCGGGGCCGCTTGCGCGACGCCGGCCAACAGGCAGCACAGCAGACACAACAGATAACGCATGGGGAGTATCAGTCGCCCTTGGTGATGTTCAAGCCCTTGAGCAGGCTCAGGGCCTGGCTGAGCTGGAAGTCGTTGTCCTGTGGGCGTTCCTTGCGCTTGGTGCTGCCGGTCGGGCGGTCGGCGCCGCCATTGCCGTTGCCCAAGTGCCCTTGCAGGTCGGCTTCCTTGAAGTTCTCGGTGTCGGCCTCGGCGGTGAGCTTGGCTGGGCGCACCTCGATGTCCGGCACGATGCCCTGGGCCTGGATCGAGCGGCCGTTAGGGGTGAAGTACAGGGCGGTGGTGAGTTTAAGCGCACGGTCATTGGCTAGTGGCAGCACGGTTTGCACCGAGCCCTTGCCGAAGCTGTCGGTACCCATGAGCACCGCGCGCTTCTGGTCTTGCAGGGCGCCGGCGACGATTTCCGAGGCCGAGGCGCTACCGCCGTTGATCAGCACCACCAGCGGCACGCCTTCGCTGGCGTCGGCCGGATCGGCCGAGAAGCGCAGTTCGGAGTTGGCGATACGGCCCTTGGTGTAGACGATCAGGCCCTTGGTGAGGAAGTGGTCAGCCACTTCTACCGCCGCCTGCAACACGCCGCCGGGGTTGTTGCGCAGGTCCAGCACCACGCCGCGCAGTTTCTTGCCGTTGTCCTTGCGCAGCTTGGCCAGGGCCTTGCCTACTTCGTCGCCGGTCTTGACCTGGAACTGGGTGATACGGATATAGCCGTAGTCGTTCTCCAGCAGTTGGCTCTTCACGCTCTTGACCTGGATCACCGCGCGGGCGAGGGTCACATCGAACGGGGTGCCGCCGTCACGTACCAGGGTCAGGGTGATCTTTTCGCCGATCTTGCCGCGCATCTTGTCGACCGCTTCGGTCATGGTCTGGCCGCGTGTCGGGGCACCGTTGATCTTGACGATCAGGTCGCCGGCCTCGATGCCGGCGCGCGACGCGGGAGTGTCGTCGATCGGCGAAACGACCTTGACGAAGCCGTCTTCCATGCCCACTTCGATGCCCAGGCCGCCGAATTCGCCACTGGTGCTTTCCTGCAACTCTTGGAAGTCTTCTGGGCCCAGGTAGGCCGAGTGCGGGTCAAGGTTGCTGAGCATGCCCTTGATGGCGTTTTCCAGCAGGGTCTTGTCATCCACAGGCTCGACGTACGCCGCCTTGATGCGGTCCATGACCTCGGCGAAAGTGCGCAGCTCTTCGAGCGGCAGCGGCGCCTTGGCGGTCACCTCGGTGGCCGGGACCGCCGCCGGCTTGGCGGCAACGGCTGGCTTGGCCGGCTCGGCGGCAGTGGCCAGGGGCGCGCCGATGACCAGGGCGATGGTCAGGGCCAGCTGGGTAAGGCGGGGCGAGTGCAGCATGTCGAACGAACTCCTGATCCTGTTGGCGCTCCTTGCCGGAGCATCGGCGCGGTGTGTGACGGCGCGCCGTAAAAGTAGTCGGTGCCTAACCCCGGCACCATTGCGCAGGGTCGGTAGGCCGGCCTTGCTGGCGAATCGCGAAGTACAGGCCAGCGGAATCCTGGCCGCCGCTGTCACCGACGGTGGAGATGGCCTCGCCGGCCTTTACCACGTCGCCGGCACGCTTGAGCAGGCTTTGGTTGTGCCCGTACAGGCTCAGGTAACCGTTGCCATGGTCGAGAATGACCAGAAGTCCGGCGCCACGCAACCAGTCGGCGAATACCACGCGCCCACCGTGTACGGCGTGTACTTGAGTGCCGGCGCTGGCGCTGATCATCACGCCATCCCATTTGGCCCGTGCATCGCTACCGCGCGCATCACCGAAACGTGCCAGTAGTCGACCATTGACGGGCCATGGAAGTTTTCCGCGGGCCGCAGAAAATGCACCGCCGTAGCTGGCGCCGTCGCTGGAAACCACTGGGCCGAGCGTGGAGCGGGCCTTTTTCGGGGCCTCTTCGGGCGCATCGTCGCGGGCGGCGGCCAGGGCTTGGGCCTTGCGCCGCTGTTCTTCTTCCTGCTTGGCCAGCAGCGCGCGTTGGCGTGCTTGCTCGGCCTCGCGCGCCTGGCGGGCGAGAGTTTCCTCGATGGTCTTGAGCACCTGGGCAAGCTCGGCCTGGTCCTGCTCGCGGGCCTGCAACTTCTGGTCGCGCGCCTGCAAATCGCTGTTGAGCTTGGCCAGTACCTGCTGGCGTTTCGCGCGTTCGGCTTCGAGCGCCTGACGGCGGCTGTCGAGGTCGGCACGCTGGGTGAGCAATTGCGTCTGCTGCTGGCCAATGTCCTGCTCGACGTTGGCCAACTGGCGCAGGGTTTCGTTGAACGTGCGTAGTTGCTCGGTACGGGCTTTGCTCAGGTAGTCGTAGTAGGTCAGGGTGCGGGCGAACTTCTCGGGGTTCTGCTGGTTGAGCAGCAGCTTGAGGTATTCCTCGCGTCCATTGTTCTGGTAGGCCGCGCGTGCCTGGATGGCGATCAGGCGTTGTTGTTCAACGCGGGCGCTCTGGAGTTTTTTTTTCTCGTGATCAAGGCGCTCCAGCTCGCCCTCGGTCTTTTTTAGTTCTTGTTGCAGTACCTCCACCTGTTTCTCGAGGTTGCCGATATCGGTCTCGGTGGTCTTGAGGTCTTTTTGTACGCCAGACTTTTCCTCCTGGAGCTTGCCCAGCATTTTTTTCAGCTCGGCGATGTCCTGGCGGGTGGCGTCCAGCTGTTGCTGGGTCTGTGCGCGCTCGTCGGCAGCGAAGGCCGGGGCGAGCAGGCATGACAAGACGAGTAGGAAGAGGGCGCGAAGCATGGGGTTGGGCGTACCAGGGATGGAGACTGGCCTAGTATGCCCGCCCGTCGCGGCAAAAAAAACGCTTAGTAGTACAAGCGGCAAGCTGCAAGAAAAAGCCGGGTGCGCTTCACTTGCAGCTTGCAGCTTGCAGCTTGCAGCTTGCCGCTTAAAGATCGACCAGAATCGAGGTGCCGGTCATTTCGGCCGGTTTCTCCAGGCCCAGCAACTTGAGCATGGTCGGGGCGACATCGGCCAGCACACCGCCTTCGCGGACCTTGAGCGGGCGCTTGCCGACGTAGATGAACGGCACCGGCTCGGTGGTGTGGGCGGTGTGTGCCTGGCCGGTGCACTCGTCTTCCATCTGCTCGACGTTGCCGTGGTCTGCGGTGATCAGTGCCTCGCCATCGACCTTGGCCAATGCTTCGACGATGCGCCCGACGCAGGTGTCGAGGGCCTCGACCGCCTTGACGGCCGCTTCGAACACGCCAGTGTGGCCGACCATGTCGCCGTTGGCGTAGTTGACCACGATCACGTCGAAGCGCTGCTGCTCGATGGCCTCGACGATGCGGTCAGTGACCTCGGGTGCGTTCATCTGCGGTTGCAGGTCGTAGGTGGCGACTTTCGGCGATGGGATCAGAATGCGCTCCTCGCCGGGGAACGGCTCTTCGCGACCACCCGAGAAAAAGAACGTCACGTGGGCGTACTTCTCGGTCTCGGCGATGCGCAGCTGGGTCTTGCCATGCTTGGCCAGGTATTCGCCGAGCACGTTGTCCAGGCTGGCCGGGGCGAAGGCGGCGGGCGCCGGGATCTTGGCTGAGTACTGGGTCAGACCGATGTAGGCGGCGAGCTTGGGCAGACGCGCACGCGGGAATTCGTTGAAATCGGCCTCGACGAACACGCGCGAAAGCTCGCGGGCACGGTCGGCGCGGAAGTTCATGAAAACCACGGCGTCACCGTCCTCGACCTTCACCGCCTCGCCAATGCGCGTGGCTTTGACGAATTCGTCGCTCTCATCGCGCGCGTAGGCGGCTTCGAGGCCCGCCAGGGCGCTGTCTGCGGTGTACTCGGCAGCGCTGTCGACGATCAGGTCGTAGGCGGCCTGCACGCGGTCCCAGCGGTTGTCGCGGTCCATGGCGTAGTAGCGGCCGATGAGGCTGGCGATGCGGCCCTTGCCAAGCTTGGCGAAGGTCGCGTCGAGCAGCTCGATCGACGACTGGGCGCTGCGTGGTGGCGTGTCGCGGCCATCCAGGAAGGCGTGCAGGTAGATTTTCTCGGCGCCACGTTGCGCAGCCAGTTCGGCCATGGCGACCAGGTGGTCCTGGTGGCTGTGCACGCCGCCTTCGGAGAGCAGACCCAGGATGTGCACGGCCTTGCCGGCACCCACGGCCTTGTCCACAGCGTCAGTGAGCACGGGATTTTCGAAGAACTCGCCGTCGCGGATGGCCTTGGTGACGCGGGTGAAGTCCTGGTATACCACGCGCCCGGCGCCGAGGTTCATGTGACCGACTTCTGAGTTGCCCATCTGCCCGTCTGGCAGGCCGACATCCATGCCGGAACCGGAGATCAGCCCATGCGGCTGGGTCGCGCGCAGGCGGTCGTAGACCGGTGTGTTGGCGGCATAGATGGCGTTGTATTCGGGTTTTTCGCTGTGACCGAAGCCATCCAGGATGATCAGGACCAGAGGTTTAGGCGTGCTCGTCATCAATCAAACTCACGGTTGTTCAAAGATGATAAAGACACGCATTTTAGGGCAAATACGCCACCTGCGGCGAATATTCCTCCCCATTGCCCGACCGGCGCACTCGGACTTGCGCCATGCAGCCGGGTTCATGGGCGCCCTGGCGGGCTTTGGTGGTCATAAGGGGCTGTGTATACTGGCCGCCATTTTCAATCGCCTGGAACACCGCCGATGGTTGCTCACCTGATTCAATTCGCGACAGATCACTTCATTCTGGTGGCGATCTTCGTCGTTCTTCTGGTCCTGTTGCTGGTCAACGAAGTGCGTCGTGGCGGCCAGAGCCTGAGCACCGGCCAGCTGACCGCGCTGGTCAACGCCGACAAGGCCGTGGTGATCGATGTCCGCCCGTCCAAGGAATTCTCTGCTGGGCACATCGTCGGCGCGCTGAACATCCCGCAGGACAAGCTGGTCAGCCGCATGGCTGAGCTGGAAAAACACAAGGAAAAGACCCTGATCGTCGTCGACGCAATGGGCCAGCAGTCCGGCACCCTTTGTCGCGAACTGCTCAAGGCTGGCTACACCGCTGCCAAGCTCAGCGGTGGCGTGTCCAGCTGGAAAGCCGATAACCTGCCCCTGGTGAAGTGATATGAAGCCCGTCATCGTCTACTCCAGCGACTACTGCCCCTACTGCATGCGCGCCAAACACCTGCTCCAGAGCAAAGGCGTGGCGTTCGAAGAGATCAAGGTCGACGGTAAACCCCAGGTGCGCGCCGAAATGAGCCAGAAGGCCGGCCGCACTTCGGTACCGCAGATCTGGATCGGCAGTACGCACGTCGGTGGTTGCGATGACCTCTATGCCCTGGAGCGCGCGGGTAAGCTCGACGCGCTGCTGGCGGCCTGAATTCGCTCTGCATTCAAGAACATTAGGAAAAGGATCTGCCATGACTGATCAACAGAACAACGGCGCAGCCGACGCGAACGCTCCTCAATTTTCCCTGCAGCGCATCTACGTGCGCGACCTGTCGTTCGAGGCTCCGAAAAGCCCGCAGATCTTCCGCCAGCAGTGGGAACCGAGCGTTTCGCTGGACCTGAACACCCGCCAGAAAGCCCTGGAAGGCGACTTCCATGAAGTGGTGCTGACCCTGTCGGTGACCGTCAAGAACGGTGACGAAGTGGCGTTCATCGCCGAAGTGCAACAGGCTGGCATCTTCCTGATCGCAGGCCTGGACGCAGCTTCGATGAGCCACACCCTGGGTGCGTTCTGCCCGAACATCCTGTTCCCTTACGCCCGCGAGACCCTGGACAGCCTGGTGACCCGTGGTTCGTTCCCGGCCCTGATGCTGTCGCCGGTCAACTTCGACGCCCTGTACGCGCAAGAGATGCAGCGCATGCAGGAAGCTGGCGAAGCGCCAACCGTGCAGTAACGTTTGCCGGACACGAAAAAGCGCCCCTCGAGGCGCTTTTTTGTTGTTCGGTGGTTAACCCTCAGCTCCCGGCAAAGCCGTTCTGTCGCCAGGCTTCGTAAACGGTCACCGCCACGGTATTGGACAGGTTCAGGCTCCGGCAGCCTGGCCGCATTGGCAGGCGCAGGCGCTGTTCGGCTGGCAGGCTGTCCAGGACCTCGGCCGGCAGGCCGCGGCTTTCAGGGCCGAACAGGAACGCGTCGCCCGGCTTGTAGGCCGCCTCGTTGAATGGGTGCGAGCCCTTTGTGGTGAATGCGAACAGGCGCGGGTTGCCCAGGCTTTCCAGGCATCCGGCCAGGCTTTCGTGGCGCTTGAGCGTGGCATACTCGTGGTAGTCCAGGCCCGCACGGCGCAGGCGCTTGTCGTCCAGCTCGAAACTGATCGGTTCGATCAGGTGCAGGGCGCAGCCGCTGTTGGCGCAGAGGCGAATGATGTTGCCGGTATTCGGCGGAATTTCAGGTTGAAAGAGGATGACGTGAAACATGCACGGCTCCAAGCGTGAAGATGACGAGCATTCTACCCCCGAAGCGGACGTGCGATCGAAGGCCTTCCCGCGGATGATCCTGTCGCTGGCTATCGTCGGGGTGATGGTCGGCCTGATGATAGGTCGCCTGACCGTGCCACAGGAACGTGCGCTCGAACAGGTGGCGGTGGTGCAGGACGGCTTGGACCTGTGGTTCAACGAACAGCCGCAACTGCATGGTGAGAATGTCGAGGGTAGCGTGGCTGTGCTGTTCCAGGCCTCAGGCAAGCCCCAGCGTGGGCAACTGATGTTGCAGGGCAAACCGGTGGGATGGCGCTTGCAGAAGAGTGAGAAGGGCTTGCTGCTGACCCTGGTGGCCGCGCGTCCCCTGCGTGGCGAGTGGGCCGGTGCAGAGGACGCGGGGCGTTGGAAGGTGCAGGTGCGCCTGCACGAATAAAAGAGGGGAGTCCCGGCCTGCCTGTACCGAGGTCCCCAAAGGCGGATACCGCTGGGAATAAAAGGGGGATCACCCGGCCTGCCTGTACCAGGGTCCCCGAAGCTGCTGCATGGCTGCGAATAAAAAGGGGATTTCCTGGCCTGCCTGTACCAAGGTCCCCGAAGCGGGTGTCGCTACGAATTAAAGAGGGGGATATCCCGGCCTGCCTGTACCGAGGCCCCCGAAACTGGAGATACAATACCTATTGCAGGGGGCGTGCCAGTTTTGAAAAACCCGGAAACACAGGGCTTTGAGGGGGATTTGGCCGGGTTTCGAGGGGATTTATGCCTTCGCAAGGTGCAGAAGGCACAGGATCGGTGCATCGGAGGGTGAATCAAGGGCCCTTTAAACGCATCGCGGGTAAACCCGCTCCCACAGATGCTGCGCAGTCTTGTGGAAGCGGGTTTACCCGCGAATGGCCAGTTCAGGCAGCTGAACGCTGAGAATCAGTGCTCGTCGCCCTCATCGTCATCGGCGCCATCGACCTTCATCCCCAGCTCCTTGATCTTGCGCGTCAGGGTATTGCGCCCCCAACCCAGCAGCACGGCGGCGTCGCGACGCCGGCCTGCGGTGTGCTTGAGCGCGGTCTCGATCATGATGCGTTCGAAGCTGGGTACGGCGCTGTCGAGCAGGCTCGACTGGCCGCGTGCCAGGGCCTGGTCAGCCCACTGGCGCAGGGCCTGTTCCCAGTTGGTCACAGGCGCGGCATCCGACGGCAGGTTGAGCAGTTCCGGTGGCAGGTCGCCCACCAACACTTCACGGCTGGAGGCCATCACGGTGATCCAGCGGCAGGTGTTCTCCAACTGGCGTACGTTGCCAGGCCACGGCAGGTTGCGGATGAACTCTTCGGTTTCCGGCTTGAGTAGCTTGGGCTCGACGGCCAGTTCCTGGGCGGCGCGGCCCAGGAAATGACGGGCGAGGGCCGGGATGTCCTCGCGGCGATCAGCCAGGCGCGGGATATGGATGCGGATCACGTTCAGACGGTGGAACAAGTCTTCACGGAACTTGCCGGCCTGCACCAGTGATTCGAGGTTCTGATGGGTCGCGGCGATGATGCGCACATCCACCTTGACCGGCACATGGCCGCCTACGCGGTAGAACTCGCCGTCAGCCAATACCCGCAGCAGGCGGGTCTGGGTGTCGGCTGGCATGTCGCCGATCTCGTCGAGGAACAACGTACCGCCGTCGGCCTGCTCGAATCGACCGCGACGCAGGTTGGCCGCGCCGGTGAAGGCGCCTTTTTCATGGCCGAACAGCTCGGACTCCATCAGGTCCTTGGGGATCGCCGCCATGTTCAAGGCGATGAACGGCGAGGCCGCACGGGGACTGTGGCGGTGCAGGGCGTGAGCCACCAGCTCCTTACCGGTGCCCGACTCGCCGTTGATCAGCACGGTGATGTTGGAGTGGCTCAGGCGGCCGATGGCACGGAATACCTCCTGCATCGCCGGCGCCTCGCCGATGATCTCGGGGGTGCGGGTCAACGCCTGGGGTACTTCCAGGGCCTGTTGTTCCTGGGCGTGCTGGTTGGCGCGCTTGACCAGCGATACTGCCTCATCCACGTCGAACGGCTTGGGCAGGTACTCGAAGGCGCCGCCTTGGTACGACGCCACGGCGCTATCCAGATCCGAGTGGGCGGTCATGATGATGACCGGCAGACGCGGGTGATGCTCGCGGATCTGCGCCAGCAGGTCGAGCCCGCTGGCACCGGGCATGCGGATGTCCGAGATGATCACATCCGGCTGCTGGCGAGCCAGGCGGCCCATGACGCCATCGGCACTGTCGAAGCTCTGGGTGTTCATGCCCTCTTGTTGCAGGGCTTTTTCCAGCACCCAGCGGATAGAGCGATCATCATCGACGATCCAGACGGTTTCACTGCGGCTCATGAGGCGTTGGCTCCTTGTTCCAGCGGCAGGAAGATCGAGAAGGTGGTGTGGCCGGGGTGGCTTTCACACTCGATCAACCCCTGGTGCTGGCTGATGATGTTCTGGGTGATGGCCAGGCCCAGCCCGGTACCGTCCGGGCGACCACTGACCATGGGATAGAAGAGGGTGTCTTGCAGTTCCGGCGCGATTCCTGGCCCGTTGTCGATCAGCTCGACGCGTGCGACCAGGCGATGGCGCACATGGCCGATGGTGAACTGGCGCACCGCGCGGCTGCGCAGGGTGATGCGGCCCAGGCGCAGTTCGTTCTGCCCGCTGATCGCCTGCATGGCGTTACGCACGATGTTGAGCACCGCCTGGATCATCTGCTCGCGGTCGATCAGCACATCCGGCAGGCTTGGGTCGTAATCACGCACCAAGGTGATGCCGCCCTGGGTTTCGGCCTCGACCAGGCTGCACACACGCTCCAGCACCTCATGGATGTTGGTCATGGCCAGCGAGGGGAGTTTGTTGGAGCCGAGCATGCGGTCGACCAGGTTACGCAGGCGGTCGGCCTCCTCGATGATCACGTTGGTGTAGTCGCGCAGACCGTCGTTGGGCAATTCCCGCGATAGCAGTTGCGCCGCGCCGCGAATGCCGCCCAGCGGGTTCTTTATTTCGTGGGCCAGGCCGCGCACCAGCATCTTGGTGGTTTCCTGCTTGCTCAGCTGTGCCTCTTCCTTGGTGATGCGCAGCAAGCGATCACGCGGGTGGACTTCCAGCAACAACAGGGTCTGGCCTTGATGCAGGATCGGCGTGACGGCGTAGTCGACGGTGATCGACTGGCCGGTGAGCGAGGTCAACTGGGCTTCGCGCTTGGTGAACGGGTGAGCCTGCTCGACCGCCTGGCGCAGTGAATTGAGCGCCTCGGCAGACTCGGTGAACAGTTCACTGATGAACTGCCCGTGGCTGCGCTGGCCGCTCACGGCCAGCAGCATTTCGGCCGCCGGGTTCATGTATTCCAGGCGTAGCTCGGCGTTGAGCAGGAGCGTGGCCGTGGTCAGGTTGTCCAGAAGCAGACGGTGCTGTGCATCGCTGATGGTCATAAGGCGTCGTTGACCTCTTTTGGCGCTTGCTAGGCAATGGCGCGGCCAATGCCGCGCATGCGGTGAATCCGCTGATGCCAGTCTCTTCACAGAAAAAATGCAAGAAACAAACCAAGGCTCCGAAAAGAAGCGGAATTTCCTGATAAACCCCTCGAAATGCGCAAATTCGGACCAAGATTCATGGGTTTATCGTTTCATGCGACCCTTTTTGGTGTGCACCCTGAGTGCTTGGTGATTTTCATGCACCAATATAGAGCATTGCCGGCCTCAATGTTTTTTGCACAGCTGTCCGGTGGCGCGGATCAGGGCCAGGTGGTGCAGCGGGTCCTGGGTGCGCCGAATCAGTGCGTTGGCGAGTGCGCGCGGGCAGTCCGCTGGCGGCTGGCGGTCCAATGCTGCCAGCTCGTTGAGCAGGGTGAACTGCAAACTGTCCAGTCGCGGGCGCAGTTCATGGGTCAGGTCGCGTGTGCTCGACAGGCTGTTCTGACCGCGCGCCGCCCAGCGATCGAGCAGGGCGTATTGCACGAGCTTGTTGGCTTCGATCTGGTCGGCGAAGAAGGTTTCGGCGCGTTCGGGACTCAGGCCGTAGTCGGGGGCGGCGCGGCGAACCTGTGCGAGCACCTGTTGTTCGCGCGCTGGAGCATCCACGGCCAAGGCGTGTTCCCATTTGTGGTGGGCGACCGAGCGTGCCAGTTCCAGACGTTGCTCGATGGCGACGAGCAGTGGCAGCAGTTCATTGTGCGGTGCTGTCGAGGCGCTGCAACTGCCCAGTAGCAGGGGCAGGCAAAGCGCGCGTAGGGCGTGGCAGGCAGACATGCAGATCTCCTTGTGCTGGGAGGTCTGAGTGTGGTCGCTGGTGTGGGAACTGCTTGTAGGCAGTTTCTGAAACGCGGGTAGGTACAAATAAAAACGGCCTTCCGAAGAAGGCCGTCTTTCTGATGTCACCGGCGCCAGGCGCCGATGGGATCAGCAGCTGTAGTACAGCTCGTATTCCAGCGGGTGCACGAAGGTGCGGACCTTGATTTCTTCTTCGCTCTTCAGCTCGATGAAGGCATCGATGAAGTCGTCGGAGAACACGCCGCCTTTGGTCAGGAACGCACGGCCTTTGTCCAGCTCTTCCAGGGCCTCTTTCAGGCTGCCGCAAACCTGCGGGATGTCCTTGGCCTCTTCAGGCGGCAGGTCGTACAGGTTCTTGTCGGCAGCATCGCCTGGGTGGATCTTGTTCTGGATACCGTCCAGACCAGCCATCAGCAGGGCTGCGAAGGCCAGGTACGGGTTGGCCGATGGGTCCGGGAAGCGGGCTTCGATACGACGCGCTTTCGGGCTGCCGACGTATGGAATACGGATCGAGGCGGAACGGTTGCGGGCCGAGTAGGCCAGCATGACCGGGGCTTCGAAGCCTGGGACCAGACGCTTGTAGGAGTTGGTCGACGGGTTGGTGAAGCCGTTCAGGGCCTTACCGTGCTTGATGATACCGCCGATGAAGTACAGGGCGGTGTCGGACAGGCCGGCGTAGCCTTCGCCTGCGAAGGTGTTCTTGCCGTCTTTCCAGATCGACATGTGCACGTGCATGCCCGAGCCGTTGTCGCCGTACAGCGGCTTCGGCATGAAGGTAGCGGTGCGGCCGTAGGCGTCGGCAACGTTGTGCACGACGTATTTCAGGGCCTGTACTTCGTCAGCTTTCTTCACCAGGGTGTTGAACTTGACGCCGATTTCGTTCTGGCCGGCAGTTGCCACTTCGTGGTGGTGAACTTCGACGGTCTGACCCATTTCTTCCAGTGCGTTGCACATGGCAGTACGGATTTCGTGGTCGTGGTCGAACGGCGGAACCGGGAAGTAGCCGCCTTTGACGCCTGGGCGGTGGCCTTTGTTGCCGCCTTCTACGTCAGCGCCAGTCATCCACGAGCCTTGCTCGGAGAAGATCTTGAACATCGAGCCGGAGATGTCGGATTGGAACTTCACTTCGTCGAAGATGAAGAACTCTGGCTCTGGACCTGCGAATACGGTGTCACCGATGCCGGTGCTCTTGAGGTACTCTTCGGCGCGCTTGGCGATCGCACGTGGGTCGCGATCGTAGCCCTGCATGCTCGACGGGTCGACGATGTCGCAGGTGATGATCAGGGTAGGTTCTTCGGTGAACGGGTCCAGTACGGCAGTTTCGTCGACCGGCATCAGGATCATGTCCGATGCTTCGATGCCTTTCCAGCCAGCGATGGAGGAACCGTCGAACATTTTGCCGACTTCGAAGAAGTCTTCGTCCAGGCCATCACGCGCCGGCATGGTCACGTGATGCTGAGTGCCTTTGGTGTCCGTGAAACGCAGATCAATCCACTTGACGTCATGATCTTTGATGAGTTGAACCGACTTCGACATGTTGTCCTCCGGATGGTCTAGGGTGCGACAGAACGCTGCCCTGGAAAAAGGGTGTCGCCGGGCGCGGATAGTCGGCCAAGCTTACCTGCCTCACAAGGGAGCAAATTGCATGCCAGTGCCCGAAAATGGCGAGTGCGGGATAAAAGGGGGCGTTTACGGGCATCTATGCGGAGGGCGCGTGGAGAAAACGCACCCTTAAGAGGCGTTATTTTGGCTATGCGCACTTAAATGGTGCGCCTTGTGCGTGGCGTGTTTTGTTTGAGGGCACAGCGCTGGGTAACACCGCGCGCAGCGCGCTGCTTGCCACCTTTGTCGAATCCCCCTGAAAATCCAGCTTTGCTCCTGCAAGGCCGGATGCCATGCCCCATATCCTCATCGTCGAAGACGAATCTTCCATCGCCGACACCCTGGTCTACGCCCTGCAGGCCGACGGTCACAGCACCGATTGGGTGAGCCTGGGCAGTGCTGCCGTCGAACAGCAGCGCCTGCGCCCCGCAGATCTGGTGATTCTGGATATCGGTCTGCCGGATATCAGCGGCTTCGAGACCTGCCGCCAACTGCGCCGTTTCAGCGAGGTGCCGGTGATGTTCCTCAGTGCTCGGGACGCTGAGATCGACCGCGTCCTGGGACTTGAGATCGGTGCCGATGACTATGTGGTCAAGCCGTTCAGTCCGCGCGAGGTGGCTGCGCGGGTGCGCGCCATCCTCAAGCGCATGGCGCCACGCCCCGAGCCGGCTGGTGAGTCATCGCCGTTCCAGCTCGACACCCTGGCGATGCGCATCCGCTACCAAGGCCAGGCGCTGACCCTCACCCGGCACGAGTTCCGCCTGCTGCAATGCCTGCTGGAGCAACCGCGCCGGGTGTTCAGCCGCGAGCAACTGCTCGATGGCCTGGGCGTGGCCTCGGATGTGGGCTACGAGCGTACCATCGACAGCCACATCAAGAGCCTGCGCGCCAAGCTGCGCCAGGTCGCTGCTGACGCCGAGCCGATCCAGACTCATCGCGGCCTGGGCTACAGCTACAGCCCGGAACACGCCTGATGCGCCTGGGCATCCGTATCTTTCTGGTGTACTTCCTGTTCGTCGGGCTGGCCGGTTACTTCTTGCTCAACACCGTGCGCGAGCAAATCCGCCCGGTGGTGCGTCAGTCCTCGGAAGAGACCCTGGTGGACACCGCCAACCTGCTGGCTGAAATCCTCCACGATGACGTCAAGCACGGCACGCTGGGGCAAAGCCGCTTGCCCGAGGTGCTCAAGGCCTACGGCCTGCGCAGCCCTGGTGCACAGATCTGGGGCCTGGCCAAGACCGAGGTCAGCCACCGTATCTACGTCACCGATGCCCACGGCATCGTGCTGCTGGACTCCAGCGGGCAGGACCTGGGCCAGGACTATTCGAAGTGGAACGACGTCTACCTGACCCTGCGTGGCCGGTACGGCGCGCGCTCCACCCGCAGCGTGGCGGATGACGAGAGCACCTCGGTGATGCACGTGGCGGCGCCGATCCTCGACGATGGGCAGATCATCGGTGTGGTGACGGTGGCCAAGCCCAACCGCTCTTTGCAGCCCTACATCGACCGCTCCGAACAGCGTCTGCTGACGCTGGGTCTGGGCTTGATCGGCCTGGGTCTGTTGGTCGGTGCCGGGTTGTCGTGGTGGCTGGTGCGCTCGCTGCGCCGGCTGGCGCGCTATGCCCAGGCGGTCAGCGAGGGTGAGCGGGCTGCGGTGCCCTACTACAAGGGAGGTGAACTGGCGCACTTGGCCAAGGCGGTGGAGCGCATGCGCACGCAACTGGAGGGCAAGGCCTACGTTGAGCGATACGTGCATACCCTCACCCATGAGCTGAAGAGCCCGTTGGCGGCCATTCGCGGGGCCAGCGAGCTGCTTCAAGGCGAGATGCCGACCGAGCAGCGGGCGCGTTTCGCCGGCAATATCGAGCGCGAGAGCGAGCGCTTGCAACAGATGATTGAGCGCCTGCTGGACCTTGCCCGGGTCGAGCAGATGCAGGCGCTGGAGGACGAGCAGCAGGTGGCGCTGGCGGGGCTGGTGGATGAGTTGCTGCTGGCTCAGGCCGCGCGCATCCACGGCGCTGGATTGCAGGTAAACCAGCGCATCGCGGCGGGTACCTCGTTGCGCTGCGACCCCTTCCTGATGCGCCAGGCGCTGGCCAATCTGCTGGACAACGCGCTGGATTTCACCCCGCCCGGAGGGAAGCTGCTGTTCGAGCTGGAGCGTGAGGGCGAGCGGGTGGCGCTGAGCCTGTTCAACCAGGGCCAGGCGATCCCCGAGTACGCCCTTGGGCGGCTCAGCGAGCGGTTCTATTCGCTGCCAAGGCCCGGCACTGGGCGCAAGAGTACGGGGCTTGGACTGAATTTTGTCGCCGAGGTGATGCAGCTGCATGGCGGGACGCTGGCGGTGGATAACGTCGAGGGTGGGGGGCGCGTCAGGTTGTGGCTGCCGGCACGGCGGTTAGGCTCATGAGCATACGGGCGCGCCTGCGCGGCTGATTCTCCACACAAATCCCACACACCCACCTCGAAGGCTCCATGCAGCGGGCAGACACTGCCCTCATCGCAAACGGAGCCTTACCCATGAACAAAACCCTCGGATTCAAGCTCGGCATCATCGCCGTGCTCATCCTGCTGCTACTCATTCCACTCTTGATGATCGGCGGCCTGATCGATGAGCGTCAGCGCCTGCGTGACGTAGTGCTGCAAGATATCGCGCGCAGTTCGGCCTTCGCCCAGCAGATCAGCGGCCCGCTGGTGGTGGTGCCGTATCGCAAGTACGAGCGCCGCTGGATCGATAAGGACGGGCACAGCACCCAGGAAACCACCACGGTCACCGGTAACCTGTACTTTCTCCCAGAAACCTTCCAGGCCGATGTCGGCGTCGAAACCGAACTGCGCGCACGCGGCATCTACCAAGCCCGCTTGTTCCACGCCAAGAGCCGTATCAGTGGCCGCTTCACGCTGCCTGAGCGCTGGGGAATCGACAAGGATTACGACGACTACCGTTTCGACAAGCCGTACCTGGTGGTCGGCATCAGCGACATCCGCGGTATCGAGAACAACCTGGAGCTGAGCCTGAACGAGCAGCGCTTGGCCTTCGAGGCCGGCACGGGCCTGGACTGGATGCCAGGCGGAGTCCGCGTGGCGCTGGCCTCGCTCGATGTTCAGCAGGCCCGCGCGTTCAGCTACAGCTTCGACCTCGCGTTGCAAGGTACCGGCCAGTTGTACGTGTTGCCGGTGGGGCGCACCAGCACCGTGGACATGCGCGCCAACTGGCCGCACCCAAGCTTCGTCGGCAACTTCCTGCCCACGCGTCGGGCCATCGACGACAAGGGCTTCAGTGCCCACTGGCAGACCTCGTTCTTCGCCACCAACCTGGAGGAGGCCCTGCGCAAGTGCACGACGGTCGAGCGTTGCGCGGCGTTCACCGATCCGAGTTTTGGCGTGAGCTTCGTCGACCCGGTGGACCAGTACCTCAAGAGCGAGCGGGCGATCAAGTACGCGCTGCTGTTCATTGCCCTGACCTTCGCTGGCTTCTTCCTGTTCGAGGTATTGAAGCACCTGTGCGTGCATCCGGTGCAGTACATCCTGGTGGGCGTGGCCCTGGCGTTTTTCTACCTGCTGTTGCTGTCGTTGTCCGAGCACCTGGGCTTTGGCCTGGCGTATGGCATATCGGCTTCGGCCTGCGTGCTGTTGATCGGCTTCTACCTGTGTCACGTGCTGCGCAGTCTGGGGCGCGGGGTGGGTTTCGCGGCGGGGCTGGCGGCGCTGTACGGCATGCTCTACGGATTGCTCAGCGCTGAGGATTACGCGTTGCTGATGGGCTCGCTGCTGTGCTTCGGGCTGCTCGGTGTGTTCATGGTGCTGACCCGCCGGCTGGACTGGTCGCGGGTGGGGAGAGGGGTATGAGGGAGGATCGTGAGATCGGGCGATGGTTGGCCCTGAGAATCGGCCAGTTGTTTCCG
The DNA here is from genome assembly GCF_048068415.1 of Pseudomonas sp. NY15463. Lineage (NCBI taxonomy): Bacteria > Pseudomonadati > Pseudomonadota > Gammaproteobacteria > Pseudomonadales > Pseudomonadaceae > Pseudomonas > Pseudomonas sp. NY15463. The sequence goes on from NZ_JBLUQD010000003.1 coordinate 547,535, forward strand.
GCAAGACCGAGGTGAGGCTTTTGTAGGAGCGGCCTTGCGCCGCGAAAGGGCCGCGCAGCGGCCCCAGGTTTTTAGCGCAAAAGCTGAAACAGCTGGGGCCGCTATGCGGCCCTTTCGCGGCACGAGGCCGCTCTCATAGAACTACACATAACTTGTTGATTTAGAAGGAATCTGTGGGAGCGGGCTTGCCCGCGAACACCGGCGAAGCCGGTGCCATACACCGAGTCGCCTGCTTCGCGGGCAAGCCCGCTCCCACAGGGTACGCGGAGCGCTTGCGAAATCAGTTCTCTGCGCGACAGCGCAGCCCAAAGGGCTGGGTGATCTCCTACAGGAAGGCGTGGCGCGGTCAGGTGGCCGGGTTGGTTGCCAGCATCGACGGCCGCTGGCTCACCTCGGCATACCACGCTGCCAGCCCCGGCTGGCGTTCACGCCATCCAAACGCCGGCTGGCGCAGGTCCAGGTAGCCCAGCGCGCAGGCCACACCGATGGCGGCAAGGTCGAAGCCCGAGGCCAGCTCTGCCAGGTGCTCCTGCTCCAGGTTGGCCAGGCTACGGCGGATCTTTTCGCTCTGTGCCTGAACCCAGTCGTCCCATTGCTTGTCAGCCGGGCGCAGGAAGGTTTCGTAGCGGGTGCCGACGGCGGCATCCATGATCGCATCGGCCTGCGAGGCCAGGGTCAGCCGACGCCAGCGCGCCGAGCCTTCGCGCGGCAGCAGCGGGTTGCCGACGTGCTGGCTGTCGAGGTACTCGCAGATCACTCGGCTATCGTGCAGCACAACGCCGTCGTCCAGGCGCAGGGCCGGGATCTTGCCGATCGGGTTGCCGTGGTTGAGCTGCTCGTCGCCGCTGACCGGGCTGATATTCACCGGCTGCAACGTGACCCGCTCAAGCTGGCAAGTCTCGTGCAACACCACCATCACCTTGCGCACGAACGGCGACAAGGGCGAATGGAACAGGATCATCGCTCAGTTACCTTGCAGGCTAGGTGGCAGGCAAACACCGGTGCCGCCGATGCCGCAGTAACCGTTCGGGTTCTTGGCCAGGTACTGCTGGTGGTAGGCCTCGGCGAAGTACACGGTCGGCGCCTGGTCGATCTCGGTGGTGATCTGGCCGAAACCGGCCTTGTTCAACTCGGCCTGGAAGGCGTCGCGGCTGGCCTTGGCCTCTTCCAGTTGCTGCGGCGAGGTGCAGTAGATTGCCGAGCGGTACTGGGTGCCGATGTCGTTGCCCTGGCGCATGCCCTGGGTCGGGTTGTGCAGCTCCCAGAACATCGTCAGCAGCTCGTGATAGCTGACCCGGTCCTTGTCGAATACCACCAGGACCACTTCGGTGTGACCGGTCAGGCCCGAGCAGACCTCTTCGTAAGTGGGATTCGGGGTGAAGCCACCGGCATAGCCGACCACGGTGCTGACCACGCCCTCACGCTGCCAGAAGCGGCGCTCGGCGCCCCAGAAGCAGCCCAGGCCGAAAATGGCGAAGTCGATGTTGCCTTCGAAGAATGGGCCGAGCAGCGGCGTGCCTTCGAATACGTAGTGGAACTCAGGCAGGCTCATCGGGGTTTCGCGGCCAGGCAGGGCCTGCTCCGCAGTGGGCATGACGTTTTTGTTCACCAGGATTTCCGAACGCAGGACCATGGCCGCTTCCTCTGTGTTTTTCAGTGCGATAGGTGTGGACTTCTTCGCGGGCAAGCCCGCTCCCACAGGGTCATCGCTGCCCTCAAGTGCAGTGCTTCTTCCTGTGGGCGCGGGCTTGCCCGCGAAGGGTCCCGAATGGCCTCTATAGTGCCCGAGCTTTACGCCGCTGTCAGGCCAGTGGGCCACGTGGGTAGCGGCGCAGCTTTTCGCTCAGTTCGCGCCCGGGAATGGGACGGTCGAACAGGTAGCCCTGGCCGACGTCGCAGCGGTGGCGGCGCAGGAAGGCCAATTGCGCGGGGGTCTCGATACCTTCGGCGACCACCTTGAGCTTGAGGTTGTGGGCCATGGCCACCACCGCCGAGGTGATTTCCATGTCGTCCTGGTTGTCGGGGATCTCGTTGATGAAGCTGCGGTCGATCTTGATGATGTCGATCGGAAACTTCTTCAGGTAGCTCAGCGATGAGTAACCGGTGCCGAAGTCGTCCATCGCCAGGGTCAGGCCCAGGGCCTTGAGTTCGTCGAGCTGGCGATGGGTGTCCTCGCGGGCTTCGAGTAGCAGGCCCTCGGTCAGCTCCAGTTCCAGCAGGTGTGGCGGCAGCGCTTCCTCCTTGAGGATGCTGCCGATCGAGCCAACCAGCTCGGGGTCGGAGAACTGCTTGGGCGACAGGTTGATGGCCACGTGCAGGTTGCCCAGGCCGTCCTCGCGCAGCTGTTGGCTCATGCGGCAGGCTTGGCGCACCACCCACTTGCCGATGGGGATGATCAGGCCGGTCTCTTCGGCCACGCTGATGAACTGGTCGGGGCGGATCATGCCGCGCTCGGGGTGGTTCCAGCGCAGCAGCGCTTCAAGGCCCAGCAGGCGACCGCTGCGCAGGCACAGCTTGGGCTGGTAGAAGACTTCCAGTTCGTTCTGGGTCAGGGCGCGGCGCAGGTTGTTCTCGACGAACAGCTTGTAGCTGGCTTCGGCGTTGAGCACCTCGGTGAACACCTGTACCTGATGCTTGCCGTTGGCCTTGGCCTTGTGCAGGGCCAGGCCTGCGTTCTTCATCAGGGTGGCCGGGTCGCTGCCGTGCAGCGGCGCGTAGGCCAGGCCCACGGAGGCGGTGACGTTGATCAGCTGGTTGTCGACGAACATGGGTTTGTCGAGGGTGCGCAACAACTGGTGGGCGATGTCCTGGCCGTCTTCGAGGTGGGTGTCATCCAGCAGCACGGCGAACTCGTTGCTGGCAAAGCGTGCCAGGCTACCGCTGCTGTTGAGGCTGTTGCGCAGGCGCCGGGCCAAGCTGATCAACAGCTTGTCACCGGTTTGGTGGCCGAGGCTGTCGTTGATCCGCTTGAAGTTGTCGATGTCCACCAGCAGCAGGCAAATCGGGCTTGCGTCATCGCGGGCGAAGCGTTCGTCGAGGCTGCGGATGAACGCAGGGCGGTTGCCCAGGTTGGTCAGGTTGTCGGTGTAGGCCAGGCGTTCGATGCGCTGTTGTGCGAGCTTGGTCTGGGTGATGTCTTCGTAGATGCCGATGTAATGCGTCAGCTCGCGGTTATCGCCGTACACCTTGGAGATCGACAGCTGCCCCCAATAGGGTTCGAGGTTCTTGCGTCGGCTCTTGAACTCGCCTTGCCAGCTGTTGCCCATGGCCAGGCTCGACGGCGAGTCGAACAGCAGCTCGCTGAGGTTCGCCAGCGCTGGCAGCTCGGCCAAGTGATGGCCTTGGACTTCGTCGGTGCTGTATTGGGTGATCGCGGTGAAGCTTGGGTTGACGTACTCCACCACGCCGTCGCGATTTACCAGCAAAAAGGCGCTGGCACTCTGCTCCACGGCACGTTGGAACAGGTGCAGGGCGCTGGCTGCGGTGCGCCGGTTGTGGTTGTTGATGACCTGGGCGAACTGGTCGGCCAACTCGCCGGCAAAGGCGATCTCGTCGGACTGCCAGGCCCGTGGCATGCCGTTTTGTTCCAGGCACAGCACGCCGACGACCTGGCCGTCGATGCGGATACTGGCGTCGAGCATGGCGCTTTCGTTGTCGCCGTGCAGCAGCTCGGCCATTTCGCGGGTGCGCGGATCGTGGCTGGCGTTGTGGGCGTCGATGGCGCGACTGGCGTGCAGGGCTTCGAGATAGCTGGGGAAGCGGCTGGCGTCGATGGCCTGGGGCAAGCGGTGCTGCTGTTCGAGGCGATACCAGGCGCTGATCGGTTCGAGCCGCTGGTCGTGCAGGTACCAGATGCTGGCGCAGTCGACGCTGTAGATCTCACAAGCGCTCTGGGTGATCAGTTCGGCGGCTTCGAGCAGCGAGTTGTTCACGCTGTAGCGTTGGCGAGCCAGGCGCAGAATCAGGTCCTGCTGGGCACGTACGCGCTCGAGGTGCTCGAACTGTTCCTGCTGGGCGCGCTGGTTCAGTTGCAGGGCCAGTTGCAGGCGATTGTTGCGCGACTCCAGATCGTTGGCGTCGGGGTCGTTGCTGTCCAGGGGCTGGTCGTCCAGCACCGTCAGGTAGCCGCGCAGCAGTTGGCGGTTGTGCTGCTTGTAGCTTTCGCCGACTTCGAGCAGGCGGACTGGCTCCGGGCCGCAGTGCAGGGTATAGCGCACCCGGTAATGACTGCGTTGGGCGAGTTGCTGCTGGATTTCGTCGTGCAGCCGATAGCGTGCCTCGGGTTCCATCAGGCTGGCGAAGGGTGCGTCGATCAGGGCGCACAGGTCGGCAGCGGGCAGGCCGAATTGGCGCTCGCAGGCCGGGTCCAGGTAGAGCAGGGTCCAGCAGGCTTCGTTCAGCCGTTCGAAGCGCAGCATGCCGAGCCGCGAAGGCACGGGGAGCTGCGTGACGACCTCGGCCGCCACACGGCTGGCGGCATCGGGTTGGCTTTTCATCGAAGACTCGCTTGAACAAGGCAGGTGCGCGGCGGATCGCGGCGCGTTGGGCAAGGTTGCATCATGTCCCGAAGGCTGGCAAGCGGCCATGAAGGATGCTGTGAACAGGTTGTCGGCTCGCAGGGTGAAATCTGTAGGTCCTGCATAGGATTACGCGCCTTTTGTAGGAGCGGCCTTGCCGGGGCGCCGGACCGGCCGGAAAGGGGCGCGCAGCGGCCCCAGGGCCATAGCCTCATGCAGCATCGTTGGGGCTGCTTCGCAGCCCTTTCGCGGCACAAGGCCGCTCTCATAGAACTACACATAACTTGTTGATTTAGAAGGAATTTGTTGGGGCGGGCTTGCCGGAGTGCCGGACCACCGCGAACACCGGCAAAGCCGGTGCCATCCACCGAGTCGCCTGCTTCGCGGGCAAGTCGGGGCGGCGAACCGCCGCTCCCACAGGGTACGCGGAGCGCTTGCGAAATCAGTTCTCTGCGCGACAGCGCAGCCCAAAGGGCTGGGTGATCTCCTACAAGGACACATAAAACCTTGAGGCAAAAAAAGCCCCGCCAAGGGGCGGGGTTGAGGTACGAGCGTGGCAGCTCGAAAACAGTGCCGCCCCTGCTGGTAGGGGCGGCTTGTGCAGCGTTACAGCAGCATGGTGCGGATGTCGCCCAGCACGTCGCCCAGGCGCTTGGTGAAGCGCGCGGCGGCAGCACCGTTGATGACACGGTGATCGTAGGACAGCGACAGCGGCAGCATCAGCTTGGGCTGGAAGGCCTTGCCATCCCAGACCGGCTGCATGGTCGCCTTGGAGACGCCCAGGATAGCCACCTCAGGCGCGTTGACGATCGGCGTGAAGCCGGTGCCGCCAATGTGGCCGAGGCTGGAGATGGTGAAGCAAGCGCCCTGCATGTCGTCTGCCGAGAGCTTCTTGGTGCGGGCTTTTTCGGCCAGCGCCGCAGCTTCGGCAGCCAGTTGCAGCAGGCTCTTCTGGTCGACGTTCTTGATCACAGGGACCAGCAGGCCGTCCGGAGTGTCTACGGCGAAGCCGATGTGCACGTACTTCTTGCGGATCACAGCCTTGCCGCTTGGCGCCAGCGAGCTGTTGAAGTCCGGCAGTTCCTTGAGCAGGAATGCGCAGGCCTTGAGCAGCAGTGGCAGCACGGTCAGCTTGACGCCAGCCTTTTCCGCCACCGCCTTCTGCGCGACGCGGAAGGCTTCCAGCTCGGTGATGTCGGCGGAGTCGAACTGGGTCACGTGCGGCACGTTCAGCCAGCTGCGGTGCAGGTTGGCGGCACCGACCTGCATCAGGCGGGTCAGGGCGACTTCTTCGACTTCACCGAACTTGCTGAAGTCCACGGCAGGGATCGGCGGAATACCGGCGCCGCCGGTCGCACCGGCAGCGGCCGGGGCTTCCTTGGCCTTCTGCATCATGGCCTTGACGTAAACCTGCACGTCTTCCTTCAGGATACGGCCGTGCGGGCCAGTGGCCGCGACCGCGCCCAGGTCGACACCGAATTCACGGGCCAGCTGACGCACGGCTGGGCCTGCGTGAACCTTGGCGTTGCTGCCGGCTGCCGGTGCGGTAGCGACCGGCGCAGCGGCTGCAGGAGCCGGGGCAGCGGCTGGCGCGGCAGCCGGAGCAGGTGCAGCAGCTGGGGCAGCAGCGGCCGGAGCCGGTGCGGCAGCCGGCGCGGCGCCAGCGACTTTCAGCTTGAAGATCAGGTCGCCAGTGCCGACTTCGTCTTCGAGCTTGCACAGCACTTCCTCGACTACGCCAGTAGCCGGCGACGGGATCTCCATGGAGGCCTTGTCGGACTCCAGGGTGATCAGCGACTGGTCGGCTTCGACGGTATCGCCGACCTTGACCAGCACTTCGATGATCTTGGCCTTGCCCGACGAGCCGATGTCCGGCACGTGGATGTCTTGCACGGCGGCGGCAGCTGGGGCGGCGGCCGGCGCAGGAGCCGCGGCGGCTTCAGCGGCGGGTGCCGGTGCAGCAGCCGGGGCAGGGGCAGCGGCCGGAGCCTCGGGGGCCGCAGCAGCGGCGCCCTCGGCTTCCAGGACCAGCAGCTCGTCGCCTTCTTTCAGGCGGTCGCCCAGCTTGACCTTCAGTTCCTTGATGACGCCGGCCTTCGGAGCCGGGATCTCCATGGAGGCCTTGTCGGACTCCAGGGTCAGCAGGCTTTGGTCAGCCTCGATACGGTCACCGACCTTGACGAACAGCTCGATGATTTCACCTTCACCGCTGCCGATGTCAGGTACGCGAATGAGTTCGCTCACTTAAAAATACTCCTCAGCAGTCCAGTGGGTTGCGCTTGTCCGGGTCGATGCCGAACTTGACGATGGCGTCAGCCACAACCTTGGGTTCGATCTCGCCACGGTCAGCCAGGGCTTCCAGGGCAGCCAGCACGACGAAGTGGCGGTCGACTTCGAAGAAGTGACGCAGCTTCTTGCGGCTGTCGCTGCGACCGTAACCGTCGGTACCCAGGACTTTGAACTCTTTGCTCGGCACCCACTGGCGAATCTGCTCGGCGAACAGCTTCATGTAGTCGGTGGAGGCGATGACCGGGCCTTTGCGACCGTTCAGGCACTGCTCGACGTAGGTCTGCTGTGGCTTCTGGCCAGGCTTGAGGCGGTTGGCGCGTTCCACGGCCAGGCCGTCGCGACGCAGTTCGTTGAAGCTGGTGACGCTCCACACGTCGGCACCGACGTTGAACTCTTCACGCAGGATCTTCGCCGCTTCGCGGACTTCACGCAGGATGGTGCCCGAGCCCATCAGCTGAACGTGGTGCGCGGCATCGCGGGTGTCTTCTTCGAGCAGGTACATGCCCTTGATGATGCCTTCCTCGACACCGGCCGGCATGGCTGGCTGCTGGTAGGATTCGTTCATCACGGTGATGTAGTAGAAGATGTCCTGTTGCTCTTCGGTCATCTTCTTCATGCCGTCCTGAATGATCACCGCCAGCTCGTAGCCGTAGGTCGGATCGTAGGTGCGGCAGTTCGGGATGGTGCCCGCCATCATGTGGCTGTGACCGTCTTCGTGCTGCAGGCCTTCACCGTTCAGGGTGGTACGGCCGGCGGTACCGCCGATCAGGAAACCACGGGTGCGGCTGTCGCCAGCGGCCCAGGCCAGGTCGCCGATACGCTGGAAGCCGAACATCGAGTAGAAGATGTAGAACGGCAACATCGGCTGGTTGTGGCAGCTGTACGAAGTACCGGCAGCGATGAACGACGACATGGCGCCGGCTTCGTTGATGCCTTCTTCGAGGATCTGGCCCTTCTTGTCTTCGCGGTAGAACATCACTTGGTCTTTATCGACTGGCTCGTAGAGCTGGCCGACCGAGGAGTAGATGCCCAGCTGACGGAACATGCCTTCCATACCGAAGGTACGTGCTTCGTCCGGGATGATCGGCACGATGCGCTGGCCGATTTCCTTGTCCTTGACCAGTTGCGCCAGGATGCGCACGAAGGCCATGGTGGTGGAAATTTCGCGGTCGCCCGAGCCGTCGAGGATCGCCTTGAGGGTTTCCAGCGGCGGGGTCGGCACGCTGAAGCTCTTGGCACGGCGCTGAGGCACGAAACCGCCCAGGGCAGCGCGGCGCTCGGCCAGGTACTTGGCCTCGGCGGAGCCTTCTTCTGGTTTGAAGAACGGCAGGTTCTCGAGGTCGGCATCCTTGACCGGGATATCGAAGCGGTCACGGAAGTGACGCAGGCTGTCGACGTCGACCTTCTTGGTGTTGTGCGCGGTGTTCTTGGCTTCGCCAGCACCGGTGCCGTAACCCTTGATGGTCTTGGCCAGGATGACGGTAGGCTGCTCTTTGTGGTTCACCGCCTGGTGGTACGCCGCGTACACCTTGTACGGGTCGTGACCGCCACGGTTGAGCTTCCAGATCTCGTCGTCGGACAGGTCTTCGACCATGGCCTTGAGTTCTGGGGTGTTGAAGAAGTGTTCACGCACGTACGCGCCGTCTTTGGCTTTGTAGTTCTGGTACTCGCCGTCGATGACTTCGTCCATGCGGCGCTGCAGGGCACCGTTGGTGTCCTTGGCCAGCAGTGGGTCCCAGAAGCGGCCCCAGACGACTTTGTTGACGTTCCAGCCACCGCCACGGAACACGCCTTCGAGTTCCTGGATGATCTTGCCGTTGCCGCGAACCGGGCCGTCCAGGCGCTGCAGGTTGCAGTTGATGACGAAGATCAGGTTGTCCAGCTTCTCGCGGCCGGCCAGGGCGATTGCGCCCAGGGATTCCGGCTCGTCGCACTCGCCGTCGCCCATGAAGCACCAGACCTTCTGCTTGCCGGCCGGGATGAAGCCGCGAGCTTCCAGGTACTTCATGAAGCGTGCCTGGTAGATGGCCTGGATCGGACCCAGACCCATCGAAACGGTCGGGAACTGCCAGAAGTCAGGCATCAGCCATGGGTGCGGGTACGAGGACAGGCCATTGCCGTCCACTTCCTGACGGAAGTTGTTCATCTGCTCTTCGTTGATGCGGCCTTCCATGAAGGCGCGGGCGTAGACGCCTGGCGAGGCGTGGCCCTGGAAGAAGATCAGGTCGCCGCCGTGCTCTTCGGTCGGGGCCTGGAAGAAGTAGTTGAAGCCGATGTCGTACAGCGTGGCGCTGGAGGCGAAGCTCGAGATGTGGCCACCCAGGTCCGAGTCTTTCAGGTTGGTACGCATGACCATGGCCAGGGCGTTCCAACGCACCATCGAGCGAATGCGGCGTTCCATGAACAGGTCGCCAGGCATGCGTGCTTCGTGGGTGACAGGGATCGTGTTGCGGTATGGCGTGGTGATGGCGTAGGGCAGCTGAGAGCCACTGCGGGTGGCCAGCTCGCCCATGCGGGTCATCAGGTAATGAGCGCGGTCTTCGCCTTCTTTGTCGAGGACCGACTCCAGGGCATCCAGCCATTCCTGGGTTTCGATTGGATCGAGGTCTTGCATGGCTTGCTCCAGGGCGGAAAGGCCACCAGAATCGGTGGCCTGAGTTTGCGACTGGCCTTATGGGCAGACGTCGTGAATTCTTGGATTACCGGACAGTCATCCGGCGCGGTGTAGTTTTACTACAAATGGATTCGCATTTCATGCTTTTACACGCCATGGGTAGTAGTAAAACTACACAAATGCGACGTTTGGTCGCACTCCGGGTTGTGGAGAAAAACGTTCATGTTGGTTGGTGCTGTGTCGTGATCGGGTGATTCTTGATGGTTTCAGCCAATGATTCGACTTTTTCAGCTATTTACAACTTTTGTATGACAGTCCAACCGTCATTCGGCGGTGTTTTGCCCCATTCAACCCCTCACTTTCACGCCGATCAAGGATAGACCATGCGCCTGCCTTTGCCGCTCGATCTGCCTGCCGCCCTCCAACCGCTGGTCGCTCGTAACCGTCAGTTCCTGCGCGAGGCCGTCGCCGCGCAACCTGCACTGAACCCGGACACGTGGAGCGCCGCCCATCAACAGCAGTTCGACCAGGTGTGCGCCGCCAGCGATTTCGTGCTCGGCCAGCTCCAGCGTGAGCCTGCGGTGCTGTTCGAGCTGCTGGCAAGCGGCCAGATGGACCGCCCGTTCGCCCCCGGCGAGCTGCGCGGGCAGGTCAATGCCGTGGCCCAGGCTGCGCAGAGCGAGGACGAACTGGCGCGCAACCTGCGCCGCGAGCGCAACCGCCAGCAGTTGCGCATCATCTGGCGTGACATTACCCGCCAGGCGGCGCTGGGCGAGACCTGTCGCGACCTGTCGGACCTGGCCGATGCCGCTATCGACGAAGCGTATCTGTGGCTGTACCCGCGCCACTGCCAGCAGTTCGGCACGCCCATTGGCCGGCGCAGTGGCCAGCCGCAGGCGATGGTGGTGCTGGGCATGGGCAAGCTGGGCGCAGGGGAGCTGAACCTGTCCTCGGACATCGACCTGATCTTCGCCTTCCCCGAGGGCGGCGAGACCGAAGGGGTCAAGCGCTCGCTGGACAACCAGGAATTCTTCACCCGCCTCGGCCAGCGCCTGATCAAGGCGCTGGACCCGGTGACCGTCGACGGCTTCGTGTTCCGCGTTGACATGCGCCTGCGCCCTTACGGCTCGGCGGGTGCGTTGGTGCTGAGCTTCAACGCGCTGGAGCAGTATTACCAGGATCAGGGCCGCGACTGGGAACGCTACGCGATGATCAAGGCGCGAGTGGTGGCGGGCGATCAGGTCGCGGGTGCGCAGTTGCAGGAAATGCTGCGTCCGTTCGTCTATCGGCGTTACCTGGACTTTTCGGCGATCGAAGCGCTGCGCAGCATGAAGCAGCTGATCCAGCAGGAGGTGCGGCGCAAGGGCATGGCCGACAACATCAAGCTCGGCGCTGGCGGCATCCGCGAAGTGGAGTTCATCGCCCAGGCCTTCCAGCTGATTCACGGCGGGCGCGACCTGAGCCTGCAACAGCGCCCGCTGCTCAAGGTGCTCGCCACCCTCGAAGGCCAGGGCTACCTGCCGCCAGCGGTGGTCGCCGAGCTGCACGAGGGCTACGCGTTCCTGCGCTATACCGAGCACGCCATCCAGGCCATTGCCGACCGTCAGACCCAGATGCTGCCAGACGACAGTCAGGATCGTGAGCGCATCGCCTACATGCTCGGTTTTAGCGACTGGAGCTGCTTCCATGAGCAGTTGATGCACTGGCGCAGACGTATTGACTGGCACTTCCGCCAAGTGATCGCCGACCCCGATGAAGATGAGGTCGAAGGCGAACTGGTGGTCGGCGGCGAGTGGTCGCCGCTGTGGGAGCAGGCCCAGGACGAAGAGGCCGCTTGCCGTCAGCTGGAAGAGGCCGGGTTCAAGGTGCCCGCCGAAGCGTTGCGGCGTCTTGCTGCCCTACGCGCAAGCCCCGCGCTGCGTTCGATGCAGCGCATTGGTCGTGAGCGCCTGGATGCCTTTATTCCACGCTTGCTGGCCCAGGCCGTCGAGCACGACAACCCGGACTTGGTGCTGGAGCGGGTATTGCCGCTGGTTGAGGCCGTGGCCCGCCGCTCCGCGTACCTGGTGCTGCTCACCGAAAACCCCGGCGCCCTGCGGCGCCTGCTGACCCTGTGCGCCGCCAGCCCGTGGATCGCCGAGCAGATCGCACGATACCCGTTGCTGCTCGACGAGTTGCTCAACGAAGGCCGTCTGTTCAGCCCGCCCCTGGCGCCGGAACTGGCCGCCGAGCTGCGCGAGCGTCTGACGCGGATACCGGAGGATGATCTGGAGCAGCAGATGGAGGCGCTGCGCCACTTCAAGCTGGCCCACAGCCTGCGGGTGGCGGCCTCGGAGATCACCGGCAACTTGCCGTTGATGAAGGTCAGCGACTACCTGACCTGGCTGGCCGAGGCGATCCTCGACCAGGTCCTGGCCCTGGCCTGGCGCCACACCGTAGCCCGCTACGGCCAGCCGCAGCGCAGCGACGGCAGCCTGTGCGACCCAGGCTTCATCATCGTCGGCTATGGCAAGGTCGGTGGGATCGAGCTGGGCCATGGCTCGGACCTGGACCTGGTGTTCATCCATGACGGCGACCCGAATGCCGAGACCGATGGCGCCAAACCCATCGATGGCGCGCAGTTCTTCACCCGCCTGGGCCAGCGCATCATTCACCTGCTGACCACCCAGACCAACTCCGGCCAACTCTACGACGTGGACATGCGCCTGCGCCCCTCGGGTGCATCGGGGTTGTTGGTCAGCTCGCTGGGCGCTTTCGAGCGCTACCAGCAAGCCGAGGCCTGGACCTGGGAGCATCAGGCGCTGGTACGGGCGCGGGTGCTGGTGGGCTGCGGGCAGGTGGCACAGGCCTTCGAGGGCGTACGCGCGCGGGTACTGGGCAAGCCCCGCGAACTCGACACGCTGCGCGTCGAAGTGAGCGAAATGCGCGCCAAGATGCGCGACAACCTGGGATCTAAGGGGACTGCCGCAGGCACTGCTGGCAATGCCTTCGAGGCCGGTCAGCCGTTCGACATCAAGCAGGATGCGGGCGGTATCGTCGATATCGAATTTATGGTGCAATACGCCGCTTTGGCCTGGTCCCATGACCACCCGAGCCTGCTGCGCTGGACCGATAACATCCGCCTGCTCGAAGAGCTTGAGCAGGCCGGACTGATGCCCGCCGCCGATGCCGTGCTGCTGCGCGAGGTGTACAAGGCGTTCCGTTCGGCCTCGCACCGCCAGGCGTTGCAGAAACAGGCGGGGGTGATCGATGCCGCGCAGTTCGTCGATGAACGCCGCCAGGTGCGGCGGATCTGGGGTCAGTTGGGGTTGACGTGAGCGTTTTTGGGGCCGCTTTGCGGCCCTTTCGCGGCACAAGGCCGCTCCTACAGGGGGAACGCCTCTGCTGTAGGAGCGGCCTTGCGCCGCGAAAGGGCTGCGCAGCAGCCCCAGAAAACCTCTCTCAGCCCGCAGTGGTACACTGTGCGCCACATAGCCTGAATATAAAGAGGGGAGGCCAGGTTGCAGATCAGCCTGCAGCCTCCCCGAATGTTTCTGGATAACCCATGAGAATACTGATCATTGGCCCCAGCTGGGTCGGCGACATGGTGATGGCGCAAACTTTGTTCCAGTGCCTGAGACAACAGCACCCCGACAGCGTGATTGACGTGCTGGCCCCCGAATGGAGCCGGCCGATCCTCGAACGCATGCCCGAAGTGCGCCAGGCCTTGAGCTTCCCGCTCGGCCATGGTGCGCTGGCGTTGGCCACGCGTCGGCGCATCGGCAAGTCGCTGGCGGGTCAGTATGACCAGGCCATTTTGTTGCCCAACTCGCTCAAGTCGGCGCTGGTGCCGTACTTCGCCGACATCCCCGTGCGCACCGGCTGGCGCGGCGAAATGCGTTACTTGCTGCTTAACGACGTGCGCAAGCTGGACAAGGCGCGCTACCCGCTGATGATCGAGCGTTTCATGGCCCTGGCCTATGCGCCTGATGCGCCGCTGCCGCAACCCTACCCACGCCCGAGCTTGCGCATTGAGGCCGCCAGCCGCGATGCCGCACTGGCCAAATTCGGTCTGGCGCTGGACCGCCCGCTGCTGGTGTTGTGCCCCGGCGCCGAGTTCGGCGAGGCCAAGCGTTGGCCGAGCGAGCATTACGCTGCCGTGGCCGAGGCGATGATCCGCCAGGGCTGGCAAGTGTGGTTGTTCGGCTCGAAGAAGGACCACCCTGTCGGCGAGCAGATCCGCGACCGACTGATTCCGGGCCTGCGCGAAGAGTCCTACAACCTGGCGGGCGAGACCTCACTGGCCGAGGCTATCGATCTGATGTCCTGCGCCGATGCTGTGGTGTCCAACGATTCCGGCCTGATGCACGTGGCGGCGGCACTGAACCGCCCGTTGGTGGCCGTGTACGGCTCGACCTCGCCGGGCTTCACGCCGCCGCTGGCCGACCAGGTCGAGGTGGTGCGTACCGGCATCGAATGCAGCCCGTGCTTCGAGCGCACCTGCCGTTTCGGCCATTACAATTGCCTGCGTCTGCTGGAGCCTGGAAAAGTCATTGCTGCCCTGCACAGCCTGGGTGGTCCGAACCTGATCGATAGCGTGGCCGAGGTCGACTGAGTGCGGGTACTGATCATCAAGACGTCGTCGCTGGGCGACGTCATTCACACCCTCCCGGCGCTCACCGATGCGGCCCATGCGATTCCCGGCATCCGCTTCGACTGGGTGGTCGAGGAAGGCTTCGCCGAGATCCCCACTTGGCATCCGGCGGTCGACCAGGTGATCCCGGTGGCGATTCGCCGCTGGCGCAAGAACCTCTGGCAGACCCTCAAGAGTGGCGAGTGGAAGGCGTTCAAACAGCGCCTACGTGCGCGTAAGTACGACCTGGTGATCGATGCCCAGGGGCTGCTCAAGTCGGCTTGGCTGACACGCTACGTCAAGGCTCCGGTGGCCGGGCTCGACCGCTATTCGGCACGCGAAGGTCTGGCCAGCAGGTTCTATGACCGGCGTCTGTCGGTCGCCCTCGGCCAGCACGCGGTCGAACGGGTACGCCAGCTGTTCGCCCTGGCCCTGGCCTACGACATTCCCGAAGGCGTCGGCGATTACGGCCTTGACCTGAACCGTCTGCAACTGCCACCGGTCGCACCCTACGTGGTGTTCCTGCACGGCACCACCTGGGCCACCAAACACTGGCCCGAAGCCTATTGGCGCGAGCTGGCCGAGCGTATGGGCCGGCGCAAGTTGCAGGTGCTGTTGCCTTGGGGCAACCCTGCGGAAAAGGCCAGGGCCGAGCGGATTGCGCAAGGCTTGAACAACTGCCAGGTGCTCCCCAAATTGAACCTGGCAGGGGTTGCCCGCGTGTTGGCCGCTGCCAAGGCCTGCGTGGCCGTGGACACCGGACTTGGCCACCTGGCGGCCGCGCTGGATGTGCCGACCATCTCGCTGTTCGGCCCCACCAACCCTGGTCTGACCGGTGCCTACGGACGCGCCCAGATCCACCAGGCGAGCAACTTTGCCTGCGCCCCGTGCCTGCAGAAGAAGTGCACCTACAAGCCGAGCGCAGAGGATCTGCGCCGGTTCGATCTCAAACGCGAGTGGCCGTTGTGCTTCACTCGCCTGAATCCCGAGCATGTGGCGGGCCGCTTGAGCGCGCTGCTGCTGGCTGAGGATGTTCGTTGATGCAACTGGCTTTCGTGCTCTACAAATACTTCCCTTTCGGCGGGCTGCAACGCGATTTCATGCGCATCGCACTCGAATGCCAGAAGCGTGGTCACCAGATCCGCGTCTACACGCTGATCTGGGAAGGTGACATTCCGCCTGGCTTCGAGGTGCTGGTGGCGCCGGTCAAGGCGTTGTTCAACCACCGCCGCAACGAGAAGCTCAGCGCCTGGATGGACGCCGACCTGGCCAAGCGCCCGGTGGACCGGCTGATCGGCTTCAACAAAATGCCCGGCCTGGACGTTTACTACGCCGCCGATGGCTGCTTCGAGGACAAGGCCCAGACCCTGCGCGGCGGCCTGTACCGTCGCTGGGGTCGCTACCGGCATTTCGCCGAGTACGAGCGTGCGGTGTTCGCCCAGGATGCGCGTACCGAGATCCTGATGATCTCCGAGGTGCAGCAACCGCTGTTCATCAAGCACTACGGCACGCCGCAGGCGCGTTTCCACCTGCTGCCACCGGGGATTTCCCAGGACCGCCGGCGCCCGGCTGACGCCGATGCGATTCGTGCCGAGTTCCGTCGTGAATTCGGCTTGTCAGACGACCAACTGCTGCTGGTGCAGATCGGCTCGGGCTTCAAGACCAAGGGCGTGGACCGCAGCCTCAAGGCCCTGGCCGCGCTTCCTGCAAGCTTGCGCAAGCGTACCCGGTTGATGGTCATCGGCCAGGACGACCCCAAGCTGTTCCAGGTGCAGAGCACCGCGCTGGGCTTGGGTGAGCAGGTGCAGTTTCTCAAGGGGCGCAGCGATATCCCGCGCTTCCTGCTGGGCGCCGACCTGCTGATCCACCCGGCCTACAACGAGAACACCGGCACCGTGCTGCTCGAAGCACTGGTCGCCGGGTTGCCGGTGCTGGTCTCGAAAGTCTGCGGCTATGCCCACTACATCGCCGAGGCCGACAGTGGCCTGGTGCTGGACGATCCGTTCGCGCAGGAGCAGCTCAACCAGTACCTGCAACGCATGCTTGAAGACGGCCCGGCGCGTGCCGCCTGGTCGCGCAATGGCGTGACCTTCGCCGGCAGCGCCGATCTGTACAGCATGCCGCAGCATGCCGCCGATGTGATCCTGGGCGAGGGACAGGCATGAAACTGATGCTGGCCGAACCCTTCAAGCGCCTGTGGGCCGGGCGCGACGCGTTCGATGCGGTCGAGCAATTGCAGGGCGAGGTGTACCGCGAGCTGGAAGGCCGGCGGACGCTGCGTACCGAAGTCGACGGCGAGGGGTTCTTCGTCAAGATCCACCGCGGCATTGGCTGGGGCGAGATCTTCAAGAACCTGTTCAGCGCCAAGCTGCCGGTGCTCGGCGCAGGCCAGGAGTGGAAAGCCATCCAGCGCCTGCATGAGGTCGGCGTACCGACCATGACTGCCGTGGCCTACGGCGAGCGCGGCAGCAACCCGGCGACCCAGCACTCGTTCATCGTCACCGAAGAGCTGGCGCCCACCGTGAGCCTGGAAGACTTCAGCCTCGACTGGGTCAAGCAGCCGCCTGAGCCGCGCCTCAAGCGCGCGCTGATCGCTGAAGTGGCGAAAATGACCGGTGGCATGCACCGCGCAGGGGTCAACCATCGTGACTGCTACATCTGTCACTTTTTGCTGCACACCGACCGTCCGGTGACGGCGGATGACTTCAAACTGTCGGTGATCGACCTGCATCGCGCGCAGACCCGCGCGACAATCACCCGGCGCTGGCGTGACAAGGACCTGGCTGCGCTGTACTTCTCGGCGCTGGACATCGGCCTGACCCGGCGCGACAAGCTGCGCTTTCTACGCGGATACTTCCAGCGTCCGCTGCGCCAGGTACTCAAGGAAGAAGCCGCGCTGCTCGCCTGGCTCGAACGCAAGGCGCAAAAACTCTATGATCGCAAGCAACGCTATGGGGATGCACTCTGATGGCGGGTTGGACACTGGCGCCAGGCTATCAGCCGCTGGCGGCGGACTTTGGCAGTCTCGAAGCGGTGTTCGCCTTGCAGGGCGAACACCTGACCCGTGACCCGTTGAGCGAGGTCATTCGTATCGAGCGTGACGGGGTCAACTACTACGTCAAGCGCTACACCGGCGCCGGTAAACACATGCGCCGCTTCCTTGGACGCCCGCGGATCAAGGCCGAGTGGCAGAACCTCAAGCAGTTCGCCAAGTGGGGTATTCCCACCGCTGACGTGGTGGCCTGGGGGCTCGAGCGCAACGGGCTGTCGTTTGGCCGTGGGGCGATGGTCACCCGCGAGTTGCCGCGCACCGAAGACCTCTCGGTATTGGCCGAGCGTAACGACCCGCGCCTGCACGACCGCGCCTGGGTCGATCACGTGAGCCGGCAACTGGCGCGGCACACCCGCCAGATGCACGACCACCACTTTGCCCACAACGACCTGAAGTGGCGCAACCTGCTGGTGGACGATCAGGGTACGGTGTTCTTCATCGACTGTCCGACGGGGGACTTCTGGCGCGGTTTCATGTTGCGCCATCGCCTGATCAAGGACTTGGCCTGCCTGGACAAGGTCGCCAAGTATCACCTGTCGGCGACCCAGCGCCTGCGTTTCTACTTGCAGTACCGTCGCCATGATCGCCTGACCCCCCGTGACAAGCGGCGTGTGCGTCAGGTGTTGAGCTTTTTCGAGGGAAGGGAATGACCGATTACCTGGCCAGCACCGACCAGGCGCTGCTCAAACGCCACGGCCTGAGCGATTTCGAGACGCTGTGGGCATTGCAGCTCGACGCGGTGGACGAACCCAATACCGGGCGCGGCGGTTGGAGCAGCGTGTTCCGCCTGGAGCTGGAGGGCAAGGGCTACTACCTCAAGCGCCAGAGCGATTACCTCACGCGGACCCTGCACCGTCCCTTCGGCGAGCCGACCCTGGCCCGCGAGTTTCGCAACATCAGCCGCTACCAAAAGCTAGGCATCCCGGCGTTGCAGGCGGTGTTCTACGGCGAGCGCAAGCAAGGCGGACAGCACCGCGCCATGCTCATGACCCGCGCCCTGGACGACTGGCGCGACCTGGATCAGTTGCTCGGCCAATGGCCACAACTGGCCGAGCCGCAGCGCGAGGGCATCCTGCGCGCCTGTGGCCAGTTGGCCCGGACGCTGCACCGGGCCGGCCAGGTACACGGCTGCTTCTACCCTAAGCACATCTTCCTGCGTGAGCGCCGCGAAGACTGGCAGGCGCAGTTGATCGACCTGGAGAAGACCCGCTCGCTGCTGTTCGGCATGCGTGATCGGCTCAAGGATCTGGAGCCGCTGTTGCGCCGCGCCGATACCTGGACCGAGGCCGACGTGCGCGTCCTGTTGTCTGCCTACCTTGAACAGCCGCTCGACAGCGCGTTGGTCGGCACCTGGGTGCAACGCCTGACGCAACGCCGTCGCCACAAAGAGGGCCGCTGATGCGCCTGTCCGAACTCAAGGCCGCCGGGCGCAGCCCGACCCTGCCGCTGACCATCACCCTCGCCGATGCGGCAGGGCCCGCCGACCTGCAACTGCTCAGCCTGCTGCGGGTGCTGCCTGGCCAGCGTTATGTGGGCGCAGGTATCTGGCGCGGCACCAAGGTGCTGGCCAAGCTGTTGGTCGGCGGCAGTGCCGCACGGCACTTCCAGCGCGAACGGGACGGTGCCCGGCTGATGGCCGATCAGGGTCTGAGCACGCCCCGCCTGTTAGCTGACGGCCTGCAGGACGGCGAGGGTGGCTGGTTGCTGTTCGAGTTCCTCGACCACGCCCAGAGCCTGGGGGATGCGTGGGCCGAGGTGGAACACTTGCCGATGCTGGCCGACGCGCAGCATGAGGTGCTCGGTGAGGCGTTGACGGCTGTGGCGCAGATGCACGCCAAGGGGCTGTGGCAAGACGACCTGCACCTGGACAACCTGCTGCGCCAGGACGGTCGGCTGTACCTGATCGATGGTGCCGGGATCAAGGCCGAAACCCCAGGCCAGCAGCTTTCGCGTCAGCGGGTGCTGGAAAACCTCGGGGTGTTCTTCGCGCAATTGCCCAAGCGTCTGGAGCCGTTCATCGAAGAGGCGCTGGTGCACTATCTGTTGGCCAACGCCGAACACGCATTGCCCCTTGAAGCCTTGCTCAAGCAGGTAAACAAGGTGCGCGCCTGGCGCCTGAAGGACTATCTGGAGAAAGCCGGGCGCGAATGCACGCTGTTCAGCGTCGAGCGCAGTCTGTCGGGGTTGCGTGCGATCCGCCGTGAAGAGCGTGAGGCATTGCTACCGGTGCTGGAGCAGGCCGATGCGCTGATCGACCGGGGGCAGTTGTACAAGACTGGCGGCGCCGCCAGCGTGGCGCGGGTCGAAGTGAACGGGCGTGCGCTGTTGCTCAAACGCTACAACATCAAAAGTACCGCCCATTGGTTCAAGCGCTTCTGGCGTCCGAGCCGGGCCTGGCATGCGTGGATCGAAGGCAATCGCCTGGCATTCCTCGATATCGCCACCCCGCGCCCGTTGGCGGTGCTGGAAACCCGCACCTTGGGGCTGCGTAGCCGTGCCTACCTGGTGACCGAGCATATCGATGGCCCCGACCTGGTCGCGTGCTTCGCTCCGTTCGTGGACACTGGCGAGGCCCCAGACGAACAGGTCGAGGCCTTGGTCCACCTGATGCAGCAGCTGATTCGCGAGCGTATCAGCCACGGTGACTTCAAGGGCCACAACCTGTTCTGGGTCGACGGCCAGTGGTCGCTGATCGACCTCGACGCTACGTGCCAGCACGCGACCCAGCTCAGCTTCGCCCCGGCCTTCGCCCGCGACCGGGCGCGCTTGCTGCGCAACTGGCCGAGCAGCAGCGCGTTGCACCAGCGGTTGGATCAAGTGCTGCCGCGTCTACCTGAGTAGTCAGGGTTTGGCCTTGCCGACCGTCAGGTGGGCATCGCCAGCCAGTCACTGCTGCGGCCGGCCTGGCGCACGCGGATGCGCCATTGCCCGTCCACGTCGCGCAGCACCGCCCACACCGGCACGCGACTGGTCGGTACTTGCAGGTGCAGGTGCCCCGGCAGCAGGTGGCGACGCACTGGCAGTTGCCAGTTCGCGATACGCAGGTACAACTGCCCATCGGCGTCGAAAAGGCTGTCGTCGAGCGCAGTGCCGGGGGCGGCGGTCTGGTGCATCCGGTGCGTAGACCAGCAGTGAGGTCAGGTGCGAGGCTTCGGCGTTGATCAACAGCACCCCGGTAACGGTATGCGTGAGGATCAGCAGCTGCCGCACGCTCAGCCGAGGCAGGCCGGGCGCGCTGCGGGTTTCGCTGTTGGGCTGTTCGAGCACCGCCCGGGCCCAGTGGTAGCCGCGTTGGAACGGGTCTTCGAGCAAGTGCCGGGCATAGTGCGCCTTGACCAGCTCGGCGTGCATGCGTGCCTTGTTGATCCGGCCGTGGGCGCGCTCGCGCCAGCCCCCCTCCAACGAATCAAGCAGGTGTTTGCGTACGAAGCGTGTATAGCCGGTGCCCACGTCCAGCTCGCGCACCATGTCCTTGACCCTGGCGGCGCTGAGACTGGGCAGCGCGTTACCTTCAGCGTCGTGCACGCGGGCGGTTAGCCAGTAGTCGGTGTCGAACCATGCGATGTTCATCAAGGCCAGCTCGTCCAGTGGGTAGGTGCGCTTGACCAACTCGATGCTGCCACCATGGCGTTGAGTATTGGCCACGGCTACGTAGCTTGAGGGTTGCAGCGGATTGAGCAGCGCACCGACCTGTCGCGCCAGGGTGACGCTGATCTGAATGCGCTCGGGCGCCAGGTCCAGACCAGGGTCGCGCCGCAGCCGTTCGCGCAAGCGGCTACGGGTCCAGGAAATCAGGTTTTCGCGCTGGTTGAATTGCTGGAGGTCGAGAATTCCCGGCGCTGCGCCTTGCTCGATCGCCACCGCCAGTTCCTGAAGGGTTTGCATGACGTGGCTGAGGGCTTGCGGCGGTGCCTGGCGCAGCCAGCTCGGGAGATGTTTTTCGAGTAGCAGGCTGTAGCGCGTGGCCAAGGCGTGACGGCTGCCCATCGGACCGAGCAGGTCCATGGCGTTACGCAGTGTGTGCTCCAAGGTTGGCAGTGCCGGGGGGCTGACGCCTTGCCAGGCCGTTTGCCAGGCATGCAGGGTGCACGCGTGCTGGCGTTCGATCAGGCTGTCGGTTTGCTGTTCTGTCAGGGCCTCGGCACACCATTCGTAGCGCAATCGGTCCGCTAGCAAGATCCCTTCGACCGGGTGATGAGGACTGAGCAGGCTAAGCAGCGGCAGGCTTTGCCACGGGTCGTCGAGGCGCTCGCATAACTCTGTGTGCAACTGCGCCAGGCTGTCGAATGCCTCGATCCCATGGCTGATGCTGCACAGCAAAGCCGCACCGTTGGTGGTCTCTGGCAGGGCATTGGCACCTTGGGCGTCGCTGGCGATCACCACCAGCACGCCGGGCAGCGGCACCCTGCGGTTGGGACTGAGGGTGTTGAACACCGGGCGGAACAGTTGGGGTTGTTGGTTGGTGGGCAGATGCTGGCGCTGCCAAGGCAGTGGCAGTTCGAGGCACGCGCGCACCAGAGCGGCGTGCTCGGCGGGCAGGGTGTTGTCGGCCTGGCGCAGGTCGAGTTCGGCGTGCAGTTGCTCAAGGCGGATACGCTGAAGTTGCTGTTGGCGCGAGATATTCGCAGGGCCATTTTCGCTCCAGAAGCTGCCCAAATCACCGAACAATTGCTGGCGCATTTGCGCCGGGGGCAGCTCGGTTTGCAAGCGTGGCAATTGCGCTTGCAGTTAGCTGATACGGCTGTCGAGGTGTTCCAGGCGTTGTAGCGGGGTCATGGTCAGAGCTCCTTGAAAGGAGCACAACCCTGCACCTTGGCATATGGCGGCATGCGGTAGTGGGTTAACCCCTGCGCCAGAACCCACTTAGGCCTAGCGCCGCCGAGGCACCGAGCCCCAGCCACGACAGCGCATCCCAGGCACCATCTCCCAGCAATGCCGCGAACAGCCCGGTCAGGCTGAGCACGGCCACCAGCGCCGGCCAGGCGAATATGCGTCGGGTGCTTTGCGGTGTGTTGCTCATGTGCGCACCTCCCTGGGCTTACGCTGCTTGCCCCACCACAGGTACAGCCCACTGCCGAGCACGACGATGCTCAGCACGTCGAGCAGCGCCCAGAGGATCTGCATCGGGCGTGCGCCGTAGTCGCCGAAATGCAGTGGCTGCGACAGGCCCATGGCGTCCATGTACCAGGGGCGCTCGCCCACGGCGGTCACCGCCAGCGAGCGGGCGTCGATCAGCACCGGGGTGAGCAGGTGCGAGGTCAGGTGGCTGGCGCCTTTCATGAACACCGCATAGTGGTGCTCGCTGGAAAAGCGCGTGCCGGGGAAGGCGATGAAATCCGGGCGCATGCCGGGGGCGGCGCGCTCGGCGATGTCCAGCAGTTGCGTGGCCGGTGCGCGTTCGGTGAGCGGCGGGGCATCGCGGTAGGGCGCGACCATCGCGGCCAGGCTGTCGTTGCGCCAAGCCGCGATGACCAGGTCGGACAGCGCGCTGATCACCCCGGTGACGCCCACCACCAGCGCCCAGCTGAGGGTGACCACGCCGATCAGGTTGTGCCGGTCGAGCCAGCGCAGCCGGCGCGACTTGTCATGGCGTACCGTGGCGAACCGCAGCCGGCGCATGAAAGGCGCATACAGCACGCTGCCCGAGACGATCGCCACGACGAACAGCACGCCCATGAAGGCCAGCAGCAGCTTGCCGGGCAGTCCTGCGAACAGGTCCACGTGCAGGCGCAGCATGACCATCATGAAGCCGCCATTGGCTGCCGGCATGGCCAGCGCCTCGCCGGTGCGGGCATCGAGCATGAACGTGTGGGAGGCGTTGGGTTCGGTGGCCGCGCTGGCGGCCATGATCGCCACCACGCCGTTGGGGGCGTCTTCGTCGTAGCCGAAGTATTGCAGCACTTCGCCCGGGCGATGCTGCTCGGCCTTGAGCACCAGCTGCTGCAGGTCCAGATGCGGGGTATCTGCTGGCAACGCGCGCAACTGCGGGGCATCGCCCAGCAGGTGCTCGAGTTCGTGGTGGAAGATCAGCGGCAGGCCTGTGAGCGCGAGCAGCAGCAGGAATACGGTGCAGACCAGGCTGCTCCAGGTATGGACGAAGGACCAGCGGCGGAGGGTTTGGCTTTTCATCGGGTCTTGATCTGACTGTTTTCATGGGGCCATTGCATGGCAGTCAGAATTCCAACTGAGCGGAGAACTGCACGGTACGCGGATCGCCCAAGTAGGAACTGTTCAGCCAATACGCCTTATCGGCCAGGTTGGCTACGTTGAGGCGCAGGGTTACGTCGTTAGCGTCTGCCAGGTGGATTTTGTAGCGGGCGCCGGCATCGAAGGTGGTGAACGATGGCAGGCTGACGGTATTGGCTTCATCAGCGTACTGCTTGCCGGTGTAGTAGGCGCCACCGGTCAGGGCTAGGCCGGGTATGGCATTGATGTCGTACTCGGCGTAGACCTTGGCCATCTGTTTGGCAACGTTGACGGGGGCGTTGCCGTCGTTGGCGGCAGTGGCGCCTTTCTTGATTTTTGGGTCGAGCACGGTGATGCCACCGACTACGGTCAGCTCCGGCGCGAGCTTGCCGGTGACGCTGAATTCCATGCCGTTGTTTTCCTGGCGGCCATCCTGAACGTAGACCCTTTGGCCATTGGTGTAGTTGTTCGGCTTGTCGATGTTGAACAGCGCCAGGGTGAACAACGTTTCGCCCACGGTCGCCTTGACGCCGATCTCGTACTGCTCGCTGACCTGTGGCGCCATTGCCTGGCCTGCGTTCACGGTATTGCTGGGCGCGGTACTGCCCGATTGCAGACCTTCAATGTAGGTGGCGTAGGTGGTCAGCCATGGCACTGGCTTATAGATGATCGAGACGTTCGGCGAGGTTTTGCTCTTGTCGTAGCGCGTCTTCTTCTCCGGGTTGGAGTAGATGAAGTCGTTGCTGTAGCTCTTGATCTGGGTCTGGGTTACGCCAAGGATGGTGGACCACTGCTCGTTGATCGTGATGATGTCGCCGAGCAGGAAATTGTTGTTGGTGGCTGTGCTGGCCAGGCGTTTGTTGCCATGGCCGATAGACCAGTCCGGCTTGTCGACCTGTGGCTGCTCGCCGATCGGCAGTGTGCCGACAGGCGATTGGTACTGCCAGGCCGTGGGGAAGTTGTCGTCGTACTTCTTGATCCGGCTGGTATTGCCCTGATAGCCAAGGGTCAGCTTGTGCCCGAGCGACCCGGTACTGAAGGCGGCGTCGAGGAACAACGAGGCGGATTGCTCCTTGGTTTGCATCGGCGCAAAGGCGTAAATCGGCTGGCTATAGGTGGTCGCGCTGGTCAGCGTCGGTCCAGTGTAGGTGTATTCGTCGGTGTACTGTTGCGCCGCGACTGCCGCGCGCAGGGTGAAGGTGTCGTTCATGCGCCAGTTGGCGCGCACGCCGGCCTTGTCGGTTTCGTTGTCCGAGAACGACCATTTCTGGCTGTAGAGTTTGTCGTTCTTTAGCGACGAGGCGTCCGGGCGCTCGATGCCGGCAGGGACGTACCAGTAGCTGCTCAGGCCGCGCATCTGGGTTTTGCGGTGGGACGCGTCGAACTGGATTTGCAGGTCGTCGCTGACGTTCCAGTCCAGCGCTGCGCTGATCATCTGGCGGCGACGTTTTTGCAGGTCGATGGCGGTCTCGCCATCCTGCGTCAGCAGGTTCAGGCGATAGGCAAATACCCCAGCGTCGTCGATCTTGCCGCCAAAGTCGCCATGCAGGTAGTAGTTCTCACCGCCAGCATTGCCCAGTGTGACGCTGTTGTAGCGTTGGTAGGTTGGGCGCTTGAGCACATAGTTGACCAGCCCGCCTGGGGTCGCCGGGCCATAGAGAAAGCCGGTTAGGCCGGTGATGATTTCCAGCTGTTCGGTGTCTTCGATGAAGTTGCCGGCATCGGCGCCATTGCTGAAGCGCAGGCCGTCGTTGGCGATATTCATGTTGCCTGAGCCGCTAAAGCCACGAATCGCCACGGCGCTGGCATACCCGGCAGCGCGTGGGCTGGAGATCTGCGTGGCTGGATTGCGCTTGAATACGTCGTCCAGGCTGGTGGTGAGGGTGTTCTTCAGATAGTCCTGGGACGCCACGCTCATCGAGTAGGGTGTGTCCTGCAACGTCATGGCGCCGAGGGCGCCGACGTTCCTCACGGTCTCGGCGCGATAGCCGGAAGCGGCGCTACCGTCGGCGTTGGCCAGCGTCGCGTTGATGTCGGTAGTGGGCAGGGCGATGGCATTTTCTTCGACCAACACCAGGCTGTAGCTGCCGGCACTGCTTTGCTGCAGCTGCAACCCGGTCCCCCGCAGCGCCGCTTGAAGTGCCCCGACTGCGTTGTACTGACCTTGTACCGGCGCTGACGTGCGTCCGCTGGCCAGCGCCGGATCCAGTGCCAGGGTAACTCCGGCCTGGCTGGCGATGTGGTTCAGGGTGCTGGCCAGCGGTGCGCTGGGCAGGTCATAGCTGTGTAGCGCCGATTGTTCGGCGGCGAACAGGGCGGGGCTGGCCAACGGGGTGGACAGGCCGATGGCCAAGGCCAACAGGCTGGGGCGAAGCAAGGCATCAACAGCGCGGGACATGCAGCGGCTCCTCGACGGATAAGTGCTAACTGCTTCCTTGCCGAGCGAGATTCAAAAAGTGACAGGGGGAGGAGGGGGAAAGCTGCAAGTTGCGAGCTGCAAGCTGCAAGCTGCAAGCTGCAAGCGGAGCGGTGATCTGCTTTAGCTTCAAGCTTGCCGCTTGCCCGCCTTCAGCGGGCGCTCACGGTCACCCACCACGGCGTATGCCGCTCGATCTTCACCGGCAGCGCCGGTAGCAGCGAGGCCAGGGCCAGGTCGGAATCATGCAACGGGAAGCTGCCGCTGACCCGCAGGTCGGCGACCTCGTCGGCCACGCCCAAGTAGCCGCTGCGGTACTCACCCAGGGTGGCGATCAAGTCGGCCAGGCGCACGTTGTCCACCACCAGCATGCCCCGGGTCCAGGCATCTGCCCCCACCGGCACGGCTTGTACCGGGCCCAGGCCGTCGGCGTTCATCAGCACTTGCCGGCCTTCGCCGAGCACCTGCTCGTCGCCGCTGTTGAGCGGTTTGGCCGCCACCTGCGATTGCAGCACTTCCAGGCGGGTGCCGGCGTCTTCGCGCTTGACCAAAAAGCGCGTGCCCAGCGGACGCAGACGACCGTCGTCGGTGCGTACCAGCAACGGACGGCTGTCCTCGTGACCGGTCTCGACCGAAATCTCGCCCTGGTGCAACACGATCACCCGTGCGCTGCCCTGGAAGTCGATATCCACTGCGGTCTGGGTGTTCAGGCTGAGCAACGTACCGTCTTCCAGGCGCAGGGTGCGTACTTCACCGGTGCGGGTGCGCTGGTCGGCCAGCCAGTAGCTGGCCGACAGGCTCGGTAGCCCGGCCCAGGCCAGCAAACCGCCGAGCACCAGCATGCCGGCCAGTCCACCCAGGCGCTGGCGCATACCCGCGCGCGACTGCAACAGCGCCTGGCGGGCGGGGCCGGCAGCGGCGTTGAAGCGTTGGTCGAGCAGGCCCAGTTGCAGCCAGGCACGTGCGTGTTCTTCGCTGGCGGCATGCCAACGCATGAACGCGTTGCGCTCGTCAGGTGTGCCGCTGTTCTGGTCCAGGCACAGCTTCCAGGCGATGGCCGCTTCCAGCACCTGGCTGGAAACCGGGGCGTCGTTCATGTCGGCTGGCCGTACAGGGCGATGTAGCACTGGCGCATGCCCTGGGCGATGTACTGGCGCACGCGAGACACCGACACGCCCAGTTTCTCGGCGATCTCGGCGTGCCCCATGCCATCCAGGCGGTTGTGCAGAAATGCGGCGCGGGCTTTGCTCGACAGCTTGCCGAGCAGGCGATCAATGGCTTTGAGGTCTTCGAGTATCAGGAGCAGCACTTCTGGCGAGGGGTGTTCGGCCTCGGGCAGTCGTGCCAGCTCCGACAGGTAGGCCTGTTCCAGGGCGGCGCGGCGAAAGTGATCGAACAACAGGCCCTTGGCCACGGCGACCAGAAAGGCCCGGGGCTCACGCGGGGTGTCCAGGTGAGCGCGGCCTAGCAGGCGCACGAAGGTGTCCTGGCTCAGATCCTCGGCACGCTGGCGGCAGGCAGTGCTGCGCTGCAACCAGGCTAGCAGCCAGCCGCGATGGTCGCGATAGAGCGCGCCGACCAGATCGGTGTGTGGGCTTTGCGCTGACGTCAAGGAACGGTCCCCAAGAAAGAATGCGTTAACTAACGATAATTATTCGCGATTCTGGCAGAGGCGGGGATGGGGTTGCAATTGACGCTTATCGGATTGCCACTATGTAAGTTGCATGTCGCAGTTGTGTGTGGACCGGCCGGGAAGGGCTGCACAGCAGCCCCGGCGATTGCGCAGGGTGCTCAGGCCTGGGGCTGCTGCGCGCTTGTGAAATCGGCTGTCTGCCCAAGGGCTGGGTGACCCTTACAAACCATGGCTCTGGATCTTGCGTCGGCGCCACTGTTTGAGCCGCTGCTCCAACTGCAAGGGGCTGTCCATTTGCTGGCGACGTGCCTGGCTGAACAGGATCAGGGCCAGCTCGGCGGTGACCTGGGCGTCGGCGCTGGCATGGTGGCGTGCCTGCACTTGCAGGCCGAAACGCGCGATCCAGTCATCCAGCCCGGCTTCGCGCAGCACCGTGTCGGGGTTGAGCAGCGGGGCTAGCTCGGCCACGTCGATGAACGTATGTTGCAGGCGCAGGCCCAGGCTGTCCTTGAGCGCGCGGGCCAGCATGCGCTGGTCGAAGGGCGCGTGGAAGGCCAGTACCGGACTGTCGCCGATGAACGCCATCAGGTCCAGCAGCGCTTCGGCTGGCTCGACGCCAGCGGCCAGGGCGCTGGGGCCCAGGCCGTGAATCAGTACGCTGGGGTTGGTCTTCTGTTCCGGGCGGTGCAGGGTACGTTCGAAGGGCCGGCCCAGGTCGATGGCGCCGTCTTCGATGGCCACCGCGCCGATCGACAGCACTTGGTCGCGGTTCAGGTTCAGGCCGCTGGTTTCCAGGTCCAGGACCACCCAGCGCTGCTCACGCAGCGAGCACACGCCCAGCGGTGCTGGCGCGGGCAGGTGGGCCAGGCGTTGGCGCAGGGCATCGTCCAGCATCGGGGCGGTTGGGCGCAGCCAGGCGAACAAACTCATAGTTGGTACCGCAAGGCCAGGCTTGCTTGCAGGCGCTGGGCCTGGCGCAGCGATTCGCGCAGGATGCGCCGGTCCAGGTGGTTGAGGCTGTCCGGGTCCAGGCGGTTGGTGTAGGCCAGGTTGTCGCGGCTCTGGCGTTGGTGCTGCTGCATGCGGGTCTGCTGGATGAAGTGGTAGGCCTCTTCATAGGCCGCCCCGTCGAGGGTATCGATAACCCCTTTGGCGATCAGCTCGCGCAGCCGTTCCACGGTGTTGCAGGCCTTCACGCCATTGGCCAGGGCCAGCAGCCGCGCGCCATCGACGAATGGTGTCAGGCCTTGGACCTTGAGGTCGAGGGTGGCGGCCTTGTCATCGCCCTGGCGGGTCAGCACGAATTCGCGCAGGCGCCCGACTGGCGGGCGCTGGCGCAGGGCATTGTCGGCCAGCATGCGCTGGAACAAGCGATTGTCGGCCACCTGGTCGAGCAGCCCCTGGCGCAGTTGCTCGCAGCCGCGTTCATCGCCCCAGACCACCCGCAAGTCGAAGTAGATGCTTGAACCCAGCAGGTTCTCGGGGCTGGCTTCACGCACGAAGCCTGCGAAGCGTCGCGCCCACTCGCTGCGCGACAGGCACAACTCGGGGTTGCCCGCCATCACGTTGCCCTTGCACAGGGTAAAGCCGCACTGGGCGAGCTGGTGGTTGATGTGCTGGGCCAGTGGCAGCAACTTGGCGCGGATGGCCTCAGCCTCGGCGTGGCTTTGCGCTTCGAAGAGGATGCCGTTGTCCTGGTCGGTGTGCAGGGTTTGCTCGCGACGGCCTTCGCTGCCGAAACACAGCCAACTGAACGGCACGCCCGGATCGCCGCGCTCGGCGATGGCCAGTTCGATCACCCGGCATACCGTATGGTCGTTGAGCAGGGTGATGATCTGGGTGATCTGGGTCGAGGAGGCGCCGTGGGCGAGCATGCGTTCGACCAACTGGCCGATCTCGCCGCGCAGCGACACCAGGCTGTCGAGCCTGGGGGCATGGCGGATGGTGCGGGCCAGGTGCACCAGGTCGACCCGTTGCAAGGAGAACAGGTCGCGTTCGGAAATCACCCCGCACAGGCGCTGGTTGTCGACCAGGCAGACGTGGGCGATGTGGCGCTCGGTCATCGCCATGGCCGCGTCGAAGGCGCTGGCGCTGGGGCTCAGGTGGAACGGCCTGGCGGTCATGTAGCGTTCGATCGGCGCGGTCAGCTCGGCGCTGGCGTCGGCCACTACCTGGCGCAGGTCACGCAGGGTGAAGATGCCCAACGGCGTGCGCTGGGCATCGACGATGACGATGCTGCCGACTTGCTGCTCGTGCATCAGGCGCACGGCTTCGCGCAGGGCGGTGTCTGGGTTGCAGACGACCGGGTGGCGTAGCGCCAGCTCTCCGAGCGGGGTATTGAGCGAATACTGGGTGCCGAGGGTCTGCACTGCCTTCTGGCGTACCTGCTGGTTGACCTGCTCAAGCAGGCTGCTCACCCCGCGCAGGGCAAAGTCGCGGAACACCTCGGACATGGAAAACACGCGGATGAACGCAGCCTTGTCCAGTTGCAGGCAGAACGTATCCTCGCCAGCCAGGTGCTCGGTGCGGGTAGCACGCTCGCCCAGCAGTGCGGCCAGGGGGAAGCACTCGCCGCCGGCGATCTCGAAGGTGGTCTCGGTGCCGGCACGGGTGACGTGCTGGCGCTCGCCGACCACTCGGCCTTGCTTGACGATGTAGAAGTGTTCCACAGGGCCGTCAGCAGGTTTGATGATGCTTTCGCCGGTTGCATAAAAGCGCAGCTGGCACTGTTCCACCAGATACGCCAGGTGACCCTGCTCCATCTGGTTGAACGGCGGGAAACGCTGCAGGAACTGCAACGTACCCTGGATGTTTTGCAGCACCGCAGTCCTGCCGGCCTGGGTGTAGGCGTCCTTTTTGCTCATGAAGCTGACCGTATCGCTACGCCGAACTATATATATCTATGTATAGGGCTCGGCTTTGTTGTTCTTGACCTTCATGGTCGGCTGGTGGCCTTGTGGTGCCCATTGGACGTAAGTCTAGAGCGTGGGCTGTCGACGATCCGACGAAAGGTTGGCTGGGTGACCGGCCGTTGCGGTCCAACCGCGTGAGCTAGAGATTCCTGACGAGATGGCCATGGCTGAGCATGACGAAATCCTGAGTGACGCCGAGCGCGAGGCGTTGGCCGTATTGAGTGCGCCCGTGGCACCCAGGCCGGTGGTGCTGGTGGTGGATGACAACCCAGTGAACAGGGATGCGTTGTGCCTCTACCTGAAAAGCCGGGGTATCGAGAGTATGCAGGCCGATGGCGCCCAGGAGGCGATGCTCAAGCTGTATTACGAGCCGCGCATAGCCTTGATGATTACCGACCTGCGCATGCAGCCTGCTGATGGGCTGGAGCTTATTCGGCAGATTCGCGAGTCCGAGCGCGCGGCGCTGTCGATCATCGTGGTGTCGGGCGACACCGATGTGAAGGAGGCGGTGGACGTGATGCACCTGGGGGTGGTGGATTTTCTGCTTAAACCGGTGGATCTGGGGAAACTGCTGGAGTTGGTGAAACGAGAGTTACGCATCGAATAGCGGTGCTGGAGGCGTCGCGGTGGTCCGGCGTACCGGACCCCGCGACTGGCTCTTACAGCCCGTTGCGCGCCTTGAACTCGCGGCGGCGACGGTGCAGCACCGGCTCGGTGTAGCCGTTCGGTTGTTTGGCGCCTTCGATTACCAACTCTACGGCCGCCTGGAACGCGATGTTGTCATCGAAGTTCGGCGCCATCGGGCGGTACTGGGCGTCGCCGGCATTCTGCTTGTCGACCACAGCGGCCATGCGCTTGAGGCTTTCCAGCACCTGTTCCTGGCTGACCACGCCATGGCGCAGCCAGTTGGCCAGCAACTGGGCCGAGATGCGCAGGGTGGCGCGGTCTTCCATCAGGCCGACATCGTTGATGTCTGGCACCTTCGAGCAACCTACGCCCTGGTCGATCCAGCGCACCACATAGCCGAGGATGCCCTGGGCGTTGTTGTCCAGCTCGTTGCGCAGCTCGTCAGCCGACCAATTGGTATTGGCCGCCAGCGGGATGCTCAGGATGTCGTCCACCGACGCTGGGGTGCGCGAAGCCAGCTCGCGCTGGCGGGCCTGCACGTCGACCTTGTGGTAGTGCAGGGCATGCAGGGTGGCGGCGGTCGGCGACGGTACCCAGGCGGTGTTGGCGCCGGCCAGTGGGTGGGCGATCTTCTGTTCGAGCATCGCGGCCATCAGGTCGGGCATGGCCCACATGCCTTTGCCGATCTGCGCACGGCCTTGCAGGCCGGTGGCCAAGCCCACGTCGACGTTGTTGTTCTCGTAGGCGCCGATCCACTTTTCGTTCTTCATGGCGCCCTTGCGCACAACGGCGCCGGCTTCCATGGAGGTGTGGATTTCGTCGCCGGTACGGTCGAGGAAACCGGTGTTGATGAACGCCACGCGCTCGGCGGCGGCCTTGATGCACGACTTGAGGTTCACCGTGGTACGACGCTCCTCGTCCATGATGCCGACCTTGACGGTGTTGCGCGGCATGCCCAGCAGGTCTTCGACGCGGCTGAAGATTTCGGCGGCGAACGCCACTTCTTCAGGGCCGTGCATCTTCGGTTTGACGATGTACACGCTGCCGGTACGGGTGTTCTTGCGCTGGGTGTTGCCGTTGAGATTGTGCAGGGCGATCAGGTTGGTGAACAGACCGTCCTGGATGCCCTCGGGGATTTCGTTGCCCTGGGCG
The DNA here is from genome assembly GCF_048068415.1 of Pseudomonas sp. NY15463. NCBI lineage: Bacteria > Pseudomonadati > Pseudomonadota > Gammaproteobacteria > Pseudomonadales > Pseudomonadaceae > Pseudomonas > Pseudomonas sp. NY15463. The sequence goes on from NZ_JBLUQD010000003.1 coordinate 579,545, forward strand.
TCGAGAATCGCCGGGTTGGTCATCAGGTGACCGACGTTGCGCACGAACAGCAGCGAACGGCCGTGCAGGGTGACGCTGCCACCGTTCGGGGCGATGTACTCGCGGTCCGGGTTCATGGTGCGGGTGAAGGTCTTGCCGCCTTTACTCACCTCTTCGGCCAGGTCGCCTTTCATCAGGCCCAGCCAGTTGCGGTAGACGATGACCTTGTCGTCGGCATCGACGGCAGCGACGGAGTCTTCGCAGTCCATGATGGTGGTCAGTGCCGACTCCATCAGGATGTCTTTCACGCCGGCGGCGTCGGTGCTGCCGACCGGTGTGCTGGCGTCGACCTGGATCTCGAAGTGCAGGCCGTGGTGCTTGAGCAGCACGGCAGTCGGTGCGCTGGCGTCGCCCTGGAAGCCGATCAGTTGCGCATCGTCACGCAGGCCGCTGTTACTGCCGCCTTTGAGCGAAACCACCAGCTTGCCGTTTTCGATACGGTAGCCGGTGGAGTCGACGTGGGAACCTGCGGCCAAGGGCGCGGCTTCGTCGAGGAAGGCACGCGCGAAGGCGATGACCTTGTCGCCACGGACCTTGTTGTAGCCCTGGCCTTTTTCGGCGCCGCCTGCCTCGCTGATGGCATCAGTGCCGTACAACGCGTCGTACAGCGAGCCCCAGCGGGCGTTGGCAGCGTTCAGGGCGAAGCGCGCGTTCATCACCGGGACGACCAACTGTGGCCCGGCCATGCGTGCGATTTCTTCGTCGACGTTTTGCGTCGTGGCCTGGAAATCGTCCGCTTGTGGCAGCAGGTAGCCGATTTCCTGGAGGAAAGCTTTATAGGCTGCGGCGTCGTGGGCCTGGCCTTTGCGCGCCTGGTGCCAGGCATCGATCTTGGCTTGCAGCTCGTCGCGCTTGGCGAGCAGGGCTTTGTTCTTGGGAGCGAGGTCGTCGATGATTTTTTCTGCCCCGGCCCAGAATGCAGCGGCGTCGATGCCGGTTCCAGGGATCGCTTCGTGATTGACGAAGTCATACAGGGCCTTGGCGACCTGAAGGCCACCGACTTGAACGTATCCAGTCATTGCTTGCCTCACCTCTGCTCAGCTATTTCGCTTTCGCGCATCGTATTAAGCCTGTAGCGCTTCTTTAAACACGGCACCAGTACATACCCGCAAGGGCGGCTGGGTGCGGCCTGGCAGACATGCTGACGGGCAGTTGGCGTATTTTCACAGGCGCCTTGGCAGACATCCAAACGACATTTTGTAGTCCGCGCCGACGCATACTACATGAAGCAGCAGGCCAGTGAACATCAGACTAAAAGCGTCGTTCTGCGACCGTTCGGTCGCATGGGGTCACGCTGGGAGAGAGTATGTTCGCAAAAAACAGGTAGATTGTTCCAGATAAATCTTGAAACGGTACACGATTGATTGGCTGGACTGTCCTGCGGCAGGTTGCCGCGGCTTGCCTATACTGACTCGGTTGCCGATTTTCGACTTGCAGAAGGAGTGGCCTGTGGACCATCTGGTACTCACCGTGATTGCCCCCGACAAAGCCGGGCAGGTCGAGCGTATCGCACAGTGCATCGCCGATCACAACGGCAATTGGCTGGAGAGCCGTATGTCGCGCATGGCCGGGCAGTTCGCCGGGATCTTGCGCGTGGCGGTGCCGGCGGAGCATTACGACGATCTGGTGATCGCACTGCAAACCCTGTCGAGCCATGACATCCGCGTGTTGATCGCCGAGAGCGGCAGCGAACCCGCATGCACCAGCAAGCCCATCGCCATGGAGCTGGTGGGCAATGATCGGCCTGGCATCGTGCGTGATATTACCCGGCTGCTGGCTGAGCAAGGGGTGAACCTTGAGCGTTTTACCACCGAGGTACGTCCGGCGCCGATGAGTAGTGAGCCGCTGTTCCATGCCGATGCGTTGCTGGCGCTGCCATTGACCTTGGCGCTGGAGGACTTGCAACAGCGCTTGGAGAGTCTGGCGGACGACTTGATGGTGGAACTGAGGTTACGGCCTGAGGATTGATCGCTAGCCGTTGGGGCGCGAAGCGCCCCCGACGGTTATCCCGATTTAACGGGGAAGCCCCTGTGGATAACCTGGGGGTTCAGCGCTACAGGCCAGTAGTTCTGAGGGCTACAGAGATTCGATCAAAAAACGTCCATCAATCAATGGCTTGTGCACAAACGGCGGGGACGAGGGTGTGGATAACCTTTGGAGACATTGCTGCAGGCCACGCAGTACGCGGCCTGCAAAAGTTTGATCAATAAATGATCAGGCACGCTTGCGCAGCGATAGCCAGGCATCGACGCTGTAAACCGCCAATCCTGCCCAGATACACGCGAACGCCAGCACGTTGCTCGCCGTCAGGTGCTCGTCGAACAACAGCACCGCTTGCAGCAGCACCAAGGTCGGCGCCAGGTACTGCAAGAAGCCCAGCGTGGTATAGGGCAGGTGCCGGGCAGCGGCGTTGAAGCACACCAGCGGCACCAGGGTCACTGGGCCTGCCGCCATTAACCACAGCGCCTCGCTGCTGCTGAAGAACGCCAGGTTGGCACTGTTGGAGGCGGGGTGCAGCAGCAACCAGCCGATGGCCAGCGGCACCAGCATCCAGGTTTCCACCACCAGCCCCGGCAGCGCTGCCACCGGCGCTTGCTTGCGAATCAGCCCGTAGAAGCCGAACGTCACCGCCAGGGCCAGCGATACCCAGGGCAGGCTGCCCACCTGCCACACCTGCTGGGCCACGCCCAGGGCTGCCAGCGCCACTGCCAGCCATTGCAGGCGGCGCAAGCGTTCGCCAAGCAGCAACATGCCCAGTAGTACGTTGATCAGTGGGTTGATGTAGTAACCCAGGCTGGCCTCGAGCATGCGCCCGTTATTCACCGCCCACACATAGGTCAGCCAGTTAGCGGCGATCAGTGCGCCGCTGAGCGCCAGAATCGCCAGGCGCTTGGGGTTGTCGCGCAGTTCGCGCCACCAGCCGGGGTGTTTCCACACCAGCAGCAGGAGCGAGCCGAACAGCGCCGACCAGAGCACCCGATGGACGATGATTTCCAACGCCGGGACGCTCTGGAGCGCTTTGAAGTACAGAGGGAATAGCCCCCAGATGATGTAGGCGCCGAGGCCCAGTAAGTACCCGCGGCGCGGGTTTGCGGCGTGCATGCAGAATCCTTGCGTGATGGTGCTGAAAAGCGCGATGCGTAGTGTAGCCAGCCCCTAGAACAATTTGAGCGGTTCTTCGTCCAGCGCCGCGATTTGCTCACGCAGGGCAAGGATCTGGTCGCCCCAGTAGCGTGGTTGGCCGAACCACGGGAAGCTCGGAGGAAATGCCGGGTCGTCCCAGCGCCGCGCCAGCCAGGCGCTGTAGTGCAACTGACGCAACGCGCGCAGGGGTTCGATCAGCGCCAGCTCGCGGGGGTCGAAATCGTGGAATTCGTTGTAGCCGTCGATCAGCTCGGCCAGTTGGCCCAGGCGTTCTTCGCGGTTGCCGGCGAGCATCATCCACAGGTCTTGCACGGCCGGACCCATGCGGCAGTCGTCGAGGTCGACCACGTGATAGACCTCGTCGCGGTGCATCAGGTTGCCAGGGTGCAGGTCGCCATGCAGGCGGATCGTTTGGTATGGGGTGCGCGCATAGATGTCCTCGACGCGCTTGAGCAGGTCGCGGGCGACCGACTCGTAGGCGGGCAGCAGTTCACGGGGCACGAAATTGCCGTCGAGCAGGGTGCGCAGCGAGGCGTGGCCGAAGTTGTCCACCGCCAGCGCTTCGCGATGCGCGAAGGCACGGGTGGCGCTGACGGCATGCAGGCGACCGAGCAATTGGCCAAGGCGATAGAGCTGATCGAGGTTACCTGGCTCCGGGGCATGACCACCTCGGCGCGGGAACAAGGCAAAGCGATAGCCCTGATGCTCGAAAAGCGAGCGCCCTTCATGTTGCAACGGCGCCACCACCGGCACCTCGCAGTCGGCCAATTCGGCGCTGAAGGCGTGCTCTTCGAGGATCGCGGCATCGCTCCAGCGTCCAGGGCGGTAGAACTTGGCGACCAGCGGTTGGGCGTCCTCGATGCCCACCTGGTAGACCCGGTTCTCGTAGCTATTGAGCGCCAGGACGCGGGCATCGCTCAAAAAGCCGAGGCTTTCCACGGCATCTAGGACGAGGTCAGGGGTGAGGGCGTCGAACGGGTGGGACATGCGGACTCCGGTGAACAGCGGCATCGCGGCGGCAGGTGCGCGATGCTCAGGTGCGGCAGCGTTACCCAATCCCCCTCATCGCGCAAGCCTCGGCTAGGCTGGCACGCCAAGCAGCACCAACGAGGGGTGGAACTGCACCCGCACCGTGCTGCCGGCTTGCAGGCCTTGCGCGTGCAGCCAGTCGGCCTCGGCGAAGGCGCAGAGGGTCTGACGATTGCCCAACAGCAGCTTCACTTCGGTGGGGCCTTGGCTGGCTGCCAGAAGCGCCTCGATCGTCGCCTCCAGGCAATTGCTCTGAGGGTCTGGCGCAGCGTCTGCGGCAAGCAGTTGGACCCAGCCTGCCTTGAGCAGGGCCACCACCGTGGCGCCCAAGGTCAATCCCAGGCGCTCGGTGCTGTCCTCGGTGATCAGTGCGGCGATCTCCAGCCCGCCGCTCAGTGTCAGGCTGATGCGGTCATAGCGGCCCTCTCGGCGCAGGCCGCAGATCTGTCCCTGCAACTGGTTGCGCGCACTGGTGCGCAACATCAGGCGGCCCAACAGGTCGAGGTCGCCGCTGTGCTCGGCGGCCTCAAGAAATTCTGCCTGCAAAGCGTGCAGGCGCTGGTAAAGCCGCAGGACCCGTTCGCCGGCCTCCGACAACCGTGCACCGCCGCCACCACGCCCCCCGGTGCTGCGCACGACCAGCGGCAGCTCGGCCAGGTTGTTGAGTTCGTCGATGGCATCCCAGGCCGCTTTGTAACTGATACCGGCGGCCTTGGCGGCGCGCGTGATTGAGCCTTGCTCGGCGACATGCTGCAACAGGGCGATGCGCTGCGGGCGGCGGGCGATGTGTTGGGTGAGCAGGACGGGCAAAGACATGGGCGAGCATCGGGCAGTGAGCGTCGTGCGACGGTGCCGCCCGTACCGGCTCAAGTCAAGCCTGGCCGGGCCGCGGTGTGCGGGCCAGGCAATACACATCGACCCGGCGCGCGCCGTGTTGGCGCAGCAGCTGCGCGATGGCTTGGGCAGTGGCGCCAGTGGTCAATACATCATCCACCACTGCCAGGTGCAGGCCTTTGAGGCTATCGGCATTGCGCACGGCGAAGGCCTGGCGCAGGTTGCCTTGCCGGGCCCTGGCATCCAAGGCCTGCTGCGCGCGGGTGTCGCGGGTGCGTTCGAGCAGCCGCTCGTCGCACGGCAGGCGCAGCGGCTTGGCCAGCCAGCGGGCGAGCATCGCGGCCTGGTTGTAGCCGCGCTGGCGCAGTCGAGCCTTTGCCAGGGGGACAGGCAACAACAGGTCTGGGCGTGGCAAACCTTCCCCGTAGCGGTGTTCCAGCGCCTGGACGAGCAGTTCGGCCAGCAGGCGACCCAGCGGCCACTGACGGTTGTGCTTGAAACGGCTGACCAAGGTGTCGACCGGGAAGCGGTAGTGCCAGGCGGCGATCACCCGGCTGAACGCCGGTTTGCGCCGCGTGCACGGCGCGCACAGGAGGCCGTCAAGGGCAAGCGGCAGGGCGCAGCAACGGCATTGCTCGGTCAGCCAGGGCAGTTCGCATTCGCAGGCGGCGCACAGCGGCCAGGGCTGCGCGGCAGGCTCGTCGCAGAGTAAACAGGTGTGGTTATTATTTATACAGATGTTGACTAGAGATTTTGCATTCAGTTGACAGTTCATGGGCCTTCCGTGAGTATTCGTGCTATCCGTGATGCGCGCGTGGACGGTTGTTGTCCAGGCGTCAGTCAGACCCTAGATAAGGAAACGCCGATGAGCGCCAGCCCAATTGCAACCACACGTCACGACTGGTCCCTGGCCGAGGTCAAGGCGCTGTTCCAGCAACCGTTCAACGACCTGCTGTTCCAGGCCCAGACCGTCCACCGCGCGCACTTCGACCCCAACCGCGTGCAGGTCTCGACCCTGCTGTCGATCAAGACCGGCGCCTGCCCGGAAGATTGCAAATATTGTCCGCAGTCCGGCCACTACAACACCGGGCTGGAAAAGCAGAAACTGATGGAAGTGCAGAAAGTGCTGGAGGAGGCGGCCCGGGCCAAGGCCATCGGCTCGACCCGCTTCTGCATGGGGGCTGCCTGGAAGCACCCCTCGGCCAAAGACATGCCCTACGTGCTGGAGATGGTCAAAGGGGTCAAGGCCATGGGCCTGGAAACCTGCATGACCCTCGGCAAGCTCGACCAGGAGCAGACCGAGGCCCTGGCCAAGGCCGGCCTGGACTACTACAACCACAACCTCGACACCTCGCCGGAGTTCTACGGCAGCATCATCACTACCCGCACCTACAGCGAGCGCTTGCAGACCCTGGCTTACGTGCGCGAGGCCGGCATGAAGATCTGCTCTGGCGGTATTCTCGGCATGGGCGAATCGCTGGACGACCGCGCAGGCCTGTTGATCCAGCTGGCCAACCTGCCCGAGCACCCGGAGTCGGTGCCCATCAACATGCTGGTCAAAGTCGCCGGCACCCCGTTGGCCGAAGAAGAAGACGTCGACCCGTTCGACTTCATCCGCATGTTGGCCGTGGCCCGTGTGCTCATGCCCAAGTCCCACGTGCGCCTGTCCGCTGGCCGTGAGCAGATGAACGAACAGATGCAGGCCCTGGCGTTCATGGCCGGTGCCAACTCGATCTTCTATGGCGAGAAACTGCTGACCACCGCCAACCCGCAGGCCGACAAGGACATGCAGCTGTTCGCGCGCCTTGGCATCCAGCCCGAGGCCCGTGAAGAACACGCCGACGAAGTGCACCAAGCGGCCATCGAACAGGCGCTGGTCGAGCAGCGCAGCAGCGAGCTGTTCTACGACGCAGCCACGGCCTGAGCATGGCCTTCGACCTCGCCGCGCGGCTGGCCGAACGGCGCGCCGCAGACCTGTACCGCCAACGCCCCCTGCTGCAAAGCCCGCAGGGGCCGCAGGTGGTGGTCGACGGCCAGCCGCTGCTGGCCTTTTGCAGCAACGATTACCTGGGCCTGGCCAATCACCCCGAGGTGATCGAGGCGTGGCGCGACGGGGCCGCGCGCTGGGGCGTCGGCGGTGGGGCCTCGCATCTGGTGATTGGCCACAGCACCCCGCATCACCAGGTAGAAGAGGCGCTTGCCGAACTGACCGGGCGCCCGCGCGCGTTGCTGTTTTCTACCGGCTACATGGCCAACCTCGGGGCGATCACCGCGCTGGTGGGGCAGGGCGATACCGTGCTGCAAGACCGCCTCAACCATGCCTCGTTGCTCGACGGCGGGTTGCTCAGCGGTGCGCGCTTCAGTCGCTACTTGCACAACGATCCTGCCAGCCTGGCCAGCCGTCTGGACAAGGCCTCTGGTAACACCCTGGTGGTCACTGACGGTGTGTTCAGCATGGACGGCGACTGCGCCGACCTACCGGCCCTGGCCAAGGTGGCGAAGGCGCGCGGCGCCTGGCTGATGGTCGATGATGCCCACGGGTTCGGCACCCTTGGCGCCAACGGCGGTGGTCTGGTGGAGCAGCATGGCCTGGGTATCGAGGATGTACCGGTGCTGATTGGCACCCTGGGCAAGGCCTGTGGCACCTCCGGTGCGTTCGTCGCCGGTAGCGAAGAACTGATCGAAGCGTTGGTACAGTTCGCCCGCCCCTACATCTACACCACTAGCCAGCCTCCGGCGCTTGCGTGCGCCACGTTGAAGGCGCTGACACTGCTGCGTGAGCAAGCCTGGCGGCGTGAGCACCTGGCCGGGTTGATTCGCCAGTTCCGCGAGGGCGCTGAGCAGATTGGCCTGACCTTGATGGATAGCCACACCGCGATCCAGCCGATCCTGATCGGTGATGCCGCGCGCGCCATGGCGCTGTCGCAGCGCCTGCGCGAACGTGGCCTGTTGGTGACTGCCATTCGCCCACCGACGGTGCCAGCGGGCAGCGCGCGCCTGAGGGTCACGTTGAGCGCGGCGCACAGCGAGGCTCAGGTACAGCTATTGTTGAACGCATTGGCCGAGTGCTATTCACCGTTGGAGTCCGCCGATGCGTAACCGACTCATCCTATTGCCTGGCTGGGGCCTGGGCTGCGCCGCGCTGGAGCCTTTGGCCGCCAGCCTGCGCGCCCAGGACCTGCGCCTGCACGTCGAACTGATGCCGCTGCCGGAGTTGGCCGACAGCGACCCCGAGGCGTGGCTCGCGCACCTGGACCGTACCTTGCCCACCGATGTGTGGCTGGGGGGATGGTCATTGGGGGGCATGCTCGCCAGTGCCCTGGCGCACCGGCGTGGCGATCATTGCTGTGGTCTGTTGACCTTGGGCAGCAACCCCAGCTTCGTGGCCCGGGCGGACTGGCCGCATGGCATGCCAGCGGACACCTTCGGCACCTTCTTGGATGGCTGTCGCAGCCACACCCAGGTCACCCTCAAGCGTTTTCGTACGCTATGCAGCGACGGTGCCCAGCAACCGCGCACGTTGCTGCGCCAGTTAGGGGTTGGCGTGCCAGATACCGATCCGCTGTACCTGGCCACTGGCCTTGAGGTGCTGGAGAAACTCGACACCCGTCATGCTCTGGAGCACTACAGCGGCCCGCAGTTGCACGTGTTCGCCGGTAGCGATGCGCTGGTCCCGGCGAGTGCGGCCAAGGCCCTCAGCGACCTGTTGCCTGATGTCGAAGTCGGGCTGGTCGAAGACAGTTCCCACGCCTTCTTGCTGGAGTATCCACAGGAGTTGGCCGCGGGCATCAAGAGTTTCCTGCATGAGAGTGGCGATGACTGACCTTTCCCAGCCCAACCTGCCCGGCCACCTCCCGGACAAGCGCCAGGTGGCGGCTTCCTTCTCCCGCGCAGCGGCCAGCTACGACAGCGTGGCCGCCTTGCAGCGTGCGGTGGGGGTGGCGTTGCTGGGCAGGCTCGACGAAGGGCTGACGCCGCAGCGCTGGCTTGACCTGGGCAGCGGCACTGGGCATTTCAGCCGGTTGCTGGCCGAGCGTTTCAGCGATGCGCAAGGCCTGGCTGTGGATATCGCCGAGGGCATGTTGCGCCATGCCCGTGAACGCGGCGGGGCATGCCATCACGTGGCGGGCGATGCAGAGCGCCTACCGCTGGGCGATGGGACGATCGACCTGCTGTTCAGTAGCCTGGCGCTGCAATGGTGCGATGGCTTCGCTGGCGTGCTCGAGGAGGCCCGACGGGTGCTGCGACCTGGTGGCGTCATGGCGTTCAGCAGCCTGTGCGTGGGCACCCTGGACGAGCTGCGCGCCAGTTGGCAGGCGGTGGATGGCATGGTGCACGTCAACCGTTTTCGCCGCTTCGAGGACTACCAGCGATTGTGCGATGACAGCCCCCTGGAGGTGATCGAACTGCAACGCCGCCCCCAGGTGTTGTATTACCCCGATGTGCGTAGCCTCACCCATGAACTCAAGGCCCTCGGCGCGCACAACCTCAACCCCGGGCGGCCCTCCGGGTTGACCGGCCGCGCGCGCATGCAGGCGCTGTTGCAAGCCTACGAACGGTTCCGCCAGCCCCAGGGCCTGCCGACCACCTACCAGGTGGTCTATGGGGTATTGCGTAAATCCAGGCAGCAGGGGCAATAAGATGAGCCAGGCGTATTTCATTGCCGGAACCGATACCGACGTGGGCAAGACCACCATCGCAGCCGGCTTGCTGCGTGCGGCGCGTGCGCAAAACCTCAGTACCTTGGCCGCCAAGCCGGTGGCCTCGGGGTGCGTGGTGACCCCTAAAGGGTTGCGCAACAGCGATGCGCTGGCGCTGATCGACGAAAGCTCGATCAAGCTGCCATACCGACAGGTCAATCCGTTCGCTTTCGAACCTGCCATCGCGCCGCATGTCGCAGCACGTGAGGCGGGTGTGGCGCTCGAGGTGCCGACCTTGCTCAAGGCCATGCGTCAGGTGCTCGACCAGCAGGCTGATTTCACCCTGGTCGAGGGCGCCGGTGGCTGGCGCGTGCCGTTGTCGGATCATGCCAACTTGTCGGACCTAGCGATTGCCTTGAATCTGCCGGTGATCCTGGTGGTGGGCGTGCGCCTGGGGTGTATCAACCATGCGCTGCTCAGTGCCGAGGCCATTGCCGCCGACGGGTTGCAGTTGGCCGGGTGGGTCGCCAACATCGTCGAACCGAAGACCTCGCGGCTCGAAGAAAACCTGGCCAGCCTCGCCGAGCGCCTGCCGGCCCCCTGCCTGGGGCGCGTACCCTGGCTGAAGCAGGCCAGCGCCGAGGCGGTGGCGGCGCATTTGCACCTGGATTTGCTGGATGAGTGCTGACGTCACGGGCGCAGCATCATTCATCTCTATGGGCTGGCACTAGGCTATTAGGGATTTAAACGGGCCTTTTCGTGCCAGGCCTGCTTTAATTGCAGCAGATTCATTCATTCAGCGTCCACGGAGTACTGACATGGACATCAACACCGGTTCCGCCTTCTATGCGGGCCTTGGTGCCATTCAGACCGGGCAGACCCGCGTCGACCAAGCCGCTCAACAGATTGCCAGCAACACCAGCCAGTCCAGCGACTACCAGGCCGAGCGCCTGCGCGGCGTGGACCGCAGCCAGCAGATGGACCTTGCTACCAGCACCGTGCAGTTGGCGCTGGGCAAGCAGGAAGTCGAGCTGGGCGTGAAGGTGGCCAAGGCCTCCGACGAAATGCTCGGTCGATTGATCGACACCTACGCCTGATCGCTCGATTCATCCGGCATTCCTAGCGGGGCAAGCCCGCTCCTGCGCCTGAGCGCGTGGGGGCGGGCTTGCCCCGCGATGTTTTTGGGGAGGTTTGGCGTAAATGTCATGTTCGGCGGCGTAAATGTCGCTATTGCGTCTCCTTGACAATGGCCCCACCTAAACGTAAGTTTCAAACAACTGTTTGACCGAAAGCCACCAAGAGCTGGTCGGTATCCGCGGTCACCCCACCGAACTCATCACAGAGGTTCATCGCAATGCCTGATTACAAAGCCCCCTTGCGTGATATCCGCTTCGTCCGCGACGAGCTGCTCGGCTATGAGGCGCATTATCAGAGCCTGCCGGGTTGCCAGGACGCCACGCCCGACATGGTCGACGCGATCCTCGAAGAAGGCGCGAAATTCTGTGAGCAGGTGCTGGCCCCGCTGAACCGTGTCGGTGACCAGGAAGGCTGCACCTGGAGTGAGTCGGGTGTTAAGACCCCGACCGGCTTCAAGGAAGCCTATGCGCAGTTCGTCGAAGGTGGCTGGCCGAGTCTGGCGCACGACGTCGCCCACGGCGGCCAAGGCTTGCCTGAGTCGCTGGGCTTGGCCCTGAGCGAGATGGTCGGTGAGGCCAACTGGTCGTGGGGCATGTACCCAGGCCTGTCGCATGGTGCTATGAATACCATTTCCGCGCATGGCACCCCCGAACAGCAGCACACCTACCTGACTAAGCTGGTATCTGGTGAGTGGACCGGGACTATGTGTCTGACCGAGCCGCACTGCGGTACCGATCTGGGCATGCTGCGCACCAAGGCCGAACCCCAGGCCGACGGCAGCTACAAAGTGACCGGCACCAAGATTTTCATCTCGGCCGGTGAACACGACATGGCCGCCAACATCGTCCATATCGTCCTGGCTCGCCTGCCCGATGCGCCGGCTGGCACCAAGGGTATCTCGCTGTTCATCGTGCCGAAGTTCCTGCCCGACGCCCAAGGTGGTGTGGGTGAACGCAACGGCGTGAGCTGCGGCTCCCTCGAGCACAAGATGGGTATCCACGGCAACGCTACCTGCGTGATGAACTTCGATGGCGCTACCGGCTACCTGATCGGCCCGGCCAACAAAGGCCTGAACTGCATGTTCACCTTCATGAACACCGCTCGCCTGGGCACCGCGCTGCAAGGCCTGGCGCACGCCGAGGTGGCGTTCCAGGGCGGCCTGAAGTACGCCCGTGACCGCCTGCAAATGCGTTCGCTGACCGGCCCGAAAGCGCCTGACAAGGCGGCTGACCCGATCATCGTCCACCCCGACGTGCGGCGCATGCTGCTGACCATGAAAGCCTTCGCCGAAGGCAACCGTGCGATGGTCTACTTCACCGCCAAGCAAGTGGATATCGCCAAGTACAGCCAGGACGAAGAAGCGCGCAAGCAGGCCGATGCGCTGCTGGCGTTCCTCACCCCGATCGCCAAGGCGTTCATGACCGAAGTCGGCTTCGAGGCTGCCAACCACGGCGTTCAGATCTACGGTGGCCACGGTTTCATCGCCGAGTGGGGCATGGAGCAGAACGTGCGCGACAGCCGCATCTCGATGCTGTACGAAGGCACCACCGGCATTCAGGCCCTCGACCTGCTCGGGCGTAAGGTCTTGATGACCCAAGGTGAAGCGCTCAAAGGCTTCACCAAGATCGTCCACAAATTCTGCCAGGGCCAGGAAGGCAACGACGCGACTCGCGAATTCGTCGAGCCGCTGGCGGCCCTCAACAAGGAGTGGGGCGAGCTGACCATGAAGATCGGCATGGCCGCGATGAAGGACCGCGAGGAGGTGGGCGCGGCTAGCGTGGACTACCTGATGTACTCCGGCTACGCGTGCCTGGCCTACTTCTGGGCTGACATCGCGCGCCTGGCGGCCGAAAAACTGGCTGCCGGTACCCACGAAGAGGCGTTCTACACCGCTAAGCTGCAAACTGCGCGCTTCTATTTCCAGCGCATCTTGCCGCGCACCCGTAGCCACGTGGCGGCGATCCTGTCCGGCGCCAACAACCTGATGGCCATGAAGGAAGAAGACTTCGGTCTGTCCTGCTGAACCTGAAGGCTGTTCGAAAAACGCCTGCCCTTACCGGCAGGCGTTTTTTTTTTTGCAAAGCTTGGACGGTACAGCACAGGCGGTTTCCGACAAATCGACGCATCCAGTTACGAACACCCCTCAAGCATCCCAGCCAACCGCCGTTAAACCGACGTCAATCTTTATCTATTCATGTGCACTGCCGATGAACTAAAGGCACAATGCCATTATCGATCTGCCGGGTCGGAGATTACCCTTGTTTCGTTTATCCGCTGTACGCGCAAGTCATTTCCTGCCGTCGCTGGTGCTGTTGTTGGCGGGGCTGGCGGCAGCTTATGTCAGGGACCTGAGCGTCTTCTTCACTTCGTTGTTCAACGTGCTGCCAACCTTGGTGCTGCTGCTCGGCGGTGCCTACTGCGCGGTATACCGTCGTCAGCGCGAGTTGTTCCTGATGGTCACGGTATACATCGCCTATTTCCTCCTCGACACCCAGACCGACTACTACCGAGACAACGGCCGGGTCCGTGAAGACGCTGCGGTGATCTTCCACCTGGTCTGCCTGTTGCTACCAGCATTGTTCGGCTTGTACGCCGCGTGGCAGGAGCGTACCCACCTGGCCCAGGATATGCTCGCGCGCTTTGCCGTGTTGTTCGCGGTAGGGAGTGTGGCGGTGGCGCTGGAGCAGAGTTTCCCGCAGGCGCTGCTCAGTTGGCTGGCGGAGATCCGCTGGCCTTCGCTGCATGGCCAGTGGATGAGCTTGATCCAGTTGGCCTACCCATTGTTCCTGGGGGTATTCATCCTGCTGGTGGTGCAGTACCTGCGTGAGCCGCGCCCGCTGCATGCGGCGCAGATCATTGGGCTGCTGGGTATTTTCTGGATGCTGCCCAAGACTTTCATCCTGCCGTTCACGCTCAACATCATGTGCAGCCAGGTGATGCTGATGATCGCCGCAGCGGTGTCCCACGAGGCCTACCAGATGGCCTTCCGCGACGAGCTGACCGGGCTGCCGGGGCGCCGCGCGCTGAACGAGCGCATGCAGCGCCTGGGGCGCAACTATGTGATCGCCATGACCGACGTCGATCACTTCAAGAAATTCAACGATACCCATGGTCACGATGTTGGCGACCAGGTCCTGCGCCTGGTCGCCAGTCGCCTGTCCAAGGTTACCGGTGGCGGGCGTGCCTACCGTTATGGGGGCGAGGAGTTCGCCCTGGTGTTCGCCGGCAAGACCGCCGAGGAGTGCCTGCCGCACCTGGAGGCGGTACGCGAGATGATCGCCAACTACGCGATCCAGCTGCGTGACCAGAGCAACCGCCCGCAGGACGACTCTGCGGGTCGCCAACGCCGCAGCGGCAATGGCAGCCAGACGGTTTCGGTGACCATCAGTATCGGTGTGGCCGAGCGCCAGGTGGAGCACCGCAACCCCGAGGAAGTGCTCAAGTCTGCCGACCAGGCGCTGTATAGCGCCAAAGGTGCCGGGCGTAACTGTGTGATGACGTTCGGTCAGCAATCACGGCGAGGCGCCATTCGCATGGTGTGACCGTGGCTGACTATTCAGTCGCATGATGACCCTATGTCTCGTAAAAGTTGTTCGGTTACACTGCTTCCAACCCAGTGCCGCGGTCCCGTAGGACCGCTCCGACCCTTATAGCGAGAGGTTGTCATGGCTGACTATAAAGCGCCCCTGCGCGATATGCGCTTCGTTCTCAATGAAGTCTTCGACGTGGCCACGCTCTGGTCGCAACTCCCTGGCCTGGCCGATGTGGTCGATGCCGACACGGCCATGGCCGTGCTGGAGGAGGCCGGCAAGGTCACCAGCAAGACCATCGCCCCGCTCAGCCGCGCCGCTGACGAAGAGGGCTGCCACTGGGATAACGGCGCGGTCAGAACCCCCGCAGGCTTCATTCAGGCTTATGCCACCTACGCCGAAGGTGGCTGGGTAGGCGTGGGTGGTGATCCGCTGTTTGGTGGCATGGGCATGCCCAAGGCCATTTCGGCCCAGGTCGAGGAGATGATCAATGCCTCCAGCCTGGCCTTTGGTTTGTACCCGATGCTGACCGCTGGCGCCTGCCTGTCGATCAATGCCCATGCCAGCGAGGCGTTGAAGGCAAAGTACCTGCCGAACATGTACGCCGGCGTCTGGGCCGGTTCCATGTGCCTGACCGAGCCCCACGCCGGTACTGACCTGGGCATCATCCGCACCAAGGCCGACCCCCAGGCCGATGGCAGCTATAGGATCAGTGGCACCAAGATCTTCATCACCGGGGGTGAGCACGACCTGACCGAGAACATCATTCATCTGGTGCTGGCCAAGCTGCCGGACGCCCCGGCGGGGCCCAAGGGTATTTCGCTGTTCCTGGTGCCTAAGTTCATGGTCAACGATGACGGTAGCCTGGGTGCACGCAACCCGGTCACCTGCGGCTCGATCGAGCACAAGATGGGCATTCAGGCCTCGGCCACCTGTGTGATGAACTTCGACCAAGCCGTCGGTTATCTCGTGGGCGAGCCGAACAAAGGCCTGGCGGCGATGTTCACCATGATGAACTACGAGCGCCTCGGGGTCGGCATCCAGGGCCTGGCCTCGGCTGAGCGTTCCTATCAGAATGCCGTCGAGTACGCCCGTGATCGCCTGCAAAGCCGCGCCCCGACCGGCCCGCAGGCCAAGGACAAGGTCGCCGACCCGATCATCGTGCACCCGGATGTGCGGCGCATGCTGCTGACCATGAAGGCGCTGATCGAGGGCGGCCGGGCGTTTTCTACCTACGTGGCAATGCAGCTGGACAGCGCCAAGTTCAGTGAGGACAAGGCCACCCGCGAGCGCAGCGACGCCCTGGTCGCGTTGCTGACCCCGGTGGCCAAGGCCTTCCTCACCGACCTGGGCCTGGAGTGCACCGTGCATGGCCAGCAGGTATTCGGTGGGCACGGCTATATCCGCGAGTGGGGCCAGGAACAGTTGGTTCGCGACGTGCGCATTACCCAGATCTACGAAGGCACCAACGGTATCCAGGCCCTCGACCTGATGGGGCGCAAGGTGGTGGGCAGCGGCGGCGCCTACTACACGCTGTTCGCCGACGAAATCCGCCAGTTCATCGCCAGCGCCGAGGGCGAGCACGGCGAGTTCACCCGCCCACTGGCGGCCGCTCTGGGCCAGCTCGACGAACTGACCGCCTGGGTACTCGACAAGGCCAAGGGCAACCCTGACGAGATCGGCGCGGCCTCGGTGGAGTACCTGCACGCGTTCGGCTATGTGGCCTACGCCTATATGTGGGCCTTGATGGCTCGTGCGGCCAAGGCTGGGCAAGGCGATGCGGACTTCTATGCAGCCAAGCTGGGAACCGCACGATTCTACTTCGCGCGTCTGTTGCCACGGGTGCAGTCGCTGGTGGCGTCGGTCAAGGCGGGCAGTGAGTCGCTTTACCTACTCGACGCGGCACAGTTCTGATTCAGCCTGGCCGCCTTCGCGGCACACGCTGAGCCGTGTGCCGACGGGGCGCGGTGGGTGCCATAGGCGAATGTAGGGCGCTTGTAAGCTTTCTCTTACGTGACGTGGCGGCTTTTCTCCACTTTCCTAAAATTGGATCCACAGTTAATCTTTCTTACATGGACGGAGCGCAGGAAGCGCAATGGACAGAACAGGGACACACGAAGGATGTCTCGCCAGGACGGCGGGAAGAAAAGGAAGTCAAAAAGGGAAACAGTCTGGAAAACCCCGCTTCGGCGGGGTTTTCTTTGTGCGCGTGATTTAGCCCAGAACATCCAGGGGCGATCCACTCAAGTGGCGCGCGTCGGTTTCTTCTTCGAGCAAGGTACGTAGCAGCTCCACTGACGCCTGCTGACGTTGTGCATCGCGAAACACCAGCCCTACCTTCAGCGGCACCCGTGGCTCGCTCAACGGTTTCCACAGCAACGCTTGGTCGTCTTCGGCGGCATCCTTGGCCCGGCCTGGCAGAATGGTCGCCAGTGAGGTGTGGGCCAGGCTGTCGAGAATCCCCGCCATGTTGTTCATCTCGGCCTGCACCTGCGGCCTGCGTCCCTGATTGGCCAACTGCGCTTTCCAGATCTGACGGACCTGGAACTCCTCGCCGAGCATCAGCATCGGCAGTTCCGCTGCCTGGCGAATGGACACCTTCTTGAAATCTTTCAGCGGGTGGGTTTTGGGGATGACCAGTTGCAACTCATCTTCGTACAGCAGCAAACCATGCAGGCCCGGTTGGCGTGGCGGCAGGTAGCTGATGCCGATGTCCAGGTGGCCGTTGAGCAGGCGCCGTTCGATCTCCAGGCCAGACAATTCATAGATCTGCACCACCAGATGCGGCTGAGCCTTGCGTACCCGTTCCAGCAATTGGGGTACCAGGCTTGGGCGTACGGTTTGCAGCACGCCGATGGCCAGGGTCCGCAGTGATTGGCCCTTGAAGTTGCGCATCGCCTCGTGCGCCCGTTGCAGCCCGTCGAGCAGCGGCAGGGCGTGGTTGTACAGCGTATGTGCAGCCAAGGTGGGCAGCAGGCGCTTGTTGCTGCGCTCGAACAGGTTCAGGTCGAGGCTGTGCTCAAGTTGGCGGATCTGCTGCGACAGGGCCGGCTGCGAGAGGGACAGGCGCTCGGCGGCGCGCCCCACGTGGCCCTCTTCATACACCGCGACGAAATAACGCAGTTGGCGAAAATCCATAAGTATTACTTATTGAAAAAGCTGCTAAAACGAAATGGCCGAGCGGCCTGCTGACACTTAGTCTATCGCCGTATTACAGCGGGTTACAGCGATCAAGAGCGTGATTGTTACCCCGAATGAAAAACATTTTTGATAGGCAAGGCAAAATATCTATCCGGCGCTCGACCGGCTGCCTTGACCGCTGATTACCGTGACTGGCTGGAGCCCTGATGAACCTGTTCAAGCTGCGCCGTCCGGCGCCCGCCGCTGCCGAGCCCATCCGTGCCCTGGCAGTTGCTGCCGTGCAGCCTGGCGCTGAGCGCCTGATGCCTGGCAGCAAGCGCGCGCCCCAGGTGTTCGTACGCGGCCAGGGCTCCTGGCTGTGGGACAACGCCGGGGTCGCCTATCTGGATTTCACCCAAGGCGGTGCGGTCAACAGCCTAGGGCATAGCCCGAGCGTGCTGGTGAAGGCGTTGGGTAACCAGGCCCAAGCGCTGATCACGCCGGGGGCTGGTTTTCATAGCCACAGCTTGCTGAGCTTGGCCGAGCAGCTATGCCAGAGCACCGGCAGTGACCAGGCCTATCTGCTCAACAGTGGTGCCGAGGCCTGCGAAGGCGCGATCAAGCTGGCGCGCAAGTGGGGCCAACGGCATCGCAACGGGGCTTATCACATCATCACCGTCAGCCAGGCCTGCCACGGTCGCAGCCTGGGGGCACTGTCGGCATCCGATCCACTGCCGTGCAACCGCTGCGAGCCGGGCTTGCCCGGTTTCAGCAAAGTGCCGTTCAACGACCTTGCCGCGCTGCATGCCGAGGTCGACTCGCGCACGGTGGCGATCATGCTCGAACCGATCCAGGGCGAAGCAGGCGTGATCCCGGCCACGCGTGAATACCTGCAAGGGGTCGAGCGGTTGTGCCGTGAGCTAGGCATTTTGCTGATCCTCGATGAGGTGCAAACCGGCGCAGGACGCTGTGGCGCCCTGTTGGCAGAGCACACCTACGGCGTTCGGGCCGACATCATCACCCTGGGCAAGGGGCTGGGCGGCGGCGTACCGCTAGCCGCGCTGCTGGCGCGGGGCAGCGCTTGCTGCGCCGAGCCTGGCGAACTGCAGGGCAGCCACCACGGTAATGCGCTGATGTGCGCAGCGGGTTTAGCGGTGTTGGAGACGCTGCTGGCCCCGGGTTTCTTCGAGCAGGTCCAGGACACCGGCCGTCACCTGCGCGAGGGCTTGAGTCGCCTGGCAGGCCGTTATGCCCAGGGCGAGGTACGTGGCCAGGGCTTGCTGTGGGCCTTGCAGTTGCGTGAGGACGATGCTCAGGCGTTGGTCGCGGCGGCCTTGGAGGAAGGGCTGCTGCTCGATGCGCCGCAGGCCGACGTGGTGCGCTTCTCCCCGGCGCTGACGGTGAGCAAGGGCAACATCGACGAAATGCTGCTGCGCCTGGCGCGTGCATTCGCACGCCTACATGCCCGCCCGCGCAAACACCGCGAAAGACTAGCCTGATCAACGAATTTCAACGAACCGTCTCGCGTTTCTGCGCATCGCCCTTGGCCTGTAGTGGTTGGCCCGGGGCGTTTTTTTTGCGCGTTGTGCAAGGGTGGAACCTCTGGGCTGTACGGCGGGTCTGTGAAGTAACCCTTCAAGGAGCGTAACGCATGGACTTCATTCGCATCATCATCGCCATCCTCTTGCCGCCGCTGGGTGTGTTTCTCCAGGTCGGCTTCGGCGGGGCCTTCTGGCTGAACATTCTGCTGACCTTGCTGGGATACATCCCGGGGATCGTGCATGCGGTGTACATCATCGCCAAACGGTGACTTGACACATCACTTGTGGAGCGGCCTTGCCGGACCGATCGGAAAGAGGGGCGCGGCAGCCCTAGGACTTAAGCATCATATGACATCGCCGGGGCTGCTTCGCAGCCCTTCGCGACACAGGGCCGCTCATGGAGCTGCACATAACTTGTTGATTTAGCAAGGCTCTGTGGGAGCGGGCTTGCCCGCGAAGCAGGCGACTCAGTGTATGGCACCGGCTTCGCCGGTGTTCGCGGGCAAGTCGGGGCGCCGAACCGCCGCTCCCACAGGGGGCGCGGCGCGCTTGCGAAGTCAGTTCTCTGCGCGACAGCGCAGCCCAAAGGGCTGGGTAATCTCCTACACGGGGTCAGCCAGCACCTTGCAATAGAACTTCCACTCCTCTTCCAGCGCATGGGCCAGGTTGGCCGCCTGGCGAAAGCCATGGCGCTCGTGCGCGTAGAAATGTCCCTCGGCGCGGATGCCATTGGCTTTGAGCGCCGCCAGCATGCTGCGGGTCTGTTCGGGCACCACCACCGCATCCAGTTCCCCCTGAAAGAAGATCACCGGCGCGCTGATGCGCTGAGCATGCAGCAGCGGCGTGCGCTGGCGGTAGCGCGCAGCGTCGTGCTCGGGGTCGCCGATCAGCCAGTCCAGATAGTCGCCTTCGAACTTGTGCGTGGTACGGCTCAGTGCCAACGGGTCACTGACCCCATACAGGCTGGCACCGGCGCGGAACACCGTATGGAAGGCCAGGGCGCAGAGGGTGGTGTAGCCGCCTGCGCTACCGCCACGGATGAAGGCTTGCTGCGGATCGATCAGGCCAAGGCCTGCCAGGTGCGTGACTGCCGCGCAGGCATCCTGCACATCGGCTTCGCCCCAGCGCAGGTGCAGGGCCTGGCGATAGGCTCGACCATAGCCACTGCTGCCGCGGTAATTGAGGTCGGCCACGGCGAAGCCGCGCTGGGTCCAGTACTGGATGCGCGGGTCGAGGACCGGGTAGCAGGCCGACGTGGGCCCGCCGTGTATGAACAGTACCAGCGGCGATGGTCCCTGGCCGGTCATTGCCGGATAGAAGAACCCGTGGGCCTGGCTATCGCCGCTGGGGTAGTGGATCGGCTGTGGTTGGCTGATACGTGAGGCTGGCAGCACTTCGGCGCCGCCAGCCAGGATGCTCACCGCATGGCTGCGCCGGTCGATGGCGATCACCGCAGGTGGGCTGATCGGGGAGGCGGCGATGGCGTAGAGCTGCTCGCCATCCATGGCCAGGCTACGGAAACGGGTGTAGGCGCTGGCATAGCGCTGGGTGTGGCCATCGGGCTGGCGCAGGCCGAGTTGCCCGAAGCCCGCCTCGAACCAACTGGCCAGGTAGTGCTCTGGCCCCAAAGCGATCCAAGTGCTGGCGCCCAGTTGCCACGGCGCGCCCGCATGGTCGGCAGCGGCGGCAGGTAGCGCTTGCCAGTGCCCATCGACTTCACCCCAGGGTTGCCAGAAACCGTTGCGATCAGACAGACAATACAGCCGTCCAGCGGCATCGAAGCGGGGCTGTTGCAGTGACTCTTGGTGCCCGGCAACGCAGCGCGCAGGGCCCCAGTGGCCAGCGCTATCGCGCGTGCTGCACATCAGGCGGGTGAAGGTCCAGGGTTGGGCGGGGCGGTCCCATTCGATCCAGGCCAGCCGGCTGCCATCCTCGCTCAGCGTGGGGGCTGCATAGAAGTCGGCCCCTTCGGCTACGATCACGCGCGTGCCCTCGGCTAGTGCCACCAGGCGGTGTTCCACCTGTTCGGCATGCCGTTCCTCGACTGCCAGCACTTGTCCGGCGTGCCACTGTACATCGCCGTAGCGGCAGTCGCTGGCGGCGGTCAGTGCACGTGGCGCCGAGCCGTCCAGGTTCTGGGTGTAGAGCTGCTGGTCCTTCTCGTTGACGAACACCAGTCCGTCAGCGCCCAGGCAGAAGCTGCCGCCGCCATATTCATACACCCGGCTGCGCACGCTGAAGCCGTCCGGGGTCAGGCAGCGGGCCTGGTGGTAGAGCCAGTGCCAGACCCGGCAAGCGCCGTCGGCGGGGCGGAATTCGAGCCAGAACAACCCGTCGATGCTGACCTTGAGTTCAGCGAAATCGGTGCCGGCAGCCACCGCCTGGGCGGCACTGAATTCAGCCTCGGGCGATGACATTGGCGTTTCGTTCATTACGGAAAATCATCTGTTCGATCTCCAAGGTGGCGTGCTCGGCTTCTTCGCGGGCCTTGAGGATGATGCCATGGTCTGGCGACTTGCCGCACACCGGGTCCGCCTTGCTGGCATCGCCGGTGAGCATGAATGCCTGGCAGCGGCAGCCGCCGAAGTCCTTCTCTTTCTCGTCGCACGAGCGGCACGGTTCGGGCATCCAATCGTATCCACGGAAGCGGTTGAAACCGAACGAGTCGTACCAGATGTGCTGCAAGTCATGCTCACGTACGTTGGGGAACTGCACTGGTAGCTGACGCGCGCCGTGACAGGGCAGGGCGGTGCCGTCGGGGGTGATGGTCAGGAACAGGCTGCCCCAGCCGTTCATGCACGCCTTGGGGCGTTCTTCGTAGTAGTCCGGGGTGACGAAGATCAGCTTGCACGGATGACCGTCTGCCTTGAGCTTCTCGCGGTACTCGTTGGTGATGCGTTCGGCACGTTGCAGTTGCTCGCGGGTCGGCAGCAGCCCGAGGCGGTTGAGGTGCGCCCAGCCGTAGAACTGGCAGGTGGCCAACTCGACGAAGTCCGCCTCCAGTGCGATGCACAGCTCGATGATGCGGTCGATCTTGTCGATGTTGTGCCGGTGGGTGACGAAGTTGAGCACCATCGGATAGCCGTGGGCTTTCACCGCCCGGGCCATCTCCAGCTTTTGCGCGAAGGCTTTCTTCGAGCCTGCCAGCAGGTTGTTCACCTGCTCATCACTGGCCTGGAAGCTGATCTGGATGTGGTCCAGCCCGGCCTCTTTGAAGGCGCCGATCTTCTGTTCGGTCAGGCCGATGCCCGAGGTGATCAGGTT
Source organism: Pseudomonas sp. NY15463 (assembly GCF_048068415.1). Lineage (NCBI taxonomy): Bacteria > Pseudomonadati > Pseudomonadota > Gammaproteobacteria > Pseudomonadales > Pseudomonadaceae > Pseudomonas > Pseudomonas sp. NY15463. The sequence continues at coordinate 601,823 of NZ_JBLUQD010000003.1, forward strand.
GGTGTAGTAGCCCAGGCGCCGCGCTTCGCCGATCAGCTCGACAAGGTCCTGGCGCACCAACGGCTCGCCGCCGGAGAAACCGATCTGCGCCGCGCCCATCTCGCGGGCTTCGGCCATGACCTTGAACCACTGCTCGGTGCTCAGCTCCTGGCCCTGCTGGGCGAAGTCCAGCGGGTTGGAGCAGTACGGGCACTGCAGTGGGCAGCGGTAGGTAAGCTCGGCCAGCAACCACAACGGCAGGCCGATCTGATCGCGGGGCACGCTGGCCTCAGGCGAGGGTGATCCAGTGTTCGGCACGCGCCACCTCCATGAATTGCTCGATATCGTCAGCGACTTCGGGCACACCGGGGAATTGCTGTTCCAGCTCGCTGATGATTGCCGCGACGCTGCGCTGGCCATCGATCAGGCCGCCGATCAATCCGGCGCTGTCGTTGAGCTTGATCATGCCTTCGGGGTACAGCAGCACGTGGCCTTTCTGCGCCGGTTCGTACTGGAAACGATAGCCCGGGCGCCAGCTAGGCACTTGTTGACGGTCAAGACTCATAGGGCGATTCCCTTGTGCCAGACCCGCTCGTGGGTGACGCTGTGGTACGGCGGGCGGTTCAGTTCATAGGCCATGCTCATGGCATCGAGCATGCTCCACAGGATATCCAGCTTGAATTGCAGGATCTCCAGCATGCGCTGCTGGCCTGCATAAGTGGTGTAGTGCTGCAGGGTGATTGCCAGGCCATGCTCCACGTCGCGTCGGGCTTGGCCCAGGCGGGTACGGAAGTAGGCGTAGCCGGCCGGGTCGATCCAGGGGTAGTGCTGCGGCCAGCTGTCCAGGCGCGACTGATGGATCTGCGGGGCGAACAGCTCGGTCAGCGAGCTGCTGGCGGCCTCTTGCCAGCTGGCGCGGCGGGCGAAGTTGACGTAGGCATCGACCGCGAAGCGCACGCCGGGCAGCACCAGTTCCTGGCTGCGCAACTGGTCTGGGTCCAGACCCACGGCCTGCCCCAGGCGTAGCCATGCCTCGATGCCGCCGTCCTCGCCAGGGGCGCCGTCGTGGTCGAGCAGGCGCTGGATCCACTCCCGGCGTACTTCGCGGTCCGGGCAGTTAGCCAGGATCGCCGCGTCCTTCATGGGAATGTTGACTTGGTAATAGAAGCGGTTGGCCACCCAGCCCTGAATTTGCTCACGGGTGGCGCGGCCTTGGTACATCGCCACATGGTACGGGTGGTGGATGTGGTAGTAGGCGCCCTTGGCGCGCAGGGCCTGCTCGAACTCGGCCGGGGACATCGGTGTTGCGTCGCTCACAGGGCCTCCTTATAGCGCGATGCTCATGCCGTCGAACGCGACTTCCACGCCACGGCGCTCGACTTCGGCGCGCTCTGGCGAGTCTTCATCGAGGATCGGGTTGGTGTTGTTGATGTGAATGAGCACCTTGCGCTGGCGCGGGAAACCGTCCAGCACTTCGAGCATGCCGCCCGGGCCGTTCTGCGCCAGGTGGCCCATCTCGCGGCCGGTGCGGGTGCCCACGCCTCGCCGCTGCATTTCATCATCCTCCCAGAGCGTACCGTCCACCAGCAGGCAGTCGGCGCCGTGCATCATTTGCAGCAGCGAGTCGTCGACCTGGCCCAGGCCCGGCGCATAGAACAGCTTGCCGCCTGTGCGGGTGTCCTCGACCAGCAGGCCAAGGTTGTCGCCTGGGTGCGGGTCGAAGCGGTGCGGCGAGTAGGGCGGTGCGGCACTGCGCAGCGGGAAGGGCGTGAAGCGCAGGTTCGGACAGGCGTCGATGACGAAGCTGCCGTGCAGCTCGATGCGGTTCCATTGCAGGCCACCGTTCCAGTGGCTGAGCATGTTGAACAGGGGGAAACCGGTGGTCAGGTCCTGGTGGACCATGTCGGTGCACCAGACCTTGTGTGGGCAGCCCTCGCGCAGGCTGAGCAGGCCAGTGGTGTGGTCGATCTGGCTGTCCAGCAGGACGATGGCGTCGATGCCGGTATCGCGCAGCGCACGGGCCGGCTGCAGCGGAGCGAAGGCCTGGAGCTGGGCGCGGATATCGGGGGAGGCGTTGCACAGGATCCAATGCTCGCCATCATCGGACAGGGCGATGGACGATTGGGTGCGCGCCGTGGCGCGCAAGCTGCCCTCGCGGTAACCCTTGCAGTTGACGCAGTTGCAGTTCCACTGCGGGAACCCACCACCGGCTGCTGAGCCGAGAATCTGGATGTACATGGCCACTCTCTATCCGAAAAACCCAATCCGAAAACGAAAACGCCCCGGCAGGCCGAGGCGTCGAACCGCAGCGCTGCTTAGCGGTTGGCGAAGTACATGGTGACTTCGAAGCCGATACGCAGGTCGGTGTACGCAGGTTTGGTCCACATGGGATGTCTCCTTCGGGATGGGTTTGGGTTGAATGACTGTCTATGGACACCGCGTTTAGCAGAAGGGTCCAAAAAACAAGATTGCGCTATCTTACAAGAATTGAATGTACTGAAAGGTTAATTCTTCGAAAAGCGCCGTTACATTTCAGGTAACAATCCGTGGGGCTCTTACTGCCAGCGAGCGTCCGGTGCGTGGGCATTGGCTAGACAGAGCCAGCCGTGGCGGGCACTGATCAGTTGCTGCAACAACGCGTCCAGCGAGGGCTGCTCAAGCTTCAGGATAGACGTGCTGATGCAGGAGAGGTCTGAATTGTGTTTCCCAATGTGCGCTTGCCAGGCCCATTGCGCCACCTCCGCGTTAGGCATGGCGGCCTCGTCGAATTGCTTGGCCAGTTGCTCGCGGGCCGCAGCGTTCAGGCCGATGCCCTCACCCAGCAGCGTCAACAGGTGATCGAGGATTTGCGCGTGACTGCCGCGGGGCGACTGCACCCCGAACAGCAACCCGCCGACGCCGTCGATCTGACGAAAGGTGCTGAACACCGCATAGCCCAATTGCAACTCAACCCGTAGACGTTGGTAAACCGGGCCTTGCAGCAACTGCGCGAGCAGGCGTCCGGCGGCTTGGAGTGCCTCTGGCAACGGACAGAACAGCAACAGCGCCGCTTCACTGCCCGGCACGTGCACTTGCTGCCAGCGCCGACCTGCAGGCGAACGAACCGCGCAGGGCTCGCCCGGCTGGCCCATGACGCCTTTCAGTGCGGCCCCCAGGGCGCCGAGCTGGGCGTTGTCGAAGCCTATGGCCAGGCCGTGCCAGCGGGCCTGCTGCCAGAGGCCGTCCAGCGATGCTTGTGTCGGTTGGCAGGCTGGCGGTGTGGGTGGATCGTAGGCATGTAGTGCATCGGGCAAGGCTTTGAGCAGCGCCCGCAGTGGAATCAGCGCAGGTTCGGCCGCCGCTTCGCGGTGCCAGTGCTCGGCAGCCGGAGCGCGCAACAGCGCCAGTGCTTCAGCCGTCGCCCGGATCACAGACAGCGGATCCCCAGCGATGCGTAACTCCCAGTGCTCGCCAGCGGCGCTCAGGTTCAGTTGCAGTGAGGCACGCTCGGCACGCGTCTGCAGCGGTCGTAGGGCGCTTTGCAGGATCAACAGCAGGCGCGCGCGCAGCGGCGAGGGGATCTGCCAACGCAGGTACAGCGCTGCGAACTGACGCGTACACGGCAAACCGTCACTGAGGCTCAGGCTCGCCGGGAGTGGCGCGCTGGCAGCCAGGTGGGCGGTGTCCAGCAACGGTTCTTCGCCTGGCAGCCGCCAGTGGCCGTCAGTGCCTTGGGGCAGGTCGCTTAGCAGGGCTTCGAGGGCCTTCAGGCCATGCGCATCCAATCCGGCGAACGGCCGCCCTTCACTGTCTCTGCGCGCCAGCTCCAGGGCCTCTGCGGCCTGGGCACGGCGCTGTTGCACTTGTGCGTAGGCGTGATTGAGGTGTAGGAGATCCTGTCGCTGGAGAAAGCCCAGCCAGCCGTGTAGCAGGGCTTGTGCCTGGGTATGCGAGGCCTGCTCGGTCAGTTGCAGCGCGATGTGCCACAGCAGTTGCCCAGCATGCGCATGCAGTGTGTGCGCCGTGCACTCGCGCAGCCAGCCTCGCAGGTCCAGTTCGGCCAGCCAGCCGCCGGCGCGGGTGTCGGTGAGGTGGCTCAGCAGCAGGTCGAGTGCGTGCTGTGCGCCGGGTGGCAGGTGATCGTGGGCGAACAGCAGCGCGTCGCTGCGCAGCGGCCCGTCGAGCAGCGGCGGCGGGCTTTTTTGCACAGCCCGTCGCCCTGCTCTGAAGAGCACTGCGTACTGTCTGCCAAGTTGTTCCAATTCATCCAGGGCTTGCGGGCCGGCCAGGCTGAGGACGAGTTGCCCGCCTTGGTAGAAGTCGTGATGGAACCGCGCCAGCGCCTGCTGAAAGGCGGCGTCACCCAACGCCAGGGTGTAGCGGTTGCCAGCGTGGAAGGCGCATAGCGGATGACGGGGCGAGACTGCCTGCAACAGGGCGAACTGGCGCTGCGCTTCGGGGTTGCGCGACCAGGCGATGAATTCGGCGTGAATCACCTCGCGCTCGCGACGCTGGCGGGCGAGCGACAGGTCCGGCTCGGCAAGCATTTGGCACAGGCGCTCCAGCCCGCCGCCTAGGGCGTTGGGTGGAACTTCGAAAAAGTAGTCGGTGGTGCGCTCGCGGGTGCTGGCGTTCACCTGGCCGCCCAGGCCTTGGACGTAACGCATCAAGCCGTCTTCCAGTGGAAAGCGTGGCGTGCCTAGAAAGAACAGGTGTTCGAGAAAGTGCGCCAGGCCCGGCCAGCGACGCGGGGCGTCATGGCTGCCCGCGTGGACCCGCAACGCCGCGGCCGCGCGCTTGAGGCGCGGGGCATGCCGCAGGGTGAGCTGCAAGCCGTTGGGCAGAGTGATGTGGCGAATGGCATCGGGCATGGGCGAATGCTAGCGCGCGGCCGTGTCTGGAACCAGTGCGCAGCGTATCCGGCGACGAGCTTTTCAGCGCTGGCGCCAATGCAGATCCTGGCGCAGGTCAGCCAGATACGGGAATGCCTCGCGCCCACGTGCCACGCGCTCACGCTCAATGTCTGCCAGCAGCAGGCCTGGTTCTTGCGCGGCCAGCGCCAGCTGACTGCCGTCTGGCCCGACGATGCTGCTCTGGCCGCAATAGTGGATGTCGCCCTCTGCACCACAATAGTTGGCGTACACCAGGTAACACTGGTTTTCCTGCGCCCGCGAGCGCACGGTCACCTGGCAGACGAAATCGTAAGGCGCCATGTTCGCCGTTGGGACCAGGATCAGCTCGGCACCGGCCAAGGCTAGGCGCCGCGCGTTCTCCGGGAACTCGATGTCGTAGCAGATCAGCATGCCGACCTTCCAGCCGTCTAGCTCGACCACTGGGAAGTGATTGGCGCCAGGGCTGAACATAGCCCGGTCGAGCGTGCCGAACAGGTGGGTCTTGCGGTAGTTGCACAGGCTGCGACCCTGGGCGTCGATCAGTTGCACGCTGTTGTACAGCGCGCCGTCGCCGGCCCGCTCGGGGTAGCCGTAAACGATGGCGATGCGCTGGGCCTGGGCGATCTCCGCCACCGCCAGTGCCGACCGACCGTCGGCAGGCTCAGCCAGGCGGCTCACCTGTGCCAGGCCGATGTTGTAGCCGCTCAGGAACATCTCCGGGCACACCAGCAACTGGGCACCACGCGCGGCGGCATATTCGGCCTGCTGGCGCAGGCGTACGAGGTTGCCGGGAACGTCCAGCGGGCCGGGGTGGCCCTGGTACAGGGCGATGCGCATGCGACGACTCCTTGGGTTCAGTCGGCCAGAGCGATTGGCCCGATGTCGTCGAACACATCGCCCGGTCCTGGGTTGTCCGGGTGGGTCCGGCCACCGAAGTGGGTCATGATACCCCACACCGCATTCAACGATGTCTGCACTGCGCCTTCCACCCAAGCCGGTGTCCATGACACATCGTCACCAGCGATGAACATGCCACGCTGCTCGGCCGGCATGTCCTGCTGCATGAAGTGCGCATACATGCGCTGGTTGTAGCGGTAGTGGCCCGGCAGTGCACCCTTGAAAGCGCCCAGGAAGTAGGGGTCGGCCTCCCACGAGATGGTGATCGGGTCACCGATGATATGCCCGGCGATGTCGGTCTTGGGGTAGATCTTTTTCAGTGCATCGAGGGCCAGTTGTACGCGCTTTTCGGTGGGGTGCGGCAGCATCTTCAGGGCATCGCTCATCCAGGCGTAGGACAGGCAGATCACCCCCGGTTTGTCGTCGCCGTTGTCGAACAGGTAAGTGCCGCGGGTGAGGCGATCGGTGAGGGTCATGCTCATCAGGTCGCGCCCGGTCTGCGGGTCCTTGTCCTTCCAGAATGGCCGATCCACCATCACGAAGGTCTTCGACGCCTGCATGTAGCGGGTACGGTCCAGGGCCATCCACATCTTCTGCGAGAACAGCGACTCCTCGCAGTCGATCTGCGTGGTCAGCAGCCAGCTCTGGCAGGTAATGAGCACGGCGGCGTAGTGACGCACGTCGCCATAGTTGTCGGTGACCGCCAGGCGACCGTCACTGGCGCGGGCGATGCGCTTGACCCCGGTACGCGGCGCGCCGCCGTGCAGCCCGCTGAGGCTGGTGCCGGCCGGCCAGTGAGCGCAGCGCTGTGGCACATGGCGCCAGATGCCTTGGGGCACTTGCTCGACCCCGCCCACCACCAGATGCTGGTGATCGTCGCAGTTGGTCATGACCACGCGGAAGATCTCCAGCATCGAGTTGGGGAAATCCGAATCCCAGCCCCCGGTGCCAAAGCCGACCTGGCCGAACACCTCGCGGTGCTGGAAGCTCAGCTTGGCGAACGAACGCGAGGTGGCGACGAAGTCGTAGAAGGTGCGGTCGTCCCACAGCGGCACCAGTGTGTTCCACAGGGCCTTGAGGCGCGGTACGTCGCGCTCGCGGATGGCCTGCTGGATCTCGCTGAACTGCGCGCCGCTCTCCAGTGCGTCGGCCCAGGCATCGGCCACTTCATGGAACAGCGCCGGCAGGTCGGCGGCTTTTTCGGCGTAATAGGTCTGGCCTTCCAGGTCGATCACCGTGCTGCCCGAGGCGGGGGTGAGCGGGTTGGGGAATGGCTTGGTCTCAAGCCCCAGTTTGTCGACGTAGTGATAGAAGGCCGTCGAAGACACCGGGAAACGCATGCCCCCCAACTCGGCGACGATGCCATCGGTGCCGTTGAATACTTGCGAGCGCAGCCGGCCACCGAGTTTCGAGGCCTCGTACACCACAGGCTTGAGGCCTAGCTTCATCAATTCGTAAGCCGCCACCAGCCCAGCAATCCCGCCGCCAACGATCGCCACCTCTTCCCCGTGCCGCTCGGGCGGGATGCTGCCCAGCCCGGCCGGGTGTTCCAGCCAGTCGTCGAAGGCGAACGGAAAGTCCGGGCCGAAGATCGTGATGGGCTTCTTGCCGTCGGCGGGGTGGCGGTTGTTCTTGTTCATGAAATGACCTTGCCAGAGGGCTGCGCAGGGGGGCGGAGCCTGAGTATAGAAAATGCCTGGAGGTCATTTTAGGCAGCGGGGTGTTCGTAAATAAGAGGCAGAGTGCTGTCGATATGTTGATTGTTTCGTCGTTATGAATGACTTTTATGGCAAATCGTCAGCTCGGCTGCCCACGGTCCACCTTGCTGCTGAGGATGATCGACGTGGTGGTTTTCTCCACGCCGTCGAGGCTGCCGATCTGATCGAGCAATTGGTCCAGTTGCTCGGGCGAATCGCTGTGCAGCCAGGCCACGTAGTCGAACTCGCCACTGACCGCGCAGAGCTGCTGGACTTGGCCCATGGCGCTGAGGTGGCGGACGATGTCCTTGCCCGAGCGCGGTTGCACCTTGATGCCGACGTAGGCTTGCAGCCCACCCCCGACCAGGCGCTGGCCCAGGCGCACGCCATAACCGGTGATGACCTTGTGCCGTTCGAGGCGCTCCAGGCGCGAGTTCACCGTGGTGCGTGCGATACCGAGGTGACGGGCGAGGGTAGCGACGCTTTCGCGTGCGTTGATTTGCAGCAGCGCGATCAGCTGACGGTCGATCTCGTCGAGGGTGATGGTGGAAGTGGCCGGCATGGTAGGTCCCTGAATTCGGACCGCTAGCCTATCGCAATCGACGGCTGTCGCCAGCACTCGCTGTTGTCGTGGGGGCTGGCGGTAGTCAGCGGGCGCTGTCAGTTGAGCAAGGTGTCCTGTTCAACGTGCGGCGCTGGTCGGCGCGGCAGTTGCGGAGCAGGGCGAATAGCTGCTCCCGGTCAGGCCCTCGATCCAGTACCCAAGCGCTGCACGGGATTCTGTAGCGGGGTATCGAGGGAGAAAATAGAACGAGTGTGCTAAAGGCACATTGCCGTAGGTGGCTGCCAAAGTGGGTTCAGAAACGCAAAAGCCGCGCAGTAGCGCGGCTTCGGTCGTTTGGTGGGCCCACACGGACTCGAACCGTGGACCAAAGGATTATGAGTCCTCTGCTCTAACCGACTGAGCTATAGGCCCTCAGTAGGAGCGCCGGATTATAACGACGGTTTCGATCGTGTGCCATCTGAAAGATCCGATAGTGCTATGCGCAGGAAGGTCGCGGCAAACTCCTCGGGGGGGAGCGGCAAGCTGACGATGTAGCCCTGGATCTGTGCGCAGCCTTCGGCGGCGAGGAAACGTTGCTGGGCCTGGTTCTCCACGCCCTCGGCGATGATGGTCAGCTGCATGCTGCGGCCCAGGGCAATGATCGCGCGGGCGATGGCGGCGTCGTGGGGGTCGTCGGGTAGGCCGCGAATGAACGATTGGTCGATCTTCAGGATATCCAGCGGCAGGCGCTTGAGGTAACTGAGCGAAGAATAACCAGTGCCGAAATCGTCGATGGCCAGCTGTACGCCAAGCTGCTTGAGCTGATACAGCACGCTCAGCGCTTCCTCGGCCTGGCTCATGATGAAGTTTTCGGTGATCTCCAGTTGCAGGTCGCCGGCCTTGAGTTGATAGGTCTTGAGCAACTGTTCTATGCGCTTGGCCAGGTTGGGTTGGCGCAACTGGGCACCGGCCAGGTTGATCGACAGCGGGCCGAAGGGGCAGTAGGTGCGTTTCCAGGTGTGCATCTGCCGGCAGGCCTGCTCGAGCACCCAGTCGCCGAGTTGCAGGATGGTGCCGTTCTCTTCGGCCAGGTGAATGAACTGCTCGGGTGGCACTTCGCCGAAGGTCGGGTGGGTCCAGCGCACGAGCGCTTCGGCGCCGACCAGGGATTGGGTCTTGAGGCTGAACTTGGGCTGGAAGCTCAGGCTCATCTCGTTGCGCTCGATGGCGCGGCGCAGTTCGTGTTCCAGGGCTATGCGCTCGCTGGCCTGGGCGGTGAGGTCGCGGGTGTAGGCCTCTACCCGGTTGCGGCCCTTAGCTTTGGAGCGGTACATCGCGGCATCGGCATTGCGGATCAGCTCGGCGGTGTCGGCGCCGTCCTGTGGATACAGGCTGATCCCGATACTGGCGCTGGTGAAGAACTCGTGCTCGCCTGCCTGGAACGGGGCGTGGAAGCAGGCCAGCAGCTTGTTGGCGATGGCGCTGGCGTCACTGGGCTTGTGCAGGCCGGGCAGCAGGATGATGAACTCGTCGCCGCCCAGACGGGCCACGGTGTCGACGTCGCGCACCTGTTCCTTGAGGCGCTGGGCGATGCCCTTGAGCAGCAGGTCGCCGACCGGATGGCCGAGGCTGTCGTTGATGTGCTTGAAACGGTCGAGGTCGAGGAACAGCACCGCGCCCTGACGGTTGGACGCCTGCGCACAGGCCAAGGCGGCCTGTAGGCGGTTTTCGAACAAGGTGCGGTTGGGCAGGCCGGTCAGTGGGTCGTGGTGGGCCTGGTAGTCGAGCTTGGCCTGGGCGTGCTTGAGGCTGGAGATATCCGCGAACACGGCAACGAAGTGGGTGGTCTCGCGCTCGTGGTTGCGCACCGCGCTGATGGTCAGCCAGCCGGGGTACAGCTCGCCGTTCTTGCGCTTGTTGTAGATCTCGCCTTGCCAGTGACCTTCGGCATTCAGCTGATGCCACATGGCGGCGTAGAATGCGCTGTCGTGCTGGCCGGAGGCGAGCAGGCGCGGGGTCTGGCCGAGGGCTTCGATCTCGCTGTAGCCGGTGATTTCGCTGAACGCGCGGTTGACCGCGCTGATGCGTTGGTCGGGGTCTGTGATCAGCACGCCTTCGGCAGTGTTTTCGAACACCGTGGCGGCCAGTTGCAGTTTCTCCTGCATCAGGTGGCGTTCGGTAATGTCGCGGGCGATGGTCAGCATACAGTCGACCCCGCCAATTGGCAGAGGTCGGGCGGACAGCTCGCACAGGCGGATCTGGCCGTCGCTGCGGCGAATGTGGCAACTGAAGTCGCGCACGAAGCCCTCGCGCTGAAGGCCGTCGACTAAGCGCTGGCGTTCGTTCAGGTCGACCCAGATCCCAAGGTCGAGCGAGGTCTGGTCGACCGTGGGTGTGATGTTGTAGCCGGTCAGGCGGCAGAAGCCTTCGTTCACCTCCAGCAGCAAGCCGTCGCTCTGGCGCGACAACAGCAAGCCGTCTGGAGAGGCGTGGAAGGCCTTGGCGAATTTTTCTTCGGAAATCTGCAACTGCTCCTGGGTTTCCTTGAGCTGGCTGATGTCGCGCACCGCGACCACGAAGGCCTGGTTGCCATCCAAGTCGAAGGTTTCGGCCGAGGTCAGGCCGGTGAACAGTTGCCCATTGCTGCGCCGGAAGGTCATTTCCATGTTGCGGATACCACCGCGTTGCAGGCGTTCGAGCAACAGTGGGCCAGTACCGTTCTCGCCCCACAGGTCCAGCTCGGTGGCCGTGCGCCCGAGAACCTGACCGGGGCTCAGGCCGATTTGCTCCTCGAAGGCTTCGTTCACTTCGAGCAGACAGCCGTCGCTGTGCCGGGCAATCACCAGGATGTCGGGGCATTGCTGGAATACCGAGGCGAACTTCTGTTCCGACAGGCGCAGGGCATCCTCGGTCTTCTTGGTTTCGCTGATGTCGATCATCAGGCCGCGCATCAGCGGTTTGGGGCCGTGCTGGATCATGCTGACGATGTTGCGTACCCACAGGGCGTGGCCATCGGCGCGGATCACCCGATAGTCAAGGCTGTGGTCGCGGCCAGCGGCGGTCTCGCTGTCGCAGAACGCCTGGGCCCACAACGCATCTTCAGGGTGCAGGATGCTGCGCCAGAAACCGGGCTTGAGCCATTCGGCCAGCGGGTAGCCGAGCAGGTCCTCGGCATGCGGCGAGACATAGCTGTAGGTGAAGTCGTTGGCGTCGGCTTCCCAGGCGATGGCGGAGAGGCTTTCGATCAGGCCCCGGTAGTGATACTCGCTGCTGCGCAGCTCCTGCTCCAGAGCGATGCGCCGTGAAATCTCGGAGCTGAGCCTGCGGTTGATGCGGATCACCACGATCAGCACGCTCATCAACAGCACGGCCGTTGGTAGGCCGTATATCAGCATGTCGTTCCAGAAGCTGCGCTGGTCGACCACATTGCCCACCCAGCGTTGCTGGATCTGGCTGACCTCGGCACTGCTCATGTCGGCCATGACTTTGTCGAGGATGCCCACCAGGATCTTTTGCTCGCGTGGTGCGGCCATGGCCAGCTGGTAGCGGTAGGGCGTCTCGCCGCTGACATACAGGCCGTCGAGCTTGAGCTGGCGCAGGCTCCAGATGCTCGAGGCCAGGTCGCCCACCACTGCGTCCACTTCATCGGTGGCCAAGGCTTGCAGCGCGGAGCTGACGTTGGGCATGGCCACTAGGTTGAGGTCGGGGTGGTGGGTGCGCAGCAGCTCGTGGGGTGCGTAGTTCTCGACCACCGCGATCTTCAAGCCATACAGGTCCTTGAGGTTGCGTGGCTGGGCTGCGCCGGAGTGGGCGAGAATGACGATCGGAAAGTCCAGGTAGGGGCGCGTGAAGGCCAGGTAATTCTGCCTCTCAGGCGTGGACATGATGCCGGGCAGCAGGTCGATCTGGTTGCTGCGCGCCTGTTCGAGCACTTCTGTCCAACTGCTCGGCTCGACAGGCTTGAGCGTGATGCCCAAACGCTCCTGAATCAATGCGATGTAATCGGCGGCCAATCCCTGGTAGCGACCTTCCTGGTCGCGAAACTCGAACGGTGGCCAGGACGCATCTACGCCAAGGCGCAACTGCGGATGGGCACCGAGCCAGGCTTTTTCCTCGTCAGTCAGGGCAAGCGCGCCGGCCGTTGTGTTCCACAGGCACAGGAACACCAACAGAAGGGCCGGCATCAGGGGCATAACGGCCTCTCGAATCAGGGGGGTCTGACGTCGAGTGTAGACGGGCAGGCGGGCCGGGTAGGCCCTGTACGCGACCTTTTTGCGGATAAAAAAACCCCGGCGTGTGCCGGGGTTGTTCATCACTCGTCGAGGAACGAGCGTAGGTGCTCGCTTCGCGTCGGGTGGCGCAGCTTGCGCAGCGCCTTGGCTTCGATCTGACGGATCCGCTCGCGGGTCACGTCGAACTGCTTGCCGACCTCTTCGAGGGTGTGGTCGGTGTTCATGTCGATACCGAAACGCATGCGCAGCACTTTGGCTTCGCGTGCGGTCAGGCCCGAGAGCACGTCACGGGTCGCTTCCTTGAGGCTTTCGACCGTGGCCACATCGATCGGGGACTGCATGGTGGAGTCCTCGATGAAGTCGCCCAGGTGCGAATCTTCGTCGTCACCGATCGGGGTTTCCATGGAGATCGGCTCTTTGGCGATCTTCAGGACCTTGCGGATCTTGTCCTCAGGCATCTCCATGCGCTCACCCAGCTCTTCCGGGGTCGGTTCACGACCCATTTCCTGCAACATCTGGCGGGAAATGCGGTTGAGCTTGTTGATGGTCTCGATCATGTGCACCGGAATTCGGATGGTGCGCGCCTGGTCGGCAATTGAGCGGGTGATCGCCTGGCGAATCCACCAGGTAGCGTAGGTCGAGAACTTGTAGCCACGACGGTATTCGAACTTGTCCACCGCCTTCATCAGACCGATGTTGCCTTCCTGAATCAGGTCGAGGAACTGCAGGCCACGGTTGGTGTACTTCTTGGCGATGGAAATCACCAGACGCAGGTTCGCCTCGACCATTTCTTTCTTGGCGCGGCGGGCCTTGGCCTCGCCGATCGACATGCGACGGTTGATTTCCTTGATCTCGGCGACGGTCAGGCCGGTTTCGGTCTCAAGGTCGATCAGTTTCTGCTGGCATGCGACGATCGCGGCGTCTTTCTCACCCAGGGCGGCAGCCCATTTGGTGTTGCGCTTGGCGAGGTCGCCGGACCAGGTCTGGTCGGTCTCGTTGCTCGGGAACAGGCGCAGGAAGTCGGCACGCGGCATACGCGCGTCACGCACGCACAGCTGCATGATCGCACGCTCTTGCTGGCGCAGGCGGTCCAGAGCACCGCGCACGCGCTCTACCAGCGCATCGAACTGCTTGGGTACCAGCTTGATCGGCATGAACAGGTCGGCCAGTGCCTGCATCGCTGCGATGCTGTCGGCGTGGCTGCGACCGTGCTTCTTCAATACCTTGAGGGTAATCGCGAGCTGGTCGGCGACGGCGCCGAAGCGCTGACGGGCAACTTCCGGGTCCGGACCGCTCTCGGTCTCTTCCTCGTCGTCGCTGCTCTCTTCGCTGTCTTCTTCCTCGTCCTCTTCTTCCTTCGCGGCAGCGGCCTTGGCGCCTGGGATCGGCACCTCTTCGGTCGGCGCGGCGATGTTGTCGTCAGGATCGATGTAACCGCTGAGGACGTCGGAGAGGCGGCCACCTTCGGTGGTGACGCGGTCGTATTCGCCGAGGATGTGGTCGACGGTGCCCGGGAAGTGGGCGATAGCGCCCATGACTTCACGAATGCCTTCCTCGATACGCTTGGCGATTTCGATTTCGCCTTCGCGGGTCAGCAGCTCGACGGTACCCATTTCGCGCATGTACATGCGCACAGGGTCGGTCGTGCGGCCGATATCGGTTTCGACTGCAGCCAACGCGGCTGCGGCTTCTTCGGCTGCGGCTTCGTCGGTGTCGGCTTCCGCCAACAACAGGGCATCCGCATCCGGAGCACTCTCGAATACGTTGATCCCCATGTCGTTGATCATGCGGATGATGTCTTCCACCTGTTCCGGATCTGAAATATCCTCAGGCAGGTGGTCGTTGACCTCCGCGTAAGTCAGGTAGCCCTGCTCACGACCGCGGGTGATCAACTCTTTGATACGAGATTGCTGTTGCGCTTTTCCGGACATAACACCCTATCCACTGAAGGTCTTGGCGGGCAAAAAACAAGCCGAGGATTATACCCGAGCATGGACCTCACGCGCCAGATGAGGTCGGGTTTTGTGCGGGAACATTCCGACTGAGTAGGGCGAGCAGCTGGGATTTTTCCTCTGTGCTCAACTCGCTTTGACGCGATTTCCTCAGCAATTGTTCCAGGCTTCGCTCGCGCTGGCGGGCGGTCAAGCTAGTTATAGTGTCGAAAAACTGTTGTTCAAGGTTGTCGGCATCGATCAGCCATTCCTTTTCGGCCAGCGCCCGCAGCAAGCGGCCTTGCTCGGTTCCGTGCCAGCGTGCGATCAGCTGCATTGAGCTTAGCTTAGGATTCTTCTGTGCGGCCTCGATCAGGGCCACCAGCAACTGGCTGTAGAGCTGCTCTTCGTCGGCAAAATGACTTGCGTCGTCGACCTTGCCGGCCAGCAGCGGGTGGTGCAGCAGGGTGCGCAGCGCTGACAGGGTCGGCGGCTCCACCGGCGCCGGCACCCGCGGTGGGGCTTCGTCGCGCTGGCCATCGCGGCGCCAGGGCTTACCGCCTTTCTTGTCCCACGGCTTGCCATCCCACGACTTCTTGCCGCCGCCTTTGTGGGGTGTCCAGGCCGGTTGCTCCTGGCTCGCCGGGGCGTAGTCGGGCATGTGCTGCATATCGCCGTAGTCTGGCGCGTAGCTGGCCATGGCGTCATAGTCGTAGCCAGGGTCGTAGTTCGGTACGCTGTTGCTGGCTGGCGCCTTTTGCGCCAGTTGCTCCACCTGCTGTGGATCGAGCCCGGTAATTTCTCGCAGGCGGTTGCGCATCAACTGGCGCAGATTGGCGCCAGGTACTTGCTCGATCAGCGGCGCCGCGAGGGTTGCCATGTGTGCCTTGCCTTCGAGCGAGCGCGGATCGGCCTCGCTGCTCAGTTGCTCGAAGAAGTAGTCCGCCAGGGGCTGTGCGTGCTGGTTGATGCGTGCCAGGAAGGCGTCGGTGCCTTCGGCGCGTACGAGGCTGTCCGGGTCCTCGCCTTCGGGCAGGAACAGAAAGCGCGCGCGGCGTCCGTCTTGCAGGCTCAACAGCGTCGATTCCAGGGCGCGCCAGGCGGCCTTGCGGCCGGCCTGGTCGCCGTCGAAACAGAACAGCACGCTGGGCACCACGCGAAACAGTCGCTTGAGGTGCTCCTCGCTGGTGGCCGTGCCGAGGGTGGCCACGGCATTGCGCAGGCCCTGTTGGGCCAGGGCGATCACGTCCATGTAGCCCTCGACCACGATGATCTCGTCGAGGTTGCGGTTGTGCTTGCGCGCCTCGTACAGGCCGTACAGCTCCTGGCCTTTGTGGAATACCGGGGTTTCCGGGGAGTTCAGGTACTTGGGCTTGTCGTCGCCCAGTACCCGACCGCCGAAGGCGATCACCCGGCCGCGGCTGTCGCGGATAGGGAACATCACCCGGTCGCGGAAGCGGTCATAGCGCTTGCCGCTTTCGGCGTTCTCGATCAGCAGTCCGGCGTCGATCATCACCTTCTGTTGCAGGCTATCGGCGCCCAGGTGCTTGAGCAGGTTGTCCCAGCCGGGTGGGGCGAAACCCAGGCTGAAGTCGCGGGCGATTTCCCCCGACAGCCCGCGGCCCTTGAGGTACGCCACCGCGGCTTTGCGGGTCGGATGGCTGCGCAGGGCCTGGCGGTAGAACTCAGTGGCGGCTTCGAGCAGCGGGTATAGGGGCGAATCGACCGGCTGTCGGGGCTTTTGTCCACGCCTGCCCTCCTCGCGGGGCACTTCCATGCCGGCGGCTCGGGCCAGTTCCTCGACGGCCTGGGGAAAATCCAGGTTGTCGTGGTCCATGATGAAGCCGAGTGCGTTGCCACCGGCACCGCAACCGAAGCAGTAGTAGAACTGCTTGTCGGGGCTGACGGTGAAGGAAGGGGATTTTTCCTTGTGGAACGGGCAGCAGGCGGAGAGATTCTTGCCGGTCTTCTTGAGTTGGACGCGCGAACTCACCACATCGACGATGTCGGTGCGGTTCAGAAGATCATCGATGAAACTTTGGGGAATCAGCCCGGCCATGGCAGCCTCGTCATCTGGCAACTGGCAAGTCTAAACGCTTGTGCGCGGGTTTGGCGTGGGGTTTTGCAGGAGAGGGTGTGTGCTCGTCACCAGCCACGAATGGCTCGTCAGAAAGGACGTGCACGCCTGGTCAAAGACCAGTTCTGACGCGTTGTTGCAGATTGCCCATGGCTTTTGCCGGGGCACCCAAGGCGCATGGCCTAGGGCTTGAAGCAACCGCTACCATCAACCCGGCACGAGGCCGGGCTTGGCAGAAGCTTTGCGAAGAACGTCTGTATTAGTACAGACGAACGGCGCGGCGCTGTTCGCGCTGAACTTTCTTGGCGTGACGCTTAACAGCGGCAGCGGCTTTGCGCTTACGCTCGGCGGTCGGCTTCTCGTAAAACTCGCGGCTACGAACTTCAGCCAGTACACCGGCTTTTTCGCAGGAGCGCTTGAAACGACGCAGAGCTACGTCGAAGGGTTCGTTCTCTTTAACTTTGACGGCTGGCATCCAGGGCTACCTTAATTCATTACCGGGGTAGACGTGCTCCTGGCAAAACATAAGGTGTGCTGGAGAACGTCGGTTTTCAAGGGTTGCGGATGTTAACCCTTAGCTGGCCGGAATGCAAAGCCTCTGATCGAAAACCGCTGGTCGGCACAGGGTACGGGGACTATCATGCGCGCCTTCGAATTCAGCCTCCACAAGGCACGGACCCATGCTAGTACTGGGATTAGAAACATCCTGCGACGAAACCGGTGTCGCATTATACGACAGTGAACGCGGCCTGTTGGCCGATGCGCTGTTCAGTCAAATCGACCTGCACCGCGTCTATGGCGGCGTGGTGCCGGAGCTTGCCTCGCGCGATCACGTCAAGCGCATGCTGCCGCTGATCCGCCAGGTGTTGCAGGAGGCCGACCGCGTCGCTGCAGATATCGACGCCATCGCCTACACCGCAGGTCCTGGCCTGGTCGGTGCGCTGCTGGTGGGGGCCTCGTGCGCCCAGGCCCTGGCGTTCGCCTGGGATATTCCGGCCATTGGCGTGCACCATATGGAAGGCCATTTGCTGGCGCCGATGCTCGAAGAGCAGCCGCCAGCGTTTCCGTTCGTCGCTTTGTTGGTCTCCGGTGGGCACACCCAGCTGGTGCGTGTCGATGGTATCGGTCGCTATGAGTTGCTCGGCGAGAGCCTGGACGATGCCGCTGGCGAGGCCTTCGACAAGACCGCCAAGCTGATCGGGCTCAATTATCCGGGCGGCCCCGAGATCGCCCGTTTGGCCGAGCAGGGTACGCCGGGGCGCTTCGTGTTCCCACGTCCGATGTGCGACCGCCCAGGTTTGCAATTCAGCTTCAGTGGTCTCAAGACCTTTGCCTTGAACACCTGGCAGCAGTGCCGCGATGCCGGAGACGACAACGAACAAACCCGTTGCGACGTGTCGCTGGCCTTCCAACAGGCCGTGGTGGAGACTCTCACCTTCAAGTGCAAGCGCGCCCTCAAGCAGACCGGCCTCAAGCGCTTGGTCATTGCCGGTGGGGTGAGTGCCAATCAGGCCCTGCGTACCTCGCTCGAGGCGATGCTGGACAGTATCAAGGGCAATGTTTATTACGCCCGCCCGCGTTTTTGCACCGACAACGGCGCGATGATCGCTTATGCCGGCTGCCAGCGCCTGTTGGCCGGACAGCAACAAGACCTGGCAATCAGCGTGCAGGCACGCTGGCCGATGGAGCAGTTGCCGCCGGTCTGAAAGTCAGTGGTTGTGGGCGCGGCGTGTCAGAAATGCCGTTCGCGCCCGGCGAACAGGTCACGTAGGTTGCTGCGGTGACGCCAGACGATCATGACCGTCAGTACGCTCATCGGCAGCAGGGCCGCAGGCTCGCGCCAGGCCAGCAGAGGCAGGATCAGGGGCGTGGCGATCAGCGCCGCCAGCGAGCTGGTGCGGGTCAGCCAGAAGGTCAGCAGCCATGCGCCGATGGCCAGCAGCGCTGCCGGGAAATACAACGCCATGAGCATGCCGGCGGCGGTGGCGACGCCCTTGCCGCCCTGGAAGCGGAAGTACAGCGGGAACAGGTGGCCCAGTACCGCGCAAACCCCGACCCAGGCTTGCGCTTGCAGGTCGAGCCCGGCCAGGCGTGCCAGCAGCACGGGCAACAGGCCCTTGCACAGATCGCCGAGCAGGGTGAGGATCGCCAGTTTGCGGCCTGCCAGACGCAGCATGTTGGTCGCGCCCGCGTTGCCCGAGCCACAGGAACGTGGGTCGGGGCTGCCATTGAGGCGGCTCAGGACGATGGCGAAGGACACAGAGCCAAGCAGGTAGGCAAGCAGCGCCAGTGACCAAAACATGCTAACTATTCCGGGCGAGGACGCCCTGATTCTAACGGCGCCCGTCGCCCTTGTCGTGCTGTGGAGAGAAGTGCTTGGACAGAGTGTTCATCGAAGGCCTGGAAGTCGATACCGTCATCGGTGCCTATGACTGGGAGCGGGATATTCGCCAGTGCCTGCGCCTGGACCTGAGTTTCGCCTGGGACAACCGCCCGGCAGCGGCCGGTGACGACCTGGCCCTGGCGCTGGACTATGCCAGCGTGTCAGCGCGGATCCAGGCCTTTGCCGAGCAGGCCCGCTTCGAGTTGGTCGAGACCTTCGCCGAGCGTTTGGTGGCCGTGCTGATGGCCGAGTTCGACATTCCTTGGGTGCGCTTGAAGCTGACCAAGCCGGGCGCTGTGCCGGCGGCCCGTGGTGGTGTAGGCGTGGAGATCGAGCGCGGATGTCTCTGAGTACGGTTTACCTCGGGCTGGGCAGCAATATCGACCGCGAGCGGCACCTGTGCGCGGGCCTCGATGCCCTGGCGGGCATGTTGAGCGACATGCACTGTTCCACGGTATTCGAAAGCCAGCCGGTGGGGATCAAGAGTGGGCCGTTCCTCAACCTGGTGGTGTGTGGCAAGACCGACTTGCCCTTGCTGGAACTCGATCGCCGGCTCAAGTTCATCGAGGCTGACAATGGTCGCTATGCGCCTGAGCGCAAAGGCTTGCCATTGGATATCGACGTGCTGATGTATGACGAGCTACATGGCACATTCAACGGGCTGGTGTTGCCACGCGCCGAGATACTGAAGAACGCCTTCGTACTCTGGCCGCTGTCGCTGCTGGCGCCCGAGCTGGTGCACCCGGAGGTGGGCAAGTCGATGGCGCAGTTGTGGCAAGAGGCGCGCATCGAGCAGGTGCTGGCGCCGGTGCCGTTCGAATGGCGTGGGTTGCAACTGACCCCGATGTGAGCCTGTACCAGCCTCTTCGCGGGCAAGCCCGCGAAGAGGCTGCTAGCGTCAGCCCATTCTGTAAGCCTTGAGCGCGCTCAGTCGCTCACCTTTGAGCGCCTCACCCAGGGCTTGGCCGGTGAGCCCGGCCCGTACCAACGGCTGCACATCCACGTTGCGCGCCGCTGCCGCAGCCCCGCGCAGGTACTCAGCCTGTGGATAACCGGGTTGGTCATGCCCCAGCGCTGCCGCCTCGCATGCGGCGATAAAGTCCTCAAAGCGCTGCGGCCGCCGATACACATCGAATTTCTGCAGCATCTCCAGTAGCTCAACAGGTGTCAGTGACAGTGCACTGTCAGCCTTCTCGGCAAACTCACCCACCAGCACCGCCAGCTCCTGGCATTCGCGCGGCGCCTTGAAGCGCTGGTTGAGCGCCTTGATCGCCGCAGGTTCCAGCTCGCGCAACAAGCACGCCCAGCGTACTGCCAGCGGCTGCTGTTGCTGGGCGGCCTGTTGTAGCGTCGCCAGTGATTCGAGGCTGTGCTCCAGTTCGGGCATGAGTTCGTGCAAGGCGCCGCAGCGCTCCAGCACCTCGAAAAAGACCTGGGGCTCGCTTTCCAGCAGTGCCCGCTCGATCTCCTTCCAACTGCGTTCGGCGGTCAGTG
This sequence comes from Pseudomonas sp. NY15463, assembly GCF_048068415.1. Classification (NCBI taxonomy): domain Bacteria; kingdom Pseudomonadati; phylum Pseudomonadota; class Gammaproteobacteria; order Pseudomonadales; family Pseudomonadaceae; genus Pseudomonas; species Pseudomonas sp. NY15463. The sequence goes on from NZ_JBLUQD010000003.1 coordinate 621,928, forward strand.
CCTGCAACTCGCCCGATTCACTGATCTGGCGCATGAGGGCGAGGGTGTCGTCAGCCACGTGGAAACCCAGCGGGGCGTAGCGTGCGGCGAAGCGGGCGACGCGCAGTACACGCAAGGGATCTTCGGCGAACGCCGGTGAAACGTGGCGCAGAATGCGGCTTTCCAGGTCGGCCTTGCCCTGATAGGGATCGTACAGCTGGCCGTGCTCGTCCTCGGCCATGGCATTGATGGTCAGGTCGCGGCGGATAAGGTCTTGTTCGAGGGTGACATCAGGGCTGGCATGGAACGTGAAACCGCCGTACCCGCGCCCGCTTTTGCGTTCGGTACGGGCGAGGGCGTATTCCTCGCCCGTACGCGGGTGGAGAAAAACCGGAAAATCAGCGCCCACCGGGCGAAAGCCCTTGGCCTGCATCTGCTCGACGGTGGCGCCGACCACCAGCCAGTCGATATCGCTGACCGCGCGGCCGAGCAGGCGGTCGCGCACGGCGCCGCCAACCTTGTAGATCTGCATGTTGAACCTCCATTACTGCCGACAGGATACCTTGTCGGCAGTAATGGAGAAGGCTTGCCCTAGAGGTGATGCACTACGGCCAAGTCCATGCGCCCGTAGTCGCTGGCCTCGCCATGCTCGCTGCGCGGTGGCATGTGATGGGTCTTGACCACCTGATCGCCTTGTACGGTTTCCAGGTGGATGTCGAAGCCCCACAGACGGTGCAGGTGCTTGAGCACCTCCTCGGTCGAGTCGCCCAGCGGCTTGCGGTTGTGCTGTTGGTGGCGAAGGGTAAGGGAGCGGTCGCCGCGCCGGTCGATGCTCCAGATCTGTACGTTGGGTTCACGGTTGCCCAGGTTGTACTGGGCGGCCAGTTGTTCGCGAATGGTACGGTAGCCATCTTCGTCGTGGATCGCGGGCACCAGCAGGTCGTCGCGCTGATCGTCGTCTAGGATGCTGAACAGCTTCAGGTCGCGCATCACCTTGGGCGACAGGTACTGCAGGATGAAACTCTCGTCCTTGAAGCTACTCATGGCGAACTTGATGGTAGAAAGCCAATCGCTGCCAGCAATCTCGGGGAACCAGTGGCGATCCTCATCGGTTGGGTTTTCGCACATGCGGCGGATGTCGGTATACATGGCGAACCCCAGCGCATAGGGGTTGATGCCGCTGTAGTAAGGGCTGTCGAAGCCCGGCTGGAACACCACGCTGGTGTGCGACTGGAGAAACTCCATCATGAAGCCGTCGGTGATCAGGCCTTCGTCATACAGGTCGTTCATCAGGGTGTAGTGCCAGAAGGTGGCCCAGCCTTCGTTCATGACCTGGGTCTGGCGCTGTGGATAGAAGTACTGCGCAATCTTGCGCACGATACGCACCACCTCGCGCTGCCAGGGTTCCAGCAGCGGAGCGTGCTTTTCGATGAAGTACAGGATGTTTTCCTGGGGTTCGGCCGGGAAGCGCGCGTCGTCTTTCTCGCCGGCCTTTTCCGCACCCTTGGGGATGGTGCGCCACAGGTCGTTGATCTGCCGTTGCAGGTGTTCCTCGCGTTCTTTCTGGCGCCGGCGTTCCTCCTCGGCGGAAATCGGGTAAGGACGCTTGTAGCGGTCCACGCCGTAGTTCATCAGGGCGTGGCAGGAGTCGATCAGATCCTCGACGGCGTCGATGCCGTGGCGTTCCTCGCACTGGGCGATGTACTGCTTGGCGAACACCAGGTAGTCGATGATCGAGCTGGCGTCGGTCCAGGTGCGGAACAGGTAGTTGCCCTTGAAAAAGCTGTTGTGGCCATAGCAGGCGTGGGCAATCACCAGTGCCTGCATGCACATGGTATTTTCTTCCATCAGGTAGGCGATGCACGGATCGGAGTTGATCACGATCTCGTAGGCCAGGCCCATCTGGCCGCGGCTGTAGGATTTCTCGGTGCTGAGGAACTGCTTGCCGTAGGACCAGTGGTGATAGCCCAGCGGCATGCCCACCGAGGCATATGCGTCCATCATTTGCTCGGCGGTGATCACCTCGATCTGGTTGGGATAGGTATCCAGCGCGTAGCGCGCAGCCAGCCGGCTGATTTCGCGGTCGTAGGTCTGGATCAGCTCGAACGTCCATTCCGAGCCCACGGAAATAGGTTGGCGTCTCTGTGCTCTGGCGGTCATGTGGCTAACCTGCGCTGGAAGAGTTCACGGAAGACCGGATAGATGTCACCGGCCGATACCAACTGCTGCTGGGCGAAGGTGTCGGGGAACGCTTCGCCGATGCGTTCGTACTCGTACCACAGCGCCTGGTGTTCGCGCGGGGTGATCTCGACGTAAGTGTAGTACTGCACGTGCGGCATGATCTGCTTGGAGAGGATGTCGCGGCAGATGGGCGAGTCGTCGTTCCAGTTGTCGCCGTCGGAAGCCTGGGCGGCGTAGATGTTCCAGTCGCTGGCCGGGTAGCGCTCGGCCATGATCTCCTGCATCAGCTTGAGCGCGCTGGAGACGATGGTGCCGCCGGTTTCGCGGGAGTAGAAGAACTCCTCCTCGTCCACTTCGCGGGCGCTGGTGTGGTGGCGAATGAACACCACCTCGATGCGGTCGTAGTTCCGCTTGAGGAACAGGTACAGCAGGATGAAAAAGCGCTTGGCGATGTCCTTGGTGGCCTGGGTCATCGAGCCAGACACGTCCATCAGGCAGAACATCACCGCCTTGGAACTGGGGTTGGGCTGCTTGACCAGCAGGTTGTACTTGAGGTCGAAGGTGTCGAGGAACGGCAGGCGATTGATGCGCGCCTTGAGACGTTCGATCTCGGCTTCGGTGTCCTGGATATCGGTGAAGTTGTCCGGCTCTTCGACGCGCAGGCGCTCCAGTTCCTTTTGCGCTTCGCGCAGCAGGGCGCGGCTGCTGCCGGTCAGGGCAATGCGCCGGGCATGGGCTGAGCGCAGCGTGCGCACGATGTTGATGCGCGAGGGGTTGCCCTCGTTGGCGATGCCGGCACGAACGGTCTTGAAGGTGTCGGCGCCGGTCAGGTGGCGCTTGACCAGGTTGGGCAGCTCCAGGTCCTCGAACATGAACTCGAGGAATTCTTCCTGGGTGATCTGGAACACGAAGTCGTCCATGCCTTCGCCGGAGTTGCCGGCTTTGCCGCGTCCGCCACCTCCGCCGCCGCCTTGTGGGCGGGCGATGTGTTCGCCGGCAGTGAACTCCTTGTTGCCGGGGTGCACGATGGTCTGCTTGCCGCCACGGCCATGGTGCAGCACCGGCTCGTCGATGTCGCGACCCGGAATGCTGATCTGTTCGCCGTGCTCCATGTCCATGATCGAGCGCCGGCTCACGGCTTCTTCGACAGCTTTCTTGATGTGCTCACGGTACCGCCGCAGGAAGCGCTGGCGATTGACCGTGCTCTTGTTCTTGCCGTTCAGGCGTCGGTCGATAACGTAGCTCATGGGCCCTCCGGTAGCTGGGTACAGCTGCAAGCCACAAGCTTCAAGCTGCAAGAAAGAGCAACCAGCGCCGCTGCAAGCTGTGGCGCCGGGCTCGCGCGCGGCGCTGTGCAGCTTGCAGCGTGCGGCTTGTCGCTTGCCGCTTTATTGCGATTTCCTGACTCGCAGGTACCATTCCGAGAGCAGGCGCACCTGCTTGTCGGTGTAGCCACGCTCGACCATCCGGGTGACGAAGTCGTTGTGCTTCTGTTGATCCTCCTTGCTGGCCTTGGCGTTGAAGCTGATGACCGGCAGCAGGTCCTCGGTGTTGGAGAACATTTTCTTCTCGATCACCACCCGCAGCTTCTCGTAACTCAGCCAGCTGGGGTTCTTGCCGTTGTTGTTGGCCCGGGCGCGCAGCACGAAGTTGACGATCTCGTTGCGGAAATCCTTCGGATTGCTGATGCCGGCCGGTTTCTCGATCTTCTCCAGCTCCTCGTTGAGGGCGATGCGGTTGAGGATTTCGCCGGTTTCCGGGTCGCGGTATTCCTGGTCCTGGATCCAGAAGTCGGCGTACAGCACGTAGCGGTCGAAGATGTTCTGGCCGTATTCGCTGTAGGACTCCAGGTACGCGGTCTGAATCTCCTTGCCGATGAACTCGATGTAACGCGGTGCCAGGTACTCTTTCAGGTAGCGCAGGTAACGCTCGCGCACCTCGGCGGGGAACTGCTCCTGCTCGATCTGCTGCTCCAGCACGTACAGCAGGTGCACCGGGTTGGCCGCTACTTCGTGCGGGTCGAAGTTGAACACCTTGGAGAGGATCTTGAAGGCGAAGCGAGTCGACAGGCCATTCATGCCTTCGTCGACGCCAGCCGCATCGCGGTACTCCTGGATCGACTTGGCTTTCGGGTCGGTGTCCTTGAGGTTCTCGCCGTCATACACCCGCATCTTCGAGTAGATGTTCGAGTTGTCCGGCTCTTTCAAGCGCGACAGTACGGTGAACTGGGCGAGCATCTTGAGGGTGTCAGGGGCGCAATGGGCCTTGGCCAGGGAGCTGTTGATCAGCAGCTTGTCGTAAATCTTGATCTCGTCGCTGACACGCAGGCAGTACGGTACCTTGACGATGTAGATCCGATCGATGAACGCTTCGTTGTTCTTGTTGTTGCGGAAGGTGTGCCATTCCGATTCGTTGGAGTGGGCCAGCAGAATGCCTGAATAAGGAATCGCGCCCAGGCCTTCGGTGCTGTTGTAGTTGCCTTCCTGCGTGGCGGTGAGCAGCGGGTGCAGTACCTTGATCGGTGCCTTGAACATCTCGACGAATTCCATCAGGCCCTGGTTGGCCCGGCACAGTGCGCCCGAATAGCTGTAGGCATCGGCGTCGTTCTGTGGGAATTCCTCGAGCTTGCGGATATCCACCTTGCCCACCAGGGCCGAGATGTCCTGGTTGTTCTCATCGCCCGGCTCGGTCTTGGCAATGGCGATCTGGTTGAGGATGGAGGGGTAGAGCTTGACCACCCGGAACTTGCTGATATCGCCGCCGAACTCTTGCAGGCGCTTGGTCGCCCAGGGCGACATGATGGTGTTGAGGTAGCGCCGCGAGATGCCGTATTCCTCTTCGAGGATCGCCCCGTCTTCAGTGGCGTTGAACAGCCCGAGTGGTGATTCGAAGACTGGGGAGCCCTTGATGGCGTAGAAGGGCACCCTTTCCATCAATTGCTTGAGTTTTTCGGCCAACGACGACTTGCCGCCGCCGACCGGGCCCAGCAGATAGAGGATCTGTTTCTTTTCTTCCAGGCCTTGGGCGGCATGGCGGAAGTAGGACACGATTTGGTCGATGCACTCTTCCATCCCGTGGAAGTCGGCAAAGGCCGGGTAGCGACGAATCACCTTGTTGGAGAAGATTCGCGACAGCCTGGAGTTGGTAGAGGTGTCGATCAGCTCTGGTTCGCCGATGGCCAGCAACAGCCGTTCGGCCGCCGAGGCATAGGCACTGCGATCCTCTTTGCACAGCTCGAGGTACTCCTGCAGCGAAAGTTCTTCCTGACGCGTGGACTCGAAGCGTTGTTGGAAGTGGCTAAAAATGCTCATGACGTCACCTCGCTCGATACGTGGAGACGACGCCGGATCAGTCAGCTGATGCTGGCATGCAAGCGGGATGGCCCGATTGCTGTATACCCCCCAGAACACCCTGAAGCGCTACCGATGACCCGCACGCCGGTGTACCGGCTCTCCCCTTTTTGGATGGCCTGAACTTAAGAGTAGTTGGTTCTGAGCAAGGTCAAGGGTAGGGAGGGAAAGAAGACCCTTGCGACCGTTCGTCTGGTTGGTCGCGAGCCCGCGCGGAACGCGGGCTGCAGTGAAAATGAAAAATTTATTCGGCTTGGCCTTGGGCGGTTTCGGCCGGGTAGGTGGCGCGCCACAGCTCGAAGCCGCCATCGACGCTGTAGACGTCGGAGAAGCCCTGGCCGGCCAAGTAGGCCGCTGCGCTCTGGCTGGAATTGCCGTGGTAACAGACCACCAGCGTCGGCGCATCGAGGTCCGCGCCGCGGATGAAGTCGGCTACCGAGTGGTTGTCCAGGTGAGTGGAGCCGGTGATGTGGCCGGCGGCATAGGCTTGCGGGTCGCGAATATCGACCACCACCGCGCCTTTTGCACGCAGGTCCAGGGCCTGCTCGGGGGAAATGCGCTTGAATTCGCTCATGGTGCGGTTCCTTCAGGGCTGGTCAGTGGGCCAGTCGGTTGTGCCGGGGGGCGAGGGGTGCCCTCGCGGGTGCAGTCGCAGCGGTGGTATTGGCCGCTGTCGACGTTGTACAGGGTCATCGCACCGCCCCACACGCAGCCGGTGTCGAGGGCGATCACCCCGGGCACCTGGACGCGGCCTTCGAGGGCGGCCCAGTGGCCGAAGATGATCTTCACATGCCGCGAGCGGCGCTCGGGGTGTTCGAACCAGGGCTTGTAGCCTTTCGGTGCGCTGTCCAGGCCTTCCTTACTCTTGAGGTCGAGCTTGCCGGTGGCAGTGCAGAAGCGCATGCGGGTGAAGTAGTTGGTGATCACCCGCAGGCGTTCCACGCCGGTAAGGTCTTTGCTCCACTTGTTTGGCTCGTTGCCATACATGCCGTCGAGGTAGGGCTTGAGGCGGTTGTCGTCGCGCAGCACCTGCTCGACTTCCGCCGCCAGCTCCAAGGCTTTGCCGAGGGTCCATTGCGGCGGAATGCCGGCATGCGCCATGGCGATTCCACGGGTCTCGTCGTAATGCAGCAGCTTTTGCTGGCGCAGCCAATCGAACAGCTGGTCGGCATCCGGGGCTTCGATGATCTCCCGCAGGGTGTCGCTTTTCTTAAGGCGCTCGATATTGTGCCAGGCCGCCAGCAGGTGCAGGTCGTGGTTGCCCAGTACGCACACCAGGGACTGGCGAATGGAATACAGGTAACGCAGGGTTTCGAGCGACTCGGGGCCCCGGTTGACCAAGTCGCCCACCAGCCACAGGCGATCGACTGCGGGGTCGAAGCGCACGCGTTCGAGCAGGCACTTGAGCGGCTGCAGGCAGCCTTGCAGGTCGCCGACCGCGTAGGTAGCCATCAGTGCAGCGCCCCAGGCACGGCTAGACGAAACGGTGCGATGGTCGCGTCGAAGCGCTTGCCGTCCTCGGCGAACATTTGGTAACTGCCCTGCATGGTGCCGACGCGGGTACTGATGACCGCGCCGCTGCTGTAGGTGTGGCTTTGGCCAGGCTCGATCAGCGGCTGCTGGCCGATCACGCCGGCCCCACGCACCTCTTCGACCTCACCGTCGCCATTGGTGATGCGCCAGTGGCGCGACATCAGTTTGGCTTTGAGGGTGCCATTGTTCTGCACCGTGATGGTGTAGGCGAAGGCGAAACGGTTGCTTTCGGGGTCGGACTGGTCTTTGAGATAACGGGTCACGACGCTGACGTCGATTTGGTAGCGGGGGTCGGACATGCAAGGGCCTTGGGCGAACTGACGCAATAACGCAGTCTAGGCCATTGGCGGGGGGGAGGGCCAGTCATGGCTGATCGCAGGGCAACCCACCCACGGCGGTGGGCTTGCGCTGCGCGGTGCGGGTCAGGCTTGCTGATCGGCCAGTTGGTCGGCCAGGCGCACGAAGGCGGCCAGGTCGAGCTGTTCGGGGCGCAGGCTGCCGTCGACCCCAGCTGCTTCGATAGCCTGGCTGTCGAGCAGGCCTTTGAGGGTGTTGCGCAGGGTCTTGCGACGCTGGTTGAACGCTTCGCGTACCACATGCTCGAGCAGCTTCGGGTTTTTCGCCGGGTGCGGCAGCACCTCATGCGGCACCAGACGCACGATGGCCGAGTCGACCTTCGGCGGTGGGTTGAAGGCTCCCGGGCCGACATTGAACAGGTGCTCCACGCGGCAGTGGTACTGGACCATGATCGACAGGCGACCCCAGTCGCCGCCGCCTGGGCCTGCGGCCATGCGCTCGACCACTTCCTTTTGCAGCATGAAGTGCATGTCGCGGATCAGGTTGGCGTGATCGAGCAGGTGGAAGATCAGCGGCGTGGAGATGTTGTAAGGCAGGTTGCCGACCACCTTGAGGCTGCGCTGCGGCACGCCCAACTGGTTGAAGTCGAACTTCAGGGCGTCGCCCTGGTGCAGGCGGAAGTTATCGCGCCCGGCGAACTTGTGCTGCAGGATCGGCACCAGGTCTTTGTCCAGCTCTACCACGTCCAATTGTGCGCCACTGCCCAACAGGCCTTCGGTCAGGGCGCCTTGGCCCGGACCGATTTCCAGCAGGTGTTCGCCGGCCTTGGCGTGTATGGCCCGCAGGATGCGGTCGATGATCCCGGCGTCGTGCAGGAAGTTCTGGCCGAAGCGCTTGCGCGCCCGGTGTTGGTAGTGCTCGGTCATGGTCGGTTCTCGGCCATCTGGTAGGCGGTTTCCAGGGCGACGCGCAGGCTGCCTGTATCGACCTTGCCGGTCCCGGCCAGGTCCAGGGCGGTGCCGTGGTCGACCGAGGTGCGGATGATCGGCAGGCCCAGCGTCACGTTGACCGCAGCGCCAAAGCCCTTGTACTTGAGGACGGGCAGACCTTGGTCATGGTACATCGCCAGCACCGCGTCGCAGTGCTCCAGATATTTGGGGGTAAACAAGGTATCGGCCGGCAATGGGCCGCGCAGGTCCATGCCTTCGGCGCGCAAGCGTTGCAGTGCTGGCTCGATGATGTCGATTTCTTCGCGGCCCAGGTGGCCGCCTTCTCCGGCATGCGGGTTGAGCCCGCAGACCAGGATGCGAGGGTGTGCGATGCCGAACTTGTCGCGCATGTCGGCGTGCAGGATGCGGGTGATCCGTTCCAGGCGCTCCGGCGTGATGGCGTCGGCGATATCGCGCAGTGGCAGGTGAGTGGTGACCAAGGCCACGCGCAGGCCGCGGGTGGCCAGCAGCATCACCACCTGCGCGGTGTGGGTGAGGTCGGCGAGAAATTCGGTATGCCCGGAGAAGGCGATACCGCTCTCGTTGATCACACCCTTGTGCACAGGTGCGGTGATCATCCCGGCGAAGTCGCCGTTCAGGCAGCCGTTGCCCGCGCGGGTGAGCGTCTCGAGGACGAACGCGGCGTTGGCCTTGTCCAGCTGCCCGGCCCGCACCGGTGTTGCCAGCGGGGTATCCCAGACATACAGCTGTCCGGCCTGTGCCGGCTGCGTGGGTAGGGTATCCGGGGTGACGCTGAGCAGCTCGACAGCCAGCCCCAGCTGGGTGGCCCGCTCGGCGAGCAGGTCACGGCTGGTGATGGCGATCAAGGGGTGGGGCTGGGCCTCGGCGGCGAGCAGCAGGCACAGGTCAGGGCCTATGCCGGCCGGTTCGCCGGGTGTGACGGCGAAGCGCAGGGGCTTCACTGGGCGGCCTGGGCGGCGCCAGGCAGCTTGATTTCAACGTACGCTTCGTCACGGATCTGGCGCAGCCAGGTCTGTAGCTCTTCGTCGTACTTGCGGTTGCGCAGCACGCTCATGGCTTGCTGTTCACGCGCTTGCTCGGTGCTGTCGGTGGCGCGGCGGCCTAGCACTTCGAGCACGTGCCAGCCGTACTGGGTCTGGAACGGCTTGGTCACCACGCCTTGCTGGGCGTTGGCCATCTGCTCGCGGAACTCCGGTACCAGGCTGTTCGGGTCGACCCAGTTGAGATCGCCACCGTTGAGGGCCGAGCCTGGATCTTCGGAGAAACTTTTCGCCAAGGTGGCAAAGTCTTCGCCGTCGTTGATCCGCTCGTAGATTTTCTCGGCCAGTTGCCGGGTGGCGGCTTCGCTGCGCACTTCGCTCGGTTTGATCAGGATGTGGCGCACGTGTACTTCGTCGCGCAGTACGCTCTCGCTGCCACCGCGCTTCTCCTCGAGCTTGAGGATGATGAAGCCGTTGGGGATGCGAATTGGCTGGGTGATGTCGCCGACGGCCATGCTGCTGAGCATCTTGGCGAAGTCAGGTGGCAGTTGGCCGGCTTTACGCCAGCCCATCTCGCCGCCTTCCAGGGCGTTCTCGCTGGCCGAGCGGGCAATGGCCAATTGGCCGAAGTCCGCACCCTGCTTGAGCTGCTGGTAGACGTCGCCGACCTGGCGGGCTGCCTTCTGAATGTCGTCCGAGCTGGCTGCTTCCGGGGTCGGGACGAGAATGTTGGCCAAGCGGTACTCTTCCGACATCTGCATCTTGCCCAGGTCGGAGTTGAGGAAGTTCTTCACTTCCTGTTCCGACACCTGGATGCGCTCGGCCACGCGGCGCTGGCGCACGCGGCTGATGATCATCTCGCGCTTGACCTGTTCACGGGCGTCGTTGAACGACAGGCCGTCATGGGCCAAGGCCGCGCGGAACTGCTCAAGCGACATGCCATTGCGCTGGGCGATGGTGCCGATGGCCTGGTTCAGCTCTTCGTCGGTGATGCGAATACCGGAACGTTCGCCGATCTGCAATTGCAGGTTCTCGACGATCAGGCGCTCGAGCACTTGTTGCTCGAGCGCGCTGGCCGGAGGTACGCCACCACCGCGCTTGGCGATGGTCTGCTGGACTTCGCGGATACGCTGGTCCAGTTGGCTTTGCATGACCACGTCGTTGTCGACGATGGCCGCGACGCGGTCCAGGGGTTGTACCGCAGCATGCGCCGCGCCACTCAGGAGTACAGCGCCCAGCATCAGCGGGCGCAGACGATCAATAAGCTTGGTCTTCACGTGTACGATAACCTTGAATGCCTTGGTCCAGGAACGACTCGACCTTGTTGCCCACAACGCCGCCGAGGCCTTTGAGCACGATTTGCAGGAAGATGCCGTGGTCGCCTTTTTCGTTGGCGGCGGCGGACTGGCTGAAGTCGTCGTAGTCGATCCAATAGCGGTTGATCAGGCGCAGCTTCCAGCAGCAGTTGTCGTACTCGAAGCCACCGAAGGCTTCCAGGGTACGGTTGCGGTTGTAGTCGTGCTGCCAGCGGGCGATGGCGTTCCATTGTGGGACGATCGGCCAGATGACCGAGAAGTCATGCTGCTGGATCTTGTAGTAGTCCTTGATGTAGTTGGCGCTGCCCGGCGTGCCATAGTCGCCGCCGCCTACACGCCAGGTACCGGTCAACGAGTCATAGTTGATGGTGTCGTTGCGGTAGCGATAGCCAAGGTTGACCACTTTGTTCGGGTTGTCTTCAGGCTGGTAGTGGAACATCGCGCTCGTCGAGCGCGTGCTGCGGCTGTCCGGGTCCCAGTTGAAGTCCGAGTTGAAGCGCCAGTCGCGGTTGAAGGCGTATTCGTACTCCAGCGCATACGGAGAGACATCCGATTGGCTGTCCTTTCTGGTGCGGTAGTCGATGCCTGGCAACTGCGCCTTGCGATCTTTGAAGTAGTACGCCTGGCCAATGCTGAAGCGTTGGCGCTGGAAACCGTCTTCTTCAAGCCAGCGGGTGGTGACGCCCAGCGACAGCTTGTTCTCGTCGCCAATCCGGTCGGTGCCGCTGAACCGGTTATCGCGGAACAGCGAGTTGTAGTTGAACAGCGATTCACCGGTGTCGAACACCGGGATGTCCTTCTGGTCCTCGTACGGGACATAGAGGTAGAACAGTCGCGGTTCGAGGGTCTGGCGCATGTTCTTGCCGAACAGCTGGGTATTGCGGTCGAAGTACAGGCCGCTGTCGACGCTGAAGATCGGGATGTCGCGGTTGATCGAGCCGTTATAGCTGCCAAAGGCCGAATTGGCCGATTGCGCCACTGCCTGGGCCTTGCCCTGGCTGTCCAGGTCGAGGTCGTAGTGGGTGTAGGCGTACTTCAGCTTGGGTGTAACGTAGCCATAGCTGGCCCGCATTGGCAGGCTGATGGCCGGTTCGAAGTTCAAACGGGTGCCGTTGGCGCGTGCCAGGCCAGAGACGTTGTCGTCTAGACGACGACCGCCAATTACATTCCCCAAGGAGTCTGTTACAACGCCAGCGGTCGTGTCCGCAGCGCCGTTTTCGTCGAACACCAAGTCGTTCTTCAGGTTACGCTCGAAACGCACGGCCTCAGTTTCATAGTCGAATTTGAAACCGTTCGGGTTATACGGCAGCGTACCGTTGAAGGTGATCTGCGGCAGGCGATCGTACGGCGTGATCTGCGACAGGGTCGCCATTTCATACGCGTGTACGTTCAGGCGGGCGGTGTAGCTGTCGCCACGGTAGGTGAGCGCGCCCTGCTGGTTGACCACGGCGGTCGATTCCACGCCGATCTGATCGGACTCCAGGTCCTGGAAGTAGAACGGGTCGCTGATGTCGGTGTAGTCGACCTCAGTCGTCAGGCGCTCGTCCAGGCCGCCTTTGTGCTGCCAGTTGATCATCCAGCGGTCTTTCTTGTAGTCCGTCTGGAGTTCACGATCCTTGTTTTCGTCGTTGAGGAACGCGCCGCCGAACTGACCTTCGCTGGACTTGGTCAGGTAGCGGAACTCGCCTTCCATCAACATGCCGCGCTTGGCCATGTAGCGGGGATACAACGTGGCATCGTAGTTCGGTGCCAGGTTGAAGTAGTACGGGGTGACCAGCATGAAGCCGGTGTCGCTGCTGGAGCTGAACGACGGCGGCAGGAAGCCGGACTGGCGACGATCGTCGATGGGGAAGTAGATATACGGCGTGTACAGCACCGGAATATCCTTGACCCGCAGGGTGACGTTGGTCGCCGTGCCGAACCCGGTGGCCGGGTTCAGGGTGATGTTGTTGCCCTTGAGCTGCCATGCGTTGCTGCCCGGCTCACAGGTGGTATAGGTACCGTCCTTGAGGCGGATGATGGCGTTTTCGCTACGTTTGGCGTACAGCGCGTTGCCGCGGATGTGCGACTTGTGCATCACGTATTCGGCGTTGTCGACCCGGGCTTCGCCGGTGTCGAGCTGCAGCTGTGCCTGGTCACCGACCACCAGCGTGCCGTTGTCGCGGATCTTGACGTTGCCCTTGAGCTCACCGCGGTTTTCGGTCTGGTAGAGGTTCGCCTCGTCGGCTTCGGCCTGCAGGCTGCCCTGGCGCATGACCACGTCACCGGCGAGCGTAGCGATCTGCTGCTCTTGCTGGTACTTGGACACCTTGGCGTTGATGTAGGTCGGCGACTCGTCCTTGGGGGTGGAGTCGTTCATGCCTGGGCGCGCCGGCTCGATGTAGGCACCGCCGCAGTACGGGCCCGTCTCGGCCAGCTGTGCAGGGGTGAGCTTGTCGCGCGGGACCCAGTCGAGGTGGCTGTAGTCTTCGCTGCGCGACTTCAGGCCACGGCCTTTGCTCTCGGTGACCAGCACCGGCTTGTCGGCTGTAGCCTCGGCGGCCTCGCCCTGCGCCACTGGCGCATCGGCGCTGGGCGCGGCTGCACCGGCGTGCACCGGGCGTGGCGGCAAGTTGTTGGCGGTCTTGGGCTTGCAGTCCCAGCCGCCGGCGGCGGACACTTGGCAGTCGAACTGCTCGGCTGCGACCACATACGACGAGGCCAGCGGTTGCAGCGCCAGCAGGCCGCCAGTCACCAGCAATGGAAACTTTCTACGAAACGCGGGGGAATTCAATGCCATCTTATTAGTCCGGGCTTCCTGCGTGCCATCTGCCCGCGTGTGGGGGCCGCACGCCTCTCGATGGTCTGAAAAAGATGCTGGATAATAAAGCATGACCCGCTTGACGGCTAGGGCCGTCGGAGACCCTTGTAATGCCTGACCACGATGTACGTCTGCAACAACTGACCGCCTGGCTCGCCGAGCAGCTCGCGAACCTGTTCCGCACCCACGGCTGGGGCGAAGTGCCAGAGGGCAGCCTGACCGCCGCCAGCAGCGATGCCAGTTTCCGCCGCTACTTCCGCTGGGAGGGCGCCGGCCATAGCTTCGTGATCATGGACGCGCCACCGCCGCAGGAAAACTGCCGTCCGTTCGTCGAGATCGATCATCTGCTGGCTGGGGCCGCGGTGCACGTACCCTCGATCCATGCCCAAGACCTGGAGCGCGGCTTCCTGTTGCTGAGCGACATGGGGCGCCAGACCTACCTCGATGTGATCGACGCAGGCAACGCCGATGGGCTGTTCGCCGATGCCATCGACGCCTTGATCAAGTTCCAGCGCCTGCCCATGCGCGCACCGCTGCCGAGCTACGATGACGCGTTGCTGCGCCGCGAGGTCGAGCTGTTCCCCGAGTGGTATGTGGGGCGCGAGCTGGGGCTGAGCCTGAGCGAGGCGCAGAAGGCCAGCTGGCAGCGCGTCAGCCAAGTGCTGATCGACAGCGCCCTGGCTCAGCCCAAGGTCCTGGTGCACCGCGACTACATGCCACGCAACCTGATGCAGAGCGCGCCCAACCCAGGCGTACTGGATTTCCAGGATGCGGTCTATGGTCCGGTCACCTACGACATCACCTGCCTGTTCAAGGACGCGTTCCTTAGCTGGCCGCAACCCCGGGTGGAGGGCTGGTTGCGCGACTATTGGCACAAGGCCAAGGCTGCCGGCATCCCGGTGCAGGCTGACTTCGAGGCATTCCACCGCGCTAGCGACCTGATGGGTGTGCAGCGTCACTTGAAGGTGATCGGTATCTTCGCGCGGATTTGCCATCGCGATGGCAAGCCGCGCTACCTGGCCGATGTGCCGCGTTTCTTCGCCTATATAGATGAAGTGATCGGTCGCCGCCCCGAGCTTGCCGAACTGGGCGAGCTGATCGCCCAGCTCACTGCCGAGGCGCGCCCATGAAGGCGATGATTCTGGCTGCCGGCAAGGGCGAGCGCATGCGTCCGCTGACGCTGCATACGCCTAAACCACTGGTGCCTGCTGCCGGCAAACCGTTGATCGAGTACCACCTGCAGGCCCTGGCCAAGGCCGGCTTCACCGAGGTGGTGATCAACCACGCCTGGCTCGGGCAGCAGATCGAGGCGCACCTGGGCGATGGCCAGCGCTTTGGCCTGAGCATCTGCTATTCGCCGGAAGGCGAGCCTTTGGAAACCGGCGGCGGCATCTTCAAGGCGTTGCCGTTGCTGGGCGATGCACCTTTCTTGTTGGTCAACGGCGATATCTGGACCGACTACGATTTCGCGGCCCTGCGCAAGCCGCTGCAAGGCCTGGCGCATGTGGTGCTGGTGGACAATCCTGGCCACCACGGCCGGGGTGACTTCCGCCTGCTGGGCGAGCGCGTGGTGGATGGCGATGATGCACCGGGTACCCTGACGTTCAGTGGTATCTCCGTGCTGCATCCGGCGCTGTTCGAAGGCTGCGAGGCTGGCGCCTTCAAGCTGGCGCCGCTGTTGCGCAAGGCCATGGCCGAAGGCCGGGTCAGTGGCGAGCGCTTTGCTGGCCAGTGGGTCGATGTCGGTACGCTGGAGCGTCTGGCGGATGTCGAGCGCCTGATCGGCGAGCGTGCCTGATATGTGGTGGCCGAGCACAGTGATTGGCGCCGGTGCCGGTTTCGCGGTGGCCAGCATCCCCGGCGCGTTGCTCGGGGCGTTGCTGGGCCAGGCGATGGACCGGCGCTTGCGTTTGCAGGGCTGGGATGACCTGCGCGAGCGTCTGGGTGGGCGCCCGGCGTTGCGTGACGATGAATTGCTGTTCGTGCTGCTTGGGCGTCTGGCCAAGAGCGATGGCCGGGTGCTCGAGGGGCACATTCAGCAGGCGCGTCTTGAAATGACGCGTCTGGACCTGACCGAGCCTGCGCGTCGGCGGGCGATTGCGGCGTTCAACCGTGGCAAGGCGGGCAAGGACCGCTTGGGTTCGCACCTGCGGCGTATCAGCCAACAGCCGCATGCCGCCGAGGGCACCTTGCGTGCTTGCTGGCGGATGGTCTGGGCCGATGGCAAGGCCGGGCGGCATGAGCGTGACCTGCTGTTGGGATGGGGCGAGCAGTTGGGGCTCAGTCGCAACCAGGTACAAGCCTTGTCGTTGGAGTATGAGCCGCGCAAGGCTGCGTCCGAGGGCGGCAACATGACCTACGCCGCGGCGCTACGGTTGTTGGGGCTGGAGCCGGACAGCGAAGCCGGCCAGGTCAAGCAAGCCTATCGGCGGCTTATCAGCAAGCACCATCCAGACAAGCTGGTGGGCAGCGGCGCCAGCGAGGCAAGGGTGCGCGAGGCGACCGAGCTGACCCGCGAGTTGCACCAGGCCTATGCGATGGTGCGTAAACGGCGCGGGCTTTGATCGCCATCGCGGGTTTCGCACGCCCACTGGCGTGCGCCCCGGCACACTGATCGACAAACGCGCCAGCGTTGCGGTGGCCGGGGTTTACTCTGGCTGCGGCGACAACCACCCGCGCACCCGGCGCAGCAACTGTTCCTGCTCGGCTGGCTTGTTGCCCGGCATGGCAATCAGCGCCACTTGGCGATACTGGCTGTCCTTCTGCCGCTTGCTGGCCTGCAGGCGCTGTTGGGCGGCCTGGCTGTCCTGTACACGGCTGGCGTAGTAGAAGTCGGCGGTGGGGACTTTCAGGGTCGGGGTCAGGCTTAGCAGGTCATGTTCTACCCGCGCCGGGGTCTGGGCGGCGACCATCACCAGCTTTTGTACTTGCGGTGGCCGCTTGTCGCTGAGGTAGCGAGCGGCCCAGTAGGCGCCACTGCCGTTGCCCAGCAGCACGATGCTGCGCGCTTTCTGTTGCTGGGCGTACGCCACCGCCGCATCCAGGCGGGCGAAGATGCGCTCGGCGTCGGCTTCGTCGTTGTGCGCGTCAGCCTCGACCGCGTTGGTGGCCTCGGCGGCGTCGGCGTCGGGCGCGGTGGCCTGGGCGACATTCGCGTTGGCGTCTGCTGGCGTATCCTTGGCCGGGGCCGACTCGCCCTTCGGCGCTTCAGCGGCAGCGGCGGGTGTGGCGTCGACTCGCGCCTGTGGGCGCTCGGCCAGCAGATCCGGCAGGCTCACGCTCAGGGTGTGCCAGCCAGCATCCGGGAAGCCGCGGCGCAACGGGCCGACGGTGGTCGGCCAGTCGGCATTCTCGCCGGCGCCGGGGACGATAATCACAGCGCCCTTGGGGTCGCTGTCATTGGCCGGCTTCCACAAGGCCAGGAAGGCTTCGCCAGCGGCTTCGAGCATTTGCTGTTCGGCCTTTGGCACGCGCCGCTCCAGGGCCGCAGCATCGTCCTGGCTGCGCTCGGGCAGCGGCGCACGAGCGACCGGCGCTGGTGCCTGGGTGGCGGCATCGGGGGGGGAGGCGTCGGCTGCCTGGGAGGCCAGGGGTAGGAGCGAGGCGAGGCAGATCATTGCCAGCGTCGTGCGATAAAGTGTGAACATGGATCGGTCCAGGGCCATAGAGATACCGGCAGCCTAATAGTATTTGTCCGCGACGGCCACGCCACGCGGCCATCCTTGCCAAGACGAGGTTCGAGATGAAGCGAGTGCGTTGCCTGTGGGTTATCGGCTGGTTGTGCCTGCCCTTGATCGCCTTGGCGAGTGCGCAGGTACCGGTCGGCGTGGTGCTGGAGCCGGCGCAGCAGCAGTGGCTTGATGGCCACCGCAACCTGCGTGTGGGGCTGGTTTTGCAGGCGCCGTATGCCCAGTTCGACCGCCGCCTGCAGCAGTTCTACGGCGCCAACGTGGAGTTGGTCAATGACTTGGCCCAACGCCTGCGGCTCGACCTGACCTGGCGCGGTTTTGCCGACGAGGCCGCCCTTGAGCAGGCGCTGCAAGCCGGCCAGATCGACTTTGCCCCAGGCCTTGCGCAGACCCCGGCCAGCCTGCGCCACTGGCTGTTCAGCGACCCGTACATGCGGGTTCCGCAGTTGGTGGTGGGGATGCGCAGCGGGGCGGTGGCGGTCGAGCTGGAAAAGCTCACCGCCGCTGACCGTGTAGCCGTGCGCATGCCGTCCAGATTGGCTGAATACTTGCTCGGTAACTACAGCAACCTGAATGTGCAGGGTGTACCGAACGAGCGTGAGGCACTGCAACTGGTGCTCGGTGGCCAGGCCAGCTTTGCCGTGCTGGATGAGGCGCAGCTCGGCCGCCTGTCCCGCGAAAGCGAGTTCGGCGATCTGGCGGTGGTGGGCGACATTGGCTTGCCGCAGTTGCTGCGTATCGGCTCACGCCGCGATTGGCCGCAACTGGCCGAGGTCCTCGAGCGCGGGTTGCAAGCGATGCCGGCGAAAACCCTGGAGCAATTGCACCATCGCTGGTTGCAGCCCAAGTACCCACGGTTTTCCGAGTCGCCCGGGTTCTGGCAGAACCTGGCCCTGCTGTTCGGCTTGCTGCTGCTCTGCGCCTTGGCCGCCTGGATGTGGCAGCGCCGCCAGCAGCGTGTGCTTGAGCGCGCGCTACTGGCGGCGCGCGAAAGTCTGGTCGAGCGGCAGGTGCGTGAAGAAGCGCTGCGCTTGAGCCAATTCTCCATCGACCAGAGCACTGTCGGTATTCTCTGGGTCAACTGGGACAGCCATGTGCGCTACGCCAACCATGCGGCCGAACGCATGCTTGGGTTCGCTGACCGTGCCTTGCTCGAACGGCCGCTGATCGACATCGAACCGAGCCTGAGCATGGACCGCTGGCTTGAGCTGTGGAAGCGCGCCCGCTCCGGTGAAGGGGGAGATCTACAGTTTGAAAGCCAGTGCCGCTGCGCCGATGGCAGCGTGTTGCCGGTGGACCTGTCGCTGTCGTTCCTGCGCTTTCGCGATGCCGAGTACCTGGTGGTGTTCCTCACCGATGTCACCGAACGCCGCCGCGCCTTGGCTGCGCTGCGCGAGAGCGAGGCGCGGCTCAAAGGGATTGCCGGCAACGTGCCGGGATTGGTGTTCCGCCTGGAGCGCGATCCCCGTGCGGGTGAGCTGGAATTTCCCTATATCAGCGAAGGCAGCGAAGCGCTGGTAGGGTATAGCCCGGCGGCGTTGCAACACCCGGACATGGGCCTGCGTAACGTGGTTCACCCGCAGGATCGCGCCGATTACCATCGGGTGCAGGACATCGCTCTGGCCGCTGAGCAGGACTGGGCGTGGCAAGGGCGCATCCTCACCCGCGAAGGCGAGCAGCGCTGGGCCGACATCAAGGCGACCACCCGCCGCTTGGCCGATGGCCGCGTGGTGTGGGACGGTGTGGTGTGGGACATCACCCAAGGCAAGCAGGCCGAGTTGGCTCTGGCTGCTTCCCAAGAGCAGTTGCGCGAGCTGTCGGCGCACCTTGAAAGCGTGCGCGAGGAAGAAAAGGCGCGCATTGCCCGTGAAGTGCACGATGAGTTGGGGCAGATGCTGACCGTGCTCAAGCTTGAAGTGTCGATGTGCGAGCTGGCCTATGCCGAACTCGATGTCGGGCTCAACGAACGCCTGGCCAGCATGAAGCGCCTGATTGGCCAACTGTTCCAACTGGTGCGCGATGTGGCCACGGCGTTGCGTCCGCCTATCCTCGACGCGGGTATCGCCTCGGCTATCGAGTGGCAGGCACGGCGTTTCGAGGCGCGTACGCAGATTCCGTGTCTGGTGCAGGTGCCCGAGAATCTGCCACCCTTGAGCGATGCCAAGGCCACGGGGCTGTTCCGCATTCTTCAGGAGGCACTGACCAACGTCATGCGCCACGCCCAGGCGCATACGGTGCAAATCGAGCTGGTGCATGAGGGCCGGCAATTGCGCATGACGGTTATTGACGATGGCGCAGGTTTTGCTGTCGATGCAGCGCGGCCTGCATCCTTCGGCCTGGTGGGCATGCGCGAGCGGGTATTGATGCTGGGTGGCTGCATGACGTTGGACAGCGAGCCGGGCGAGGGCACGAGTTTGAGCGTGGCGATTCCATTGACCCAGGAGAGACAAGCGTGATTCGAGTGTTGGTGGCCGAAGACCACACCATCGTCCGTGAAGGTATCAAGCAATTGATCGGCCTGGCCAAGGACATGCAGGTGGCGGGGGAGGCCGGCAATGGTGAGCAGTTGCTCGATACATTGCGCCATACCCCGTGCGAAGTGGTGCTGCTGGATATCTCCATGCCGGGGGTCAATGGCCTGGAGGCGATCCCCCGTATTCGTGCGCTGAGCAACCCGCCGGCGATCCTGATGCTGTCGATGCACGACGAGGCGCAGATGGCCGCACGGGCGCTGAAGGCCGGCGCGGCAGGCTATGCCACCAAGGACAGCGACCCTGCGCTGCTGCTCACGGCTATCCGTCGGGTGGCCGGGGGCGGGCGCTACATCGATCCGGCCCTGGCCGATCGCATGGTCTTCGAGGTGGGCCTGACCGAGACCCGCCCTCTGCACACCCTGCTGTCGGAGCGGGAGTTTTCGGTGTTCGAGCGCCTCGCTCAGGGCGCCAATGTCAACGACATCGCCCAGCAATTGGCGCTGTCGAACAAGACCATCAGCACCCACAAGGCGCGGCTGATGCAGAAGCTCAAGGTGAACTCGCTGGCCGAGCTGGTGAAGTACGCCATGGAGCACAAGCTGGTGTGAGTGTTCTGGTTGCGACCATGCACTGCGAGGCCCCTGTGGGAGCGGGCTTGCCCGCGAAAGGGCCTGACCTGCTGATCTCGGTGGCTGCACCGGCCTATTCGCGGGCAAGCCCGCTCCCACAGGAATCGGCGTCCGTTCTGAAAACGCCACTCGTATAGGGATTGCCCTACAGCGACTCTTCCAACCGGATGATGGCATTCTCTCAGTACCGCCGATTTCCGTTCCCTTGCCACTCTTCTACGCTGTTGCCTACGCAGTCATTCCAACAAGAAGGTGCAGGGCATGAGCGAGGCGAATTCGAACGAGACGCTGGTCAGCTTCCGTGGTGTGCAGAAGAGCTACGACGGCGAATCGCTGATCGTCAAAGACCTCAACCTGGACATTCGCAAGGGCGAGTTTCTCACCCTGCTCGGCCCCTCCGGCTCGGGCAAGACCACCAGCCTGATGATGCTGGCCGGCTTCGAAACCCCCACCGCCGGCGAAATCCAGCTGGCTGGGCGCTCGATCAACAACGTGCCGCCGCACAAGCGCGACATCGGCATGGTGTTCCAGAACTATGCGTTGTTCCCGCACATGACCGTTGCCGAGAACCTCGCCTTTCCCTTGACCGTGCGTAACCTGAGCAAGACCGACATCAGCGAGCGGGTCAAGCGCGTGCTCAACATGGTCCAGCTCGACAGCTTCGCCAAGCGCTACCCCGGCCAGCTCTCCGGTGGCCAGCAACAGCGCGTGGCGCTGGCGCGGGCACTGGTGTTCGAGCCGCAACTGGTGCTGATGGACGAGCCGCTCGGTGCGCTCGACAAGCAACTGCGCGAACACATGCAGATGGAGATCAAGCACATCCACCAGCGCCTCGGGGTGACCGTGGTGTACGTGACCCACGATCAGGGTGAGGCGCTGACCATGTCCGACCGGGTGGCGGTGTTCCACCAAGGCCAGATCCAGCAGATCGCCGATCCGCGCACCCTCTACGAAGAGCCCTGCAACACCTTCGTCGCCAACTTCATCGGTGAGAACAACCGCCTCAATGGCACCCTGCTGGCCAGCGACGGCAAGCGTTGCCAGGTGCAACTGGCGCGTGGCGAGCGGGTCGAGGCGCTGGCGGTGAACGTCGGTCAGGCCGGCGAGGCGGTGACCCTGTCGATTCGCCCTGAGCGGGTACGCCTGAACGGGCACAGCGAAAATTGCGTCAATCGTTTCTCGGGCCGGGTGGCCGAATTCATTTACCTGGGCGACCACGTGCGGGTGCGCCTGGAAGTCTGCGGCAAGGCTGATTTCTTCGTGAAACAGCCGATCGCCGAGCTCGACCCGGCCCTGGCCGTGGGCGATGTGGTACCGCTGGGCTGGGAGGTGGAGCACGCCCGCGCGCTCGATCCGATTGCCGAAGCCCATTGATCGATTGCTTCACCAACCCTGTACTGTGGAGAGAATAATAATGCGCAAGCAGTTGAAACTGACCGCCCTGGCCCTCGGCATCTTCGCCGCAGGCCAGACCCTGGCAGCAGACCTCACCGTGGTGTCGTTCGGTGGTGCCAACAAGGCAGCCCAGGTCAAGGCGTTCTACGAGCCATGGGAGAAGGCCGGCAAAGGCAAGATCGTGGCCGGTGAGTACAACGGTGAAATGGCCAAGGTCAAGGCCATGGTCGACACCAACAGCGTGTCCTGGAACCTGGTGGAAGTCGAATCGCCAGAGCTGGCGCGCGGCTGTGACGAGGGCATGTTCGAAGAGCTAGACCCGGCCCAGTTCGGCAACCCGGGCGACTACGTCAAGGGCGCCATCCAGCCGTGCGGCGTGGGCTTCTTCGTGTGGTCCACGGTGCTGGCCTACAACGCCGACAAGCTCAAGACCGCGCCTACCAGCTGGGCTGATTTCTGGGACACCAAGAAATTCCCAGGCAAGCGCGGCCTGCGCAAGGGCGCCAAGTACACCCTGGAATTCGCCCTGATGGCCGACGGCGTGGCGCCGAAGGATGTGTACCAGGTGCTGAGTACCAAGAAAGGTGTGGATCGCGCCTTCAAGAAGCTCGACGAACTCAAGCCGAACATCCAGTGGTGGGAAGCCGGCGCCCAGCCGCCGCAGTACCTGGCCTCGGGTGACGTGGTCATGAGCTCGGCCTACAACGGCCGCATCGCCGCAGTGCAGAAAGAGAGCAACCTCAAGGTGGTGTGGAACGGTGGCATCTACGACTTCGACGCCTGGGCCATCCCGAAAGGCGCGAAGAATGCCGATGAGGCGAAGAAGTTCATCGCCTACACCGTGCAGCCCGAGCAGCAGAAGATCTACTCCGAGAACATCGCCTACGGCCCGGCCAACTCCAAGGCTATCTCGCTGCTGTCCGATGCTGTGAAGAAGGACATGCCGACCACGCCTGAAAACATCGCCAACCAGGTGCAGATCGACGTGGCCTTCTGGTCCGATAACAGCGAACAGCTGGAGCAACGCTTCAACGCCTGGGCGGCGAAGAAGTAAGCGGTTTGCGGCGGACCATGCGCTGGCACGCCAGCGCGGGTTGGTCGCGTGTCATGTAGGAGCGGCCTTGTGCCGCGTTCGGGGCGCGCAGCGGCCCCAGGATTTCGGCTTCATGCAAGATCCCCGGGGCCGCCATGCGGCCCTATCGCGGCACAAGGCCGCTCCTACACGTCCGAGTTGTATCTAAGCGTTGTGATCTGTTCCACGAAAGCCGGCTTGCCGGCGACCGCCCCACCCCTGTTTTCCCGGAGTACGCCATGGCTATCGCAGTGCCCCTCAACGACGGCGCAGGTAAAAGCCTCAAGCAGCGCCTCAAGCATGCCGAGCGGGTCAACCGCTGGAAGGCCCAGGCGTTGATCGCGCCGTTGGCGCTGTTCCTGTTGCTGGTGTTCCTGGTGCCGATCGCGGCGCTGCTGTACAAGAGCGTCGGCAACCCCGAGGTGGTCGCCGGCCTGCCGCGCACTGTCGAGGCGGTGACACAGTGGGATGGCAAGAGCCTGCCTGGCGAGGAGGTCTACAAGGCCTTGAGCGAGGACCTGGCCGAATCGCGCAAGAACCAGACCCTGGGCGACCTGTCCAAGCGCCTGAACATGGAGCTGGCCGGCTATCGCAGCCTGCTGGCCAAGACCGCGCGGGCACTGCCATTCAAAGAGCAGCCCGCTTCTTATAAAGATGCCTTGCAGACCCTCGATGAGCGTTGGGGCGATCCGGCCTACTGGCAGGCGATTCGCCGCAACACCAGCAGCGTCACGCCGTTCTACCTGTTGGCGGCCGTCGATCACCGCATCGACGATCTCGGTGAGCTGGCCAAGACCACGCCCGACCAGGCCATCTACCTTGACATCTTCGCCCGTACCTTGTGGATGGGGGTGGTGATTACCGTGATCTGCCTGGTGCTGGCCTACCCCCTGGCGTACCTGCTCGCCAACCTGCCGACCCGGCAGAGCAACCTGCTGATGATCCTGGTGCTGTTGCCGTTCTGGACCTCGATCCTGGTGCGGGTGGCGGCGTGGATCGTGCTGTTGCAGTCTGGCGGGCTGATCAACAGCGCACTGCTGGCGATGGGCATCATCGATCAGCCTCTGGAGTTGGTGTTCAACCGCACCGGGGTGTACATCTCGATGGTGCACATCCTGCTGCCATTCATGATCCTGCCGCTGTACAGCGTGATGAAGGGGATCTCGCCCAGCTACATGCGTGCGGCGATCTCCCTGGGCTGCCACCCGTTCGCGAGCTTCTGGCGGGTGTACTTCCCGCAGACATACGCAGGCGTGGGCGCCGGCTGCCTGCTGGTGTTCATCCTGGCCATCGGCTACTACATCACCCCAGCACTGCTGGGCAGCCCGAACGACCAGATGGTCAGCTACTTCGTTGCCTTCTACACCAATACCAGCATCAACTGGGGCATGGCCACCGCACTGGGCGGGCTGTTGCTGCTGGCGACCGTGCTGTTGTACCTGATCTATAGCTGGCTGGTCGGCGCCAGCCGCCTGCGCCTGAGCTGAGGAGCCTTGTCATGCTGAGCCCCTACATGTCGCCCGTAGAACGGGTGTGGTTCTACACCCTGCGCATCCTCTGCGGCCTGATCCTGCTGTTCCTGGTGCTGCCGGTGCTGGTGATCGTGCCGCTCTCCTTCAACAGCGGGAGTTTCCTGGTATACCCGCTGCAAGGCTTCTCGTTGCAGTGGTACCACGATTTCTTCGCCTCGGCCGAGTGGATGCGAGCGCTGAAGAACAGCATCATCGTCGCCCCGGCGGCCACGGTGCTGGCCATGGTGTTTGGCACCTTGGCCTCGATTGGCCTGACCCGGGGCGATTTCCCCGGCAAGTCGCTGGTGATGGCGCTGGTGATTTCGCCCATGGTGGTGCCGGTGGTGATCATTGGCGTGGCCAGCTACCTGTTCTTCGCTCCGCTGGGGCTGGGCAATAGCTTCCTGTCGCTGATCCTGGTGCATGCGGTGCTTGGTGTGCCATTTGTCATCATCACGGTGTCGGCCACCTTGCAGGGTTTCAACCACAATCTGGTGCGCGCTGCCGCCAGCCTGGGCGCGTCGCCGTTGCTGACCTTCCGTCGGGTGACCCTGCCGTTGATTGCGCCTGGGGTGATCTCCGGGGCGCTGTTCGCCTTCGCCACGTCGTTCGATGAAGTGGTCGTGACCCTGTTCCTCGCCGGCCCCGAGCAAGCCACGCTGCCACGCCAGATGTTCAGTGGTATCCGCGAGAACCTGAGCCCGACCATCGCGGCGGCGGCTACCTTGCTGATCGCATTCTCGGTGGTGCTGCTGCTGACCCTGGAGTGGCTGCGTGGGCGCAGCGAGAAACTGCGCACCCAGCAGCCCGCCTGATCTTCGGTTGTCTACGCTGGCCTCTTCGCGGGCAAGCCCGCTCCCACAGGATCTGCGAGCGCTGTACCTGTGGGAGCGGGCTTGCCCGCGAAGAGGCAAACACCGGTCGAACATAAAGATTCTGGGCGCTGCCGCACAGCCTTGATACCAATCAGCCCCGATCCGCTTCCCTGAGTTACAATGCGCGCCACCGTGATTCTGCCAACAGGTGCGCCATGCAGCCCTACGCTATTGCCCCCTCCATTCTCTCCGCCGATTTCGCTCGCCTGGGCGAGGACGTCGACAAGGTTCTGGCCGCCGGGGCCGACATCGTCCACTTCGATGTCATGGACAACCATTACGTGCCCAACCTGACCATCGGCCCGATGGTTTGCAGCGCGCTGCGCAAGTACGGCGTGACCGCCGCGATCGACGTGCACCTGATGGTCAGCCCGGTCGACCGCATCATCGGCGACTTCATCGAAGCCGGCGCCACCTACATCACCTTCCACCCGGAAGCGTCGCAGCACATCGACCGCTCGCTGCAACTGATCAAGGACGGCGGCTGCAAGGCCGGCCTAGTGTTCAACCCGGCCACCAGCCTGGACGCACTGAAGTATGTGATGGACAAGATCGACATGGTGCTGTTGATGAGCGTCAACCCAGGCTTTGGCGGCCAGAAATTCATCCCTGGCACCCTCGACAAGCTGCGCGAAGCCCGCGCGCTGATCGATGCCAGCGGCCGTGACATCCGTCTGGAAATCGACGGCGGGGTCAACGTCAACAACATCCGCGAGATCGCTGCCGCCGGTGCCGATACCTTCGTGGCCGGCTCGGCGATCTTCAACGCCCCGGACTACAAGCAGGTGATCGACAAGATGCGTGCCGAATTGGCCCTGGCACGCCCATGAGCGGCTTCGAGCAGCTGTTCCCGGGGACGCTGCCCAAGTTGGTGATGTTCGATCTGGATGGCACGTTGATCGACTCTGTTCCCGACCTGGCTGCTGCTGTCGACCGCATGCTGCTCGAACTCGGGCGCCCGCCTGCCGGGCTCGAAGCCGTGCGCCAATGGGTCGGTAATGGCGCCCAGGTGCTTGTGCGCCGGGCGCTGGCTGGCGGCATCGAGCACGAAGCGGTGGATGACGCGCTGGCGGAACACGCGCTGGCGCTGTTCATGGAGGCCTACGCCGAAAGCCATGAGCTGACGGTGGTCTACCCAGGTGTACGCGACACCCTGCGCTGGCTGAGCAAGCAGGGCGTGGAGATGGCGTTGATCACCAACAAGCCCGAGCGCTTCGTGGCGCCATTGCTCGACCAGATGAAAATCGGCCGTTACTTCCGCTGGATCATCGGCGGCGACACCCTTCCACAGAAAAAGCCCGACCCAGCCGCGCTGCTGTTCGTGATGAAGATGGCAGGCGTTTTGCCCTCGCAGGCGCTGTTTGTTGGCGACTCGCGCAGCGATGTGCTGGCGGCCAAGGCTGCCGGGGTGCAGTGCGTTGGCCTGAGCTATGGCTATAACCATGGCCGTCCGATCGATGAAGAAGATCCTAACCTCGTGCTCAGTGACCTGCGCCTGCTGCTGCCTGGTTGCTTAGTCACCGACACTGGGATAACGTTGGCGGACCTTCAAGCCCCGCACAGCAGAGACAACGACGTGGTGGTTACCGGCAAATTCTGGATGAAAGTCATCAAGGCTCTGGCCCGTTGGCGCTGGCGCGCCTGACTTTTGCTCGCCGGCGCCTGCCGGACCGTCCGCTTGCCCGACCCCATTGCTGCTTGCCACGAGGCTACCCATGACCCGCGAAGAATTCCTGCGCCTGGCCGCTGCCGGCTATAACCGCATTCCCCTGGCCTGTGAAACCCTGGCCGACTTCGACACGCCGTTGTCGATCTACCTCAAGCTTGCCGACCAGCCCAACTCGTACCTGCTTGAATCCGTGCAGGGCGGCGAGAAGTGGGGCCGTTATTCGATGATCGGCCTACCGTCGCGCACCGTGCTGCGGGTGCACGGTTACCACGTCAGCATTCTGCAAGACGGCGTCGAGGTGGAAAGCCTCGAGGTCGAGGATCCGCTGGCTTTCGTCGAGGCGTTCAAGGATCGCTACAAGGTCGCCGATATTCCGGGGCTGCCGCGTTTCAACGGTGGCCTGGTCGGCTACTTCGGCTATGACTGCGTGCGGTATGTGGAAAAGCGCCTGGGCGCGAGCCCCAACCCGGATCCGCTGGGGGTGCCTGACATCCTGCTGATGGTGTCTGATGCGGTGGTGGTGTTCGACAACCTGGCCGGCAAGATGCACGCCATCGTGCTGGTCGACCCGAGCGACGCGCAGGCCTTCGAGCAGGGGCAGGCGCAGTTGCAGGGGCTGCTGGAGAAACTGCGCCAGCCGATCACCCCACGTCGCGGCCTGGACCTCGGCGGCCCGCCAGCGGCTGAGCCTGCGTTCCGCTCCAGCTACACCCGCGAGGATTACGAAAACGCCGTCGGGCGCATCAAGGAATACATCCTGGCCGGCGACTGCATGCAGGTCGTGCCGTCGCAGCGTATGTCCATCGACTTCTCGGCGGCGCCCATCGACCTGTACCGCGCCTTGCGCTGCTTCAATCCGACGCCTTACATGTACTTCTTCAACTTCGGTGACTTCCACGTGGTCGGCAGCTCGCCGGAAGTGCTGGTGCGGGTCGAGGACAATCTGGTCACCGTGCGCCCCATTGCCGGTACCCGTCCACGCGGAGCCAGCGAAGAGGCCGACCGCGCCTTGGAAGACGACCTGCTGTCCGATGACAAGGAAATCGCCGAGCACCTGATGCTGATCGACCTGGGCCGCAACGACGTTGGCCGGGTCTCGGCTACCGGCAGCGTACGCCTGACTGAGAAGATGGTGATCGAACGCTATTCCAACGTGATGCACATCGTCTCCAACGTTACCGGCCAGCTACGCGAAGGGCTGACCGCGATGGACGCTTTGCGGGCGATCCTGCCGGCCGGGACCCTGTCGGGGGCGCCGAAGATCCGCGCGATGGAAATCATCGATGAACTGGAACCGGTAAAGCGTGGTGTCTACGGCGGGGCCGTTGGGTACTTCGCCTGGAACGGCAACATGGATACGGCCATTGCCATTCGCACCGCCGTGATCAAGGACGGCGAGCTGCATGTGCAGGCGGGCGGTGGCATCGTTGCCGACTCGGTGCCGGCACTGGAGTGGGAAGAAACCATCAACAAGCGCCGTGCGATGTTCCGCGCGGTGGCCCTTGCCGAGCAGACGTCCAAGGGCTGATCAGGCTGTGGTCAATGAGCCCGGGAGCCAAGACGCCCCCGGAGTCCCCCGTATTCAAGAGGTTCGTTCCACATGCTACTGATGATCGACAACTACGATTCCTTCACCTACAACGTCGTGCAGTACCTCGGCGAGCTGGGTGCAGAGGTCAAGGTCATCCGCAACGACGAGATGACCATCGCCCAGATCGAAGCTCTCAACCCCGAGCGCATCGTGGTCTCCCCTGGCCCTTGCACACCCAGCGAAGCCGGTGTGTCCATCGAGGCGATTCTGCACTTTGCCGGCAAGCTGCCGATTCTTGGCGTGTGCCTGGGGCATCAGTCCATCGGCCAGGCTTTCGGCGGTGATGTGGTGCGAGCCCGCCAGGTGATGCAC
This sequence comes from Pseudomonas sp. NY15463, assembly GCF_048068415.1. Classification (NCBI taxonomy): domain Bacteria; kingdom Pseudomonadati; phylum Pseudomonadota; class Gammaproteobacteria; order Pseudomonadales; family Pseudomonadaceae; genus Pseudomonas; species Pseudomonas sp. NY15463. Next base: position 650,552 of record NZ_JBLUQD010000003.1, read on the forward strand.
GGCAAGACCAGTCCGGTCGTGCATCGCGACCTGGGCGTGTTCGAAGGCCTGAACAATCCGCTGACCGTGACCCGCTACCACTCGCTGGTGGTCAAGCGCGACACCCTTCCAGACTGCCTGGAAGTGACCGCCTGGACCGCGCATGCCGATGGCTCGGTCGACGAGATCATGGGCCTGCGTCACAAGACCCTGAACATCGAAGGGGTGCAGTTCCACCCCGAGTCCATCCTTACCGAGCAGGGCCACGAGCTGTTCGCCAATTTCCTCAAGCAGACCGGCGGCCGCCGTTAAGGAATGATCATGGATATCAAAACTGCGTTAAGCCGTATCGTCGGCCACTTGGACCTGACCACCGAGGAAATGCGCGATGTGATGCGCCAGATCATGACCGGCCAATGCAGCGAAGCGCAGATCGGCGCTTTCCTCATGGGCATGCGCATGAAGAGCGAGAGCATCGATGAGATTGTCGGTGCGGTGTCGGTGATGCGTGAGCTGGCTGACAAGGTCGAACTCAAGAGCCTGGATGGTGTGGTCGACATCGTCGGCACTGGTGGTGATGGCGCCAACATCTTCAACGTCTCCACCGCCTCGTCCTTCGTGCTGGCCGCTGCGGGCTGCACCGTGGCCAAGCATGGCAACCGCGCGGTGTCGGGCAAGAGTGGCAGCGCCGATCTGTTGGAAGCGGCCGGTATCTACCTGAACCTGACTCCGGTGCAAGTGGCTCGCTGCATCGACAGCCTGGGAATCGGTTTCATGTTCGCCCAGACCCACCACAGTGCCATGAAGCATGCCGCAGGCCCCCGTCGCGACCTGAGCTTGCGTACCTTGTTCAACATGCTCGGCCCGCTTACGAATCCGGCAGGCGTGAAACACCAGGTCGTCGGCGTTTTCACCCAGGCTCTGTGCCGTCCGTTGGCCGAGGTGCTGCAACGCCTGGGCAGCAAGCATGTGCTGGTGGTGCATTCCAAGGATGGCCTGGACGAATTCAGCCTGGCGGCGCCGACCTTCGTCGCCGAGCTGAAGAATGACCAGATCACTGAATACTGGGTCGAGCCCGAAGACCTCGGTATGAAGAGCCAGAGCCTGCATGGCCTGGCGGTGGAAGGTCCACAGGCTTCGCTGGAGTTGATCCGCGATGCCTTGGGCCGGCGCAAGACCGAGAATGGTCAGAAGGCCGCCGAAATGATCGTGCTCAATGCCGGCGCGGCGCTTTATGCTGCTGACCATGCCATGACCCTGGCCCAGGGTGTAGAACTGGCCCATGATGTGCTGCACACCGGGCTCGCCTGGGAAAAACTGCAGGAGCTTGGCGCCTTTACTGCGGTATTCAAGGTGGAGAACGAAGCATGAGTGTCCCGACGGTGCTGGAAAGGATCATTGCCCGCAAGTTCCAGGAAGTGGCCGAGCGAAGCGCGCGTGTCAGCCTCGCCGAACTCGAGGGTCTGGCCAAGGCCGCCGACGCCCCGCGTGGTTTTGCCAACGCGCTGATCGAGCAGGCCAAGCGCAAGAAACCGGCGGTGATCGCTGAAATCAAGAAGGCCTCGCCGAGCAAGGGCGTGATCCGTGAGAACTTCGTGCCGGCCGAGATCGCGGTCAGCTACGAGAAAGGCGGTGCCACGTGCCTGTCGGTGCTCACCGATGTCGACTACTTCCAGGGTGCCGACGAGTACTTGCAGCAGGCTCGCAGTGCGGTCTCGTTGCCGGTGATCCGCAAGGACTTTATGGTCGACCCCTACCAAATCGTCGAGGCCCGTGCCTTGGGCGCCGACTGTGTGTTGCTGATCGTCTCGGCGCTGGATGACGTGAAAATGGCCGAACTGGCCGCTACTGCCAAGGACGTCGGCCTCGACGTGCTGGTGGAAGTACACGACGGCGACGAGCTGGAGCGTGCGCTCAAGACCCTCGATACGCCGTTGGTCGGTGTCAACAACCGCAACCTGCACACGTTCGACGTCAGTTTGGAAACCACCCTCGACCTGCTGCCGCGCATCCCTCGCGATCGGTTGGCGATTACGGAGAGTGGCATCCTCAACCGTGCCGACGTCGAGCTGATGGAAATCAACGAGGTCTACTCGTTCCTGGTCGGCGAGGCGTTCATGCGTGCCGAGCAACCGGGCCTGGAGTTGCAGCGGTTGTTCTTTCCTGAACAGGTGAAGAAGACTGTTCAGGCACTGGACTGATCGAACCGAAGCCGGCGTTGCCGGCTTTTTCATGTCTGCGCGGCCTCTGTGGGAGCGGGCTTGCCCGCGAACGGGCCGTCAAGCATTACATCAAAGGTGGATCAATGACCGATCAACCCCTGTCCCTGACCGTCGAACAGGGCCTGCATGCCGAACAGGAACTGCTGGCTGCCGTGTGTCGCGGCGAGCGCGAAGCCGGCGTGTTGTTCTGGCGGCCCACCGACCATGCGCTGGTCATGCCCCGGCGCATGAGCCGGTTGGAGAACTTCGAGGCCGCTTGCGCGGAACTGGCCATCGCCGGTTGGCCGGTGCTGTTGCGCGAAACTGGCGGTGAGCCGGTGCCACAATCGCATTCGACGGTGAACGTGGCGCTGGTGTATGTCGCACCGCGCAGCGAGGGCGATCACGGGCGTATCGAGAATGCCTACGAGCGGCTGTGCCTACCTTTGTGCGACGTGCTGCGCGAGTGGGGCGGGGTGGCGTCGGTGGGGGAAATCGACGGCGCCTTCTGCGATGGTCGCTACAACGTCAACCTCAATGGCCGCAAGCTGGTCGGCACGGCCCAGCGCTGGCGCCAAGGTCTGGGGGGCAAGCGTCCGGTCGTGTTGGTGCATGGCGCGCTGCTGTTGGACAACGAACGCGAGTCAATGGTGGCAGCGGTTAATCATTTCAACGTGTGCTGTGGGCTGGAGCAACGCTGCCGGGCCGACAGCCATATCGCGCTGCATGAAGTGGCCCCTGAGGTACCTTGGTTCGAGCGCCTGTCGCAGGCGTATGCACAGGTGATCGCGGCTCTGCCGAGCGATTAACGGGTACCGTAGACCACCATGGTCTTGCCCTTGACGTGCACCAGGCTGCGTTCTTCGAGGTCCTTGAGGACGCGGCCGACCATCTCGCGTGAACAACCGACGATGCGCCCGATCTCTTGGCGGGTGATCTTGATCTGCATGCCGTCAGGGTGGGTCATGGCATCCGGCTGCTTGCACAGGTCGAGCAGGCAGCGAGCGACACGCCCGGTCACATCGAAAAAGGCCAGGTCGCCTACCTTGCGGGTAGTATTGCGCAGGCGCTGGGCCATCTGGCTGCCCAGGGCGTATAGGATGTCTGGGTCCTGGCGGCTGAGTTCGCGGAACTTGTCGTAGCTGATCTCGGCCACTTCGCATTCGGTTTTGGCACGCACCCAGGCGCTGCGCTGATTGTCCTGGCCTGCCGGCTCGAACAGGGCCAGTTCGCCGAAGAAGTCGCCGCTGTTGAGGTAGGCGATGATCATTTCATGGCCTTCGTCGTCTTCGATCAGGATGGTTACCGAGCCCTTGAGGATGAACGACAACGTCTGCGCCCGGTCGCCGGCGCAGATGATGTTGTGTTTGGCGGCATAGCGACGGCGTTGGCAGTGGGCCAAGAGCTTGTCGATGTTCTTGATCTTGGCGGGGAGAAGGACTGGGGACACCATCACGAAATCCTGTTCGATGCCACGCATGGGCTTGATTGAGGCTGTCTGGCGACATGTGCCAGTCGTTTGGCGCCAGCTTATCAGACAGTTCCCACGGTATCGGCATAAAAGCGCATCCTCTTGAGCTTTTCCGACGGCCTCGCAAGGTCTAAGCTGACACCCTTTTACGAAATTTGGAGTCCAGATAGATGAAGGCACGCATCCAGTGGGCCGGTGAAGCGATGTTCCTCGGCGAGTCGGGGAGCGGCCACGTGGTGGTCATGGATGGGCCGCCCGAAGCCGGGGGCCGCAACCTTGGCGTGCGTCCGATGGAAATGCTCCTGCTCGGCCTGGGTGGCTGCAGCAGCTTCGACGTGGTCAGCATCCTGAAGAAGTCCCGCCAAGCGGTGGAAAGCTGCGAAGCGTTCCTGGAGGCTGAGCGCGCCAGTGAAGACCCCAAGGTGTTCACCAAGATCCACATGAATTTCGTGGTCAAAGGCCGCGCCTTGAAAGAGGCTCAGGTGAAGCGGGCGGTGGAGCTATCGGCCGAGAAGTACTGCTCGGCGTCGATCATGCTCGAGCGCGCCGGGGTTGAAATCACCCACGGTTACGAGATCGTCGAGCTGAGTTGAGACAGCATCCGTCAGCGCGGGCCCGCCCCGCGCTGACGTGAGGGCGGCCTTAATGGCGCAATGCCGGCAAGGCTTGCTGCAACCATTGCGGCAACTTCCTACGCATTGACTGGCTGAACTGCTCACGTCGTTTCTGGTACAGCAACCCCAGCCCGATCACTCCCAGCCCGCTCAGCGTCACTAGCAGTGGGAACAGTAGGGAGTCGGCGAATACCTCGTAGGACAGATACCCTAGGTAGGCGGCTACCCCCATGGCGCCGAACACCATGAACAGCGGTCGGCGCAAGAGCACGGCCAAGGCCATCAGGCCCAGGTTGATCAGGCAGTAGAACAACTTGTCCCATTGGCTGGCGCTGTCTATCAGGGTCAGCCCGCCCCAAAAGGCGGCCAGTCCGGCGACGTAGCCCCAGAATGCATAGTCGCGTTCGGTTCGGCCATCCACGGCTATGAACACCAGCAGCAGGCCCAGGCCGAACCACAGCGATACCGTGCGTCGCTGCGTCCAACTGAGCAGGTCCCCGTAGATCCATTCGCTGAGGTCCATGGACATGAACCACAGGGCCACGGCAATGGGCATCACGATGAACGGGAAGGGGATCAGGCGCAGCATCAGCAAGCCGGCCACCACGGTGGCAGCTTCCATGAGCAGCCAGCTGCCCTGCACATAGGTGTAGTACCGGTGATAATCGTTTTGAGCATCTTCCTGCGGCCACCAGCCGACCAGGCGTTGCACGGCGAACACTGCCAGCGGAACGATGCTTACCGCCACAGCGGCCAGTACACCGGCGGCAACCGGCTGCTGGCGCCGGTGCAGGGACTTGGCGTAGAGGGTTATGCCTACGATGTAGAGCAGGGCAACGGCCAGCAAGGCGATATCGCCGATGCTCATCCAGGCCAGGGTCAGCAGCCAGCCCATGGCGCCCATGATCAGCAGAGCACCGAAGTAAAAGGCCACATGGGCAAGCTGGAAGCTGCCGCCTGCTTGCGGTTGCTGGCCCAGGAACTCCAGTAGTGCGCGGTCTTGGCCCGGTTGCAGTACACCGGCGCTTACCGCGCGTGCCAGGTCCTTGGCATCGAAGCGTTGCATGCCGGGCGCCTCAGATACGGTAGGTGCTCTTGGTCATGACCTTGGCCAGCAGGCTCATGCCGAAGCGTACTGGGGCGGGGAAGCGGTAGCCGCCAGCTTCGAGGGCGGATTCGGCGTGGTGTTCTTCGTCCACGCGCATCTGTTCGAGAATTGCCCGCGACTTGCTGTCGTTCTCGGGGATCTGCTCCAGGTGTTCGTCCAGGTGCTTGCACACCTGATGCTCAGTGGCGGCGACGAAGCCCAGGCTGACCTTGTCGCTGACCAGGCCGGCGAGCGCGCCAATGCCGAACGACATGCCGTAGAACAGCGGGTTGAGTACGCTGGGGTGGCTGTTGAGTTGGCGAATGCGCTGCTCGCACCAGGCGAGGTGGTCGATTTCTTCTTCGGCCGCGTGTTCCATGGCCTTGCGCACCTGGGGCAACTTGGCGGTCAGGGCTTGACCTTGGTACAGCGCCTGAGCACAGACTTCACCGGTATGGTTGATGCGCATCAGGCCGGCAATATGGCGGGTCTGCTGTTCGTCGAGCGCGGCTTCGGGCTGGATGATCGCCGGCGACGGGCGAGACGGTTGGCCGCTGAAAGGCAGCAAGGTGCGCATGGCGGTATCGGCCTGCAGCAACAAGCGGTCGAGCGGCGAGTAGTGACGTTCGGTAGCCATCGGGCACCTCCGCTGAAGTGATGCCCGACAGTCTACCTCAAAGCCCAGGGGAGGGCTTGCCTTGGGTCAGCCCGGTGGCCAGTTCATCTGGCGTTGGCCAAGCACGTGCATATGGATGTGGTAGACGGTCTGGCCGCCCTTGGGGTTGCAGTTCATGACCACGCGGAAGCCTTCTTCGCAGCCCTGTTCCACGGCCAGGCGCTGTGCGGTGAACAAGATGTGGCCGGCCAGGGCCTTGTCGGCTTCGGTCAAGTCGTTGAGGGTCGGGATGTGCTTCTTGGGGATGACCAGGAAATGAACCGGCGCCGCTGGGGCGATATCCTTGAAGGCCAGGATCTGGTCGTCTTCGTAGAGGATATCCGCCGGGATTTCCCGGTTGATGATTTTCAGGAATAGATCGTCCACAGCACGTGCTCCAGGGTGAGTGTGGCCCCGAGTGTACTGAGCTGGGTGCCGCTCGCCCAGTGCTATTGCACGTCAACCGGGCAGTAGCGGCGGTGGATTACACCCGCCAGTTTGCGCGCGAGCCAGCGCGGCAACAGGCGCGGCGCGAAGGCCAGCCAGCGGTTGCGGCGACCGGGCAGGATCAGTGTCTGGTTCTTGTCCAGCGCGCGCACGGTATACAGCGCGATCTCTTCGGGGCTTGGGCTGCTGTTGTCCAGGCGTGGGATGCGACGGCGCGAGGAGCGTACCGGTCCTGGGCACAGTACCGAGACCTTGATCCCAGTGCGTCGCAGCTCTTCGCGCAGGGCCTCGCTGAAGCTGAGCACGTATGCCTTGCTGGCGGCGTAGGCTGCCATCCACGGACCTGGCGCGACCCCCGCGAGGCCTGCGACATTGAGGATTTGCCCACCGCCTTGCACGGCCATCAGGTTGCCGATGGCGTGGCACAGCCGGCTCATTGCCAGGACGTTGACCTCAAGCAGGTCCTGCTCGTCGGCCCACTCGTGGGCCAGGAAAGGGCCGTAGGTGCGTTGACCGGCGCAGTTGACCAGCAGGTCGATGCGCCGCTCGCCCTCTTCGAGTTCGAGTACGAAGCCTGACAGACGTAGCGGCTGGCTGAGGTCGCAGGCACGCAACAGCACCTCAACGCCAAAGCGCTGGGTGAGTTCGATGGCCACTGGCTCCAGCGTCTCCCGCTGGCGTGCCACCAGGATCAGGTTGCGCCCGCGCCGTGCCAGGGCTTCCGCCAGGGCCAGGCCCAGGCCGCTGGAAGCTCCAGTGATCATGGCGTAACGGGTCATGCAGGGCTCCAGGCTGCGAGAGGGGCGCTTAGTGTACAGGCTGGCGGTTTTGCTACAAGGCGTTACAGCGAAGCGGGCTGGCGTCATTCAGCGCGTTTCGTACGCCAGGCCATGGCGTTCGAACAGCCCAGCCTGCGACGTTGCTTGAACGCGGCAGGCAAGGGCATGGCGTAACGCCTCTGAGTGGCCGGGCGACGTCAGAATGGTTTGACCACCACCAGAATCGCAATGCCCAGCAACAGCAGTACCGGTACTTCGTTGAACCAGCGGTAGTAGACGTGGCTGCGGGTATTGGTGCCAGCGGCGAAGCGCTTGCGCTGGGCGCCGCAGATGTGATGGTAACCGGTCAGCAGCAGCACCAGGGTGAGCTTGGCGTGCAGCCAGCCTTGGCTCAACCAGCCGGGATTGAGGTAGAGCATCCAGCCGCCGAACACGTAGGTGGCGATCATCGCCGGGTTCATGATGCCGCGGTAGAGCTTGCGCTCCATGGTGATGAAGCGCTCCTGGCTGATGCTGTCCTGGCTCTGGGCGTGATAAACGAACAGGCGAGGCAAGTAGAAGAGGCCGGCGAACCAGCACACCACGCTGACGATGTGCAGCGCCTTGATCCATAGATAAAGCATGAACGGTTCCTTCAGGTTTTCACGGTCGTCCGAATAGTAGTGGCCAGGCGCCGAAGGGTCATGCGAAGAGTTGTTACAGGCGTCTCGCGCCCCTATTATCGTGCGCTTTCCAGTCGGCTCGTTGATAAGGGGCAAGCGTTATGATCAAGGTCGGTATCGTCGGCGGCACGGGTTACACCGGTGTCGAACTGTTGCGTCTGTTGGCGCAGCACCCACAGGCCGAAGTGGCGGTCATCACCTCGCGTTCTGAAGCGGGCGTGGCGGTTGCCGACATGTACCCGAACCTGCGCGGCCACTATGACGGCCTGTGCTTCAGCGTGCCGGACAGCAAGACCCTGGGCGCCTGTGACGTGGTGTTCTTTGCCACTCCGCACGGTGTCGCCCATGCCTTGGCCGGAGAGCTGCTGGCCGCCGGTACCAAGGTTATCGACTTGTCTGCCGACTTCCGCTTGCAGGACGCGGTGGAGTGGGGCAAGTGGTACGGTCAGCCGCATGGTGCGCCGGAGCTGCTGGCCGATGCAGTCTATGGCTTGCCCGAAGTGAACCGCGAGAAAATTCGCCAGGCGCGTCTGATCGCCGTGCCGGGTTGCTATCCGACCGCGACTCAACTGGGCTTCCTGCCTCTGCTGGAGGCTGGGCTGGCCGACCCCGCGCGCCTGATCGCCGACTGCAAGTCAGGTGTGAGCGGCGCAGGCCGTGGCGCTGCGGTGGGGTCGCTGTTCTGTGAAGCGGGAGAAAGCATGAAGGCCTATGCGGTCAAAGGCCACCGCCATCTGCCGGAGATCAGCCAAGGCCTGCGCCAGGCTGCCGGCAAGGATGTTGGCCTGACTTTCGTGCCGCACCTCACGCCGATGATCCGTGGCATCCACGCCACGCTGTACGCCACCGTCGCCGATACCTCGGTCGACCTACAGGCGCTGTTCGAGAAGCGCTACGCCAATGAACCGTTCGTCGACGTGATGCCAGCTGGTAGTCACCCGGAAACCCGTAGCGTGCGTGGCGCCAACGTTTGCCGTATCGCCGTTCACCGGCCACAGGGCGGTGACTTGGTGGTGGTGCTGTCGGTTATCGACAACCTGGTCAAGGGCGCGTCGGGCCAGGCAGTACAGAACCTGAACATCCTGTTTGGTCTGGACGAACGCATGGGGCTGAGCCACGCCGGCCTTCTTCCCTGAAGCAGCGACTCGCTGCACGCTACAAGCGGCAAGCAAGCATGACGCGTTTGGCTTGCAGCTTGTAGCTGGTCACTTGCCGCTTTCATATTGTTGACCGATTTTCTCGGACAAGCGGATAATACGCCCCATCGAGTTTTATGGCGGCAGTGCGCCGGGAGAGTCAACATGAGCGTCGAAACCTTCACCCCCACGGCTTTGGAGTTCACACCTGGCGCTGCAAACAAGGTGAAGACCCTGGTCAGCGAAGAGGGTAACGATCGTCTGAAGCTGCGTGTATTCGTGACAGGCGGCGGTTGCTCGGGCTTTCAGTACGGCTTCACTTTCGATGAAGACGTCGCTGAAGACGACACCATCGTCGAGCGCGAAGGCGTGGCGCTGGTGGTCGATCCGATGAGCTTCCAGTACTTGGCCGGTGCCGAAGTGGACTACCAGGAAGGCTTGGAAGGCTCGCGCTTCGTGATCAAGAACCCGAACGCCACCACCACCTGCGGGTGCGGCTCTTCGTTCTCGATCTGATCGCTGTCGGGCAATGCAAAACGCCGCGCTATTGCGCGGCGTTTTGCATTCTGTGGATTGACTACGCCGGGTAGATGGCGCCCAGCACGCGCAGGCCTTTGGCGGCAGTCACGCTCGGACGGTTGGCGGGTACCCCCTCAAGGCAGCAGTGCGCCAGCCACGCGAAGGCCATGGCTTCCACCCAGTCTGGATCAATGCCGTGGGCGGCAGTGCTGGCGACCTTGGCAGTTGGTAGCAGCTGCCCAAGGCGATTCATCAGCGCACCGTTGCGCGCGCCGCCACCGCATACCAGTAGTGCTTCGGTGTCACGCTGGGCCTGACACAACGACTCGACGATGCTGCGTGCGGTCAGTTCCAGCAGGGTGGCTTGCACATCTTCGTCGCGGTAGCACGGCAGGCGGGTGAGGTGAGCGTCCAGCCAGGTCAGGTTGAACACTTCACGGCCTGTGCTTTTGGGGCCTGAGCCTGCGAAGAATGGGTCGCTCAGCAGTGCGCTGAGCAGCGGTGCTTGCACCGAGCCGCTGGCCGCCCAGGCGCCGTCGGCATCGTATACCTGGCCGCGCTTGCGCTCGATCCAGGCGTCGAGCAGCACGTTGCCTGGCCCACAGTCGAAGCCGTGTACCGGGCGATGGCGTTCGATCAGGCTGAGGTTGCTGAAACCGCCCACGTTCAAGATCGCCAGGCGTTGCCCTAGATGCCCGAACAACGCTTCGTGGAAGGCCGGGACCAAAGGGGCGCCCTGGCCGCCGGCAGCCACGTCGCGGCGGCGAAAATCAGCCACCACGCTAATCCCGGTCAGCTCTGCCAGCAGGGCCGGGTTGCCGATCTGTACCGTGAAGCCGCGAGCCGGTTCGTGGCGAATGGTCTGGCCATGGCTGCCGATGGCACGCACCGCGTCTGCCGCGAGGCCGTGGTTTGTCAACAGGTGATGGATACCTTGCGCCGCAAGGCTGGCCCAGCGGTTCTCGGCCAAGGCTGCGCGGGCGATCTCGTCAGGGCCACTGGCGCACAGGGCGAGCAGGTCCTGGCGCAGGTCGGCGGGCATGGGGATGTAGTGGGTGGCGAGCAGGTGGGGCTGCTCGCGTTGTTCGATCAGGGCGATGTCCAGGCCGTCGAGGCTGGTACCGGACATCACCCCCAGGTAGTACGCCATGGGGTCAGCGCTTGTTCGCGGCGAGCAGGCTGGCTTTTTCCTGATCCATGCGTGCGATCAGTGGTTGGCTCTGCTGGTTGAAGCGTACGCGCTCGGCCTTGGCGATTGGATCTGCCATCGGCACCTTCTGGCTCAGGGGGTCGACATGCACGCCATTGACCTGGAACTCGTAGTGCAGGTGTGGCCCGGTAGACAGGCCGGTGGTGCCGATATAGCCGATCACCTGGCCCTGCTTGACCATGCTGCCGGTCTTGATGCCCTTGGCGAAGCCCTGCATGTGGCCGTAGAGGGTCTTGTATGAGTTGCCGTGGGCAATGATCACGGTATTACCGTAGCCACCGCGACGGCCGGCCAGTTCGATTCGGCCATCGCCTGCTGCCTTGATGGGCGTGCCGCGTGGGGCGGCGTAGTCGACGCCTTTATGGGCGCGGATCTTGTTGAGGATCGGGTGCTTGCGGCCAGCCGAGAAGCGCGAGCTGATGCGGGCAAAGTCCACCGGGGTGCGGATGAAGGCCTTGCGCAGGCTGTTGCCGTCTGCGGTGTAGTAATTGGTGTTGCCTTGCTTGTTGGTGTAACGCACGGCGGTGTAAGTCTTGCCGCGATTGGTAAAGCGTGCGGAGAGAATGCTGCCGGTGCCGACCACCTTGCCGTCCATGATCTTCTGCTCGTACACCACATCGAATTCATCGCCTGGGCGGATGTCCTGGGCGAAGTCGATGTCGTAGCCCAGGATGCGTGCCATCTCCATGGTCATGCTATGGGACAGGCCAGCGCGCTGGGCGGAGGCCGACAGCGAGCTCTTGATGACGCCGTGTGCGTATGCAGTACGCACCACCGGCTTACTGACTTCGCGGTCGAAGTTGTAGCCTTTGTCGGTGCGGGTCAGGCGGATGGTTTCGAGGTTGCTGACTTTACTGTGCAGGCTGGCCAGTTGGCCGTCCTTGTCCAGCTCGAACTGAAGGACCTGGCCATGCTTGAGCTGGCTGAACTGCTTGGCTTGCTTGTTACTAGCCAGGACGTCGTGAACGACGTTGGCCGGCAGCCCGACCTTATTGAACAGGGTCGAGAGCGTATCACCCCGGGCCACGACGACCTCGCGGTGGCCGGGGGCTTTGTCGTCCTGCTTGGCGACGGCGGTAGGCTGGTTGTCGGATCCGGCTGCCTCGGATGGATCGCCTTCGATCTGGGCGAAGGGGGAATCGTTGTCCTGGCCGGATTGCACCAAGGGTGCCGTGCGAGATTCGTCCTTGAGCTGGTCGGCCGGGCTTTCCAGTTCGAGGCTCAGGGTGGTTTTCTTGGCTTCCACTTCGCTGGAAGGGAACACCAGCAAGGCCAGGCTGAGAAGCGCGGCGATTCCGCTGGCGGCCAACAGATGGCTTTTCGGATAAAGCGGCGGCGCTTTAGGCGTTTCGTTGGTCATAGGTGAGGTGACTTTGAAAAAGGTGAAATGGAAAAGATGAATGACATGATGAAGATGAAATAACTGTATAAAATATAACCAAATCCAATCTCACGCAAGGGCGCGTAGACGTTGCGTCACGCCGTTCGGGTCACATTCCGTTGCGAAACTTGTATTTGATGGCCGATCTTGTATGGTTGGCTCCCCTTGAATCTGAGCCTTGCGGGTCTGTCTATGAAGTCGGTTGAAGAGCAGCTGGCGCTTATCAAGCGCGGTGCGGAAGAGGTATTGGTCGAGTCTGAACTGGTGGAGAAGCTCAAGCGCGGCCAACCACTGCGCATCAAGGCGGGCTTCGACCCTACCGCGCCTGACCTGCACCTGGGGCATACGGTGCTGATCAACAAGCTGCGCCAGTTCCAGGAGCTGGGTCACCAGGTTATCTTCTTGATCGGTGACTTCACCGGCATGATCGGTGATCCGAGCGGCAAAAGCGCCACGCGTCCGCCGCTGACCCGCGAGCAGGTGTTGGAGAACGCCGAGACTTATAAACAGCAGGTGTTCAAGATTCTCGACCCGGCCAAGACCGAGGTCGCGTTCAACTCCACCTGGATGGACTCGCTATCTCCGGCCGACTTCATTCGCCTGGCTTCGCAGTATACGGTTGCGCGCATGCTCGAGCGCGACGACTTCGATAAGCGCTACACCACCAATCAGCCAATCGCCATCCATGAGTTCCTGTACCCGCTGGTGCAGGGGTATGACTCCGTGGCGCTGAAAGCGGATGTCGAGCTCGGCGGTACCGATCAGAAGTTCAACCTGCTGATGGGGCGCGAGCTGCAGCGTGCTTACGGCCAAGAAGCGCAGAACATCGTCACCATGCCGTTGCTCGAAGGGCTCGATGGCGTGAAGAAGATGTCGAAGTCGCTGGGCAATTATGTCGGTATCCAGGAAGCTCCTGGTGTGATGTACAGCAAGTTGGTGTCGATTCCGGACACGCTGATGTGGCGCTACTTCGAGCTGCTGAGCTTCCGTTCGATGGAGGAGATCGAGCAGTTCCGTGCTGATGTAGCCAATGGCGCGAATCCGCGTGACATCAAGATCAAGCTAGCCGAAGAGATCGTGGCGCGCTTCCATGGTCAGGAGGCGGCAGCCAATGCCCATCGTGCTGCGGGTAACCGCATGAAGGATGGCGAGCTGCCTGAGGATTTGCCGGAGGTTGAGGTTGTTGCGGCTGAAGACTTGCCGATTGCTGCCGTGTTGAACCGGGCAGGCCTGGTAAAAAACTCGGCGCAGGCGCGTGATTTGCTCGCCGGTGGTGCGGTCAAGGTTGATGGTGCTGTGGTCGAGCGTGACTTCATGTTTGTCGTGGGGGCCACTCATGTGTGCCAGGCGGGCAAAAAGTCCTTCGCGCGGGTTACCCTTAAAGCAGAGTGACGGTTTAGCGTTCTCTATATAAGGAAGCGGGGAGGCCGACAGGCCTCCCCGCTTTGTTTTTCGGCGATATTAAGGTTTTTTGAAAATAAGGGTTGACGGGGTTTCAGATCCCCTTATAATGCGCCCCACTTCCAG